>UQTE01000009.1 GCA_900543805.1 uncultured Sutterella sp.
TTACCCAAAGCTGCCGCTTACAAAGGAAGTACCTAACTCCAAGCGTTACGGTTTATTTCGTACAAATGGAGCAAGCCCCTCCCCCTTCATCTTCACCATAAAGATCATCAATGTCGAGATGTTCAAGTCCAACTCTCAGAGGATTGATCGGTATGCTTTTTTTCTGGGCAGCCAGCCGCTTTTCGTAATCAGCTTTGATCTGAGCAATCCGTTCCGGACGAGAAAGTTCCGCTAGAGATTCGCCCTGAGACCAGGTAAAAGGCGAACCGCCACCCAGAGCTGTTTTCTCGTACGCCATGGCTTCCTTAAACTTGTCAGGATGGTGTTCGAGCAAATGCACCCATTCGATCTTCTGCTGAAAAAAGCAGAAGGTACATCCCGAACGCGATCGCCACTCGTAATAGGCAGGCAACTGTAGACCAGCGGAGTCCAAAAGATCGTAAACGCCAGCTTTATCAATACCTGCCTCACGGAAAGGAAGAATTACATGAAAATTCGGGTGATTTTCACGCATTCCTCGGCGGGGGCACGGCCGCGCAGAAGAAGTACGGGATCGAAGACTCGCCCGAAGCCTTCTTCCAAGACCTCGTCGACTGGTCCGTAACTCTCCCGAACGGCTTTCCCGACTACCGCTTCAACGATCGGGACCAGGCTCACATGATCGCCTACAACTCGGTTCCGACCTATGACTGGCTCGTCCGGATCGGCGTGCCGTTTCTCGACAAAAAGCCCGACAATGCGGGCGCCTACGGTGCGGGCTGCTCCGCGCCGCGCGAACTGCACTTCTCGTGGACGAAGGGCGCTTCGCTCGAAGCCCCCGCGGGCACGGCCGGCAAGGTTCTCATGCGCAGCCTCGAAGACGCCGCACGCAAGGCGGGCGTTCAGTTCCTTCTCAACTACTACATGGACGAAATCCTGCGTGAAGAAGGCGAAAATGGTCGTTGCTGCGGCATCCGCGCCCACTTCTCGCCCAAGGTTCTTCCCGACGGCACGCGTCTGAAGAGCTTCCGCTCCGACGGCAACGTCGAATGCGAAGAAAAGGAAATCACGGTCCACGCCAGGAAGGTCCTCGTTCTCGCGACCGCCGGCTACACCGACAACGTAAATTTCCGCCGCATGATCGATCCGCGCCTCACGAAGGAATTCGCTTCGGCCGCCTGCGAATATTCGCCGCAGGACGCTTCGGGCACGCTCGCCGCCATCCGCGTGGGCGCCGGCCTCTGGGGCATGACGAACGCCTATACGGAACGGCCCATTTCGCTCACCCGCGGCGCCGTGATCGGCGTGCGCGACACCTATCTGCGCTGGGCTCCGGAATCCCCGATCTTCCCGCTCGTCAAGCACTCCGGCGTGTCGCTGCGCGACTGGCAGAACGCCATCGTCGTCAACTGGGTCGGCAAGCGCTTCTTCGAAGAAACGAGTTCCGCGGGCCTCAAGGCCGACTCCGCGGCGCTTACGAGTTACGGTACGGCCAACTCCACCCGCGGTCTGCTCGACGGCACGAACGGCGCCTTCTTCAAGGACAAAGACAAGAACCCGTACGTCCAGGGCAACTGGCGCAACACGCAGCGCACGCCGTACAACCCGGTGAACTTCATCGCCGCGGCGCTCCAGATCAACGAAGGCTCGCACGCTCCCGACTGGTCGGCCGGTCCTCAGTGGGCGATCTTCGACAGCGAAACGATCAAGCGCGAACGCATCCGCGTGAACGAAAAGTCCGTCGACCCGCAGTACTTTTTCAAGGCCGACTCGATTGAAGAACTGGCCGAGAAGATCAACACGAATCCGTGGATGAGCCACAAGATGGATCCGAAGGTGTTGGCCGAAACGGTTCGCAACTACAACCGTTACGTCGACGAAGGCAAGGACCCGGACTTCGACAAGCCGACGCCGAAGCACAAGATTGAAAAGGGTCCCTTCTACGCGGCCTGGACCTCGGTGACGCTGCACGACTGCTACGCGGGTCTGCACGTCAACACCGACTGCCAGGTGCTCGACTGGGACGGCAACGCCATCCCCGGCCTCTATGCGGCGGGGGAAATCACGGGCGGCTCGTCCATGCACGGCCTCTCCCGCGGTCTGATCCAGGCCTACGTTCTCGGCAACACTTTCGCCAAGCTCTGATCGCCTACCGGGCGGGGTGAACCCCGCCCTTCACGAGACCCGCGCCCGCCCTTGGTTTCATTCGAACAAGAGCGGGCGTATCCGATCCCAAGATGGAGAAACTCATGCGCGTTTCCACGATCGCCCAAAGCGCCTTCCTTCTCACCGCACTCGTCTTCGCGGGAGCCTCGTACGCGGCCATGACCCCGCAGGACTGCCTGCAGTGCCACGGTCCCTTCGAAGCCCTGCAGAAGAAAACGGAAAACTGGACGGACGAGTTCGGCGACAAGGTTCAGCCCCACGTTTATCTCGACGACAAGGCCGCAAACCCCCATCAAGGCGCCAAGGTTCCGCCCAACTGCACGGGTTGCCACGAAGAGCATCCTCTGCCTCCTCCCGCCAACTACAAGCCCGCAGTTCCGACGAGCTTTTCGATGTGCTACGGCTGCCATCACATGGAAAACTTCCAGAAGTGCGGCGATGCCGGCTGTCACGAAAAATAAGTCGGAAGACTTTTTTCATGAAAGAATTTGACTTTCACCATGCAGGGTGAAGACGGCGACTTCGTAGCCAATTTTTTTGACGGGAACTTCTCATAGGTGCCCGTTTTTCTTTTTCTGAACGCACCGGACAGAGCGCCAACGGATCCGTCGTCGACAACGGCATGGGGTGATCCGCTTATAAAATCCTCTCGGAGAACACCAACCCAACCGGAGAACTTTGACGAGCCCCCCTTTGCGAGCACCATTTTAAGTGCCGCTCAGGAACTAAAGAAAATATGGAGGACCGACATTCGCCCCACACGATGAAAGTCAAACTCTTTCTTTCATCAAAAAAAAGCGCCGCAGAACCGAAGCTCCGCGGCGAATCCAAACCCTCAAAAAAACTCAACCCTTGGCTGAATCTCGAATAGACCTTGGAAGTCCCTTTCGATGATTGAAATGTAGCAAATGCTTCATCGGAAGGTATTTCCAAATCCTCGGAAAGTAACAAAGTGTTGAACGCCCACAGGCGCCCAGCAGAAGGAGTTGAAAAAACCAACAGCACCATGCGTCCCACCGTCACTCAAATTATCTTCCGCCGCAACAGTATTCAAAAGCCAGATCAAACTCTCCGGCACGCGCGGCGCTCCCATCCCTCTCACGTTTCGTTACGAAAAGAGGAGAGTTTTGCATCGGACTCGCCTATCGGCATCTTCTTCCGATGAGAAGTTCACCCGACAATTGTTGGGTCATGCACGACAGATCGGGAAAAATGCCGCAAAGGTCCGTAAAACCGACCTTCGTCTCCGCGTTGAGCACCGACCGGCATCAAACTTGGGGACACGGCCGTAAACCGATGGACAATCTTCGCGAAAAGATTGTGCGATACTGAGGGATCGTCTTAGAAAACAGAAGGAACAGAAGATGACGCATCCCCGCATTGAAAAGACTGCATTTCTCGCTCTTCTTCTGGCAGCCGTGCCGGCGCTCGCCGCGCATGCGCCCGCCTGGGTGGAGGGCGAAGTGAAGGCCGCGGAGTCCGACCTCACGGCGCTTCGCCACAAGCTTCACGCCATGCCCGAACTCGGCAATCAGGAAGTGAAGACGCAGGCCGAAATCGTTCGGATTTTGAAGGAAGCCGGCATCGAGACCGTCGTCGGCACGAAGAACGCCCCGACGGCCGTACTCGGCATTCTGAATCCCGAGAAGAAGGACACGATCCTTCTTCGCGCCGACATCGACGCCCTTCCGATCAAGGAACGCACGGGGCTCCCTTATGCGAGTCAAGTGAAGGGAACCTACTGGGGCCGCGAAGGCGTGGACGTCTCCCACATGTGCGGGCATGACGCCCACATGGCGATGCTCCTCACCGCCGCGCAGATTCTCGCAAAGCACAAGACCGACGTGCCCCGCCGCGTGATCTTCGCCTTCCAGCCCGCGGAAGAAGGCGACTCGATCGAGAATCCCTTCACGGCCGAGAAGCCCCGTCTCTCGGGCGCCAAGGCCATGGTGGCGGACGGCGTGCTCGAAAAGTACGACGTCAAGAACGCCTTCGGAATTCATGTGATGGCTCGCGCGCCTTCGGGGAAGATCCTCGTCTCGCAGGGCGCCGCCCTGAACAGCGCCGACGCCTTTGAAATCAACATTAAAGGCTCGCAGGCCCACGGCGCAATGCCCTGGACGGGCTCCGACGCCACGCTCGCCGCCTCGCAGACGGTCGTGGCGCTGCAGCAGATCGTCTCGCGCAACATCGACCTCACGAAGGGCATGGGCGTCATCACGGTCGGCAAACTCACGGCGGGCGAAACCGGAAACGTCATGAGCGGCTCCGCCTACATGATGGGCACCATTCGCTCGAACCACCCCGACATCCGCGCGAAGCTTCTCGAGCGCATCCCCGAAGTGGCGGACGGCACGGCCCGCGCGGGCGACGCCGAAGCGAAGACGAAGTTGATCGAAATCTACCCCGTCACCTGGAACGATCCGGCGCTCGCCGCGACGACCGTCTCTAACCTCAAGAACTTCGGGGTGGACGCCGAAATCTCCAAGTGGAACCCGGGCGCGAGCGAAGACTTCTCCTTCTTTGCCGAGAAGGTTCCGTCCGTCTTCATGTTCCTCGGCGTCGACAAGCCGGGCGTGAAGAACGCCCCGAACAATCACTCGGATCAATTCACGATCGACGACGCGGCTTTGCCTGCGGGCGTTCGCGCCCACATCGCGGCGGCGATGAACCCGACCGCGACGAAGTGATTCGGTTCTGATCCATTCCGCTCCCTTTCGGCCCGGGCCCGCCCCGGGCCGAATCGTCTTCGGGTCCCTCTTCGTCCGTAGCAACGCCTTCCTTTTTCTTCCTTCCGCTCTTCCCACAACGAATCTCGCCCGCAGTCCCTCACGCCGACCTCTCCCGCCTTTGGACCATTCGAGCGTCCCATCTCCGGTCCGGCATCCCGACGGCCGTACGGAACACATCCGGCATTCTTAAACATCCTCTTCGAAAGGGCCGCCGCCTTTTTCTCTCGGGTCAATACCGTTCGTGTGCAACGCACACCCCCGAGTCACAATGCTAAAATTCGCGTTTCGCAAAAATAAATAGAATTCCGCCGACCATGACGACCCCGATCACCCTCAACGACCTTCCCATCGGAAAGACCGCCACCGTCCGCACAGTGGGCGGTCAGGGCGCTCTGCGCCAACACTTTCTTGACATGGGACTCATCCCCAACGCCGCGGTCACGATGGTGAAGCGCGCCCCGATGGGCGATCCCATCGAAGTGCGCATCAAGGCCTACGAACTTACGCTTCGCGCGGCCGAAGCCGCCGAAATTGAAATCGAGGACGTGCGAGACGAAGCACCCTCCCTCATCCCGAACGTTTCGTCCGACGGCGCCGACCTTCTCCACCCGGGTTTCGGCGAAGGCGGGAAGTATCACGTCAAGTCGCATGAAAATCCCCTCCCCGAAGGAACCGAACTTACGCTCGTTCTCGCAGGGAATCAGAACTGCGGGAAGACGACGCTCTTCAACCGTCTGACCGGGTCCAATCAGCACGTCGGGAACTTCCCGGGCGTCACAGTCGACCGAAAGGACGGCCGCATCATCGGACACGACGACACGCTCGTCACCGACCTCCCAGGGATCTATTCGCTCTCGCCCTACACGAACGAAGAAATCATCTCGCGCGAATTCATCCTGAAGGAGTCTCCCAAGGCGATCATCAACATCGTCGACGCGACGAACATCGAGCGCAACCTCTACCTCACGATGCAGCTCATGGAACTCGACCGCCCGATGGTGCTCGCCCTCAACATGATGGACGAGGTGCTCGCCAACGGCGGATCGATCCGCATCAACGAGATGGAAGCGCTCCTCGGTCTTCCTGTGGTTCCGATCATGGCCGCCAAGGGCGAAGGTATCGACGAATTGGTCGACCACGTCCTTCACGTCGCGAAGTTTCAGGAGCCGCCCGCCGTACAGGACTTCTGCGGTCCGGAAGACCACGGCGGCGCCGTGCACCGGTGTCTGCACGGCATCATGCACATCATCGAGGACCACGCCAAGCGGGCCGGAATCCCCGTTCGCTTTGCGGCGAGCAAAATCGCCGAAGGCGACCGGCTCATTCTCGAGCAGCTCGAGCTCGACGTAAACGAAGAGCGCACGATCGAACACATGCTCAAGCAAATGGAGGCCGAGCGCGGCCTCGACCGCGCCGCCGCCATGGCCGACATGCGGTTTGCCTTCATCGACCGCATCTGCCGCAGCACGGTCGTTCGCCCGCATGAGAGCAAGGAGCACCTGCGCAGTCTTCAGATCGACCGCATCCTGACGGGCAAATACACGGCGATTCCCGCCTTCATCGCGATCATGGCGCTCGTTTTCTGGCTCACCTTCGACGTGATCGGCGCGTGGCTGCAGGAAATCCTCGAGGTCGCAATCGGGTGGCTCACCGACATCGTCGACGGGCTTCTCACGGCCTGGGCCGTGAATTCCTCGATTCACGGACTCTTGATCGACGGGGTCTTCAACGGGGTGGGAAGCGTCTTGAGCTTCCTCCCGACGATCGTGACGCTCTTTTTCTTTCTCTCCTTTTTGGAAGACAGCGGCTACATGGCCCGCGTCGCGTTCGTGATGGATACGCTTCTGCGCAAGATCGGGCTTTCGGGCCGAAGCATCGTTCCGATGCTCATCGGCTTCGGCTGCACGGTCCCGGGCGTGATGGCGAGCCGCACCCTCCCCTCCGAGCGCGACCGCAAGATGACGATTCTGCTCACGCCCTTCATGAGCTGTTCGGCGAAGCTTCCGATCTACGGCTTCTTTACGGCCGCCTTCTTCCCCGGAACGGGCGCTGCGATCATGGTGGCGCTCTACTTCCTCGGGATTCTCACGGCGGTTCTCCTCGGCTTTGCGATGCGAAAGACCCTCTTCAAGGGCGAGGCCGTTCCCTTCGTGATGGAACTCCCGAACTACCGCATGCCGGGCGCGAAGAACGTTCTCTTTCTCCTCTGGGAAAAGGCCAAGGACTTTTTGGAGCGCGCCTTCACGGTGATCTTTGTCGCGACCATCGTCATTTGGTTCCTGCAGTCCTTTGACTTCCAGTTCAACCCGGTGGAAAGCTCGCACGAAAGCATGCTCGCCGTCGTCGCGGGCGGACTCGCCCCGCTGCTCGACCCGTTGGGTTTCGGCGACTGGCGCGTCGCCACGGCCCTCATCTCGGGCTTCATGGCGAAGGAAAGCGTCGTGAGTACGATCTCGGTTCTCTTCGGATCGGTGGACACGCTCCTTGCCGCGATCACGCCGCTCTCGGCCCTCGCGCTTCTCGTCTTCTGTCTTCTCTACACGCCCTGCGTCGCGTCGATCGCCACGATCCGCCGCGAATTGGGCGGCAAGTGGGCCGTGGGCGTCGTGCTGATGCAGTGCGCGGTCGCGTGGGTGGTCGCGTTGATCGTCCGCATTCTCGCCGCGCCCTTCTTCTGATGCGGAGACTCCTCACGTGAATGCGGCAAGTTGGATCGTATTGCTCCTGATTGCGGCGGGCGTCCTCTGGGCCTGCCGCCGCATCCTCGGGGGGTCGGGCGGTTGCGGCGGATGCACGAACGAATCCTGCACCGCCCGAAAGACGAAGGGCCCCGCTCCGATCCGCTTCGTGCGAAAGGGCGAGAATTTACCCGCCGACTGTCTGCAAAAGGGAGCGCCGAGGCGCTGAATTCCTTCCGACACCCCTCAAAAACAACATCGGGACGGAGAACCTCTCCGTCCCGATTTGCGTTTCAGGGAAACCCGTTTAACGGGCGACGCCCATCACGATTTCACCGGCTTTCTGGCCGTTGCCGAGCGCGTCGGGAATGGCGTTGCCGCCCACGCGGTTCGTGCCGTGCAGACCGCCCGTCACTTCACCCGCGGCATAGAGCCCCGGAATGACCTTGCCGTTCTTGTCGAGGACTCGGGTCTGCGCGTCGACTTCCACGCCGCCCATCGTGTGGTGCACGGCGGGGGCGCGCATTTCGGCGTAATACGGTCCTTCGTAGAGCGTCACGTTCGGCGTGCAGGAGGCGCGACCGAAGTCGGGGTCGACCGTCTGCTTGCGGCAGAAGTCGTTCCATTTCGCCACGGTTTCACCCAGAACCTTCGGGTCCATGCCGACCTTCTTCGCGAGCTCTTCGATCGTGGGCGCTTCGTAGACCTTCTTGGCCTTCAAAAGGCTCTTGATGCTCTGGCCCTGCGCCGTGATGCCGTTTTCGTCGACCTTGGCGTTCTTCACCGTGGTGATGCGGTAGAAAACGCCGTCGGGCTGAGCGAGCGCGGCGCGCGAGAGAACGTCGCGGCGTTCGAGTTCATTCACAAAGCGCTTCCCTTCCTTGTTCACGTACATGGACGTGCCTTCGGCGACGGCCGTCGTAATGCTGCCGTTCGCCGGGTCGGTCGTGGGCAGAAGCTGGATGAAGCCCATGTCGATCAGGTTCGCGCCGACCGCCTCGGCCATGCGCATGCCGTCGCCCGTGATGGCGGGACTGTTCGTGGTCTTGACGTCGGGACCGAGCTTGCCGCCCCACTGGGTGTCGTATTTCATGCGCATTTCGGGATTCGCCCCGAAGCCGCCCGTCGTAAGAATCACGCCCTTAGAGGCCGAAGCCGTCACCTTTTCGCCGTTCGGGCCCGTGGCTTCGACGCCCACGACGCGGCCGTCCTTAACGATGAGCTTTTCAGCCTTCGTCTGATAGAGAATTTCAACGGGGAGCTTTTCCTTTTCGATCGTCGCGCGGAAGGTGTTGATGTAGCCGATGCCGGACTTGAAGTTCTTGGCGTCGTGCGAGCGCGGCCAGATGGCGCCCACGTACTGCGTCGTGTAGGGATTCCATTCGAGCCCCATCTTTTCGAGGCGGTCGACCTGCCCCGGAGCGATGCGCGCGAGTTCCGCGACGAGTTCGAGCTTCGCCGCGTAGTCGCCCGCCTTCCAGGTCTGAAGCGCATGCAGGGTCGGCGTATCGAAAAGCACGTCGGGAGACTTCGCGAGCCAATCCTTCCATTCCTTCTTCGCCTGTTCGATGAGTTTGGCGTGGAGTTCGTTCCTCGGCTTTTCGGCAAGGAGGTCTTCAACCATCTTGCGCTGGCCTTCGGACATCTTTTGCTTGCCCTGCAGCTTCGGGTCGGCCGCGTTCAGAGCGCCGCCCGCGAGCACGGTGTTGCCGCCCAAGAAGCTCATCTTCTCGAGCACCACGACCTTGCCGCCCGCACGGGCCGCCGCAACGGCCGCGGACATGCCGGCGCCGCCACCGCCCACGATCACGACGTCGGCCTTGGGTTCGGTCGGAACCTTGACGACGTAGCGGATGGTGTCGCCCTTCATGAACTTCGCCGGATCGAGGCCCGCCTTCTTCACGGCGTCGCGAACGGCGCCGAGGATGGCGAGGCTCGAGAAGGTCGCGCCGCTCACGCGGTCGACCTTGAGCGACTGGTTCTTCACGACTGTTTCGGGAATCCAGGCCAAGGGCTTTTCCGCGACCGCCGGGGTTTCGAAAGTCTGGACGATCTTGATGTCCGTGATGCGGTCCTTTTCGATCGTCACGTCGACGATCACTTCGTCGTTGTGACCCATGGCCGTGCCGCGGAAGGTTCCGTCGGCCGCATAGGCGCTGCCCGCGATCGCGGCGGCGGTGAGCACCGCAAGGGTCGTGAGGCGAATGTTTTTCATGAGGCTTCTCCTTTGGTCGAGTGAGTCGGTTCCGATCGTTTTCGATCGATATGCTTTGAGGCTACGGAAAAATTACATGAACAACCATTCAGAAAAACCTCAGGCCCGAGCTGGCGGCGACAAAAAGCAACCGCCCCGAACGGATGAACCCGAACGGGGCGGCTTTTGGGTTATGCGGCTAAGCCGTGGATCGTGCGGTTATTCCACGATCTTCGCCTTGGCGGCGGGATGAACGACGAGGTTGGGCTTCGTCTTCTTGGGCGAGGGAAGCGGCACGATGTGCGCGCCTTCGCCGTACTTCGCGCGAAGTTCGTCCACGTAGCCGAAGTCAAGCGCGCGTTGCGTGCAGGCTTCGACGCACACGGGAAGACCGCCCTTCGAAATGCGGTCGACGCAGGCGTCGCACTTCGTCATCTTACCCGCCTTCTTGTCGAGGACCGGAGCGTGGTACGGACAGGCGGCCATGCACATGCCGCAGCCGATGCACTTCTTCGGATCGATCAGAACGAGGCCCCCGAGTTCGGGGTGCTTCGCGTGCGCCTTGGTGGGGCAGACCTTCACGCAGGCCGGATCGTCGCAATGATTGCACGAAACCGACACGTATCCGTGGAAGACGTCCTGATGCCAGGCGCCCGTGGCGCGGTCTTCACGCCAGGAACCCGATTCGTACGGAAGGACGTTTCGGAAGAAACGCCCGTCTTCGAGTCCGTTCTTGTCGGCGCAGGCAATCTGACAAGCCTTGCAGCCCGTGCAGCGGGCGGCGTCGAAATAAAAACCGTATTGCTTCATTTCATCCTCCCCTGCTTAGAGCTTCTGAACTTCGACGAGATTGGTGTGCGAGGGATTGCCCTTCGCAAGCGGCGTGGCGTCAAGCATCGTGAGCGTATTGATGCACGCCCCCTTGTCGACGCCCTTTTCATCGGGCGAATACCAAGCGCCCTGCGGCAGCGCCACCAAGTGCGGGATGATGCGGTTCGTCACGAACGCGGGAATTTCGATTTCTCCGCGGGCGTTGAAGACGCGCACGCGGTCGCCCGTCCGGATGCCGCGGGGCTCGGCGTCGACCGGATTGATCATCAGCTGGTCCGGATGCGCGGCGCGCAGCCACGGAACGTTGTGGTACGTCGAGTGGGTGCGACCCGCGCCGTGATAGCCGTAGAGCTCGAGCGGGAACTTTTCTTCCGTCGGGTCGCCCTGACCGCGCATTTCCTTCGTGGCGATGAACTGCGGAATCGGGTGGATTTCCTGACCCTTTTCCTTCGGGAGTTCCCACGTGCGCGCGATTTCGGCGAGACGTTCGGAATAGATTTCGATCTTGCCCGAGGGGGTCGGGAGCGGATGCTTCACCGGATCCTCGCGGAAGTCCTTGAGCACGATGCCCGAGTCGTCGCCCATGCGGTACTTGACTACGCCCTGCTTCCAGAATTCCTCGAACTTCGGGAACTTCTTCGCGTCGGCGAGCTTCGAGGCCTTCTTCAAGGTTTCTTCGTAGCCCCAGCGGAGCCATTCCTTGTACGTGCGGCCTTCGGTGTAGGCGTCTTCGACGCCGAAGCGCTTGGCCATTTCGCGCATGATTTCCCAGTTCTGGCGCTGTTCCCACTCGATCTTCGCGGCCTGCGGGCACGCGACGATGTAGTTGTAGTCGCCCACGGCGTAGGCGTCGGCCTCGAGGTCATCGATCTCCTGATTCATCGTGTCGGGGAGCAGATAGTCGGCGAACTTCGCGCTCGGCGTCATCTGGTTGTCGACCACCACGATCGTTTCGACGAGCGATTCGTCTTCGAGGATCTTGCGAAGCGCATTGATCCCGCCGTGCTGGTTGATGAGGGTGTTGCCCTGCGTATTCCAGATGAACTTGATGTTGTGCGAGAGGTGATCCGCACCGCGCACGGCCGAATTCTTCGCCGTCATCGACTTGGCGTCGGTGATGGCCTTGGGCCAGAGGAAGACCGGGAAGGAAACCTTGACGGGGTTCTTGCCGACGGGGAAGCCCGTGTCGATGCCGTAGGAGTCGCCTTCGCGCGCGCCCGTGTTCGTGCCCGGCAGACCGACCTGGCCGGTGAGGAGCGCGAGCATCGCGATCGACGTCGACTGCGTTTCGCCGTTCATGCGGCGCTGCGGACCCCAGCCCTGGGAGATGAAGCAGGGCTTCGTCGTCGCGATTTCACGCGCGAGGCGCTCGATCGTTTCGACGGGAACGTTCGTGATGCGCGAAGCCCATTCGGGGGTCTTCGGCGTCTTGTCGGCGCCTTCGCCGAGAATGTAGGACTTGTAGTCGCTTCCCTTTGGAGCGGACTTCGGCAGGGTCTTTTCGTCGTAGCCCACGCAGTACTTGTCGAGGAAGGCCTGATCGACGAGGTTTTCGCGAATCATCACGTAGGCCATGCCCGCGGCGAGCGCCGCGTCGGTGCCCGGACGGATCGGCACCCATTCGGCGTCGCGGCCGGCGAGCGTGTCGGTGCGGATCGGGTCGATCACGACCATGCGGGCTTTGCCGAGGCGCAGGGCTTCGCCGAGTTCCCACGTCTGACCGCCGCCCGAAGCGCGCGTGACGGCCGGGTTGTTCCCGAACGTAACGTAGAGCTTGGCGTTCTTGATCTGGCTCATGTAGGAGCCGACGCCCGGATTGTTCGAGCGCACCGCCCCGTAGTTGAAGCCGCCGAACATGAAGGGCCAGATGTTCTGGATGCAGGCTGCCGAATAGTCGGAGTACCAGCCGACGTTGCCGCCGATGAGGTTGAAGAAGCGGAACGTGCAGTTGCGGTTGTTGAAGAGGCTGTAGTTCCCGGAACCGTGCATCAGAAGAATCGATTCGTTCGTGTGCTTCTTGATGGTGTCCTTCAGGCGCGCGCTGATTTCATCGAGCGCCTGATCCCAGGAGATGCGCTCGAACTTCCCTTCGCCGCGCTTGCCGACGCGCTTCATCGGGAACTTCAGGCGTTCGGGCGAATAGAGGCGCTGGCGGATGGAACGGCCGCGGTGGCAGGCGCGGACCTGCGGGAATTGACCTTCGGCCACGCCCGCCTGGGCGTCGCCCGTGTTGTCGGTTTCAATGCGGATGACGCGTCCGTTCTTCGAGGCGCAGCGCAGAAGACAACGGCTGCCGCAGTTGATCGAGCAGGCCGACCACGTGACGGATTCAATGTCGGCGGCAGCGGCCGCGACCGCGCGGCTCATCGGCGACGCCGTAAAACCGGCGGCGGAGCCGAGAAGAGCCGAGCTTCGCAGAAAGCTTCGACGAGTAATCATAAAAAAGAGTCTCCTTCCAAAAGACAAAAGACGCCGGACAAAGCAACCGTCCGCTTCCCGCAGCAATGAAAACAGTTCGGACGGAGCAGGACGAAAGAAGAAACGGCGAGGATGGAACGCCGGCATTCGAATCCGTTCTGCAGAGGGTCGCTTTGAGAGACGTCTTGTGAGAGGCCGCGAGCTGCACCGCGGTCCTACCCGTTCAGGGTAAATACCAGTTTGTCTCGATTGTAGAGCATGGAAGGCGCGGAGGGTAGACAGGATTTCCCTGCCGTCGCGTTTTTCTTTTGCAAAAATCGGAACGCGGTTTCTACAAAACACCCTCCCTTCTCTTCGGAAACGATTCTGGCGTTCAGGCGATCTTGGAAATGAGAATGGATACCAACAAAGGATTTCATAAAAATCTTTCCAGAATCTCTCTTCCGTTTTATGAAGAACTGAGGTTCTAGGAATTTACCCTTTTCTCTCCGCTTTCCGGGTTCAATGGCGAGTCGGAACGCGGTCTTTTGCGGGATTTTTACGGAGCTTCAGACGCTCGTGTTGGAGTCGATGAAGGGTGAGGCCGTGTCGTCGAGGACTGTCATGCGGACGAGTGTGGTGGCCCGTATGAGTTTAGGCAAAGAAGAGCTCGACAGCCTAGGGACCGTCCTGACGGATTTGCCCGAAACAGACGTCCACGACGCGGGACTTAAGCACGAAGTCCCCGTTACGCAAAGAGAGCCGAAACGGCGAGACCGAGAAAGAGCACGGCGCTTGCGCGGTTCAGAAGGCCCGCCCACTTGGGATTGCGAAGGGCCGAGGCGAGAACGCCCGCTCCCAGGGCGCAGGCCGAGAACACCACGACGGTCGCGAAAAGGAAGATCGCGCCCTGCCCGATCATCTGCAGCGCGAGGGCCATGCCTTCGGTGCCGGGTTTCACGAACTGCGGGAAAAAGGCGAGAAAGAAGATCTGGACCTTCGGATTCGTGATGTTCATGATGACCCCGCGGCGAACAAGCTGCCAGGGCTTGAGGTCGAGCGCACCGCCCTCGCCCGGCACGTCTTCGGCGTGCGTCCACGCCATGAAGGCAAGGTAGCAGAGGTAGGCCGCGCCCGCGATCTTGATCGCCCAGAAGACGGCGGGGAATTCCTGAATGACGATCGCAAGTCCCAGAGCCGCGGCGATCGTTTGCACGAGAAGTCCCCCGCAGAGCCCCAACACCACATAGAGTCCCGCTCGGGCACCCAACACGGCGCTTTGCGTGAGAACGAAAAGATTGTCGGGGCCGGGCGCTACGGCCAGGACGAAGCTCATCCCGGCAAAAGCGAGCCATTCGGAGGGGGACATGACGAAATCCTTGAGCGTGAACGATTTTTCCATTCTATCGGCTTTGTTCGAACCTACCCTCGGGCGAAGTGCTTAGGCGGGCGTATCTTCCGCCCGCGTGTCCTCGGGAGTATTGAGCCTTGTCGACTTCTTTCGAGACGCCTGATAATCGAGGAATCGAAAAACATGCGTTCGAGGGTCCGACACTCGGAACAGATCTCTCCTCCGGGTCCGGAGCCTCTCGAGCCAAAAAGGAGAATCTCATGCGAAAACTTCCCGTTCACAAGCCCGGTCTTCGTCCGCTCACCGCGGTTCTCGCCGCGGCGGGCTTTCTTTGCGCGTCGGTTGCAGGCGCCGAGACGCTCTCGGCCGACGTTCTCGTCGTCGGCGCGGGCGGCGCCGGGATGGCGGCCGCCATTGAAGCCCACGAAGCTTCGAACGGCAAGGCGAAGGTCGTGATTCTTGAGAAACTGCCTTTTGTGGGCGGGACGACCCTTCTTGCCTCCACCGCCTACAATGCGGGCGGCTCGAAACTGCAGCCGAACTATTCGGCAAAGGACTACGAGGCGAAACTCCTCAAGGGCTTTCCGAAAGCGGACGAGCATGACCGCGCCAACATCAGGCAGTTGGCCGAACTCTCGGGCCCGACCGCAGACTGGCTCGTCGCCATGGGCGCCGACATGTCGCGCGTCATCAACGGTTCCCAAATGACGCCCGCCGACGGAAGCGCCTACGGCGCGATGATCGTTCCGGTCCTCAAAAAGCGCGTCGACGCGCTCGGGATTTCCGTCGTGACGAACGCCGACGTTCAGGAACTCGTCACCGACGCTGCGGGCCGTGTGACGGGCGTGAAGGCGACGATCAAGACGAAGGACCTGCAAACGATTCCCGCCAAGGCTGTGATTCTCGCCACGGGCGGCTTCGCTTCGAACCCCGAACTCGTCAAGCGTTTCTCGCCCCAGTGGGCGGGATATCCCTCGACCGCGAGCGTCGGCGCCGAAGGGGACGGCATTCTCATGGCCGAGAAACTCGGCGCGAAGCTCGACAACATGGCGCTCGCCGGTCCCCAGACCGTCGCCTACGACACGGGACACGGCGCGGTGTCGCTCACGAACGTCCGCTACAACGGGGCGATTCTCGTCGGCAAAACCGGAAAGCGCTTCACCAACGAACTCGGGAACACCGCCGTGATCGGCGCCGACATCAAGAAGCAGAAAGGCGGCGTCGCCTTCCTCATCTTCGACCGTACGAGCGTCGAGAACGCCGCGCTCATGAAGAAGTACGAAGCGCAAGGCTATTTCATAAAGGCCGACACGCTCGACGAGCTCGCCGACAAGCTCGGCGTCGACAAGACGAACCTCAAGGCCACGGTCGAGCGCTGGCACGGGTTCTTCGACAAGAAGAAGGACGAGGACTTCGGGCGCACGCAGTCGATGTTCTCGAGAATCGACAAGGCGCCCTACTACGGACAGAAGATTTCGCCCGCGAGCCAAACGACTTACGGCGGCGTCGAGCGCAATGCCGACGGCGCGGCCCTCAAGACAGACGGATCGGTGATTCCGGGACTCTTCGTCGCCGGCGAAACCGCCGACCAGTACGGCCAGGGCGTCTCTCTCGGGATCGTCACGGGCCGCATCGCCGCGCGCGGTGCGCTCAAATCGATCGGCGCGAAATGACGCGGCGGTCTGAATAAGCTGAAGCCTCGACTCCGAAGGGAATCGAGGCTTCGTTTTGCCACTCCCGCCGGAGGGCTCCGACGGAGGGAATCGACGCGATCAGAGCTTGGCGGCTTCCTTGCCGGCCGTGATGCCGGTGGAGCCCGCGTAGGCATAGGCGTCGCCCGAACGGTAGCCGACGCCGAAGTGTTCACCGAAGGCGACGGCGCCCGCGGCGAAGAGCCCTTCGGCCACCGGCGTGCCGAGAAGCGTCGTCACGCGGCACTTTTCGTCGATCGTGATGCCGCCCACCGTTTCGAGCATCACGGGCTTGATGCGAAGCGCGTAGAACGGAGCCTTCAGTTCCTTTTCGTACACAGTGCGCCCGAACGGATCCTTGCGGTCCTCGGGCTTCTGACGCGTCGTCGCGTTGCGCGCCTCAATGTCGGCTTTGAGACCCTTCGGGTCGCAGCCGATGAGCTTCGCCAGGTCTTCGACCGTGTCGCACTTCGTCGCAACCCCCTTTTCGATCATCGACTCGACCACGGGGTGGAGTTCCTTCGTGACGATTTCCCAGCAGGCCTTTTGCTTCAGCATGTCGATGTTGGTCTGCGTGTAGATCACGTATTCGTTCGTGAAGCGGCGTCCCTTTTCATTCACGATGATGCCGCCCATGAGAAGCGGAGCGGAACTGAAGAAGATGTTCTTCGTCACTTCGAGCGTCGGGCAGACCATGGCGATGTTGAGGTTGAGCGTGCCCGCGCCGAGTTCGGTCGCGATGCGAAGGCCGTCGCCCTTGCAGCCGACGTCCATGATGCGGCCCGTCTGCGACCAAGGCGCCGTGAAGACTTCGATCATCTTCTGGTTGCGCCCGAACCCGCCCGTGGCGATCACAACCGCCTTCGTGCGCACGACCGAATTCTTGCGGCCCGACGAGATCTTCGCGCCGATCACCTTCTTTCCTTCTTCATCGAGCACGACGTCGACGAGGCTCGTCTTGGTGCGCACCGTAACGTTCGGATCCTTTTGGACGGCTTCGGCGAGCTTTCTCATAAGCGCGCCGCCCGCCCCCTTCGTCTTCACGACGCGAAGCTTTTCGCCGCCGTTCGTGCGGTCTTCTTCGTCGGTGAATTCAACGCCGATAGAGAAGAGGTCGTTCACGAAGGCGCCCGCCTCCCGGGCGATCATCTCGGCCTTCTTGGGATTGCGGGAACCCTTGCCGTAGGCGACGATGTCCTCGGCGTAGGCCTTTTCGGTGTCCTCGATGCCGCGGGCCGCGTGCCACTTGGTTTTGCAGGCGCGGATCCACCCGGACGAAATGGCCGACGACCCGCCCAACATCGGGAGGGACTGCACGAGAAGCACCTTCTTGCCGGCCTTCGAGGCCGTGCGGGCCGCCATGCAGCCTGCGGCGCCGCCGCCCGCAACGACGACGTCGAAGGTCTCGGCACCGGCCGGAAGGTTTTCCTTGGATTTTTCCGCCGCGCGGACGGCGGGAGCGAACGCGGCGACGCCGCCGAGCGAGAGCGCGGCGATCATCGAGCGACGGGACAGTTCGGTCATGATGTTCTCCCTTGGGAAATGTGTTTGGTCAGGAGGAACATTCTGCCGAAACGGAACGCCCGGCGACAGACGGGGAATCCCCGCGGTCGTCGGGCGTATAGTCATTGCGGAGCGCCTCTACTGCGCCCGTTCATCAAAAATGCCGGTCTCAGTAGTCCTGCGCAGCCCGCACCGCCTCCTCTTCCTCGGGGCTGCGGTCGTCGAGCTTGTACTCGTACCAGTTGGCTCTTTCGAACGCCTCGCGGATTTCTTCGAGCTGACCGAAACTGAGGGGCTCGGAAATTCGCCCTTCCTGCACGGTCTGACCGCGAAGCGTCCGCTGCAGATACTCTGCGCAATAGGACCAGGATTCTTTTTTCTCGGCCGTTCCGGGAACGTCCTGCAGGAGGCGCATGGCGTTTTCCATCAGCGTCTCGCGGGGACGCACGAGCGAAGAGATGCGGTTGCGGAAGTTCTCGGCCGAACGGCTCCGCGCGTCAAAGCACGCGTCGTCGGTGGGAAGGGCCTCCTCAAAGAAGCTTCTCACCGAATCCACGTTCCCCCGGGCCTTTCCCCAGGCCGAGAGAATGTTGTCGAGGTAGCGCTCGAGTTCGCTCATGAGCTTGAGCCCGACGAGGTAGTCCTTCTTGGCTTCCAGCGTCGGAAGCGACGTCCCGTGCTCGACCGCCCGGTCGCTCAGACCGTAGATCGCCTGAAGGTTTTCGAGCGCCGCGTCGGCTTCCTCCACGCTTCCGATCCCGTTGATTTCGTCGAGAAGCGCCGGGTGCACCGTCAGGGCCGTGCGGTCGGCAAGAAGGCGAATCCCCTCTTCCGAACTCCGGTAGAAGGCCTCGCGAACGGCGGGAAGATTTTCGGCAAGATTCTGAAGCGACGTCACCGCCATGTACTTCAATTCGTGCGGCGACATGAGGCGGGGCGTGAAAAAGCCAGAGATCGTGCGGCAGATCGCTGCGAGAATCGGATGCCCCGTCTGGGCGTAGCGCGACGCCTTGGCGCTCCACCAGCGCGAGAGCGTGTCGTAGGTGCGCCCGCAGAAGGTGCGCGTGTCGGGACGCACTTCTTCCCCGCGGTCGAGCGCTTCGGAGCCCCCGAATTCCGCGCGGAAGTCCGTGCGAAGCTTCGCCTTGACGTCGGCCAACACCTCGGTTTGCGACATCCCTTCAAAGGCTTCGAGCCCCTCGGTCACGGGCGCGGTTACGCGCTCGCCCGCATTGAGCGGTCCGCCCGAAGAAACTTCGCCCTGCGCATGCGCGACGCTTTGCGTCGCGTCGACGTTTTCGTTCGACACCGACCAGTCGTCCCAATCGTCCTCTTCGGCCGCCGCGAGGGCGGCCCAGTCGTCGTCGGTCATGCCCGAGAGCGCGAGGATTTCGCCGGGATCCGGATCGTCGGGGAGCGTTGCGCAGAGGTGCGTGAGGGCCTTCGACGCCGCTTCCTTGCTTTCGGGCGTGTTCGGAGGAAGCGCCGCCTCGGCCACTTCTTCGGCCTCCTCGGTCGGGTGCGACTCCACCTGGACGTCATCGGTGGCCTTCGGGTCGGCCGTCTCCTGCGCCTTTTTGGCGTCCGCGGCCTGCCCGATTTCTTCCAGGAGCTGCGCGTGCTCAAGAGCCTGCGTCCCCTCGGGGCGGGTCGCCACGGTGCGGCCGAGCGTAACGGACGTCGACTCGGTGACGTGGCCTGCGTCCTCCGTGACGGGCGTCTGCAGGGTTTCCGCGTTGATGCCGCTCACGGCGGCGGGAATGACCTTGGTCATTGCATTTCTTCCTAAAAGTCCCCCGGGACAACGGGGCGTCCTTAACCGGCGACAAGCCCGCCGTCGATCAGATAGAGCCCCCCGGTAATGAAGCTCGCCGAATCCGACGCCAGGAAGTAGATGAGTTCGGCAACCTCCGGCGCCTCGCCGACTCTGCCGAGCGGATACTGTTCCGCCTCCGCCTTCCAATAGGCGCTCGCATCACCGTTGTGGGTAATGTCCGCAAATTTCTGGAAAAGATTGATCGCCAACGGCGTGCGGATCGTTGCCGCGCAAACGGCGTTGACCCGGACATTCTGACGCCCGAGGTCGATGGCCAGACTCTTGGTGATTTGACCGAGCGCACCCTTCGTGAGCCCGTAGCCGAAACTGTTGGCCTTTCCAATGTAGCTCTGATCCGAAGCGTTGATGACCACGGAGCCGCCGCCCTTTCTCAAAATGCTCGGCACAGCGGCCTGCAGCGTGCGCACGGTCCCCTTGATGTTCGTGTCGATCATCAAGTCGAGCTCTTCTTCGCTGATCGTGAGCATCGTGTTGCAGCGGTGGATCCCGGCATTGGCAACCACGCAGTCGAGCTCGCCGTACTTTTCGATCGCCGCCGCAACCGCCTTCTCGAGATCCTCACGATTTCGCGTATTCCCCTCGACAAAAAGGGCGCCCGTTTCCCGTGCGACGGCCTGCCCGTCCTCCACGTTGATGTCCATGAAAGTCACGTTCCAGCCGGATTGCGCAAACTTGCGCACCGACGCAGCTCCGATGCCCGTCGAACCGCCGGTGATGAAAACGTTCTTCTTTTGATCAGACATGAGAGTCCTCCATACAAATCGGAGCCAAGGAATCAGGATCCGCGTTAAAGGTAAAGCGAATCCAGTTTAGCAAATCCAGTCCAATGCAGCGCGATACGGCTCTTCTGCTTACCAATGCACGAAGAACCAAAAAATGCGCGATGCGGTTTCGTGCGGGTTTGATCAGACGCTCAGCACGCCCGGACCCTGCATCCAGGAGAGGTCGGCGGGCGCGGCGACGGCCTCGTCCGACTCGGAGAAGGCCGCGCGAAGCTTTTGGACGCGGTCGGCCGTTCTGAGAAGGAGCGCCTCGAAGTCGCCGTAGGAAAGCTTGCTGAGTCGAACCCACACGCTGTAGACGAGGGCCGAGCCGTCGGGGAGAAGCCCCAGAACGCCCTCGCCCGTTTCCCGCGAGAAGGCGTTCATCTTGAGCGCCTTTTCGCAAAGGGCGAGCCGTTCGGCCTCGCCTTCGGGTCGTTTCGCCACCGTCGACGCGAGAACGAGATCGTCCGTCGCCGGGAAATGGCGAAGCGTGAGCGCCGTGCCGTCCAAGGACAAAAAGAGGGTTCCTTCGTCGGTGAGGGCGAGCTCGGGGAGGCCCGCGGCCTTCCCGAAGGTCGTGAGGAACTCTTCGATGCGGTTCGTTTCGTAAGACATGTTCTTTTCCTCAGTTGGGCCGCTCGAGGCTCTTCACCCAGCGAAGCACTTCGGCGACGGGCTCGAGCAGGTCGCGCGGCACGTAGTTGTTTTCGACGCCCTCGCTGTAGAGCGCGCGGGCGAGCGGAACGTTCCGCATGATCGGAATCCCCTCTTCCTTGGCGACCTCGATCATGCGCTGCGCCAGCGCCCCCTCGCCCTTGGCGAGAATGACGGGGAGCGGCGTCTTTTCCTCGTCGTAGTCGAGCGCCACGGCATAGTGCGTGGGGTTCGTGACGAGGACCTTTGCGCGGCGGACGTTTCCGAGCGCGTTCTGATTCATGAGTTCGCGGTAGAGCTGCTTGCGCTGACCACGGATCTGCGGATCGCCCTCGGTGTCCTTGTACTCGCGCTTCACTTCGTCGATGCTCATCATGTGTTCGTGCGTCCACTTGTACTTTTGATAGAGATAGTCGAGCACCGCCACGATCGCAAACGCCCCCGCCGAATAGAGAAGGAGTTCGCCGACGGCCGAGCCGATCACGCCCCACATGGCCCCCAAGCCCCCCTTGGGGATTTGAAAGAGCACGGGAAGATAGTCGGAGAAGACGAGCCAGACGATCCCGGTCAAGACCGTCACCTTCACGATGTTCTTCGCGAATTCGAAGAGGTTCTTCATCGAGAAGACGCGCTTGAACCAGCGCGTCGGACTCAGGTTCTCAAGCTTCGGGGCCGCCGCCTTCGGGGCGAAGAGAAAGCCGGTTTCGGCGAGAAGCACCATAAGCGCCACGCCCATCACGAGCCCCACCACGGGGAAGACGATCCCGAGCGAGACGTCGATGACAAGCGAGACGGATTTGGAGAGCGCCTCCTCGTAGGGAAGATGAAAGACCTCCATGGGGACCGTCGTCATCTGCACGAGCTCCTCCCAGACGGTCTCGCCGTTTCCGATCGCGTAGAGCGCAAAGGCGAGCACCGTCGCCGCGGGGGCAAGGTCCTGCCCCTTGGCGATGTCGCCCTTTTCGCGCGAATCCCGAATGCGTTTCGGTGTGGGTTGTTCGGTCTTTTCACTCATGGCATCATCGCCCGAAGCGCCGAAACGTCAATGCCGAAGAGCGCGAAGCGCTCGGGGGCGTCCGACATGAGGACGGCAAAGTAGAAGATCAAAAGGAAGGACGCGAGCGCGCACTTGATCGGAAGCGACAGGATGTAGACGTTCAACTGCGACGCAAAGCGGTTGATGAGCCCGAGCGCGATGTCGGTGAAGAGGCACGCGAGCACCACGGGCGCCGAAATCAAAAGGGCCGAGGCCGCCAACCGCGCCACGCTCTCGCCGAAATGAAGGGCCGCCGCGGTGTTGCGGAAGAATTCCATCGGAAGGGCCTCGGCGACGGGCCACCATTCATAGGTGCTGTAGACGACGCCGAGCATCGCGAGAAAGGCGCCCGACGCAAAGAAGAGGACCGCCACGCTCTGAAAGAGGAAGGACCCCGTGGGAGACGTCTGGTCCCCCGTCAGGGGATCGGCCCCCATCGCCTGCGCGGCGCCGCGCTGATTGTCGATGAAGAGCCCCGCGCTCTCGACCGCCCAGAAGACGAGCCCGGCCGTCCAGCCGAGGACGAATCCAAGGAAGATTTCCTTCAAAAGAAGCCCGCCGAGGAGCGCGAGCGCGCCCGGAGAGAGCGGCGAAAAGACGGGCATGGTGGAAACCACCGTCGGATGCACGACGAGATAAAGCGCCATCACCACGGCCGAGCGGACCGTCATGTTCAGGACCTGATTCCCCATGAAGGGCGCCACCGCGGCGAAGACCATGAGCCGCGTGGAGCCGAGGAGAAAGGCCTGAAAATGGGTCGTCAGGTCGTACTGAAGCAAAAAGTCGAGCATCCCTTGCCGCTCCTTACCGCAGGAGGTGGAAGGTGTCGAAAATTTCGCTCGCAAAGCGCAGGATTTCGCCCGACATCCAGCCGCCGAGAACGAAGATCGTCCCGACGACGGCGATGAGCTTCACGCCGAAGACGAGCGTCTGCTCCTGCAGCTGCGTCACCGCCTGAATGAGACTCAGGAGAATCCCGATCACCGAGGCGATCAGGATGGGCGGAAGCGAAATCATGAGAACGAGGTATAGACACTCGCTCGCATATTCCATCGCCATCGGGTTCATTACGATGCCTCCGTCGGACGGAAATAGATGTGGATCGTGTTGGCGCCCTCTTCATAGGCCCATTCCTGACGGGCCGAGACCTGCTTGATGAGGAAGATCCCGAGACCGCCCACGGGACGCGCCTCGACGTCGAGCGTGAGGTCGGGGTCGGGCACCTCTTCGAAGGGATTGAAGGGTTCGCCCCAGTCGCGCACGGTGAAGACGAGCCAGTCTCCCGCGCCCGATTCCGCCGCGGGAGCGGGCACGGTCTCGAGGTTGATCTGGGCCTCGCCCGTGTCGCCTTCGGGATAGGCGTAGCTGAAGACGTTCACGAGAAGCTCCTCGGCGACGAGCTGAACGTTGTTCCACTGGTCCGCAAAGCGGGCGGGCAGGTTCTCGCGAAGATAGGTTTTGCAGGGCTCGAGGTTCTCCAGCCTGGCCGGCACTCGAATGGAAGGCATGGTCACCTCCGAATCAAAGGGTTGAACGTCAGGCGAGGTCCTCGACCGCCGAGGCGGTGTCGGGCGCGGTGCGGAGGATGTTCGTGAAGCCCGAGAGCTTGAACATTTCCGCGACCATCGAGCGTAGGTCGGAAAAGATCACCTGAACGTTTCCGGCCCGGGCGGTCTTCGAGAGCATCAGAATGCCGCGCAGTCCCGCGGAGCTGATGTATTCGATGCCGCCCAAGTCGACGACGAGCTTCGTTGCGCCCGCGTCGAGCGCGGCCTTCCATTCGGCGTCGAAGTCGGCGACGGAGGCCGCGTCAAGGCTCCCCGAGAGCGCGATGACGGTGACGTCCGAAACCTGAGAATTCACAATCTGCATGGCGTATGTCCAAAGGGCCGGAAGGCGTCCGGCCTCAGCGATAACTCAATAGAAGTCCCTGCGTGATCTTGAGCCACCCGTCGAGCGTCACGAAAAGCAGCAGCTTGAACGGGAGTGAAATCGTCATGGGCGAAACCATCATCATGCCCATGGCAAGGAGAATGTTCGAAATGATCAGGTCGATCGCGATGAAGGCGAGATAGAGGACGAACCCGATCTGAAAGGCCTTCGTCAGTTCCGTGATCGTGAAGGAGGGAATCAGGACCGCCCAGTCGTCGCTCTTCACCGAGTCGCGCATCTCTTCGGGCCAGATGCGCTGCGCGGTCGAGACGAACATGTTCGAGACGCGCTCGTCGGTGTTGACCGTAAGAAAGTGCTTCAAGGGAGGCGACACCTTTTCCGCGACCGCGAAGACTTCCGTCGGGGCGATCGCCTCGCGTCCGGCCGTCTCTTTCTCAAGAAGCGCCATCGTGTCGTAGCCCACGGGCGCCATGATGAAGACGGTGAGGACCATGGCGAGGCCGTTGATCACCATCTGCGGCGGAATCTGCTGCACGCCCAAGGCGTTGCGCACGAGAAGGAGGACCACCACGATCTTCACGTAGGAGGTCGCCATCATGAGAAAGAGCGGCATGATCCCCAGCCCGACGCCGAGGACGATGAGCCATACGGGATCAAAGCCCATTCGTTTCCCCTTCCGGCTTTTCGGCTTCTTCCGGCGCGGCGGCAACGGGTCCGGCCGCGGCCGCTTCGAGGAGTTCGACGCCGAGCGTGCCGTTGAGGTCCACGAGACGCCCCTTCGCGACGCGGCGGCCGTTGGCGCGGATCGTGACGGGCGCTTCCGGGTCGACGGTGAGCGGCAGAACCGTGCCCGCGCGCATGCGCGAGAGTTCGCCGAGCGTTACGCGGCGCTCTTCGAGCGAAAAGGAGAGTTCCACGGTCAGTTCTTCGACTGCATCCATGACGGTTTCCTCCAAGGGATGAAATTCTTCGGCCAGAAACACCCGGCCGTTCTCAATTTGGGCCGCGGCGGCCAAGAGGCGTTTGCCCGGGGACGAAACTTCCACGCGGACTTCGTCGCCCGCGAACCATTCGTCGGGAACGAGCACGTCCCCCGCCGCAAGATTCCGGTAGTCCGCAACGGGCAGCGCCAGGCGCCCCGCCCTTCTTTCGAGGCGGAAGGGAACGGCCGTGAGCGCCCCCGTCAAGAAGTCGGATGCCTGCGCGGGCACGCTGCGAAACCGTTCGACAAGCGCAAGGGCCGCGTCCAGCGGCACGGATTCTTCGGGGCGAAGGAGAAGGAGCGTCTGCCGTTCCCCGACGGCAAGACGAAGCGCAAAGGGGGCCGACACCGTCGCCCCGTTCGAGTTTTGATAGTCCGACGCCTTCACGACGGCGCCCGTGAGCGCCGAGAAGCCCTTCGCAAATGCCCCGCAGAGCGCTTCGGCGACGAGGCCGAGAAGAGGCTCGGGCAAGGACTCGGGTTCAAGCTTCTGCAGGGCCTCTTCGGCAAAAAGCGGATGCAGCGGCAAAAGCGCGCGGTTTTCGAAGTACGCCCGCCAGGGGTGTCCGTCGATCGCGAGCACGAGTTCGGCAACGGGCGCGAAGGCGGTCTCGCGGGGGAAGACCTCCAGCACCGCCGGGACGTCCTTTCCGAAGGAAAACGAGACGGGAAGGCGCTCGAGCAGAGCGTTTCGAAGGGGCATCGCCCAGGCTTCGAAGGTCGGAAGGATGTAACTCTTCGGCATGACGATTTCTCCTCCCCTCACCATTGGGCCGATTCATCGAAAAGACCGCGTCCGCGCGACTCGCGACGGGCGTCGTTTTCCTCCCGATCGGTTTCTTTTTGAAGTTCCACGAGCACGGGAAGCGTTTCGCGTCCCGAAAGACGCGCCTCGAGTTCCGCGCGGACCGAGACGATCGTCTGGAAGGCCGCCGCGTCGTTCGTGTGAATGCGTACCGTGAGCTGACCGCCCGCGTCGCGCGCGAGCGTGATTTCGGTGTTTTTGAGCACCGCGTCCTGAATCTGCAGGCGCACTTCGGTCTTTCCGCTCTCGGGACGGCTCACGAGAATGCGGGAGACGAGCGTCTCGAGCGCTTCGTTTGAGGCAGCGCCCTCGGCTGCGGCCGGACCCGCAGTCTGCGCGGTTCCTTCGGCAGCTTGCCCCGTGCCGCCTACGCCCCGGAAAAGCGACGCGAGAAAGTCCTGCGCCTTCCGGGCGTCGGGATCGGTCATCATCGCATCGTCGGGGCGGGCGCCGCGGGCGGTTTCCCCTTCCGTACGGGCGCGCGAAGAGGTTTCGGTCCTCTCCCCTTCTCCCGTTTTTTGAGAAAAATCCGACCTTTCGTCCGAAGTCTTTCGCCGCGCCTCGTCCGCTTCGCCCCGCATCGCGCGCTGAAAGGCCGCGACGTCGTCGCGTGAAGCGGGCGGACGGTCCGCCTCGCTTCGACCCGCCTGCGGACTTTCCGCAGAAATACCGGCGGAGCGCAAATTTTCAAGAGTGTTCGTCATGTTCTTGATCTTCCTTCCTTCCGGGACACGGGGTTTATGCGCCGTCGGGGGCTTCCGCCCCGAAGCGGTTGACGGGTTTGAATTCTTCGAGCGCCCGGTCCTGGGCCTGCTCTTCGAGTTTTTTGGCCTCCTCCATCCAAAGGGAGCGGTGTTTCTCCATTTTCGCACAGCTTTTTCGGGCCTGGAGAGCGGCCTTCTTCGTTTCCTCGAGCGTGCGGCGCGAGGTTTCGACCTGCTTTCGGGCTTCGTCGAGCGACATTTCGCGCTCGAGTTCTTCCGAAGCGAGGAGGGCGAGATTCTTGTGAAAACCTTCGAGACCTTCGATCGTGGTCTTCTGTCCGATGAGCCCATCGTAGCGGCGCGAGACCTCTTCGGCGTACCAGACGCGCCAGCGCTCAAGCGCCTCCTCCTCCCTCTTCACCGCTTCTTCGGCGACGCGGCAGTCGTTCTGCGCGGCCGCAACGCGCCGACCGGCGCTCTCTTCTCGAAAGCGTCGCAGCGAAAGAAGCGATTCGAGGGGATAGGCTTCCATGGCGCGGCCCTTTTACTTCACCGCGGCTTCCAAGGCCGCCACGGTTTCCTCAAACGTGCTCTTTTCGCCGAGGCCCTGCTTCAGGAAGGCGTTCACGCGGTCCACGTGCGCGATCGCGTCGTCCGCGGCCGGATCGGCGCCCTTCTTGTATTCGCCGATCTGCACGAGGAGTTCCACTTCCGCGTACTTCGCGAGAATCTGGCGCAGGCGCTGGGCGTTTTTCTTTTGTTCCTTCGTCACGATCGAATTCATGAGTCGCGAGACGCTCTGATTCACGTCGATGGCCGGATAGTGGCCCTTCGAAGCGAGCTTTCGCGAAAGCACGATGTGACCGTCCAAAATCGAACGGGTTTCGTCCGCGACCGGTTCCGTCATGTCGTCGCCTTCGACGAGCACCGTGTAGAGAGCCGTGATCGAGCCCTTGTCGTTGTTGCCCGCGCGCTCCATGAGTTTCGGAAGTTCCGAGAAGACCGAAGGCGGAAAGCCCCGTCGGGTCGGCGGTTCCCCCGCCGCGAGACCGATCTCGCGCTGGGCGCGCGCAAAGCGCGTCACCGAGTCCATCATGAGAAGGACGCTCTTTCCCTGATCGCGGAAATATTCCGCGATCGCGGTCGACGTGTAGGCGGCCTTGAGACGCTCCATGGACGAGCGGTCCGAGGTCGAGACGACCAGAACCGACTTCTTACGCCCTTCGGGCCCGATGTCGTTTTCAATGAATTCGCGCACTTCGCGGCCGCGTTCGCCGATGAGCGCCAAGACGCAGACGTCCGCCGTGCAGCCCTTGAGAATCGTCGAGAGAAGCGTCGACTTGCCGCCGCCCGCGGCGGCGAAAATGCCCATGCGCTGTCCTTCCCCGCAGGTGAGCACCCCGTCAAGCGACCGGATCCCCAGAGAGAGGGGTTTCGAAATGCGCATGCGCGTCATCGGATTGGGCGCGGGCGCGAAGACCGGATAGTGTTCGCGGCAGCGAAGCGCGGGCCCGCCGTCCAAGGGTTCGCCGAGACCGTCGAGCGTGCGCCCGAGGAGTTCCAGACCCACGGGAATCGAAAGGATTTCGCCCGTCGGAATCACTTCGGTCGCGGGCGACACCCCCTGACAGCTCCCGAGCGGCGACAAAAGCGCCACGTTTCGGATGAAGCCCACGACCTCGGCCTTGAGTTCAAAGGACTCCCAGGGGTTTTTGAGAAGACAGAGCTCCCCCACCTTCACGCCCGGGACCACGGCCCGGATGATCGTCCCCACGACCTGCTCGACGCGCCCCCGCACGTCGATCGTCGTGGTCGTCTGCACGGCTTCTTCGAGAAGCGGTCCGATGTATTCGAATGCCATGACTTACTGCCGAATCTTTGCGCTGAAGGCGTGCTCCAGGGCCTTGAGCTGCGTGGAAAGCGAAGCGTTGATGACGCCGAGGTCGCTCTCGAGAATGCAGCTGTCGGGCTCGAGCCTCGCATCGGCGACGACCGTGAGGAAGGACCCCGCCGTCTGGGCGGCGAGCGCCTCGGAGACGACCGGTTCGTCCGACGGAGCCACGCGCACGGTCACCTTCTGCTGTCCGCGCACGTTGGCGAGCGCCGTCTTCACGATCGCGCGGATGCGGTCCTCGCGGTTCATTTCGCCGAGGATCTTTCTGACCGACTGCATGACGACGTCGACCACCGTGCCTTCGATGCCTTCGATGAATTCGACGCTCGCCATGGCGGTCTCCATGACCTTTTCCATGTTCTCGAGGCGTCCCGCCTCGAGACCGTCGGCGTAGCCCGCTTCATAACGGGCCTTGTAGGCTTCCTCGGCCTTGCGTTCGATTTCCGCGGCGCGGGCCTTGGCGGCCTCGATGATCTCGGCCGCTTCGAGGAGCTTCGCGCGTTCGTCGCGCTTCACCACCTTGACGCCCGGTGCCACCGAGGGCTCGGGTCGGTTCATTTGAAGAGGTTTCGACACGCTTCGTCTCCTTCGCTCTTAATGAGTTTCAACAGAAAGGCGCGCACGCGGCGGCCGAGCTGCGCGTCCTCGGGCGGATCCCCGACCGCCTCCCGGTGCGACGTAAAACGCAGAGCCGTCTTGTCGCGAAGACCTTCGGGCCAGTCCGCCCAGAGAAGAACGGCGACCAAGTGCGAAAGCCGCTCGACCGCGTCGGGGAGCGCAAGACCCGCGCAAAAGCGTTTGAGTTCTCCGGCGAGACTTCCGGCCTGCCAGCGTCCGCGAAGGACCGCATAGCGAAGAAGGTCGTCGCCGAGTTTCGCACGAAGCGCCTCGCGTTCGTCCTTTCGGACGGTGACGGCGATTTCGGCTCCGTAGACGGCCGCGGCCGCGCGGCGCACCAGACGGTCGAGTTCGTCCTCGGGAATGAGGGCGAAGCGCTCGCTCGTCTCGGCAAAGCCCCAGTAGTCGTCCCCAGCCTTCTCCTCGGGAGCCGTACGCTCGGCCGCCAGGGCGCAAAGGTCCGAGTGACGGGCGATCAGATCCGCCCAGTCGACGTCCGTCGGTTCGTCTTTGGAGAGTTCTTCAGCAAAACGCACGCACGGAGACGCCGAAGCCGCCCCGCCGCGGTTGAACGCGACGATGCGGGCGAGAAGCGCGGGATTCTCTTCGAGAAGCTCGCGGTAGAAGTCCCTTTCAAAGGTCGGCGCCGTCGTCATGGAAATCCTTTTGCGTTACGCGGAGCGCTTTATTCGCGCCCGCCCTCCCGAGCGTTGGCGGCGGCCTTGGGCGCGGCCTTTTCGGCCTTCGTGCGAAGGTAGAGGGCAATCGCCCCGGCGAGCGCGCCGAGCCCGACGATCAAGGCGCCGAGCGCACCGTAGAGAAGCGAGGAATTCCCCTTCACGGTCTCTTCTTCGAGCATCGGGACGGTGATGGTTTCGCGAACGGGGACGAGCATGACGGAGACGCGGTCGGGCGAAAGGCCCGGCACGGCGTTCGCCGCGAGTTCGCGGATGCGCGCGATGAGGCCGGGCGCCTGCGAGTCGGGCGTGTGGCGAAGGAACACGGCGGCCGAAGCCGGCGTGGTCTTCCCGGTCGCGAGGTCTTCCGTCTGCAGCACCACGTGCACGCGGGCGGTGAGCACGCCGTCGATGCGCGAGAAGGTGTCCGAGAGTTCCTGCGAGAGCGCGTAGGTCATGCGGGCCTTCTCTTCGGTCGCGGACGAAATCATGCCCTTCGCCGCAAAGACGTTCCCCATCGTGTCGAATTCCGAGCGCGGGAGATTGTTCTCGCGCATGAGTTCGAGCGTCTGCGTGACGCGGTCGCTTTCGACCGCGATCGAGTAGCCGTCTTTGTCGGACGTCTTTTCGGGTTCGATCCCGTTTTTGAGAAGAACCGCCATCATGGCGTTCGCCTGCGTTTCCGTGAGGCCCCGATAGACTTCCGTCTTGCAGCCTGCGAGCATCAGGGCCGCGCAGGCGCAAAGAAGCAACGTTCGTCCGAAGCGATGCGGCGCATCCGTTTTGTGCATGTCTCACTTCCTTCTTTCTTACGACGCCGAGCGCAACTGGGCTTCGAGGTCCGAAGCCGACCGGTTGCGTATGGCGGAAAGCGCCTTGACGTCCATCATGTGTAGGTTCACCTCAAACTGCAGGCGATAGAGTTCCGTGGGCGTGAGGGTCTGCGTCTCCCGAAGGGGGTCAATTCCCTGCGCCGCGGCGTTGTCGACCGAAGAGACCTCCTGCGTTCGCAGAGACTCCGCGTCCGTCGGGCGAACGCCGTCGATATCCTGCGTCTCATTGGTGTGCAGGGAAGCCTCCGCCGTATGCGACGCGGATGCGGCGGCGTCGGGGCCCTCCGGTGCGCCCTCCACCATCGCGCGGAAGGCGTCCGCCACTTCGCGCGGCACGGGACTGCGGGTCGCGCCCGCTCCGGCACCCGGAGTTTCTCCGATCTGCTCGAAAGCCTCAAGGAGGCGTCGTGACGCCTCGAGGTCGATGCCGCTCACGGCGTATTACTCCCGGCTCCTCAGCACTCGGCGGCGAGCGCGTCGGCCATCGCCTTGGCGTGCGTGCCTTCGGGAACCTTTTCGAAAATGCCGCGCGCTTCGTCCTTGCGGCCCGCAAGGAAGGCGCTCAAGCCCAGATACGCGAGCGCGTCGGGGTCTTCGGGGTGAGATTCGAGGACCTTCCCGAGGATGCCGTCGGCCTCTTCGTACTGTCCCACGGCGATGTGGCTCATCGCGAGGCTCACGAGCGTCGGCACGTGGTCGGGGTGACCCGCGAGAATGCCCTGATAGACCTTTCGCGCAAGCGCCACTTCGCCGCGCTGAACGCCGGCGTTGGCGACGTCGAGAAGGCGCGTGATTTCGGATGCGGTAAGCATGTCGTTCTCCTAAGACCCGGCCTCAGTTCGCGCGCTGCGCGATCTGCTTGGCTTCGTCGGTAAGCGCCTTCGAAACGGTCGAGGCCATTTCGAGCATCGTGTTGTACTGATTGAGCTGGAACTGCATCTTGAGCATGTCCTGATCGCTGATCTCGTCGCCCATGCCGTTCAAGGTGGTGTTGAGCTCTTCGCCCTTCTTGGCGATCGTTTCGGCCACGCGGTCGAACATGGTGTTGATGTTGAATCCCACTGCGTCCGTCATGACTGTCTCCTCATTCAAAAATGCGCGAGAGGATTTCCTCTGCGGCTTGGGCGGCCTCGGCCTCTTCGCGCACGACCTTCATTTCGTCGGGCGTGAGACCGCGGTCCATTTCGCGGCGAAGACGAAAGGCGATTTCCGCCACTTCGTCGCGCACTTCCTTCTGCTCGCGGGCGAACCCGGTCGGGCAGACATCGGCAACGGAGATGAATTCACTCATTTGCTGCTCACCTTCAGAGGATAGTTGATTCGCTTGCCGTTCTTCGAGAGCGTCAAGCGGTTGTGAGAAATCGATTCCAGCGTGAAGCCTCCGGGGAGACGGCCTCCCGCGAAGACCTTTTCACCCGTGGAGAGCGTCACGAACTTGAGCTTCCCGCCCGAGACGCCCGTCACGCGGAAGTTGGGCGTCATCGAATCCTTCGACGCCGTTTGTCGGACGGCCGGCTTGGGTGCGCTCTTCCTGGCTTCTCGGTGGAGAAACTCGTAGGAAAGCGGCACGTGCACGGTGCGGCCGACCTGCTGCAGGGCGGCCGTGAGCATGTTCCGCGTCATGGGCGTAAGAGGCGCCGAGAGCGTGATGCGTCCGGGATGAAATTCGACCGTCACGTCGTCGAGCCCCTGCTCCTTGATCGCACGCTCGAGAAGCGGCTTCACTTCCGCTTCGTGCACGATCCTGCGCTTCACGTCCACGAGATCGTGGGAGAGTTCGTAGGCCACTTCGGCGAAGGCCTTGTCCTCGATGTCCCTCGTCCGCATGAAGCCCAAAACGGTGAGGACGGGAGCCTCGTTCGTTCCTTCGAGGTGCACTTCGGTCTTGAAGCCCCTTGCGCTGAAGGCCGCGAGCCACGGCGCCGTGCGGTCGGTGTCGACGTCGACGTCCAAGACCGCGGGAACCGTGAGCGAGCGCGCGAGTTTCACGAGACGTCCGCGCTCTGCGTCGTCGGCGACGCGCCCCGTAAGGTGCCACGCGCCCGTTCCCGCCTTTTCGGCGCTGACGCGGGTAAAGCCCTCTTTGGAAAGTTTTGCTCGAAGGTCCGCGACGAGTTCTTCATCGGGAACGGCTTCGGGCGAGAGCCATCCGAAGCGCGCGAGAAGGCCGTCGCCCCCGAAGACGCTCGAATAGAGCGCCGTCACGGCGTTCGGATTGCTTTGGGCGAGATCGGCCTCGAACGATTTGCGAAGTTCCGCGTCGCGCGCGAGCGTCCAGCCGCCCGCAAGCAAAATCGCGAGAAAGAGAGCCGTCCCGACGAGGGCGCCCTTGCCCTTCTTCGGAGGTTCGGCTTCGGAAGTCGGTTCGGCCTCGGGCGCCTCGGGAGCGTCCGCGCCCTTTTGCCCTTCGGCCTTCGGATTCTTGCCGTCCGAAGGAGCGTTCTCCTTCGCCGACGCGGCGGGAGCCGAAGGCGTAAGCGTTTCGCGCCACCGGGACCGCAGATCCGACCAGTAGTCGTCCGAATCGTCGGGCGCGCCCCAGGCGACGGCCACCGTTCCGAAAAGGAGAACCGATCCCTTGGGCCAGACTTCGTTCACGACCGCGCGGCCGTCGAGCGTCGTCACCTTGCCGTCGAGCGTCACGATGCCGACTTCGCCCGACTTCACGGAGACCGAGGCGTGACGGGGCGCAAAGCCCTCGTCGGCGAGGATCAGGTCGCACGAATCGTCCGATCCGATCACCCAGTCTCCTTCGGTGAGTTCGATCCGGGCTCCGGCGTGCAGTCCCGAGAAGAGTTCGAATACGGCCGCGCGCATATCAGCCCTCCCCGTCCGCCTTGTCGGCGGATGCGTCGGCCTGCGGGAGCGCCTTCCATTCGTAGTCGGCGCCCGTGGCGTTTCGCCCGAAGCCCGGCTGATTCACCCGGGCGGGAACATTGTCGCCGTCGGCCGTCACGATGCGCGGCGTAATGAGGATGTGCCGCTCCATCTGTCGGCCGCTCGTCGAGCTCGACTTGAAGAGGTGCCCCAAAATCGGAATGTCCTTCAGAATCGGAACGCCGCTGTCGCCCTCGGACTTTTGTTCGTAGTAGTAGCCGCCGATCAGAAGCGACTGTCCCGCCTCGACCATGGCCTGCGTGTTGATTCTCGTCTGCTTGATGGGGTTCACCGTCAGGGTGTCGCCCGACTCTCCCACCGTCTGATAGCCCGACGACGCGTCGTTCTGGTCGTCCTGCACGCTCACGGCGAGCTTGATCGAGGTCTTTCCCCCTTCATGAATGATGTGCGGCGTCACGCGCAGGACCGTACCCGCCTCCACGCGGTAGAGATCCACCGCCTCCTGTCCGCGAAGCGGAATGTAGTAGGTCGTGGTGTTCTCGAGCACCGCCTCCACGTTGTCGACGGTGAGGACCGACGGACGGCCGAGCATGCGCGCGGCGTTTTCCGATTCGAGCGCGTTGATGCTCGCCATGAAGTAGTCCGACCCGTGCGTGTAGATCGTGGAGAGGAGCGCCCCGCCCGAGGAGAGGTCCGACGAGATGCCGGGCGTGTCGCCTCCCACGGGCGTGTTTTCCGAGCCCAGCGACCCTCCGCCCTGCCAGTTGCCGCCGCCCTTGCCGCGGAAGTTGACGCCGAGCTCGCGGCTTGCGTTCGTGTCGATGTCGACGATCGCCGCGTGAATTTCCACGAGTTCGACGGGTTTGTCGAGACTCCTGATCACCTCTTCGTAATACGGCATGCGGTAGGCGAAGTCGGAGACGAGCACGGCGTTGACGCGCGGATCCGCGATGATGCTCACCGCCCCCTGAGCGACGGGCGTCGCGTTGACGGGCCCGGGCTGCGCATCGCGCTTCTTTTGCCTCGAGAGTCCCTCGGCGCCGAGACTCGGCACGCTTTCCGCACGGGCCGGCCCGTTGGCGCCGCCCGAGACGGTCGTGCCGCCCACGGACTGTCCGAGCACCATGCCGCGCAGGATCGACGCGATCCCGGGTACCGTGACGGTGCGGTCCATGCTCGAGAGTTCGATGTCGTCGGCCCAAGCGTGGCGGATCGGGAAGACCCGCATTTCGATCTTCTCGGATTGCACGGCAAGATAGGCGTCCGCCGCGGCGCGGATCGACGTGAGATAGGCTTCGGGCCCCTTCAACGTAAGCATGTTCCCTTCGGCGTTCACCGAGACGGGGAGCTCCGCCGCGACGAAGCCCGATCGCTTGAGCGAATCGACGAGCGCCTTGGCGGAACCGCTCGGCACCGTAAGGAATTCCTTGCGAACGTCGGACGCGGAATAAAAGTGAATCGTGTCCCCGAGAACGTAGTGACCCACGCCGTAGGCTTCGCTCATGGCGGATAGGAAGTCGTTCGGAGCGACGCGCTGAAAGCGCCCGCTCACCCTTCCCTTCACCGCGTCGCCGTCAAAGGCGACGGAAAGTCCCTGGGTCTTCGCAAAGCCCGTGAGGACCGTGCGGAGCTCATGTCCGTTGGCGAAATAAGAAAAGGATTTCTTCAGTTCGGCCGAGAGGACCGTCTCGGGCAACGCGGCGCCCGCGCCGAGCAGACAGGCGACCCCGACGCCGAGAAGAGACGAAAGAAAACGACGGTTCATCACGATTCGCCCCCTCAGAATTTCAGACCGGGCGCAAACCAGTCGGTCCCAAACTGCGAAAAGGGAGAATCGGCCGGACGCGGCGCCGCCCCCGAAGCGCCCTCAAGCGTCTTCTTCCAACGTGCCGCCTCGTTGAGAAAAACCTCCGCCTCGCGCACCGCACCGTCGCCGGAAAGGCCGTCAAGAGAAAAGTCGCGCACGAGCTGCAGCCGTCCCGAGTCGGCGCAAAGACGCGCCCGACCGTAGGGCATCAGGGCGGCGCACACCATGCCGAGACGATCGCTCTTTTCCGCGTAGTCGGGTTCGTTCTCCGAAGGCGCCTCCCCCATGTCCGAGGTCAGAATGCACAGTCGTCCATCGGGAGAATGAAGAGCGAAGTCAAGCCCGTCTTCGAGATGAAAGCGAAAGACCCCGTCCGCGCCGGCCTTGGGCATCGTCCAGCCGGTTTCGTTCGTGAGGGTCTTCAGGGCTTCTTGAAAATTCATAGATGCATCTATCGTGTAAACCGCGGGGAAAGGCTGCGCGGGATCTCTCAAACCGCGCGCGGAACGGGGACTTGAGCCGACTCCCGTCCATTCGACCATTATGCCTCAAAATCCGTCCCGCCTACGCCCCCGCGCATCGAAGGCCATCCTATCGTTTCCTTTTATTCCCAATCGACCGAAACGCAAAGAACGGAATGAATGCACACCGTTTACAATGATCTTTTGTAGTCCCCTCCCGCTTTTTTCGGATCGGGAATTTCTTCCGGGTCGTCCGGATCATGTTTCACGATCGTTTCCGAACGTCGATTCGGGACGATTCAGCCAAAGGAGCCGTCATGGCGGAAGACAAACTGCTGCAGCAAAAGGAAGCGCTCGAGCGCATGAAGGGCGAACTCGCCCGTCTCAACGAAGCCTTCGACCAGGCGAAGAAGGCTCTCGGCGTCAAAGGGGATCTTCCCCAGGCCCAAGACGAAGAGGTTCCGCCCGCGCTTCGCGAAGCGCTCCAAAAGAGCGTCGAGCGCGCTCAGGAAGCGGGCCGCTCGGCCGTAAAGGAAATGCAGGGCCAGGGTGCCTCCCGTCCTGCGGGACGCGCCCGCCGCGGCGCCCTCTCCATCTGATCGGACCGTCCGCTCCGAGTTCCTTTTCCGACCGCTTTCCGAGATTTCGCTCATGGCCATTTCCGAACTCAATCTTTTTTCGGACGGCATTGCGGTCGGTCCCATCCGTCTTCATTCTTTTCACAGGCATACATCATGAGCATCAACTCCATTAACGGCAGCGTCTCGCTCGGCGTCCCCCCGCAGGTCGACGAAGAAGGGAATGTCATCACGCAGGACCCCGACTCCGACATCAAGGATCCCTCCGCAATACAGACGGACAAGGTCAACACGCCCGATAGCGAAACGATCGACGATGACATCGCGTTCAAGGGAAGCATCCAGTTCCGCTTCGCGCTCTATCAGCTCAACTACGCCAATCAGTGCCGGCAGAACGCCGTCAACTACATGGGGCAGATCGAGCAGGTTCAGGACCAGGCCGAAGAGGCGGCCGAGATGATCACCAAGGCCCGCGACGCCGAGGCCAAGGGCTCGGGCGTCCCCGCGGAGGTCGTGAGCTATATGAAAACGCACAAGCTCGGCATGAAAGGGAGCGCGAGCAGCTGCTCGAGCGATGACTGGAGCTACAACCTCGCCTCGCTTACGCAGTACCAGGAGTCGATCAGCAGCAAGACCCAGACCCTGATGGTCTATCTGCAGGACTTCATCAGTCAGTACAACAGCTATCTGCAGGGCGCCAACGCCGCCGTTCAGGAAAGCGCCTCCACGATGCGCGCCATCCTCACCGGCCGTTGATTCCCGCATACAAACGGAGAAATGCCGTGACGAAACCCGTACTTTCCCCCGAGGCCCTGCTCGCCCTTTGGCAAGCCCTCGAAAACGGTCCCACCGCCAAAGAGATCGCCGCCGTCGACGACGCCTGCGTCGAGTCGCTCTATGCGCTCGGGCACGACCTCTACAAGGCCGAAAATTTCCGCGACGCCGAAGCGGTCTTTCGAGCGCTCGCCTTTCTGAACCCCAAGGACCGCCGCTTCTGGATGGGATTGGGCGGCGCGAGACAGGGCCTCGGACACTTCTCCGAGGCAAGCGACGCCTATCAGCTCGCCGCCCTGGCTTCGGGCCTCGGCGACCCCGAACCCCTCCTCTACGCCGCGCAGTGCTTCCTGCAGATGAAGAAAAAAGACGAGGCGAAGGCGGGGCTTGAGGCCGTTTTGCGAACGGGCGATCCCTCGGACGCGCGCACGGCCGAATGCCGTAGCCGCGCGGCCGCTCTTCTCGAACTGCTCTCGGGCGCGCCCAAACCCTGAGACCGATACCGACACGGGAGGATATTCCTTTGACCAAACACATCGTTTCCCAGGAAGTCGTCGACAGAATCGTCGCGGCCGTGCGCAAAGGCGCGACCGTCGCGCAGATCACGGGCACTTCGCCCGAAACGCTCGAACAGCTCTACGCGCTCGCGCACAATCTCTACGGATCGCAAAGCTTTGCCGACGCCGAAACGCTCTTTCGGGCGCTTTGCCTCTACAACCCCCACGAACCCAAGTACTGGATGGGGCTCGGCGGTTCGCGCCAGGCGCAGGGACGCTTTGAAGGGGCGTCGGACGCCTATCAGATGGCGGCCCTCACGACGGGGCTCTCCGATCCGGAACCGCTCTTCTTCGCCGCGCGCTGTCTTCTGAAGATGAACAAAAAGGCGGAGGCCGTCGAAGGACTCGAAGGTCTTCTCGGCATCGGCGACGATGCCAATCCCCGTCACGCCGACGTGCACCGCCGCGCCGAATCGCTCCTTGCGCTTCTCAAGGGAGGGAAAACAGTATGACGAACATCGACAAAGTCGGATCCGCCGGATTCGATCCCTCGGTCACTTTCACGGATCCCCTCTCGAGGCTTGCGAACCGCACGCTCGAGGACGTTCCCCCCGCCGCGGACGGGAAAACCGTCCCCCCCTCGGACCTTCCGACGCTTGAAGCGCCCGCGCACGCCCTGTCCATCGAGCGGCTCGTCGCGGCGATCGGAAACGAAATGCGCCGTCAGGGCGTTCGAGAAGGACTCGACGCGATTGACTCGCAGGCGCAGGAGATCGATCAGAAGTACTCGGAAAAGCTCGCGGAAATCGCCAAGGAAATCGACAAGAAGGAAAACCAGTCGATCTGGGACAAGATCTGCAAGGTCTTTCGCTGCATCGGCATGGCGCTCGGCTTCATCGCCTCGATCGCGACCATCGCGGCGGGCTCGGCCATGGGGAACCCGGCCCTGATCGTCGCGGGCGTCGCCGCCCTTCTTCTCACGATCGACAGCGTCGTATCGGAAGCGACGGGCGGCAAAGTCAGCCTTTCGGCCGGATTTACGGAACTCGGCAAAGTCTTCGGCCTGAGCGACAACACCGCGAAATGGTTCGGCTTCGGCATGAACATGGCGCTCACGGTCGCGGCCGTCGCGATCAGTTTCGGCGGCGCCGCGGCGAGTTCGGCCGCCTCGGCCTTGAGGGGCGCGACCGACCTCGGCGCCAAGCTTCTCAACATCACGAGCAAGGCTTCGGTCGTCACCAACATCGGCCAGGGCGTCGTCGGCGTCGGCACGGGCGTCTCGAACGCCGTGCTCGCTTCGATCAACTACGACATCGAACAGATCAAGGCGCGCAAGGTCGACATCGAAGCCATCCTCGAGCGCATGCGCGCCGACATGGAAACCTCCGAAGAGTTCGTCGAGCACGAACTCGAGGTTGCCAACGACCTTATGGAAAAGGTGACGGAAATTTCGCAAAACTGCGCCCAAACGACCGCCGCCGTTCTGACGAACGCACCCGCCACGGCGTAAGAAGGAGACCGACATGATTGATTCCATCCGCAACGCCCCCATAAGCGCAATGAACGCTCCCGTCGTCGGGGGCAAGCAGTCGACCGAAAAGACGGGCTCTTCGTCGGAGTTCACGCTGCCGCCGCTTACGGCCGCCTCCGCGAGCCTCGGAAGCGCCCTTCTCGCCAAGATTTCGGAAATCAGCGAAGAGCAGCGGCGCGCCAACGCCATGGTCCGCGCCGAGCAGACGGTCGCGACGGTGAACAAGCTCCACGATCAGGCCGAAGAAATCCGCAGTCAGGCGACGGCCGCGTTCGCGTGTTCGATCTGTTCCTCGATCATCTCGATCGGCGCCTCGGTCCTCTCGATCGCGGGCACCGGCAAAGCCATGTCGGACGCCGCAAAAATCAACGACGCGGCCGAACGCGCGGCGTCGCTCACGGCGATGACCCAGCGCGTCGGAGCGGTTGCCGAATCGGTTCAGGGCACCGCAAAGATGTTCAGCGCCGGGGAAACTTTGGCGACGGGCATCGGCCAGGCGGCGCAGACCCACATTCAGGCCGAAATCGAAATGCTTCGCGCCTCGACCGAAGAGGTCAACGAATTGATCGACGCGCTTCGCGAAGTCGTCGACAAGGCGACGAGCGCCCAGGACGCCATCCAACAGTCGGAAAACCAGGCGCGCACCCGCATTCTCGGGTAAATTCAGCCGACCGGAACGCCGTGCGCGGATTCTGCGCGCACGGACGCCCGGCCGATCCTTTTTCAGGGCACCCGCCCCTCACGCGAGACAGACCATGACCGGCATCGACGCACTGAGCGGACAAAACCGCATCAACGCTGATCTTCTCATTGATCACAGCGTAAACCTCGACGAACTCGCTCCGACGCACTTCTCGACGGCCACTAAGGTCATCCTCGGGATCTTTACGCTCGGGATCGGCGCAATCGCGCTCGCCATCGTCGAGCATGTCAGCAAATCCCATCAGGCGGCGCTCGCCCAAGACATCATCAACCTCAAGGACGAGCTCTCCCGCCTCTCCGTGAACCAGCTGCACATGGTCATGGTCGGCGGGAAAAAGGTCACTCTCGAGCAGACTCAGGTCGACGGGCCCCTCTGGGTCTCCTTCGAAGAGGGCGGACAGGTCCACCGGATCCAATCCAACTACAACCCCGCGTCGCTCGTCGACCGCCTTGAGAACGACATGGTTTCGCACCTCGAGTTCTACGGACGCGACGAAGCCGTCCGGATTCTCTCTCGGGAGAGCGCCCTTCTTCCTCCCGACGAAGCCCTTTCGACCCATTCGAGCCGTCTGCGGGAACTTTCCCTCCTGACGCTCGAGGGAACGCTCGGCTACCGCCCGGCGGACCTCAGCACGACGAGCACGAAGCTTCTCGCGCAGTTCGCGATCTCCGCCGCGTGCGGACACCTGCGTACCGAAGAGGACGTGCAGTATCTTCTCGACACGATCGGCAACGCGCAGCGCATCAACGACGAAGAGGTGCTCGAACTCCTCGCGCAACTCGACGGCGAGATCGTCGCCTCGGGCCGCGAGAGCGTCGACCGCGTCGTGCGCACGGACGTGCTGCGCGCGGGCGAACCGAAGGCCGACGCGGCGAGCGACCCGGGCGCCGCGACGCGGCAGCTCCTCGCGGACCTCATTCTCAACCGCGAGACGGACATCGTCGACCGCTACGCCGAGCAGCCCGGCGAACGCGTCCGCCACACGCTTCTCGCGCACGTCGACACGATCGCGCATCTCATCAAGGATCCGTCGGGACTCCAATCGCTCCCCGCGCCCCTTCGCCCGGCCGTGGAAGACTTCATCGACTCCTATCGGTCGAACCTCGCCGCGAACGTCGCCCTCTCTCTTCTGCCGGAAGCCACGATTGCCGAGCAGTTGCGCGGGGTTCTCTCCGATCCCTCGAACGCCGTGGTGAATCAGCGCACCTACGCGCAGCTCGAGCTCAACATCGGCGAAATGACGACGCGGGCCGCGTCGGAGATTCAGGAGACCGTCCGCCGGGAGTTCGCCAACCTCATGGCCGACCGCGCTGGGGACGGCGCCCCGGCGGCCGACGCCAAGCCCGAACCCGCTCGCGGCACGGTCGAGTGGCTCGACTACAAACTCACGAAGAGCGGCGTCGACCTCGAGAGCGACGGCTACGGCCGCTTCATGCGGCTCGTCCTTGACCGCTACTTCGAAGACATGCCCGAGATCGATCAGCGCGCCATGCTGAGTTCGATGCTGCGCTTCGCGCCCGACGACGCCTCGCCCGGCCAGCTTCTCGGGGCGCTCCTCAAGGGCGCGGGCCCCATCATGCAGAAGATGCTCCAGGGCCTCAACGTCGCCGGAATGGATCCCACCTTCCGCGAGGCGCTTCAGGACATGAAGAGCAACCTTGCCCCGATTCCGGAAAACGTCGTGAAGGCCCATCTCCTTCACATGGTCGAAAGTTCGCACGGTCAGATCCGCTCGATCGACGTAACGCGCTCTTTGGGCGCGGCCTCCGTCGGACAGGCGCTGCTCTGCAACATGACGCTTGCCGACGGCTCGACCCGCGAAGTGGTGATCAAGATTCTTCGTCCCGACGCCAAGGCCCGCGCGCAGCGGGAAGCGGAGATCTTCCGCTCGGCCGCCCGCCGGGTAAACGGCATGCCCGTCACGTTCGAGGGGCAGCTCGCCCGCATCATGGACGAACTCGATCTGCGCATCGAAGCCGAAAACATCCGAAAGGGTCAGATCTACAACCTCAAGCCGGTCAACGGGAATCCCCCCGCCATCGCGAGCATGTCGCTCAACGAGTTCGTCGAACCCACGGCCAACACGCTCGTCATCGACAAGGCGCCCGGCCAGACGGTCGACAAGTATCTCGCGGACGTGGGCCGAAAGCTCGACGCCCTCATCGATCCGCTCGCCGCCACCGGAGACGCGCCTGCGGGGCGCGTGCGCACGTGGACCCACGAGCGAATCAGTCAGGAGGACTCGCTTGAGCGGCAGCGCCAGCTCCTCGAACTTCATCACGAACTCTACGTGAGCTATCAGCTCCTCGCCCACTTCGCCAAGCAGTGGGTGACGGAGGGGATTTTCGGGAAGGGCTTCTACCACGGCGACCTCCACGCCGGGAACATGATGATCGACAAGGAACGCCTCACCGTGATCGACTTCGGCAACGCCACGACCCTCGGGGAGCAGGAACAGACGGAGGTGACCCGCATGGTGGCCGCGGCCGCCGCCCGCGATTCGAAGCTCTTTCTCGAAGGCTACCGCGGACTCCTGAGCGACCGCGGCAAGGTGGTCTTCAAGCAGAAGGAAGCCGAAATCCGTGCGGTGGTGGACGACGTTCTTCGCTGCGGCACCGTTGAAGACACCGCCAAGCGCATTGCGGTGCTCCTCACCGAGCTCCAAAAGCTCGGCCTCGAACTCCCCGCGCCGATCTTCAACTTCTCGCAGTGCCAGATGCGTCTGCAGGGCGCGATGGAGGAGATGGCGGGGCTCTTCGAGAGAATCCGCACGGCCTTCTTCAAGGCGGGCGGCCACGCCGAAGTCTTCGAAATGCTCGATCCCCTCGCGCTCGGCTGGCGCATTTCCGAATCCGAAGGCTTCGTCGGAACCCTCCACGGCTACCAGCAAGTTCGGGACGCCACCGACGCGCCCTTCGCGGCGACGACCGACCCCGACGAATTCGGTCTGACGAGCGTCGTCGAACAAAGTTTCGCCAAGGTCTTCAAGGAGGGGCCCAATTCCGACGTCTGGAAGGCGAACAAGGAATTCATGTGGCCTTATGCGCCGCACTACGAAGCCTACGCCACCAACCTCGGAGCGGGCGACCGCGAGGCGGCGCTCTCGCTCGTGAGGAGCTGCGCCACGGCGCACAACTCGCAGCAGGCGTCGCTCTACGGCACGATGTGCCGGCACGCGGACGTGATGTTCCGGGAAAATCCGCCGTCCTTCTTCGACATCATGTCGCTCGTCATCGAGCAGCACCTGAAGTCGGCCGTCTCGCGTCTGGGCTTCAGGGCGTCCTACCGCTACAGCCACAGCGACGTGTTCTGACGGAGTGCATCCATGGCGATCGAAGGCATTCACAACCCCTTTGCCGCGGGCTTCAACGCGACCGCGGCCGCGCACGGCACCGAAGGGCCGCACGGACTCTTCATGGGTCACGCGGTGAAGGTGGAGGCGACCCCCGAAAAGCTCCTCGCCGACGCGGCGGAAGAAATCGGCTTTGCGCTCGACAAGACGCAGGACTACGAAATCAGCCGCCGCAAGGAGCGCAACGCCGCGAGGATTTCGGAAGAGGTGCTTGCGCGCTACCGCGCCCACCTCGAAGAGGCGGGCAAGTCGGAGGCGATGCATTCGACGATCGAGTCGCTCAAGCACGCCGCCGACGCCAAGAGTTTCCGGCAGGCGCTCGAAGAGGCCTTCCCGGATCCGGCCGACGCCTGGGCAGTGCTCGAGGCCGCCCGCGAAGCCTTCGCCGAGGATCCGGCCGTCTCGAACGACCAAACGGCGACGCTCGAGCGCGTCCGGGAGGAGTTCTTTGCGCAGAACCGCCGCGACATCGCGCTCGGCATGCGCGGCGCCGTCACGGGCCTTGACTTCGGGGACCTCGACGGCGCCTCGGCGCTCGGAAGTCTCTACCGCGACACGGTGGGCGAATTCACCGACGTGAACGAGGTCTATTCCGACATCTCCGCTCGCTACGGCGAGAAGTTCGACAAGGCCATGGACTTTCTCTTCGCGGCGATCAGCGCCGACATCGAAAGCGCCGCGCCGAGTCTCGAGATCACGCAGCTCGAATCCGTGCACAGGAAGCTCGGCGAAGTGCGTCTGACGCGAAGCGCCCACATCCTCTGCACGGAGGTGCTCAACCGCTGGAAGGACGTTCACGGAGGCGTCACGACGCTCACGCCCATGAGTCTTCTGGGCGAAATCGTGGCGCTTCGCAGGCAGCCCTTCGTCGGCGCGAATCAGATCGACGACATCGCAAGGAAGGCCAATCCCGTCGACATCGAGCACGAAGTGCTCTTTCTGCAGGAATTCTTCCGCGCGGTGCGGGACCTTCCCGTGGAATTCTTCCCGGACGACGTCCACCGCCGGCAGCTTGTCGACGCCGTGCAGACGTCGCTTGACGGCGCCATCGAACGCGAAGACGAATGGCTCGCTTCACAAGAATGAGGACCCTCTAAATGTTGGAACGCGAACTTGCGGATTTCGGCGCCCGCATCGGAATTCCGAACCTCGCCTGGGGCGAGGGAGACGCCCTTACGCTCACCTTCGACGACCTGGGCTCGCTCACGCTCGCCTGCCCGAAGTCCGAAGAGGACGACTTTCTTCTCACCTTCTCGCGTCCCGCGCGGCCCGACGAAGCCCGCCGCGCCTTTTGGGCGTTTCTTCGTGCCGCGCACTGGACCTCTCGTCAGCCCTACGCCCTCGCGGCGGGGATGCATAATGACCGCTGGATTCTTGGGATCAAACTTCCCCTCGCCCGCGTGAGCGGCGCCGAACTCGAAAGCGCGCTTCGGCATCTTCTTCAACTCGAGACGTCCCTTTTTGAAGGCCGCTGATTTTCTCCGCACGAACCATGCCCTCACGCATCGACTCGCTACTCAATCCTTCGATCGGCATCGCCGATCTTTTGCCCATGCCCGACGCCGCGGCGCTCCCCGAGGCGCGCGACCTCGGCACGAACCTCCTGCAGGAATCGGGCCTTGAGAACCTCTTTCGCACGGCGAACAGCCGCTCGGCCCTCGAAGCCCTTCTCTGCCCCGACATCGGCGACGGGTCGCTCGTGAGTCCCGAAATCTTCGAGGCGGACCTTCACGCGCTTCTCGAAAAGCTTCGCAAAAGCGAAAACCCGAAGATTCAGGCGCTCGTTCGCGAAGAAATCGAACCGCTCCTGCAGAACGGTCTTCTTCTCACCGCCTACCGCAATCTGATGCTCGGAGGTTGACGCCGTGACGCAGAACGCTATGCCGAACCTCACCGAGGACGAAAAGAAGACCCTCTCGGTCCTCGCCTTTCTCTTTTTCCGCATGGGGATGGAAGACCGCGCACGCCGCTTTTACGAAACGATCGCGGAACTGAGCACCCCGGGAACCCCCGACTTCCGCTTCGCCAAGGCGGGGCTTGCCGCCGCGGCGCTCGAGGCGGGCGACGCCGAAACGGCGCTTCGCGAAGTTCGCGAGGCGCTCGCGGGCGGACCGCTTTCGACGCGCGACGCGACGCTTCACTGGCTTCGCTCCCGGGCTCTCTGGGCGCTCGGACGAAAGGAAGAGGCCCGCGCCGCGCGGGAAACCTTCCTTTCGATGCGCGGCGACGCCTTCTCGACCGAAGACGAAGACGCCGCGAAGGTACAATGAACGTTACGCCCTCCACAAGCCAACCCTAGATCAGCATGCCGTCCCTTCTTCAAAAAGCCGGATCCCTGACCACCTCGATCGCGCGGCACAGCGACGTCGCCATGGTCGTCCTCATCGTGGTCGTGATCGCGCTCATGATCATTCCGTTGCCGACGCCGCTCGTCGACACGCTGATCGGCGCGAACCTCACGCTGTCGTTCCTCATGCTGATGATGGCGATGTACGTGAAGACGCCTCTGGAGTTCTCGGTTTTTCCGACGATGCTCCTCTTCACGACGCTCTTTCGCGTGGGCCTCAACATCACGACGACGCGCCTGATCCTCCTGCAGGCCGACGCCGGTGAAATCATCTTCACCTTCGGCGAATTCGCGACGGGGAGCAACTTCGTCGTGGGCGCCGTGGTCTTCCTGATCCTCACGATCGTGCAGTTCCTCGTGATCGCCAAGGGTGCGGAACGCGTGGCCGAAGTCGGCGCGCGCTTCACCCTCGACGCCATGCCGGGCAAGCAGATGTCGATCGACGCGGACCTGCGCGCGGGCGTGATCGACATGGAAGAGGCCCAGCGCCGCCGCGACGACGTGCAGATGGAGAGCAAGATGTACGGCGCCATGGACGGCGCCATGAAGTTCGTCAAGGGCGACAGCATCGCCGGCATGGTCGTGACGCTCGTCAACATCGTGGGCGGCACCATCATCGGGATGACGCAGCGCGGGATGTCCGCAGGCGACGCCCTGCAGCTCTACGGCGTGCTTACGATCGGCGACGGTCTCGTGAGCCAGATTCCCTCGCTTCTCGTCTCGATTTCCGCGGGCATCCTCATCACGCGCTCGGGCGACTCGCGCGAAGACATGGGCTCTCAGGTCGGGAAGCAATTCTTCCGTCAGCCGCGCGCCCTTGAAATGGCGGGCGCCCTCATCTTCCTCTTCGCGCTCATTCCGGGCTTCCCGAAGCCCCAGCTCTTTACGCTCGGCTTTGCCGTCGGGGGCTTTGGCTACATGCTTCGCCGCATCGACGAAAACCGCGCCGCCGCGCCCTCGCCCGAAGCCGCGCTCGAGAAGACCCTCGCTCCGGTGGGCGCCAAGGCGAAGCCCAAGCGCGCCGTTTCCGGAGAGGAATTCTCGCCCACGGTCCCGATCATTCTCGACATCGCACCCGACATCGGCGAGTCGATCAACTACAACGACCTCAACGGCGACCTCATCGAACTGCGCCGCGCGCTCTACTTCGACCTGGGCGTCCCCTTCCCCGGGATTCATCTGCGCCCGAACCCGAATTTGCCCTCCTTCGCCTACACGCTGAACCTCAACGAAATTCCGATCGCGACGGGTCAGCTCGTGAAGGGCTGCGTGATCGTGCGCGAAACGCCCGAGAACCTCGCGCTTCTCGACATCGAATGCCGCGAGACCGCGCCCTTCCTTCCGAACGTAGACTCCGTGTGGGTGTCGGCCAAAGACGAAAAGCGCCTCACGGCCGCGGGGATCGCCTGCATGAATCATTCGAAGATTCTCGCCTTCCATCTCTCGCTTCTCTTGACGCGCCATGCGGAAAGCTTCATCGGGATGCAGGAGACGAAGTACCTCCTCGACAAGATGGAGGAGCGCGCCCCCGACCTCGTGCACGAAGCGACGAGACTTTTGCCCGTGCAGCGAATCGCCGAAATCTTCCGGCGTCTCGTGCAGGAGCGCGTCTCGATCCGCGATCTCCGTTCGATTCTGCAGGCTCTGATCGAATGGGCCCCGAAGGAAAAGGACGTGGTGATGCTCACCGAATACGTCCGCAGTGCGCTCAAGCGCCAGATCTGCTACATGCACTCGAAGGGCCAGAACATGCTCCCCGTCATTCTGATGGAGCCGCAGGTCGAGGAAACGATCCGCAAGGCCGTGCGCCAGACGTCGGCCGGGGCCTTCCTTTCGCTCGATCCGGGTTCTTCGCAGCGCATTCTCGACGCCCTCGAAAAGACGGCCGGGAAGTACCGCACGAGTACGCAAAAGCCCGTGCTGCTCGTGAGCATGGACATCCGCCGCTACGTACGGCGTCTGATCGAGTCGAAGTTCTACGAACTCCCCGTCATGGCCTATCAGGAAGTGACGCCCGAGATTTCCGTGCAGCCCGTGGCCCGGATTCACATCTGAGCGCCGCCGCGGTCCAACGCAAAAGGATCCGCACGCCCGTCGGGGCGCGGATCCTTTTGCTTTTCTTGGGAGACGGGCTTCGTCACTTCTGCGTGACGAAAGCCTTTTCCATGGTGACGAGCACGCCGAAATCCGGCGTCCAACCGATTTCGAGCGCGCTCACTAGGTTGATGACGAAGCGGGTCCGCTCGGCAAAGACCTGCGGACACTTGCGCGGGGACGTCCCTTCTAGGACGCGTCGGATCACGTCCGCTTCAAAGGCGCCGTAGCCCTCGAAACTTTCGTTCCCGACGCCAAGCAGGATTCCGTGCTCGACGAACTCCTCTCCCGACTGCGCAAAGCTCGCCATTGCGTATTCCGCAAGGAGACGCGTAAGCTCTGCATATTCGTCCGAGGTCGCCCGGAACCAGTGAAAGACGACCGCGTCGCATCCGCGGCGGTGCGCCTCGCGAACGGCTTCGAGAATGTCCGCGAAGCGCTTGGCGGCTCCTTCGCCGTCGTCGGAGTACGTAATACACTCAAAACCCGCGCCCAGGCTTCGACACGAGGCTTCTACCTCCCCGGCGCCCGCCTTCTCGACGGACGACGCCGCGACGACGAGCGCAAGCCGCCGGAAGGGACGAAGCGCATGAAAGCCCCTCACCTCTTCTCCATACGGATCGCGCCGCACGAGCGCATGGAGGTTCTCGCGGCCCGAATCCGTTTCCGAGGCGACGATCCCCGTTTGAACGGGGTTCGAGCTTCCGAGCGAGAGAACGGGAATTTCCGAGGTGAGCTTCGGGATGTCGAGACCCGCCTCCGTGCCGAAGGTGAAGATCATGTCCACGTCGCGGCGCGTCCTCAGACGCTCTGCGATGTCGGCATTCACTTTCTCGCGCACGTCCCTGTCCCACTGATAGCTGTAGTGACCGTCGGGGAGAAAGCGAAGCGCGCCCGAAGCGTGGGTCAGCGCCTCCCACAGGTCCGACGTGTCCTCGCGGTCCGAGTCCGCCACGTGCGGCACGTCGCGCACGAGGCCGAGGGCTTCGAGTCCGGCGATCGTGGCTTCGAAAATGCGCCGGTAGCGCACGTAGTCGCCGCCCGTCACGAGGATGACGTTTTTGGGCGTTCCCGACTGAGCCGCCTTCGCGGGCGGTGCGCCCGCCGCGAGGAGCGAAAGAAAGAGAAGCGCTTCACGTCTCGTCAGCATCATTCTTCCTCCTGCGTGTGCCGAATGGCGAGCATCGTGATGTCGTCCGACTGCGGCATGGTCTTTCGCCAGGCGACGACCGCTTCGAGCATGCCGTCCACGAAGGCCCGCGGGTCGTTCGAAGAGCGGGCTTCGGCGGCCGCAAGGATCCCTTTTTCGCCGAAGAGTTCCCGGTTTTCGTTCATGGCTTCCGATACGCCGTCGCTGTAGACGAAGAAGAGGTCCCCCGGTCTCAACTGCAGGGCGTAGCCCTGGTACTGCGCCTCTTCGAAGACGCCCACGAGCGGACCGCTCACGTTGCGCACCGCCTGAGGCGGCTTGCCGCGGTCGGCCGGGAGCCAATACGGTGGACAATGTCCGCCGTTCGCATAGGTAAGGAGTCCCGTGTCGGGCTCGAAAATCCCGATCCAGAGCGTTACGAACATGCAGTTTTCGTTGTTCGCCGCCAATCGGTCGTTCACCGTCTTGATGACGGCGGCGGGCTCGAACCCGTTGCTCAAGGCGTTTCGGATGAGCGTGAGCGTCACGCTCATCATGAGGGCGGCGGAGACGCCCTTGCCCGAGACGTCGCCCAACACGAGCGCCCGCCGTCCGCCCGGCAGACGGATTACGTCAAAGAGATCGCCCCCGACTTCCTTTGCGGCCACCATCTTCGCCGCCGCATCGAAGCCTTCCGCATGAAACGCTGCGTCGTCCTTGGGAAGCATGCTCGTCTGAATTTCACGCGCGGCGTTCAATTCGCCTTCGATGCCGTGCTGCTTCGCAAGCGACGCCTTCAGGTCGCGCACGTTCTTGTCGAGCGCCACGAGCATCTGCGAGAAGGCGCGCGCCACGTTGCCGATTTCATCGCGGCGCTTTGCCGGAAGGCTCCCCATGAGGGAGGAAAGGCCTTCGCCCCCGGCATCGTCGAACCGATAGGATTCGAGCCGCTTGGCGGTTGCGGAGATCCTGCCGAGCGGATTGAGGATTCTCGTAACGAGCGCAATGCCGAGAACCGAGATCACGCCGAAGAGAAAGAGCGCGATCCGCACGAGCTCGAGCGCGTGACGCGAGGCGGGCTCCGTAATGGTCGAAACCGGCACGGCCGTGCGGATCGACCAGTTGAGCGCGGGAAAGCGCCGCTCCAAGGTCAGATACGGAGTGCCCCCGAGCGTCACGGTGCCCGAAGTGACGGTGTTCCCTTCATTGAGCGCCAACCGCTCCGTAGGGGCCGACCAGGCCATGGGGAAGGAACCGCGCCAGACGATGTTGCGCCCCTCCCCGTCCACGACGGCGAGCGACGCGTCCTTCGGAAAATCGAGCGAAACCACCCGGTCGGAGAGGCGCTCGGCATAGAGCTGTCGCTGCGCCGCCGGCGGGACTTCGAGATAGTCGACGTTCTGCATGACGACGGCGATCACGCCGTCGATCTTTCGAAAGACCGTGAGATAGGGCTTTTCTTCCCCCCTTTCGTTCCTTACGCGGAAAAAGCTGCGGAAATCCCGCTGGAAGTTGCGGTCCGTATCGGAGACGATCGTTCGAAAGGGGACGCCGAGCCAGTCGGCGCCGTTTCTGCCGTAGAGCGCCTCGACCGCGGGAGAAGTTCTCACGAAAGTGCCGTCGGGACGAAGGACCGCCGTATGGGTGTCCCACTTCTCGAGCATGTACGTGAAGACGTCGTCCTTCTTCTCCAGGACGCCCGCGCGCCACCAGGACTCGATCGCGTCCAGTTCCGAACGGATGTCGTCCATTTCGATCGAGATCTTCTGCGTGACGAGACTCTGCTCGCTCAGAACCGAAAGACGCAGGTCCTCTTCGAGCATTCTCGAGAGACTCACGAACCGTTCGCGGGCGGCTTCGATCGAATGGTCGTAGACGTCCCGATAACCCATCCAGATCAACGGGAAGCTCGCCATCGACACGATCGCGCCGATCGCAATCACCAACTTCACGCGTAATGAGAACATGCTTCCCTATTCCAAGCCCTGCCGACAAACGGGTCACGGCGCCCGCACCCCCCATTGTAAGGAGGCGAGCCCTGCAAAATGGCGCGAAATGTCCGGCAAATCGTACGTTGCGGACTCCAGATTTATCCCACCGTCCACTCTCTCTCCGGCAGGCGGGTCAAAGACCGTTCCGGGCCGTTTGCGAAAGGAAGGAACCCGCCGGGGAACGGCGAAGAAAATCTCCCTTCCCCAACGGATTGCGCTTTTCCCTCACATCGGCACGTGTTTGCCCGTCGGACTGTTGCGGCAAGATCCCGTGGTCAGGCTCAAGATGGAACTCGAGGAGTGTCCGCAGTATTTGCATACGTACCGGCTCTTCTCGTCACCCTCGTAAGGTACGTGCTTTTTCGTCGGGCTGTTTCGGCATGATCCCGCTGTCAGGCTCAAGATGGAACTCGAGGAGTGCCCGCAGTACCTGCAGAAGTACTTTCGCTTTTCCTCGCCCTCGTAGGGAACGTGTTTGCCCGTCGGACTGTTGCGGCAAGATCCCGCGGTCAGGCCCGATACGGAACTCGAAGAATGCCCGCAGTACATGCAATAAAACTTCATATCGTCTCCTTTTGCCGGGACAGGGAAGCTTGGGATCGGAGGTTCATCCCGAACGCATTTGCGTCCCGCCATGCGAAAACCATAGCACTATGACCTCCGGATGCGCCAAGCCCCCTCGGCCGAAGCTTCGGGGGCTTGTCGTTCTCGGGGATGCCGAGTCGGAATCTTCTTAGAAGATCACCGGGTCAAAGTAGCCGGCAAAGAGCACCGCCGCACGGAGCGCGAGCGCACCGCAGAGGGCGCACACGCCGCCCAAGGCCACCATGCCCTTCGAAGACTTCATGAAGAGCCCGATGAGGAAGGGAACGAGGATCCCGACGCCCACGGCGCCGCCCAGGAAGAGTCCGGCGTTGTCGCCCGAGAGGAGCGATTCGGCGCCGGCCACGGCACCCGGCGTACCGGCCAAGGCGACCTGCACGAAGGCGAAGATCACGAAGGCTTCGCCGATGTGCACGCCGTTGGCGGCGCTGCCGAGCCAATGCGGGTGACCCGTTTCAAGCTTGCCCGTCGAGGCGAGGATTTCGGCGAGACCCACCGCGCAGGCGAGACCCGAGAAGATCCAGAGGACCGGCAGAACGGCGGTCGTCCAGAGCGGAACGCCCACGGCCTGCGTCAGGAGGAAGCCCGAGTAGGCCGTCGCGGCCACGCCCAGGATGGCGTCGATCATGAGAAGACCGCAGGAGTCCGCCCAGCGGGCGTTCTTCCACATGCCCCAGGACTGGATAAGCGTCAAGACGCAGAGCACCGCGAGGATGCAGATGCCGATGAACATCCAGCTGCCGAAGTTGAACTTCCATTCGATGAGCGCGTTGATCGCGGCCATCGGAAGGTTCAGCATGCGCGCCAGGTGCGAGACCACAAGCAGGGTCCCGACGATGGCGGCGGCCGTCGCCACGTAGAAGACACGCTTCGAGCGAAGCCACCAATTGAGGAAGAGGCTCATGCCTGCCAAGCCCACGAACCAGAGGAAGAACGCGATGGTCCACCCCCAATGCGCCGTGGCGGCCTGGCTCGTCAATTCAACAAATTCGTACGTCATTTCACCACCACGAAGTAGTTGGGTTTCGTTCCCTTATGGGGAAGGAGCTTTTCGGTCTTCGAGACCGCGATCTTGCGGGAAATGTCGGAATTGGGATCCGACACGTCGCCGAACATGCGGGCCGAAACCGGACAGGCCGAGACGCAGGCCGGAAGTTCACCGTTCTTAACGAGCTCTTCGCAGCCGTGTCCCATGCACTTCATCGGAAGACCGGTGTCGGGATGCGACCAGCGCACGTCGTAGGGGCACGACGCAATGCAGTAGTTGCAACCGACGCAGCGGCTTTCGTCCGTCTTGACGAGCCCCGTTTCCGGATCGCGGTAGTTCGCGCCGAAGGGACAGGTGTCGATGCAGGGGGCGTTTTCGCACTGCTGGCACTGAACCAGCATGTGCACCGGGCGCTTGGCGCGCTCGAGCGTCACCTTGCGGATGTTGGCCGCCAACCAGTCCCAACCTTCGTTGGGGCGCTCGAACATTTCCGGATAGTTCGTCTGCGCGCACGCGACGATGCAGGCGTTGCAGTCAACGCAACGCGTGGCGTCAAAGAGGTGCGCCAGCTGCTTTTTGGATTTCGTAGTCATGGCTTCTCCTTCAGACGCGCTTGACGCGGACCGACGTGTTGTTGTTCATGTTCCCGCAGGCGACCTGGCTGACACCTTCGGTGAGCCAGTTGGAATTGATGCCTTCGCGGACCCATGCGTAGTTTTCGGGAAGCTTCTTCGTGCGAACGCCGCCCGCAAAACCGTGAACAAAGAGAGAACCCACGCGCACGCGGTTGGTGACCGTGATCTTGACGCGGCCCTTGACGTGATTGTCGAGACCTTCCACCTCCACGGTGTCGCCCGTCTTGATGCCGAGACGATCGGCGTCGACGGGGTTCATCCAGAAGGTGCGGTCGCCGAGGTACTTCGTCGGCCACGTGAAGATCGTGCAGCCGGCCCCCGAAACGCCGTCCTTGCCGGAGACGAGAACGAATTCGTCGCTCAGGGGCTTGGGCGCCGTGTAGGCGGTGACCGGAACGTATTCCGGAATCGGACGGATGCCCTTGCAATGCGGACGCTGAACGATGAAGAAGGAGAGAAGCTCGGCCTTGCCGGTCGGCGTCGGGAAGGGCTTCCTGTACGGAACGTTGTCGTACTTCTTCGGGATGGTGAGAGACCAACCCTTTTCATCGACGTCCTTCTGAATGCGGTCGCCTTCACCGGGTTTGGCGGCGTTCTTCGAGGCGATCCACTTCTTCCAGCCGGCTTCGACGAGCCCCTGATCCCACCAGGCCTTCCAACCGGCGCGGTCCTTGATCTCTTCGGTGTAGCCCACGCGCGCGGCGCGTTCAGGATACGCACGGCGAAGGATTTCGAGGAACTGCCAGATGTCGTGGCGGGCTTCGACGCCTTCGGGCGGATCGATCTCGGCGCTCGAGCGCTGGACGTAGCCGTCGCGGGCGTACGTGACGCCGAGGTACTCGTGGTTTTCCAGGAAGAAGGTCGACGGCAGCACGTAGTCGGCGTAGTCGTTCGATTCCTGCGGCATCAGATCCTGCGAGACGATGAGGTCGAGCGCCTTGAAGGCTTCGATCAGGCGTGCCGAATTGGCTTCGCGGTGGAACATCGCGCCGCCCGTGATGAAGAGCGCGCGGATCGGATAGGGCTTGCCGGTCTTCATCGCCTCAAAGGTCGAATGGAAGCTTCCGATGCCTTCCGGATAGTATTCCTTGTCGAGGGGTTTGCCCTTGGGAGGATCCCAGGTGACGCCCGTGGGGCCGAGGCACAAGCCGTCCTTTCGCTTGATGCCCGGCGCTCCGCCGTAGCCGCCGCCCTGCGTGGCGATCAAACCACCCTCGCGGTCGAAGCGGCCCGTAAAGAGGTTGATGACGTTCATCATGCCGAAGGCTTCGACGTCGTTGGCGTTGCGCGACGAATACCAGCCGTCGTCGCAGACGCCCTTCAACTTGAAGAAGTCGCGCGCCGTTTCGACGAGCGTGTCGACGGGAATGCCCGTGATCTTCGAGGTCTCTTCGGGCGTATAGCGGTCGTTCACCTTCCTGAAGGCGTCAAAGGCCGTCGAAACGCGTTCGACCGTGCCGTTGAGGAAGGTGACGTCGGTCGTGTGCGAGAGGAGAAGCGGCTGCAGAGGATCGTGGTCGAAGCCGACGACCGCGCCTTTTTCGTTGAGTTTCGGACCCTGCCACATGAGCGTGCCCGTGGCTTCGTCAACGACGGCGAAGCGTCGGGCGGAACCGCCCTCGACCACTTCGTTTTCCGTGACGGGACGCAGGTCTTCATGAACGAGCACGGGACCGTTCGTCCAGTGCTTGACCCAATCGAGATCGCACAGGCCTTCCCTGAGGCCGATGTGAACGAGGCCCTGCAGGAACGCGCCGTCGGTGCCCGGCTTGATCGGAATCCAGGTGGCGTCGCCCAGAGCGCCTTCCGGCATGCGCGGGTCGACGAAGACGAGCTTGCAGCCGTTTTCACGGGCCGCGGCGGCGTGACCGAAGATGCCCGCGGCGCAGTTGAGGGTGCGTCCCACGAGAAGGAGGTAGCGCGCGTTGCCGTAGTCGGGGTCGACGGCGCCGACGCCGTTGTAGGCGGGACCGAAGACCATGCGGCGCCCGAGGGTCGAAGCGCTGTTGCAGGTGGCCGAGTGGTTGATCACGTTCGGCGTGCCGAAAGGCTGCGCAAACCAGGCCTGATACCCCGTGAAGTTGTGCGACGTGAGCATGACGCTCTTTTCACCGTACTTCTCGGTGATTTCCTTGAGTTTCGCCGCAATTTCGTTCAAGGCCTGATCCCAGGAAATTTCCTCGAATTCGCCCGAGCCCCGTTCGCCCTTGCGCTTCAACGGCTTCCGGATGCGAAGCGGATGGTTCCAGAGCCAAAGCGTCTGCGCTCCGCGGCCGCAATAGCCGCGCTGGGGATGCGAGGGATTCGGGAAGATGCGGACCGAGTCGGGACCGGGCTTGGCCCCCTTCTTCTTCATGGCGAGCAGGCCGCAGCGCGCGCCGCACATGCAGCAGGCCGTGGGATGCGCCTCCCAGCCTTGCGCCTTCAACTTCTCAACGGTCTTTTCAACCTGAGCGAGCGAGAGCCCGGCAAAACTGCCGACGCCGACGCCCGCCGCGGTCGCACCGAGAAGGGTACGGCGGGAGATGCCGACGCCCGAAGTCGGGTTCGGTTTTTGGTTCATGAATTGTCTCCTTCCAAAAGCGAAATTGCGGAGTCTTCATACAATTTCACCCCCCGAGACTATCACGAAGAAACGGGAACGCACTTTCAGTAATTTCCCAAGTACCCTAACCAATACTCGCAGTGATAAACCTCACTCCGAGAGGTAATTTCAACCGCAGCACCCAAACGAAACAAGCAAAGTTTTCGTTCCCGAACGAACCCTTTTATCAGCACGCTCAAAGTCTCGTAAAAGAATGAGCCTCCCCCCGCGATCTTTTACCGCATTCGGCGGCAGGCCACTTTCCGCAAGCCCTGCGCAGCCGTCACGCCCCCAAGAAAAACTTTGCCGCTTCTGCACTCGAGGCGGGCCTCTGCACAGCGGGGCGCAAAAGAACAGCCGTCGGGCACGTCCCCTTCCGTCGCAGCGTGCTTCGCCGTGCACCGTTTTCCGCCGTCAATCCTCGGGACGGAATCGAGCAGCATTCTCGTGTAAGGATGCAAGGGATCTTCGAAGAGCGCCTCCTTCGGCGCCCACTCGACGAGTTGTCCGCGATACATCACCCCGACCGTGTCGGCGATGTGACGAACGACGCCGAGATTGTGCGAGATGAAGAGCATGCTCAAACCCCGTTCAAGCTGCAGAGTTTTGAGTAGGTTCAGCACCTGCGCCTGGACCGACACGTCGAGCGCGCTCGTCGGTTCGTCGCAGATCAGAAGGTCGGGGCCCGCGGCGACCGCCCGCGCGATCGAAATTCGCTGGCGCTGTCCGCCCGAGAACTCGTGGGGATATTTTTCGAGCGCCTCTTCGGGGAGGCCCACGAGGCGTGCGAGTTCGCGAAGCTTCGCCCTGCGCTCGGGCGCGCCCATTTCGGGACGCAGACTTTTCAGGGGCTCCTCCCAAATGGCCTCCACCGACATGCGGGGGTTGAGGCTCGCGTAGGGGTCCTGAAAGATCATGTTGACGTGACCCGCACCGAGCACCTTCACGTCCTTTCCGTTCACCGTCACCTTTCCCCCGTCAGGGGCGAGCAGCCCCGCGGCGATTCGTGCGAAGGTGGACTTGCCGCAGCCCGACTCTCCGACGAGTGCGACGGTTTCGCCCCTGCGGACCGAGAGGCTTACACCGTCGACGGCGACCGTCACGTCGTCCCTTCCGCCGGCGAGCCGTTCGAAGAGCCCCGCACGGCGAAGCGTGAAGATTTTGCGCACGTCTTCGACCCGAAGAATCTCGGGCGCCGTCCCGAGCGCTTCGAGGCGCCCGGCTTCGAGCGTCTTCCAACTCCTCTTCAGGGGCGGGTGAAACCGCACGACCGAATCGGGAACGCTTCGGCCGTTGTCGGCCGCAAGCCAGCAGGCGGCAGAAGAGCCGCCGCAGTCCGCGAGCTCGGGGCGCTCCGTTTCACAACGCTTCTGCGCCGCGCGGCAGCGCGGATGAAAGGGACACCCCGACGGTCGCTTCGCCGGATCGGGCATGACTCCGTCGATCTGCTCGAGCCAGAGTGACGACGACTCCGTGTCGGGAATCGACCCCATGAGCCCCTTCGTGTAGGGATGCTGCGGCGTCTTCATGAGGGATTCCGTATCGCCCTCCTCCACCACGCGTCCCGAATAGAGAACCGCCGTGCGGTCGGTCGTCTCGGCGATCACCCCCATGTCGTGGGTGATGAGCAGCACCGCGCAGCCGCGCTCCTTCGCAAGACGCCGCAGGAGCGCCGTAATTTGCGCCTGCACCGAAACGTCGAGCGCCGTCGTCGGCTCGTCCGCGACGAGAAGAATCGGATCGAGCGCGACCGCAAGCGCAATCACGACGCGCTGCCGAAGGCCGCCCGAGAGCTCGTGGGGATACTGTCCGAGACGCTTCTCGGGTTCCGGCAGTCCCGCCTCTCGAAGGAGCGCGGCCGAGCGCGCGCGAAGTTCCGGCTGCGTCAGTCGCACGCCGTGCGCGGCAAAGGTCTCGCGAAAATGTTCCCCGACGGTGAGAAGCGGATTGAGGCTCCCGAGGGGATCCTGCAGGATCATTCCGATTTCGGGCCCCCGAATGCGGCGAATCTCTTCGGGCCGGAGATTCTGAATCTCCCGGCCTTCGAGCGCGATTCGTCCGCGCGTTCGCACGACGCCCTCGGGAAGAAGACCCGCGACGGCGTTTCCGATCATGGACTTTCCGGCGCTCGATTCTCCGACGAGCCCGAGGATTTCGCCCGCGTTCACGGTGAGCGAAACGTCTTCCAAAAGGGCCGCCCCGTCGGAGCGCCGAACCGTAAGACCCTCGACCTCGAGGATCGGGCTTTTCTTCGTGTTTTCTTCCAACATCTCGTTCACCCCTTCAGAACCGGATTGAGGACGTCGCGCAGACGGTCGCCGAGGAAATTGACGGAGAAGACCGTCGCCGCGAGCACCGCGCTCGGGAAGAGCGCAATCCACCATTCGCCCGAGAAAAGAAAGTCGTTGCCGATGCGGATGAGCGTGCCGAGCGACGGCGTCGTGGGCGGAACGCCCACGCCCAAAAAGGAGAGCGTCGCCTCCGTCATCACGGCGGAGCTCAGATTGAGCGTTCCCAAGACGAAGACCGGTCCCATGACGTTCGGGAGCACGTGACGAAGAAGAATCCTCCCTTCCGAAACGCCCGAGAGCTTCGCTGCGCTCACGAAGGCGGCTGAGCGCTTCGTCCTCGCGAGTCCCCGTACGGTGCGCGCGTAGGGAACCCACCCCGTCACCGTCATGGCGATCAAAAGGACCGCGTAGAGCGTCCCCTCGCCCGCACTTTCGCCCAAGACCGTACGCAGAACCCCGTCGACGAGAAGCGCCGCCAGAAGCGTCGGAAAGGCGAGCATCACGTCGCAAAGACGCATGAGTACTGCGTCGACGACGCCTCCCGCATAGCCCGCGACGAGCCCCGCCGTCACGCCCAGGACGAGGGAGAGAAGCGCCGCCGTCACCCCGATCGCGAGCGAAAGCCGCGTGCCGCTCAGAATGGCCGAGAAGAGATCGCGCCCCTGATCGTCCGTACCGAGAAGATGCGCGCCGTTGCCGTCCGGGAACCACGCGGGCGGGAGATTCGCGTCCGCGATGTCGAAGGCGGCGAGATCCGTCGCGTCGTAGGGCGAGAGCCAGGGCGCCCCGACCGCCGCGATCAGGACGGCGGCAAAGAGCAAGGCGGAGACTTTCGAGACGGGCGTGGCGAAGAGTCGTTCGAGCATCAAGAGTCCTTATTGGAGTGCCGCAAGGCGTTTTTCCACGAGGCGCACGAAGAAGTCGGCCGTGGGTCCGAGCGCGAGGTCGTTGTAGTCGAAGTTCGGATGGTGATGGTTCGCCGTGTGGTTTTCATCGGCGATCCCGACGCGCGGGAAGCACCCCGGACGCTTTTCGAGGAAGAACGCGAAGTCTTCCGCGCCCATCGAGGCGGCGTGATTGCGCACGCGCTCTTCACCGTAGGCCTCGAGCGCCACCTTCCGGGCGAATTCGAGCTGTTCGTCGTGATTGACGAGCGGCGGATAGAGGTGCACGTATTGGAAGTCGATCTCGGTCCCCGTCGTCGCGGCGACGCCCGCGCAGATTTCGCCCATGCGCCGCTCGATCAGATCGCGCTCTTCCGGGTAGGCGCAGCGCGTGGTTCCAGCGAGCTTCACTTCGGCGGGGACGACCGAGACGCCCTGCGGATCGCCGCCGTGAATCGAAGCGATCGTCACGACTGCGGGGCGCATCGGATCGACCGAACGGGAAACGATCGTCTGCAGCGCTCCGATCAGAATCCCCGACGCCACGACGGGGTCCACCGTCTTGTGCGGACGCGCCCCGTGTCCGCCCACGCCCTTCACGGTGATGCGGAAATGGTCGGCCGCGGCGCACTGCGCGCCCTTCGTGAAGCCGATCACGCCGAGCGGAAGTTCGCCCGCGCAGTGCACGCCGTAGATTTCGTCGATGGGGAAGCGCTCGAAAAGTCCGTCCTCGATCATTTCCCGCGCCCCGGCATAGCCCTCTTCGCCCGGCTGAATGATGAGGACGACGTCGCCCGCGAGATTTTCGCGGCGCTTCACGAGCGCGTGCGCGGCAAGGAGGACGCCAGCGACGTGGCCGTCGTGACCGCAGGCGTGCATGCGGTTTTCGACGACCGAGGCCCAGGGGTGACCCGTGTGTTCTTCCAAGGGGAGCGCGTCCATGTCGGCGCGAAGCGCGATCGTGACAAGATGCCCGGGAATTCGCTTGCCGCCGCGGATCACCGCGGCGACGCCGGTCTTGCCGATTCCTTCGACGACCTCGTCGCAGCCCATGGCGCGCAACGCGTCGGCCGCAATCTTGGCGGTGCGGACTTCACACATGCCGAGTTCGGGGTGGGCGTGAAGGTCGCGGCGGATCGCCGTCATGGCTTCGAGACCCGAGAGAACTTCCGGAAGCAGTTTTTCGTTGAGAGCGGACATGTCAGACTCCTTCCCTGCGCAGACGCGGGTCGACCGCGAGGTGTCCCAGGTCCGCAAGCAGATTGATGACTACAAAAAGAAAGGCGATGAAGGTGAGATAGGCGGCGAGCACCGGGATGTCGGCGAACTGCACCGACTGCAAAAAGAGCATCCCCATGCCCGGCCACTGAAAGACCGTTTCGGTGACGACCGAAAAGGCGATGATTTCCCCGAACTGCAGCGCCATCACCGAAATGACGGGAAGCGAGGCGTTCCGAAAAACGTGCGAGAGCGCGATGCGCCGCTCGGTGAGTCCGCGGGCCCTCGCGAACTTCACGAAGTCGCGCCGAAGGACTTCGAGCATTTCGCCGCGCACGAGCCGCACGACGAGCGCCGTCTGAAAGACGCCGAGCGTAAGAGCGGGAAGCAAAATGTGCCGCAGTCCGTCCGCCGTCAGAAGGCCCGTCGTCCAGAACCCGATCGAGACGGTTTCTCCCCGCCCGAAGGCGGGAAGGAGTCCCGTCATGACGCTGAAGATCATGATGAGGAGAATGCCGATCAGGAAGGTCGGAAGCGACATCCCGAGAAGCGTGGCGCCGAGCGCAAAGCGCGAGAGAACGCTTTCCGGACGAAGCGCCGTAAGGATCCCGATCGGGATTCCCGAGACGAGCGCGATCAGGACGGCGAGGCCCGCGAGTTCCACCGTCGCGGGGAGACGCTCGAGAATGAGGTCCGCCACGGGCGCGCCGTGCCGAAGGCTCATCCCGAAGTCTCCCGCGAGAACGTTTCCGAGAAACCGCAGATACTGCACGAGGGGCGAATCGTTGAGACCGAGCGCTTCCGTGAGCGCCGCGCGGTCCGCGGCCGACGCGTCGGGCGGAAGCATCTGCGAGACGGGGTCGCCCACGAACTGAAAGAGCGCGAAGGCGACGCCGCTCACGACGAGAAGGACGATCAGGCCCTGAAGAATCCGCTCGGAGAGGAGTCGAAACATGATGACTTCCTTATTCGTTCACCCGCACCCGATCGAGCACGAGCGTGTTGTCCGGACGAAGGGGCGCGTCGACCGACTTCTTCATGACCCAGCTGATCTGGGGTTCGAGAAGAGGAATGTGGTAAACGCCCTTCTTTTCGATCGCCAGGGCTTCCTCGGCAAGCCCCCTTCTCTCCCCGATTTCTTCCGAAACGGCGAGGCGCTTCAGCACCGCGTCGAGTTCCGCGGAAGAGGCGCGGCCGACGTTGCTGATGCCGTCGCCCGTTGCCGGGTTGTAGGTGGCGGAAAGGGACTGCAGCGGACGATAGGCGTCGAGCGTCGTCGAACCCCATCCGACGAGGCAGGCCGACGTATCGAAACTCAGCACCTTCGGGAAGTACTGCGCGCGCGGCATCGAATGGACCGACACCTTGAGGCCGATCTTCGCCCACATCGACGCGAGCGCCTTGACGATCGCCTCGTCGTTCACCCAGCGGTTGTTGGGCGTGTCGATCGTGAAGGAAAAGCCCTTTTCATAGCCCGCTTCCTTCAAAAGCGCCTTCGCGCGCTTGAGGTCGAACTTGGGCGCAGCGCCGATCTCTTCGTTCCAGCCGAAGACCGCGTGCGAAACGATCGTACCCGTGGGCAAAGCCTTTCCGCGCATGACGCCTCGGACAAGTCCCGGACGGTTTACGGCGATCGACATCGCCTCGCGAACGCGGGCGTCCTTGAAAGGATTCGCCGCGAGGGGTTTGCCGTCCGCACCCTTCACGTAGGGCGTGGCGTCGCGGTTGAGGTCGAGCGCCACCATCATCACTCGGTCTTCGCCCGTCGAAAGGACCTTGAGGTCGGGATTGCGGGACAGTCGGGTGAGGTCCTGAACCGCAGGATCCAGAACGAAGTCGACTTCGCCGGAAAGGAGCGCCGCCGTGCGGGTCGCGGCCGAGGTAATCGGCGTGTAGATCACGCGTTCGACGTTCCCCTTGCGGTTCGCTTCATCCCACCAGTCGTGATTCGCCGTGAATTCCGTTCGGACGTCGGGTTCGCGAAGCGTGAGGCGGAAGGGACCCGTGCCGTTTGCGTGGGTAGCCGCGTAGGACTCCTCTCCCGCCACGTAGTTTTGAGGCTCAAGCGCCCCGTGCTGTTCGGCCCAGGCCTTGTTGAGAATCCGAAGAGTCGTGAGCTGCCGCAGGAAGACGGGCGAACCCGACACGGTCTTGACGAGCACCTTTCCGTCGTCGGTCGCGACGGCTCCGAGAATGCCCGCCGCGGAGTTTTTGAACTGGCTCAAGGGAGCGAGCGCGCGGTTGATCGAGAAGACCACGTCTTCAGGCGTCAAGGTTTCGCCCTCGTGGAATTTCACATTCTCGCGGATCGTGAAGAGGAACCCTTCGGAGACGCGCTCGTACTTCGTCGCAAGCGCTGGCTCGACCTCCATCTTTTCGTTGTAGCGCACGAGACTCTCGTAAACCGTCGCGCAGGCGGCGGAATTGAGCGTTTCGTTCTGGGCGTGGACGTCGAAGGTGAGAAAGTCCCCGGCGCTCGTCCAACGGAAGTCGGCGGCCGATGCGGCGTGAAGGCCCGAGAGGATCGCGGCGGCGAGGAGCGTCTTGAGGGCACGGCGGAAGATATCGGATCGGTTCGTCATATCATGGACCTCGGTCTTTGTTCGGAGACCCCGCGGAACCGTCGCTTTGGCTTGATACAAGAAAACCCGCGTTCCGCGGGTCCCTCGTTGAAGAAATTTTCGGTTTCTTTACGGCAACACTGTGCCCGGCACCCGCTTGAAGTTCAAGCGGCGCCACCAGCGGCGCAGGCCGGCGTGGAGTCGGGAGCAGGTGTTTGCAGTCATCATGTGTTTGACTATACAGGACTGATGCGATCCGCGCCATAGTCTATTTGTCGTAGACCGCTCCGCCGGGCGAACCGCGCTATCCTTTGGTAAGGATTTCTCAGACACTGTCCGCCGAACCACATGGAGCCCGCCGCACACGAAAAGCCCAAACCCGCCGCCGAGTCCACCCGCAACGCCGCGGCCCGGACGTTCGAGCGCATGACCACGGAACCCGTCGCCAACCTCATCGTGCGGCTCGGCGTTCCCACCGTGCTCTCCATGCTCGTGACGGCCCTCTACAACACGGTCTCCACCTTCTACGTTTCCTACCTCGGGACTTCAGCCGTCGGCGCCATGGGGGTCGCCTTTGCGCTCCAAATGGTGATCCAGGCCTTGGGCATCATGGTGGGACAGGGCTGCGCCTCGCAAACCTCCCGCCTTCTCGGTGCCAAACGCTACGCGAGAGCCCATGCGACGGCGAGCACGGCACTCTTCACTTCGTTTCTTCTCGGCACCTTCTTTGCCGTCGCGTCTCTTTTGGGACTCGATCGTCTTCTCGCAGGAATGGGCGCAACCGACACGATTCTTCCTTACGCCGTCGCCTACGCAAAGCCCGTGCTCTTTGCCGCTCCCTTCATGGCGGCCTCCTTCACGCTCAACAACATCCTTCGTTCCGAAGGTCTTGCCTTCGTCGGAATGATCGGACTCGGTATCGGCGGCATCCTCAACATGGCGGCCGCGCCCCTCTTTCTCTTCACGTTCGACCTCGGCATCTCGGGCGCCGGTTGGGCGACCGCCCTCTCGCAAACCGTTTCCTTCGCGATTCTTCTCTCCTTCTTTGCCTCAGGCCGCGGTTCGATCCGTCTCTCGCCTCTGCTCGTTTCGAAGAACCTGCGCACTTACGGAAAGCTTTTTCGCCTCGGTCTGCCGTCGCTCTCGCGCAACATTCTCGGCGCCGTCGCCGCTTCGGCGCTCAACCTCATGGCGGGCGTATACGGCGACGCGGCGGTCGCAGCCATGTCGATCGTCGGGCGCGTGATGATGGTAACGTCAGCCGCCATGATCGGGATCGGGCAAGGCTATCAGCCGGTCCTCGGCTACAACTGGGGCGCAAAGCGTTACGACCGCGTACTCAAGGCGGCTGACGCGACGCTTGCGATGTCGACCGCCCTGATGACGGCGTTGGGACTTTTGGGATTCGTTTTCGCCGAGGAAGTCGTGGCGTTCTTCCGCACGGAAGACCCGGCCGTCGTGCAAATCGGCGTCGAAGCGCTCCTTCTCCAGTGCCTCGTCGCCCCGATCATGCCCGTGAGCGTCGTCTCCAACATGACCTACCAGGTGCTCGGGCGCGCAGGGATCGCGACCTTTCTCGCCTGTCTGCGCCAAGGCGTCTTCTTTCTGCCTTTCATTCTGATCCTCCCGCAGTTCTTCGGACTGCGCGGCATCGAGTCGGCGCAGCCGCTCGCAGAACTGCTGTCGTTTCTCGTCTGCATCGGGTTCGTCGTCCGATTCCGGCGGGAGGCCTCACACCTTGCGGCGGACGAAGGCGCCCAACCGCACCGAACGGAATCCCTTCTTCGACCCGACTTTCGTGCTAATCGATAGACTTTGTCTGCACTCTTGCTTGAGAGACATGCGATTTCGTCGATTATCCAGAGTTCCCGCCCCGATGTCGCGACTACGCCGTCGGGGCTTTTCGCACGTATTCTTTCCCGACTTTGGGAGAAATGTGTGCCAATTTTACGGGAATAAAGTACACATTTCTTTGCGTCGCAATAAAATGTGACCGATCCGCCATGTTCTTTCCCAGAAAGACCTCCGAAACATGGTATAAACACCTATTCCAAAATTACCGTTTCGCATATTTCGGAGCGTTCGTTTCGCATCTATATTGAAAGCCTGTCTCTAGGAGCACATGAATTCATGTCCGACACTTCGTCCGATCGGTCGGCCCACCGTATCGCCGCTTTTGCCGCCCGCGAACGGGACCCCTCGCCGATCAATCTCACGCTGCCGGAAGAGATGGTGCCTGCGGCACGGCGCTCTTTTCCCAAAAAACGCTCGACGCACTCCCGCGGCGCGTCGGAGGAGATCTCCTTGCGTCTGGCGGAATCCCGCCTTCTTTCGCTTGTGAAAGACGCCCTCTCCGGAAGTCGGGGAAAGCTGATCGTTCTCTGCGGTCCCCGGAACGCCGGGCGGGAGCGACTTTTTTCGGAGATTCTTCCCCAAACGCCTTCGATCGATCTGATGCGCCCCGAAGATCGGAAAGACGCCGAGGAGGCGCCGCTCTCGCTCTTGAGCAGCTACGCTCCGTTTCCGACGCTTCTTGTGCGCAACATTCATCTCTCGCCGAAGCTTCTGTCCGTGATGCTCGACCTCGCGGGAAAACCCGACCTTCAAGAGAAGCTGAAAATGCCCAAGGTGGTCGTAGCGGACTCGTTCGTACGCGTCCCCGAAGTGGAATCGGCCGCAGAAAGGCTTTCCGACGTGGCAACCCTTCGCATCCGTACGCTTACGCGCGGCGAAATGACGGGCGGCGGACGAGACTTTCTCGAGCGTCTCGGGACGCTGGACTTTCCCGGCAAGCTCTCCTATGACGAATGCAACCGCGGCCTTGTCCTCGGTGAAGCGATGCGAGGCGGCTATCCGACGTGCCGAGACGGCACGCCCGACGAAAGGCACGACTTTTTCCATGATCTCATTCGCGCCGTCTGCCACACCGATCTGCCCGTGATCAGCCGCCTCAAAAATCCGCAGACCCTGCGCAAGGTCTACCGCATGGTTGGCGCCGCTTCGGGCGAAGTGCTGAATCTCACGCAAATCGCCAGGGTGCTCGATATCGGGCGGCCGCTTGTACGGCGCTGCGTTGAGGCGCTTGAATCTCTTTATCTCGTCGAGGCGGTTCCCGTTTGGTCGGGGGCCGACCGATTCGAGCGCAGCATCCGCAGTCCCAAACACATCGTTACCGATTCCGGATGGCTCTGCGGGTTGCTCGGACAGTGCGCCGTAGACCCGAACGTCCTCCCGAACGTGAGGCCCGACGACGTCCGACGACTTCTTTCGGGATGGACCTGGGCGCAGTTGGCCGCCCTTGTCGACGACGACTCTCCCTGGGCGCTTCGGCACTTTGCGCTTCGTACCGGTCTCACCGTCGAGTGGCTGCTCGAACACCGGGAGAACGGCCGGCTCATTGCGCTGCAGACCTCGTCAAAAGAAAACGTCGGGCCGGAAGACTTCTCGATGCTCGCGAAATTCCGGTCGCTCGTCGGCGAGGATCAGCCGGTCCAAAGCGTACTTTTCTACTGCGGACAGAGCGTTCGCCGCTACGACGGCGTCGGGGCGGCGGTTCCCTTTGCGCACTTGTGGCGCTGAGGGTCCGCGCCCCCGGCGTTCGTGCCGGACGGAGTGAAATACGGACTTTCTCATCGTCCGGACGGCGCGTCAGCGAAGATCGGGCTTTTCCAGAAGATACGCGGCCTCAAAAAGTCGACGCTCAAACCCGCAACTCGTACGATATGCCGTCCGGGCGCGCTTCCACTCCTCGGGCGAAGCTTCCGAACCAAGCCGCGCGGCCAGGTTTACCGCCCGATCGACCGTTTCCGAGTACGCCGGATCGCCGTAGGCGGAGAGCCACTCGGCATACGGATTCCCTACAAGCTTTCGCGTGCGCGCAATCGTCGTGCCCATGCGTTCGTAGACGGTGAAGCACGGCAACAGCGCGGCAAAGCCCGCGAGAAGCGGCGCGTGTTCGGCGGACTCCCGCTCGTGACGCATGTAGGCGGCGGTCGTGGGACGCAGAACGTAGAAAGGACTCTCCTCGGGCTTGCCGCCCACGATCTTCGTAAAGAGCCCTTCGGTCCACGGCTTCATCGCGCGCGTTTCTTCGGCCCAACGGCGGCAAAGCGCCCGATCGTCCCCTTCGAGGCGGTCGCCGAAACGATCGAAAGAGAGCGCGTAGTTGTCGAGGTAGTGAAGATTCTGCGCGAAGTACCAGGCGAACGCGTCCTTGGCGAGCGTTCCCGCAGCCGCTTCCCTGACGAAGGGTTCCGCAAGCACCGCGACGGTTTCCGACTCGCCCGCGGCGAGAAGTTCGGCCAACCGGGCACCCGTCGTACGCATCCCCTTCCCCAACGCGAACGCAGGGACCATCGAAATGGCTCCGAACATCGTCAGCAGATTACGTCTTTTCACGGTCATTCCTTTTTTTAGAGAAAAAAGAAGCGGAACCTCCTTCTGTGGGAGGTTCCGCTTCGTCGTCGTTTTCAATCAGTGTTTCGACTTCTTTTCATAGGCGGCGAGCTTCGTCTCAAAGTCGTTGAGCGAATTTCCCACCACTTTGTGCAGAGCGATCAGCGCCACCAAGTTCGGGAGCACCATCAGACCGTTGAAGAGGTCGGCGAGCGCCCAGACGAGGTCGACCTTGAGCACGGCCCCGACGCCGATGAAGAGGCACACGATCACGCGGTAGGGAAGCACCGCGTATTCGCCCCAGAGGAAGCGCACGTTCTGTTCGGCAAAGAAGTTCCAGCCGATGATCGTCGAATAGGCGAAGAAGAAGAGGCAGACGGCCACGAAGCCCATCCCGAAGGTGCCGAGACCCTGCGTGTAGGCCTTCTGCGTGAGTTCGATGCCGGTCGTCTGGAAGTCGAGCACGCCCGTGACGAGAATCACGATCCCCGTGAAGGTCACGACCACCACCGTGGCGAAGACGCCGAACATCGCGACGAGGCCCTGAATGGCGGGGTGTTCGACCTTGGCGACGGCGTGCGCGTGCGGGGTGGAACCCATGCCGGCTTCGTTCGAGAAGAGACCGCGCGCCACGCCGAACTGCATGGCCTTGGCGACCGTAAGACCGAGGGCGCCGCCCGCGACGGCCTGCGGATTGAAGGCCGCCTCAAAGATGAGCGCGAAGGCGGGACCGACTTCGGAGAGATGTTCGAGGATCACGTAGGTGCCGCCGATGAGGTAGACCGCGGCCATGATCGGAACGAGCTTTTCCGCGACGCTCGCGAGACGTCCGAGACCGCCGAAGAAGACGAGCCCGGAGATGACGGCCGTGATGACGCCCGTCACCGCAAGCGGCGCCCCGAAGGCCGTGTTCATGGCCTGCGAGATCGAATTCGACTGCACGGCGTTGCCGATGCAGCCGAGCGCGATGATGATGGCGATCGAGAAGAAGACGGCGAGGGGTTTGAATTTCTTGCCGAGCCCCTGCGTGATGTAGTAGGCCGGACCGCCCACGACGTGGCCGTTGGCGTCATGCCCTTTGTAGGTCTGCGCGAGAACGGCTTCGGCAAAGATCGTGGCCATCCCGAAGAAGGCCGCAACCCAGAGCCAGAAGAGCGCCCCCGGACCGCCCGAAACGAGCGCCGTGGCGGTACCCGCGACGTTGCCCGTGCCCACCTGAGCGGCGATGGCCGTGGCGAGCGCCTGAAACGAACTCATCCCCGACTTGTCGGCGCGTTTGCCGAAGAAGGACGCGCCGCCGAAGAGGTAGCGCGCGGCGAGCCCGAACTTGCGGATCTGAACGAATCGAAGCTTGATGGTGTAGAAGATCCCCGTCCCGCACAAAAGCGGAACGAGGAAGAATACGCCCCAGAGGACGCTGTTGATTTCTGATACGAGATGATTGAGGTATTCCATGGCGAGGGCAACCCGGAAACGTTGGAGGAGAGGCTCTCTACGGAGCTGTTTCTCCCGATCATAGTCGCCCCGACGCAAAGGACTTTCTGGATGGAAAGAATTTCTTAGAAAAGAACTTAATAATTGACATACATCAACACAAACAAGGGGATACCCCCATTGTTAAAATGCGAGTTTTCGCGTTTTCTCTTCTCAAGAAGCAAAGTGAGCAACAGTCTCCACCAAGAAAAGGGCCTCCGAAAGGAGGCCCGCAGAGGATCGAAAGCGCTTACCACTCTCCCGAAAGCGCCATGATGACGTTCGTATAGGTGTCGTAGAGCGTCGTGAGGTAGCGCTCGTCGAAGTCGACGTTTTCCGTCGTGTGGACGGGCTTGCCGTCGCGCGTCGGCATGGCGCCCACAATGAAGTAGCCGGCCTTGCCGCCGCGTTGCTGAACGCGGCGGAACATGACGGTCGCGTCGTCCGAATAGGTGACGGTGAGATGCGGCTGAATGTTGCGGCAGTACCGTGCGCGCTTTGCGCAGACGGTGATGAGCTGGCTCACGCTGTCGTCGGGGGTGAAGTCGACCGCTTCTCCCACGACGCGGTGCTTCATCTGCACGTCAAAGGCCATCGCCATCCCCGCGCAGCGCTGCACGGCCTCGTGCGCGAGATAGTCCTTGATCTTTTCGTTCGCGCCGCGCACTTCGATCTGCATCGTGGCGTGCGCCGCCACGACGTTGCGGCCCTCGCCCGCATGGAGGTTTCCCACGTTCACGCGGGTCATGCCGTCGCCGTGGCGCGGAAGCGCCATGATATTGATCGCGGCGTTGGCGGCGGCCATGAGGGCGTTGCGCCCCGTCTGCGGGTGCATGCCCGCATGCGAGGGCCGGCCGATGAATTCAAAGTCGATCTTTTCCGTGCAGAGGAACTTGCTCGGCGCCGTATAGACGGTTCCGGGCGGCTGATCGAGTCCGAAATGCGCGCAGATGATCGTGTCGACGTCGTCAAGGACGCCCGAGCGCACGAAGGCGTAGGCGCCGCGGGAGCCTTCTTCGGCGGGCTGGAAGATGAACTTGATCTTCCCCGTGAGGCGCTCCTTGTTCGCGGCGATGAATCGACCGAGTTCGAGGAGGACCGCCTGGTGACCGTCGTGCCCGCAGGCATGCATGACGCCGGGGCGCATCGAATGGAAGTTTTCGCGCGCCGGAAGGTGCTCGGGATCCTCGGGTTCGCTCACGTAGAGGGCGTCGAGCTCGGCGCGGATGCAGACAGTCTTCCCCGGACGTTTCGTGTCGAAAACAGCGACGCACCCCGTGAGACCGCCCATGCGGTCGAGGAGCTGACGGGGCACGCCCTGATCCTTCGCATAGAGCTCCGCGTGCTGCGCCTCTTCCGGGTCGCGACCGCGCACGTAGTCGGGCTGAAGGATTTCGCGCCCGACCTTCACTTCAAATCCCAGACCGCTCAGCACTTCCGCAGCCCGTGCGGTGCTCAGAAATTCGCACCACCCCACTTCCGGCGTCATGTGGATCGCGCGGCGGCGCTCGATCAGATCGCTTTCGTGAACGGGGTCCACCCAGTCGGGGAGAAAACCTTCCCGGGGCGTATCGACAACGGAAATCGGCATGAACGGTCCCAAAAAAATGAATGTTTGCAGAAAAAATCCCCGAAGGCCGCCATGGAGACGGCATCCGGGGATGCTTATTGTACGAGATCGGCGCCTCGTACGGTGTGAGCGATGCAGTCGCTTACTTGACGGCTTCCTTGAAGGAAGCGCCGGCCGTGAACTTCGGGGCCTTGCAGCCCGGGATCTTGATCACGGTGCCCGTCTGGGGATTGCGGCCCGTACGGGGAGCGCGTTCCGTAAGGCCGAACGTGCCGAAGCCAATGAGGCGAACGCTTTCGCCCTTGGCAACTTCATCGACGACCGTTTCGAGGAAGGCGTCGAGCATGGCGCCGACCTGCGTCTTGGCAATGTCGGTCTTGGCGGCGATGGCGTCAATAAGTTCCGTCTTGTTCATTCCAGTAAACTCCTTCGGAGGGACTAAAACATCGACCCTTGATCGGGAGACGGCCCGATCCAAAGCGCCGTTTGAAGTTTGAATTCGACGCTTTGTGGAACACGGTCTCACAAGGGCTGCAGGGATTGTCGCCAAAAAGTTTGAAAAAATCAAGGGTTCCGGATCACGAAAATTCCTTCGCTCTGTTGGAATTTCAGCGTTTACGACGCTTTCCGAGACAGACTAGGATTCCCGAACGGGCTTTTTAGTTTTCACCTCGGCAGCCGTCCGTCCAAAAGAGCGTACATATGACCAACTCTCGGAAATAATATGCGCATCCCTCGGTTTTCACCGAAGTTCTAAAACACCCCTCAAGGCTTGCGCCGCCCTCCTGCGACCCAAACGCCCCGTCTTCCGGACGAAAGGAAGGCCAAAAACTTTCGTTCGCCTGAAATTGCCTAGGCGCCCTAAGGATTAGATCTGCGCCACCGTGACTATTTGCTACATTAATGATCTAAAGCAAACCCGCATGTTGCAGATTTTCCTATCCGAACCCCGAAAATCCCGCCGCAAGGACGCATTACGGTCGCCCTCACCCGCGTCAGCGGGTTTATGCGAAGAGGACTAATCCGCATGTTCAGAGAGATTTCACCCTGTCATGCTGAAGGAAATCCTCAGCGGGACCTTTCGCATGCGGTATGAATTTCTCACATCGACCGAACATGCGCTCTTTGACGCGGCCTTCGATCTTCATGAATTGAGCTTCCCGCCGGCCCTTCGGCGAAGCCGGGAGAGCTTTGCCCGCGCCTTCTCGGACCCGGACTTCGAGTGCATTGCATTCCGCGAGAGCCAGGCGGTCATGGGCTATGCCACGCGGTGGTTTCTTCCGGACGCCGTCTATCTCGAGTCGATCGTGGTCGCCCCGGAATTCCGCGGGCTCGGCCTCGGCAGACAGCATCTGCGCGAAATCGTCGCGACAAGCCGCAAGCCCGTGGCGGCGCTCGTGGCCGACGAGCTACCGGACGCCCTCGCCTTCTTTCTTAAAAACGGTTTTCACCTGAACGACACGGACGCGGTCGTCCCGCCCTGCCTGCCGGGTGCGGGCAAGGGCCGCTTTGCGCTGGTCACGAGCCCCCGTCTTTGGGACGAAAAAGAAAAGGCGACCGTCCTTCGGGAGATCGCCCGCAAGCTCTGCCCGGGAACCCAGGCCCAGGAATCCGAGCTCAGCTCGCCCGACGCGGACGCGGCGCGCCCGTAAGCACGAGCGCCCATTCGGCGGCCAGTCCCTTGAGCTTCTTCTCGAGACGAGCGACGGCTTCCTTGTCGAGGTCCTTCTCCTCGCTCTCGCGCTTCCAGAGGGCGATTTCCCTGTAAACCGCCTTGTAGTAGGCGAGCACCACGTCCTTTACGGCCTTCACCTGTTCCTCTTCCTTCATGACGGCCGTCACCGGCGTCGACGCGAAGAATTCCGGGTGATGCGCCGCGATCTGTTCGAGAAGAAGCGCCCCGGTGAAGGGAATCTTCGTTTCGACCAGCGGATGGTTTCCGTAGAGAACCGCCGCCATGTTCGCGGCCATGGATTCGTCCGTCTGCGCCGCGGCCCCCTCCGAGATGAGTCCCTTCTGAATGCGGTCGACGTTTGCGAGCACCGTGAAGGCGAGATATTCGAGCTGTCCTCGAAGACCTTCGGCGTCGAGCACGGGTTTCTTTGCTTCCTCGGTTGCGGACGTATCTTCCACGCGGTTTTCTTCAGTCATCGTTTTTCTTTCCTTTGGGTTGCGGACCACTCTGCTGCGACCAGATCGCGGCGAGAATGTCGTCGGTGTCCGCGGGTTTCTGCAAAATCACGGGAAAGCGCGAAAGCGTCAAGACGCCCGCTTCCCGCATGGACCGGAAGTGCGATTCAATTTCTTCGCGCGCCACGGCCGTGAGCACCACGACCGGAATCGTGCGACCGAGTCTCGCTTCGACGAGCGCGGCGACCTCCAATCCCGTCATTTCGTCTTCGCCGAGATTGTAGTCGGTGACGAGCGCCGCCACCTCCCCTTCCTTCTCGGAGAGGGCCGCAAAAAACTCTTCATCCGCCGCGGCCGCGGCGAGCACCGTGGCACCGCGGCTCTCGAAGACGGGAAGAAGCGCGTTTCTCAGAATCGGATTGTCTTCCACGAGCGCGATCGTACCGGTGAAGCTTCGCGCCGGATCGCGTACGGGCGCGCACGCCGATTCGACTTTGCGGCGGGGACTCGCCGCCTCGGGAAAACCGAGCCGAAAGACCGATCCGCGCCCGGGATGCGAATCGATCGTGAGTTCCGCACGGAGCGCCTCGGCGATCCCCCGCACGATCGAAAGTCCGAGCCCGAAGCCGCTTCCAGGACGGCGCTTGCCGGCTTCGCCCCGATAGAAGGCGTCGAAGATCTTGCTTCGTTCCTCCTTCGTCATGCCGTCGCCGCAGTCGTAAACGCCGATGCGCACGAAGCGCTTGCCCTGCAGGACGAGTCGACGCGCGGCCACGACCACTTCGGGACGAGAACTCTTCGGGTTCGAATAGTTGATGGCGTTCGCGACGAGATTTTTCAGCGCCCGCTCGAGCATCACGGGGTCGGCGTCCACCGCAACGTTCGTCGGAACCGTCCGGAAGACGAGGCCCTTGGCTTTGGCGGCGGGGCCGAATTCGGCCTCGAGCCGCGTGAAAAGGGAGGCGAGCTCCATGCGCTCGATGTGGGGCTCCTGCCCGCCGAATTCCATCCGGGTCACTTCCAGAACCTGCTCGACGAGAGTCGAAATCGATTCGCTCGTGAGCGCGAGCTGATCGACGACGGGTTTCGTCGCGGGCATGCACTTTCGCTTCAGGATGTCGAGATAAATCCCCATCGCCTGAAGGGGTTGTCTGAGGTCGTGGTTGGCCGCCGCAAAGAAACGCGCCCGCCGCTCGCTTTCCTTCTGCGTCGCGCGCCGTGCGTTTTCGGATCGCTGCACCTCGATGCGCAGACGCTCGACGAGACGCGTGTTTTCGGCGTCGGCCAAAACGCTCGAGGTGATGAGTTCGTTCAACTTTCGCCCCGAATAAAGAATGAAGCCCGTCACGAGGACGAGCACCGTCGTGAGAATGACGGAACTCACGCGGTACTGCCCCGCGACCGCCATCGTGAGGGGCGTCATCGAAAGGAGCGTGAAGGCCGTGAGCGAGGGCATCCAGCAGGAGTACACGGGCCATCCCGCAAACGTCACCGCCACCGTGATCGCGACCGTCATCACCTGCAGAAGTCCCGAGCCCTGCACGACGAAGAGAATCCCGGTCAAGCCCCAAATGGACCCCGTCACGACGGCGAGCACCGTCCAGCGGCGCACCCAGGCGCGCACGTTTTTCACGCGCGCGTCGTCGCGCCAGAACTTTCGCACGAAAACGAGCGCGACGATCACCTGCGCCAACCAGATTGCGGTCCAGGAAATCAGAAAGACGCGGCTGTACTCCGTCTCCCAATACATGAGAACGAGGCTTCCCATCCCGATGATCTGCGCGGCGATCGCGACGGGAAAGAGCCGAAGGCTCCGCAAAATGACGCTCGAGAGCGTTCTCGCCGTAAGACTTCTCGTGCGCGAAAAGCCGAAGAAGCGCTTCAGAAAGTCGAGCGTAATGGCTTTGGTGAGCGGCATTTCCTGTTCCTCACTTCGTAAGCGTCACGGCTCGGCCGTCGAACGCGAGCCGAAGCGTCGCCCCGACGGGAAGCGTTTCGCGCCTCGCACCGTGTCCGACGGGAAGACCCGTAAAGAACCTGAGATCCGGCCGGGTCTTCGCAAAGCGCGCAAGCGCCGTCCCGAAGTCGTAGCCGCCCTGACGGTTCGTCACGCGGTCGGCGCCGAGGAAGTCCCCGAAGAGAACCGCGCGGCAGCCGTCGAACATCCCGGCCTGGGAGAGATGAAGAAGAGAGCGTTCGATTCGCCAGGCGGGTTCGTTGACGTCTTCCAGGAAAACGGCGTGGGGACGCCCCGCCAGACGCCGCGTCGGAACGTGAGGCGTCCCGGCAAGAGTCGTGAGCATCGTAAGATTCCCGCCCCAAAGCGTCAGATCTTCCGTGAAGGAAGCCGCCTCACCCGACGTCCGTCTCCCCCCTTCTGCGTACGCCGCCTCCGGTACGAAAGAAAAGCGCCAGGCTTCGTTTCGGGGTCCGAAGGCGGCCGCCGCGCGCGAAAGCGCCCCGAAGGGGTCGCCTTCGATGCGGCGCTCCGGATCGAAGTCGCCGCCCACGGGACCGTGCAGCGTCGTGCGGCCCGTATGGGTCCAGAGCGCGTTCAAGAGCACCGTCACGTCCGAGTAGCCCGTAAGGAGCGTTCGGCCCGACGCGAGTTCATCCCAGGGAAGATTCGGGAGCAGGCACTGCGACCCGAAGCCCCCGCGAAGCGCGAGCGCCAGATCGGCCGAGTCGTCGGCGAGCGCCGCGACGGCGTCCGCGAGACGCACTTCGTCGGAGCCCGCAAAGCGCGTCTCAACGCTTCGCACGGAGGGGAGTTCCCGAAGCGCAAATCCCTTTGCGCGGATGCCCGCAGCAATGCGGTCAAGCCGCACCGTGTCGAGGGCGTTCTCTTCCGTCAGATATTGGCCGGCGGGAGCAAAAAGGAGAATCTTGTCCATGGCGCGTTCCTTCAGCAGCGATCGTCCGCCTCGGCGGCCGAGCGGCGTTGCGCGAAGAAGTCCTTGAGCAGTTCCGAAGCCTTTTCGGCCTCGACGCCCTTCGTCACGAAGGGTCGGTGATTGAGCTGCGGCAGATCGAAAAGCCCGAAGACGCTTCCGAGCGCGCCCGAACGGGGTTCGGCCGCCCCGAAGACAACGCGCTTCACGCGGGCGTTCCACACCGCACCCGCGCACATGGGACAGGGTTCGAGCGTCACGTAGAGCGTCGCCTCGGTAAGGCGGTGGTTGCCGAGCACGCGCGCCGCCTCGCGGATCGCGAGCACTTCGGCGTGGGCCGTCGGATCGCCCGAAGTGAGCGTACGGTTGTGGGCGCGCGCGACGATTTCGCCGTCCACCGCCACGACCGCGCCGACGGGGACTTCTTCGAACGCCCCCGCCTTTTCGGCTTCCCGAAGGGCCTCCCGCATGAAGCGGCGGTCCTCCTCTTCGTCAACGAGCACGCTCGGACGGTTCACGGCCCGGTTTTTCTCCTGCAGGGCCGTGCGAACGGCCGCGCGCCGCCGCGCAAGGATTTCGCGGGCGCTTTCGAGTTCGTCCAACAGACGCTCGCGCGTCAACTGCGGGGGACGTTCGACCCTGTTGCGAAGCGTCTCACCCTCGTCCTCGAGAATCCCGCGATCCAGGGCCGCGTCCAGAAGCGATTCGGCGTCCGTCGCGAGCCAGTCGCCCTCTTCCGAGAGAAAGCGTTCGGCCTCGGCGAGAAAGGCGTCCCGCGGAGCGTTCGCGCCCGCCGACGAGAGAAACGCGGCGCAAAGAACGATCCGCAGGTCTTCGGGATTGGCAAAGAGCCGGTCGAGCGGCAATCCCCGCCGAAGGCTCAGTTCGTTGAAGCGCTCGAGGTCCGGGACGGAAAACGTGGCCGAAAGAGGCAGCTGATACATGTTGAACAAAAATTGGTGACAACTCGTAGGAATGCACCATTCTACCGAGCCCGCGGCGCCTAGAATGACGGAGTCAAAACTCTTTTCGGAATTCCGTCATGCCGATCCGCGCCGCAAGCCTTCTTCTCTCCTCCACGCTTCTTCTCGGCACGCTTTTGCCCGCCGGGGCGCAGGCAAGCGCCGCAAGCGACGAACTTGCGACCTGTCTCGAGCAAAACATCACCGCACAGGACCGCAAGGTCCTCGTGCAGTGGGCCTACGTAACGCTCTCGAAGACGAGCGCCGCCAAGGAAATCCAGACGATCCCCTCCTCCAAGGTGAAGAACGTCGAGGCAAAGGTCGAAAAGACGCTCACGAACCTCGCTCTCAAGCGCTGCCTGAAGCCCGCCGGGCAGATTCTTCTGAAGGACCCGAAAAACGGCCTGCAGGACACGCTCGAGACGCTCGCCGTGCGGCTTGCGCGTTCGGAGCTTCAAAAGCGCTCGAACCCCGTTCTTCCCATCACGATCACGGACCTCCTCCGCAGATAAACCATGCCCGAAATCCGCGATGCGGACGCCGCGGTCCGCTACATCGTGTCACGCGGCATTCTTCTCTTTCTCCCCTGCGGCGTGCCCGGGTTTTCACTCTACGAAAACATGGAGCCCGAACTCTTCGAGACGGACGTAAAGTCGCTCAATCCCTGGTACTGGCGCTTTGAATTTGCATACGAAGACGATCTTTTCTACGGGCAGTTCTTCGACGGACGACTCGGCTTCGTGCGCCGCGACCTCTTTCCCGCCTTCGCCGCCCTGCGGCGCGGAGGACGCACGACCGAGGCGATGCTGGAGAGCGACGATCTCACGGACGACGCCAAGACTTTCTACCGGGCGCTTCCCGCCTTCGCCGAGTGGACGCTTCCCGAAGCCATGACGCGGGTTCCGCCGCTTGAAACCCGACTCGAGACGATCGCGAAGGAACTCCAGACGAAGACCCTGCTCTTCACCTCGGGCTTTCGCTACAAGCGCAAGAAGACGGGCGAGGAATACGGCTGGCCCGCGTCGCTTTACGCGCGACCCGACGAAGAATTCGACGAACCGCTCGAAGACCTCTTTGCGCCCCGGGACGAGGCGCTTGCGATCCTTCGTGAGGCGACGGGCTGGAGCGCCTTTGACGAGGCCAACCGACGGCGTCTCGACGAGCTCCTCCTCGGCAAACCGAAGAAAATTCGCGCCCGAGGGAAGATCCCCTCGAACGCAAAGAATCGGTAAGGACTTCGGCCGACAGCCTCAGTGCGGAGTCGTCGACGCAACGGCTTCTTCGAGAAGTGCCTCGACGCGCGCGGGGCGCGTGTAGGGACTGTCGTTGCCGTCGCAATAGCGCATCCAGTCGTGCGCTTCCTGCAGATAGGCGCTGTCAAAGACGAGAAAATCGCCCTCGCGCTCGAGTCCGGCGCGGCTTCTGCAGTCGGCGAAAAGTTTGTCGAGCGTCACGTCGGAAACGCTGATCACGGTCGCGATGTGACGCGCCCGCCCCGGAATGGGAATCCGCACGCGTTGTCCGCGCGGTCCCTCTTCGACCGTGCCGAAGTAGACCGACCATGCGAGCAGAAAGGCCGCAAATTTCTGCTGCGCGGGAAGAATCGCCGTAATCGTGAGCCCCATTCGGTCCGAGAGATTGATGAGCTCCTGAATCGAAAGCCAGAGACGAATCATCATGGGATCCTTGAGGAACCCGAGTTCATCGCCGCGCGCGTGCGAAATGCGCACGGTCGTCACCTTGCTGACCGCAAAATACTGTCCGATCTGAGGACGGCGCGTCGCAAAGTTGAGATTTCCCGTCGCCACGCGGTGCGGAGTCGACAGTCCCATGGCGCCCGCGCCCGACTGACCGTCAAGCGTCGCCGCAACGCGGCACGAAAGCCCCGAAACGATCATCTGCATGCCCTTGACGACCGTTCCTTCGATGATGGAATCGCCGGGTTGGAAGTGGTGCAGTTCTCCCGCTTCGCGAAAGTGTCCCCGGACCTCGGGGGGAAGCGGCAACGCAATGAAGGGCATGATCGGCGCGCGCGGTCCGTAGACGCTCGGCCACGTCTGCGTGAAGCGCTCGACCGCGAGTGCGTCGTACCAGGCTTTCGAATAGTTCTTCACGATCGGTCTCCCTTCCCTCAGACGTTGCTCGAAGCGACTTCTTCGAGGAGCGTCTCGATGCGCTCGGGTCGCGTAAAGAGGCTTTCATTGCCGTCCGTCCCGCGCATCCATTCGTGCATGGGCTGCAGCGCGGCGCTCCGGAAAATCCAGAAGTCCCCGTCGCGCTCGAGCCCTGCGTTCTGCCGCATGTCGGCGATGAGTTTTTCGAGCGTCACGTCGGAAACGCTCACGACGGTCGCAATGTGACGCGCCCGCCCCGGAATGGGAATGCGAACGCGCTGTCCTCCCGATCCCTCCTCCACCGTTCCGAAAAAGACCGCCATCGCGATGAGAAGCGACGCAAAGCGCATGGGGGCGGGCAAAAGCGCCGAGATGGTGAGCGCCATGCGGTCGGAAAGATTGATCGACTCCTTCACGGACAAAAGCATCCGCATGTTCAAAGGATCGGTGAGCCAATCGAGCCGTTCGGCGTCCAGGTGCGCAATGCGGCGCGTCGTCACCTTGCTCACCGCACGGTATTGGCCGATCTGCGGACGGCGCGTCGCGAAGTTCAGGTTTCCCGTGGCAAACCGGTGGGGAGCGGCAAGTGCCATGAGGCCCGGTCCCGCCTGCCCTTCGAGCGTCGCGGTGATGCGTGCGGAAAGCCCCGATTCCACGAGCTGCAACCCCTTCACCACCGCACCTTCGATGATCGACTCCTCGGGCTGAAAATAGTGAAGCTCCCCGTGCGTACGGAAGGCTTCGCGCATTTCGGGCGGCAAAGGAAGCGTAATGAAGGGAAGGACGGGGAGGCGCGGGCCGAATTCGTCGGGCCAGTTTTCCGTAAAGCGCTCCGTCGCGAGCGCGTCGTACCAGGCTTTCGAAAAATTTTTCATGGTCAAAATCTTACCGAAGAAAGATCGTTCTGAAAAGAGAGAAAGCTTTGCGGCAAAACAACTTCGAAGGATCTCCCCGGAGACGGCCTTCGATGCTTCCCGCAAAATCGGAAATGCTTCGCATCTTTTGGAGCCGGAACCGTCCTTCCGTTTGTCTCCGTTTCGTCCTCTGATAAGGGCGAAAGCGGACGAAGCCCCGCCCCAATAGTCCGAAAGAGGTACCCCTCCGGCGACTCAGTTCGCGGGCTTTGCTCGGCGTTTCAAGAATGCCACTTTGCAGAGTCCCTGAGAGAGTAAGAACCTACCGCCGAAAGGAAGAAATTGACACATCCTAGGGTTAACGCCCAAAAGTCACACCCAAGCACTTGGGTAGTTAGAAAGGAGGGGCTTCCTTAGACTTTCCGCTGTCCTCATAAGACACCTCTTTCGATCACTCAAAAGGAGACAAACCATGTCGGTTCTTTCCCGTCGTTCCTTCCTCGGCGGCGCCACGCTCGGCGCGGCCGCCCTCGCCGGTTCGCCTCTTGCTGCGTTCGCGAGCACGAAGGTTCCCGCCAAGTGGGACGAAACCACGAGCTTCCTCATCATCGGTACGGGCTTTGCCGGCCTCGCCGCCGCTCTCGAAGCTCACGGCCTCGGCATGAAGGCCAATGAAATCATGGTCGTCGACAAGATGCCGAGCCCGGGCGGCAACTCCATCATCAACGGCGGCGCCGTCGCCGCGGCCGGCACCGACATGCAGAAGGCCGAAGGCATCAAGGACAACCCCGACCTGCTCTTCGCCGACATCGTCAAGGCCGGCGGCGGTCTCGCTCATCCGTCGCTCGCCCGCCGCATCGCCGACGAATCCGTCGAAAACTTCTATTGGCTCCGCGACAAGATCGGCGTCAAGTTCAAGGCCGTCACCTTCCACGGCGGTCACTCCGTCAAGCGCTCCCACGCCGTGACGAACAACTCCGGCTCCGGCTTCATCAACCCGATGCTCGCCAAGCTCAAGGAATACGGCATCGAACCGCGTCTGCGCACGATCGTCGACGAAATCATTGTTGACGAAAACAACTGCGTCCTCGGCGTCAAGGCCCGCGTCAACTATCGCTACGGCCGTGAAAAGTCCGGCAAGGTCACGTACATCCGCGCCACGAAGGGTGTCCTCCTCGCTTCGGGCGGCTTCTCGAACAACGTCAAGATGCGCATGTCGCACGACCCGCGCCTCAACGAAAAGTTCGACTCCACGAACCATCCGGGCGCCACGGGCGAAATGATTCAGGAAGCCCAGATGATCGGTGCCAACACCATTCAGATGGACTGGATCCAGATGGGGCCGTGGACCTCGCCCGACGAAAAGGGCTTCGGTCTCGCTCCGCTCTTCGTTGAATCCGCCCTCGGCTACGGTCCGATGATCGATCCGGTCACCGCCAAGCGCTTCATCCAGGAATCCGGCAACCGCAAGGTCCGCGCCGACGCCATCGTCGCCATGGGTCACCCCGCCGTCATCTACACGACGCTGAAGAACGCCGAAACGGCGATCATCGGCAAGAACATGACGAAGGAACTCTATGACCGCGCCGTCAAGAACGGCGTCATCAAGGTCTATCCGGACCTCAAGGCCATGGCCGACGATCTGAAGATCCCGTTCGACGCCCTCAAGAAGACGAACGACACCTTCAACGGCTACATCAAGGATCAGAAGGATCCGGACTTCAACTGCATGATGTTCAAGAACGCCGTGCCCAACGTCGAAGGCCCCTTCCTTGCCGTTCGCCTCTGGCCGCGCGTGCACCACACCATGGGCGGTCTCGAAATCAACGACCAGGCCCAGGTGCTTGACGTCCGCGGCAACCCGATCCAGTGCCTCTACGCCGCCGGCGAAGTCACGGGCGGTGTCCACGGCATGGTCCGCCTCGGCACGGTCGCCGTCGCCGACTGCATGATCTTCGGCCGCATCGCCGCTCGTACGGCGAACGCCTGCAAGGGCTGCGGCAAGTAATCGGCCCTAACAAGGCTTCGGATCCCAAGGATCCGTACTGACAACGTCGCGAAGGGAGCTTCGGCTCCCTTGCGGCGTACCCTTTTTCCTTCCAAGACCCCAAACGAGAAAATGAACAAACTTGCTCTTCTTCTCTTCTCCGCCGTCTCGGCCGTCGTGATGGCCGCGGGCAGCGCCCAGGCCGCCGACTTCGGCGCCGACCGCCACGCCGCCAAGGGTCTCAAGTGCGAGTCCTGCCACGGCCCCGACGCCAAGAACCCGGCCTATCCCGACGAAAAGACCTGCCTGCAGTGTCACAATCGGGACGAGCTCGCCAAGAAGACCGAAAAGTTGGAAATCAATCCCCACAAAGCCCCGCACAACGGCGACTGCACGCTCTGCCACATGCAGCACGAGCCTGAAGTCAACTACTGCGCCCAGTGCCACAAGGTCTCTTTCAAGATGAAGCACGGCGAATAACCGGGCTTTTTCTGGAACCGTCCACCCATTTTTCAGCGCCGGACCTACGTCCGGAACTTAGATTTTTCGGAGACGCTTCTGCGTCTTCAGAACAGAATCCGAAAAGGAAACTACTATCATGAAAAAGAGTCTCATCGCCCTCGCCGTCGCTTCCGCCGCCATGGCCGGCAGCGCCTACGCCGCCAACGTCGAAGTCTACGGCTTGATCGACACGTCGCTTGCCTATGTCTATGCCGATCCGGACGCTTCCGGCGTTGATGGCGAAGGCAAGTTCACGATGGAAAACGCCCGTGAATTCGGCTCCCGCTTCGGTCTGCGCGGTTCCGAAGACCTCGGCAACGGCATGAAGGTGGGCTTCGTCCTCGAATCCGGCATCAAGTCGGATACGGGCGAACTCGACCAGAACGGCCGCCTCTTCGGCCGTGAAGCCCACATCAACCTGACGGGCGACTTCGGCTACCTCGCCTTCGGTCTGCAGCCTGTCTTCGGCAGCACGCTCGGTCAGCACGGCCTCTTCCGCGCGATCGACCCGCTCTTTGCGAATTACACCGAGGCCTTCGGTTCCGGCCACGCCTCCGCTTCCTCCTGGACGCGCGTTGACAACGCCATCTCCTACGTGACCCCGAACTGGGCCGGCTTCAACTTCTACGGCATGTATTCGTTCCAGAACGACAGCAAGGCCAAGTACGCCGACGGTGAAACCGCTCGCGAAGGCACCGCCGAAGTCGACCGTTACGCCGCCTTGGCCGCCCGCTACCAAGCCGGCGCCCTCGAAGCCGTCCTCGTTTGGGACACCACGATGTACGGTAACAACCGCGACCGCACCGGCCAGCCCGGCTATGGTCAGAAGTACGACGACAACGGCATGACGACCACCTTCGGCGGCAACTACACCTTCGGCAACGGCCTCAAGGTTCTCGCCTTCGGTCAGTGGTTCAAAGATCAGTGGCTCGCCCGCTCCGGCGTGATCGGTACGGCTCTGACCGAACACAAACTCGGCGGTACGTACGGCTTTGTCGACGGCTACGGCCTCAGCCTCGGCGTGAACTACCCGATCGGCGGCGGCGTCGCCAAGGCCCAGGTCGCCTATCGCGACATGGAAAACCAGAACGACGTCGAATTCAACCGCTGGACGATCGCCGCGGCCTACGACTATCCGCTCAGCAAGCGCACCGCCGTCTATGCCATGACCGGCTACACGCAGGAAAGCATCGAAACCCCGAGCGGCAGCACCAACAAGGTTGACGCCGATCCGAGCGGCTACGAATTCACGGTCGGCATGGTCCACCGCTTCTAATGGATGATTCAGCACGACGCGGCCGCGTCGTCTGACCCAAGCCTCTTTCAACCCCCGAAGGGAGACGTCCCTCCGGGGGTTGTTCTTTTTGTACGATCTGTGGGTTTTCTCGGCCTCGCAGGGCTTACCCCTAAAAGAAGGTTCGTATTTTCGGTCTCCGCACGCTAAAATGTGCGGGTTATCAACCCGGCCGGGCGTTTCCTGTCAACCCGTTCGGCCGTTTCATGAGGACCCAACCCATGTGCACTACCATCATCGTCGGCGAACACGCCACCGTTGACGGTTCCTTCCTCGTCGCGCGCAGCGCGGACAGCTCGTCGCTCAAGGCTCAGCATTTCGTGATTCATCCGGCCGTCACGGGTCAGTCCGGCGTCTATTCCTGCAAGGCGCACGGCGGCGTGAACGACTTCAGCTATCCTTTGCCTGAAAACGCCATGCGCTACACGACGGTTCCGAACTGGAAGACGCAGCTGCACGGCGCCGTCGGTTTCAACGAAGCCGGCCTCGGCCTCACGGGCACGGAATCGATCTTCGCGAGCGACGAAGCGCTCTCGTTCGACCCCTACAACAAGGCCTCGGGCATCACCGAAGACGACATCCCGAACGTGATCCTGCCGCGTTGCCGCACGGCCAAGGAAGGCGTCCTGCTTCTGGGCAAGATCATTGAAACCCAGGGCGCGGGCGAAGGCTTCGGCGTCGCCTTCGTCGATCAGCACGACGTTTGGTACCTCGAAACAGGTTCGGGTCATCAGTGGATGGCCGAACGCATCCCGGCCGACAGCTACTTCGCTTCGGGCAACCAGGGTCGCCTCGGCTTCTACGATCCCGAAAACGAAAACCAGCTCGCGAGCCCGACGCTCGTGTCGTTCGCCGCCGAAAAGGGGCTCTACGACCCCGCGAAGGGCCCCTTCCACTTCTCCGCCGCCTACACGCGCGACGACGGCCGCGACCGCGTCTACAACGACCCGCGCGTCTGGATCATGCAGAAGATCCTGAACCCCTCGATCGAACAGCCCGTGGACGACGGCCGCAACTTCGCCGTCTACCTCAAGCCCGAAAAGAAGGTTTCGCTCGCCGACATGAAGGCGATCATGCGCGACCACTATGAAGGCACCGAGCACGATCCGTACGGCGAAAACCTGAACGGCGCCGAACCCTGGCGTCCGATCAGCGTCTTCCGCACCTACGAAGCCCACGTGATGGAAGTCCGTCCGAACCTTCCGCTCGCCATCGGCGAAGTCGTGCACGTCGCCTTCGGCATGGCCGACCTCTCGGTCTTCGTTCCCTTCTACCACGGTCTTGAAAGCGTTCCCGAGCAGTACGGCCTCGGCACGGACCACTGCGACAACCGTTCGGTCTACTGGAAGTACCGCAAGGTCCAGACGCTCGCCATGACGAATTATCCGAAGTTCGCCCCGATCGTCAAGAAGGCCTACGGCGACTTCGAAGCCACGATCGACGAAGAACGCCGTCAGTTTGAAGCGCGCTATCTCGAACTCGTCAAAACGGACGAAAAAGCCGCCAACGCCGAGCTCAACCGCTTCAACCTCTCGGTCCTCGCCCGCGCCGAAGCGATCGCCGAAAATCTGCAGAACGATATCCTCACGCAGATGACGGCCGACACCGAAGAGAGAATCGTCTTCAAGAACAACAAGTCCAAGGACTAAGCGTTCGTTTCCGGGCGGCTTCGCGCCGCCCGAATCACCGAGCGGCTCCCCTAGGCGGAGCCGCTTTTCGTTAGAATGTCTCTCCTTACATTTTTCAGGATCCGCACTTCGAGAGCCTATGGCCCACACTCCCAACAAACCGCTTCGCACCAAGTTCGTCTACCGCCGTTGCCACCCCGGCGACTATCAGGCGCTTCGCTTTCTCGTTCGGGAATCCTGGCCCGTCGACATGCGCGATCAGGTCGACGACATTCTGAAGGACGCCCTCACCCATCCGGATTCGACCGCGATCTTCGGGTGCTTCGCCAACGAAGAAGCGGTCGCCTACGCGCAGGTTTCGATGCGTCAGGAATACACGGAAGGAGCTTCGACCTACCCGATCGCCTATCTCGACGCGCTCTACATCCGTCAGAACCTGCGCTCGCTCGGCGTCGGTCAGCGCCTCGTGGACCTCGTCACGACCTACGTGAATTCGCTCGGCATCGAGGAACTCGCCGCCGACTGCCTCTCGAGCGACCTGCAGCAGTTTGAGCTCTACCTGCAGTCGGGCTTCGAAGAAGTCTCGCAGATGACGCACTTCGTCAAGTCGATTCCCCTCAAGATGCGCCGCAGCTGACGATTTCGGCAAAGAAAGTTTGTTAAGCCGTAACAAGTCTTCTCCGACTGTCTTTCCGAGGAACACTCGGTACTACAATCGGAGAAAAGAAATTTTCCCTTCCGACCATCCCATGCACATTCTCATTTCGAACGACGACGGTTATCGTGCGCCCGGCATCCGTGCGCTCGCCGATGCGATGAAGCGCTTCGGACGCGTCACGATCGTCGCGCCCGAGCACAATCATTCGGGCGCTTCCAATTCGCTCTCGCTCAACCGTCCGCTCACGGTCGAACACATCCCGGGCGACAACCTCTACGTCGTCTCGGGGACGCCCTCGGACTGCGTGCACGTCGCGCTCACGGGCCTTCTCGACGAACGTCCCGACCTCGTGGTCTCCGGAATCAACTGCGGCGCGAACATGGGCGACGACACCATGTATTCGGGCACGGTCGCGGCCGCGATCGAAGGCTATCTCTTCGGCGTGCCCTCGATCGCCTTCTCGCAGATCGACAAGGGATGGGCGGAGCTTGAGAGCGCCGCCAAGGTTGCATCAACCGTCGTCGAACGGTTTCTCGAAGCCGACCGCGAAACCGGTCCCGTGCTTCTCAACGTGAACATTCCCAATATGCCGTTCGACCGCCTTCAGGGAATCCGCGCCACGCGCCTCGGGCGCCGCAGCTGCGCGGACGACGTCATCTGTGAGATGAGTCCCCGGGGCTTTCCGATCTACTGGCTCGGCGCCGCGGGCAAGCCCGCCGACGCCGCGGAAGACACCGACTTCTGGGCGACGCAGCACGGTTTCGTCTCCGTTTCGCCCCTGCAGACGGACCTGACGAACCACCGTCAGGTCGCCATGGCTCACGACTGGGTGGGCGGCCATCTTTGATTCGAACAAAAGGAAGATTGCGATGCGCAGATCCAAGATTTACACCGCCCTGCCGGCGCTTGCCGCCCTCCTGCTCGCAGGCTGCTCCACGGTGGACACGACGTCCGTCCCCATGGTCGACCGTTCGAGCTACGACAAGGACACGGCCGCTCCGATTCTCACGAGCACGGCCGACGGCACGGGATCGATGACGCTTCTTACTCCGGGTACCGTCAAGGATTCCGGACGCGTTCACACGGTTGCGCCGGGCGACACGCTCTACAACATCTCGCTTCGCTACGGGTTTGAGCCGCAGGCGCTCGCCACGCTCAACGCAGTGAGCGATCCGACGACCCTTCGCATCGGTCAGACGCTTCGCCTCCCCGTCTCAACGAAGGCCCCCGTCACGACCGCGAATCCGGCCGTCCGCGTCTCGCGCATCACCGATCTTTCGACGAACACCCCCGAGCCCGCCACGACCGAGCCTGACCCCGAAGAAACCAAGACGGCCGCCGCTCCGGTCACGAGTGACGCCGCTTCCGAAACAAAGCCCGCCGCCAAGGAAGAGCCCGCGCCGCAGCCGCCCAAGACGGTTCCCGGCACGCGCATGATCTGGCCCGCCAACGGGAAGATCCTCTCGGGCTTTGCCGCCAACGGCAAGGGCCTTGACATCGGCGGCGTCGAAGGCGACCTCGTCGTCGCCGCGGGCGCCGGCACCGTTCTCTTCGTCGGCGAAAACGTAAAGGGCTACGGCAACCTCGTCATCATCAAGCACAGCGACAGCGTCGTGACGGCCTACGGTCACAACCGCAAGATCGTCGTCAAGACGAACGACCGCGTGAAGGCCGGCCAGAAGATCGCCGAAATGGGTTCCTTCAACGGCGTCCCGCAGGTCCGCTTTGAAGTGCGTCTGCGCGGCAAGGCCGTGAATCCCGCCGAGTACCTCCCGGCGCGCCGCTGAGAACTCTTGCGTGAACGTCCTCTGGACGTTCGTGAGGCAGAAAAGACAAGATCCCGGTTCCGACAACGAGCCGGGATCTTTCTTTACGGGCCTCCTTCAGAGCTTTCGCTCGAGGACGATCATGTCGACGAGCAAAACGCCGCCGTCCACGATCGGTTTTTCGTAGTTGTCCGCGAAGAACCGCGGAATGCGGCCGACGCGCACGAAGCCGCGCTTCTCGTAGAAGGGAAGCGTCGCGGGGCTCTCCCCGGTGCCGACGCGCAGGGTGGAAAAGCGGTCTTTGTACTTTTCGGCAACGAACTCGATCAGCGCGCTCGCGTAGCCTTTGCCCTGCTCGGACGGAAGGGTGGCCAAGTTCTTGATTTCGAGAACACCCCCGCCCTCGTCCGTCACGACGCATTCGCTCTTGACGCCGCCGTCGTCCACCACGTACATCTCGCCGCGGTCGAGATAGCGGTCGATCATGCGCTCCTCTTCGTCGGCAAGGAGAAGAAGCAGCAGAAACTTCCTTTTGTCTGCGGTTACTTTCCGAATTTCCATGGCGCAGGACCTTGCGGGAGGATTAACAGAACGTTCGCGTTGGGAGCGCCCCCAATGCGAACCCACTATCTTTCGAAGATCTTACAGAACTTTGTATCGCCATCTGAACTGAACGATCCTCAGAGTATTGAGCATGGTGCAAGTCTGACGCTCCGTCTTCGGGAAAATCGTGTTGAGCGTCTCCGCCAAGTTGAAAGCCGAGCATAGGGATGAGCTGCGTGTCTCTCTAGGGCAGTAGGAAACAAGAGAAAATATTGTGTAGAATCCTAGACGCGACCCTTTATGCAACTGCGTCCAGTTGCATTAAATTGTCACAGAGTAGATAATTACATATGACCAAGGCGGAAAAACTTTTGATAAGTTTCTAAGGGTTCCCGAGCCGAGAGACCTAACGTGGGATGAACTTTGCTCGATCATGAGGCATTTTGGTTTCTTCTGGGAAAATCCTTCTGGAGGTTCTCACGGATTATTTCGGAATAAGGAAGGCATTGTTATTAAACCGGCAGCGAGACCTCATCCTAACCCTGCCGTGAAGGTATACCAAATCAGAGCCTACAAGGCCAAACTTAAGGAGCTCAAGTTGCTATGAGTGCTTTTTTTGAATATCGCGGGTATAAGGGACAAATTAATTTCAGTAAAGAAGACGGGTGCTTCTTTGGACAAATCTCCGACATTCCCGATTTGATTTTGTACGAAGGTGACTCTCTCGAACAGTTAGAAGAGTCCTTCCAGGAAGCCGTCGACGATTACATTGACAATGCCGCCATTGAAAATCGAAAAGCACACAAACCTTTTTCCGGCACATTAAACGTACGACTCGGAAAAAATTTGCACGCAGACCTTGCCAAAATCGCCGAAAACAAAGGCAAAACAATAAATGCCATTATCAAGGAATTTTGTTCCAAAGAGGCTCAAATCTATAAAAATGGAACTCGTTTCTACAAGTTTCCATCAATGTCCGTTCATGAGGGTCTCACCATGCCAAGCGACCCTCCCTTAAATACTCTACGGGTGCGTCATGAACACCAATACATCGTTGCCAAACCCCGTCCGTGAAGACGGTCTTGTCTTAGACTCAATTTACATTGCCGATAGATCTGACCTCCCCTCTTACAGTCATTATTATCCGGAAGTCACGCTAAATTTAGCTCTTACCGAAGATTTGCTGACACTCATTGTCTCTATTGACATCTGCGTTCGAACAAGCCCCCGGGAAGGAACAGTTATTGCCAGACTATCATCGCACTGTGCTTACAAATTTAGCAACGAGTTAGACCCATCAATTACATCTTCAAGTATTGCCTCAGAAAGATACGGACTGCCTCTCTATCAAAGAAGCGCACAAATTCTCGAGCAATTATTCCAATTAATGTTAACCCACATCTCTCTCCCGATATCAATTTTTCCAACAAAAATCTCGTAAGATCTTATTTTTAATTACAAGGGAATACCAAAAATCATTCAACGCAAAGTGCCACGTTTTTCTGCCCATTTGGAACATTTCCCTTATGGCATCTTTTGCGACACGCTGCGGTACGTCAATAACCCCTGTCTAAAGACAGAGGCTTGATAGCCATTGTGGCCTTCGAGCCTTGATTGACTAGCCTCAGTCCGCCGTAACGGACTACGTTGGTTGGGAATGTATAGGCACCGCGGGATGTAGATCCTAGTCCCGCGCAATGCGGCCGAGGGTTAAAAGCTCTGAGAGGTAGGAGCGGTGCCCCAGGCGAAAACCCCTTTCAACATTGGCGAAGGATCTTTACCGGTCAATAGACCGCGAGGAAACTAACTTGAGAGTATATGTTTTGAACAAA
>UQTE01000010.1 GCA_900543805.1 uncultured Sutterella sp.
TAAGATTTGCGGGGATAGCGGGCTGTTTTTCACCCACATGTATCCCCGAAGCCTCTTTTTTGACTTCCTTTCGCGCACACGATGGAATCCACCTTCACCGACCGATTTCCGGTCCGCATCTACTGGGAAGATACCGATGCGGGCGGCATCGTTTATCATGCCAACTATTTGAAGTACATGGAGCGCGCCCGTTCGGAGCTTCTCGCCCGCCTCGAGGTCTCTCAGCAGGACGAACGGCAGCGTCCCAACGGCGTTCTCTTCGTGGTCGTGGCGGTGGACCTCCGCTATCACCGCGCCGCCGTTCTCGGAGACGACCTCACGGTCGTGACCACCGTCTCCAAGCTTCGGCACGCCTCCCTGGAATTCGAACAGAACATTTTCCGCGGTGACGAACGCATCACGACGGGTCACGTGCGCGTGGCGTGCGTGAACGCCGCCACCATGCGTCCGACCGTCATCCCCGACACCATCTACGCCCGCGTCTCCGAACTGCTCTCAACCGATTCGAACTGAATTTTTTCACCATCATGAATCCCGTCAGCGCCGATCTCTCCCTGATTACCCTCATCGCCAACGCGAGCCTCGTCGTCAAGTGCGTGCTCGTCATCCTGATCACGCTCTCGCTCGTGAGCTGGACGGTGATCTTCCAGAAATACTTCATGATCCGCCGCGCCCAGGAGGCGACGGACAACTTCGAAAACCGCTTCTGGAGCGGCACGGAACTCACGCATCTCCTCGACGACGTCCGCGGCAAGGGCAGCAAGGCCGGCATGCAGGAGCAGATCTTCGCCGCGGGCATGCAGGAATTCATGAAGCAGCACAAGGCCGGCCCGAACGCCGTCAACGGCGTTTCCCGCGCCATGCGCGCCGTCTTCACGCGCGAGCTCGACGGCCTTGAAGCCGGTCTGCCGCTTCTCGCCTCGATCGGTTCCACGTCGCCCTACATCGGGCTCTTCGGCACGGTCTGGGGGATCATGAACGCCTTCACGGGCCTTTCGAGCCTCGAGAACGTGAGCCTCGCCGTCGTGGCGCCGGGCATCGCCGAAGCCCTGATCGCCACGGCCATCGGCCTTTTCGCCGCCATTCCCGCGGTCGCCGCCTACAACTACTACAACAACCGCGTCAACCGCCTCGTCAACCGCATGGAAAGCTTCCACGAAGAGTTCCTCAACATTCTTGACCGTCAGATCCGAGGCTGATCATGGCACTTCGCTCCAACAACCGGCGCCGCGGCCTGATGGCGGAAATCAACGTGGTGCCCTACATCGACGTGATGCTCGTGCTCGTCGTCATCCTGATGGTGGCGGCCCCCTTCGTGAATCCGAGCCTCATCAATCTGCCGTCGGTCAACAAGGCGAGCAAGGCGCCCGAACAGGTGATCGAAGTGATCGTCTATCCCGACGCGCGCCTCTCGCTTCGCAGCGGCAAGACGCTCACACCCGTCGACATGCCCGGGCTCGTGGACGGCGTCAAGGCGCTGCAGGCCGATCATCCGGAAATTCCCGTCGTCATCGCCGCCGACAAGACGGTGCGCTACGAAGAGGTCGTCAACGTCATGAAGACCCTGCAGTCGGCCGACGTGCAGCGCGTGGGGCTGTCGCTTCGCATCGAGCGCTCCGCCGACGCACGCTAAGAGAGGTACGGCATGCAAGAGCACCCGCACCTCCCCAAACGGGAACGGCAAAAGGGCTGGCTTCCGGCGATTCTGCTCTCGGGAGCCGTCCACGGCGTGCTGTTCCTGGGACTCTTCACGGTCTTTCAGTGGCAGACCCGGGCGGAATTCGTCTACGCGGAACTCTGGGCCCCCGAAGACGTTTCGGGCGGCAACGACCCGACGGGCGTTGCCGAGCGCGTAGAGGCGCCCGAACCGACTCCCGAACCGATCCCGGAAGAACCGCAACCCGAAGAGCCGCAACCCGAGGAGACGCCTCCCGAAGAGCCCGCGCGCCTTGAAGAAACGCTTGCGCGCCTCGAAGAGGAGCGCAAGGCCGAAGCCGAACGCCTCGCCGAGGAAGCCCGAAAGGCCGAAGAAGCCAAGCGTCTCGAAGAGGAACGGCTTGCCGAAGAGGCTCGAAAGGCGGAGGAAGCCCGCGCCCAGGAAGAAGCCCGTCTTGCCGAAGAGGCCCGCAAGGCCGAGGAAGCGGCCCGTGCCGAAGAGGAGCGTCTCGCCCGTGAACGCGCCGAAGCCGAACGCATCGCGCGCGAAGCCGAGGCCGAGCGCATCGAAATGGAGCGCCGCCGCTTGGAAGCCGAAGAAGCCCGCCTGCGTGAGGAACGTCTCGCTCAGGAACGCCTCGCCGAAGAAAAGCGCAAGGCCGAAGAAGCGCGTCTTGCCGAAGAGGCTCGGAAAGCCGAAGAGGCCCGCCTTGCCGAAGAGGCGAGAAAGGCCGAGGAAGCCAGACAGGCTGAAGAAGCCCGCAAGGCCGAAGAAGCCCGAAAGGCCGAGGAGGCCCGAAAGGCCGAAGAAGCTCGAAAGGCGGAAGAGGCCCGAAAAGCCGAGGAAGCCCGCAAGAAGGCCGAGGCGGCGGAACGGCGCCGCATCGCACGCGAAATCCGCAATCAGGAATTGGCTCGGCTTTCCGCAAAGGTCGATCCCAACAGCAACCGCTCGGGTACGACGCGCGGGGATCCGCGCAACATCCGACAGTCGCTCACGGGCGCGGCTGCCGCGCAGTGGCAGTCCCGGGTCATCGCCTGCATCCGACCGCACATTTCGATCGAAGTGTCCCCGAACATGAAGCGGGGGCAATACGTCGCCCAGTACCGCGTGAAACTTCTTCCGACGGGCGAACAAATGGGCGCGCCCGTCCTTGAACGCGCCTCGGGATGGAAGGCCTACGATCAGGCCGTGGAACGCGCGATCCGACGCTGCAACCCCTTCCCGAAGCCCGACGGTCGGCACGAGATGCCGCGGGAAGTGGAACTCTCCTTCGACCCGGTCGACGACCGTCAGAAGTGAGAACGTCGCACCGGTCAAGAAAAAAGCTCGGTTTTCAGCCGAGCTTTTTTCATTTCAGATTGCGCCGGACAATCAGCGGCCGAGCTTTCCGAGGAGGAAGTCGACGGCTTCGTCCGTCTTCACCATGACCTTTTCCGCGAGGTTGCGGCGATCGGCGTATTCGACGGCGCCTTCCTTGAGGCCGCGGTCGCCGATGACGACGCGGTGCGGCACGCCGATGAGTTCCCAGTCGGCGAACATGACGCCCGGACGCATGTCACGGTCGTCGAGAATCACGTCGACGCCGCGGGCCTTCAGGTCTTCGTAGAGCTTGTCGGCCGCTTCGCGGACGGCTTCGCTCTTGGCGTAGTTCATCGGGCAGATGACGACTTCGAAGGGAGCGATCGAAGCGGGCCAGATGATGCCCTTTTCGTCGTGGTTCTGCTCGATCGCGGCACCCGCGAGGCGGGTGACGCCGATGCCGTAGCAGCCCATCTGCAGAACCTGCGGCTTGCCGTTTTCGTCGAGGTAGGTGGCGTTGAGCGCTTCGGAGTACTTGGTGCCGAGATAGAAGACGTGACCGACTTCAATGCCGCGCTGCAGCTTGAGCGTGCCCTTGCCGTCGGGCGAGCGGTCGCCTTCGACGACGTTGCGAAGGTCGGCGACCTGGGGTTCGGGGAGATCGCGCCCGAAGTTGACGCCCGTGAGGTGGAAGCCCTCTTCGTTGGCGCCGCAGCAGAAGTCGCTCATGTCGGCGACCGTGCGGTCGGCGTACACCGCCACGTCTTCGGAGACGCCGACGGGACCGAGGTAGCCCGGCTTCGAGCCGAAGGTCGCGACGATTTCTTCGTCGGTGGCAAAGCGGAAGCCTTCCTTGAGTTCGGGAAGGTGACCGGCCTTCACTTCGTTCAATTCATGATCGGCGCGCAGGAGGACGAGCACGATCTTCGCGGGCAGCGGATCGCCCTTTTCGTCCGTGCGGTCGGCGGCGAGCACGACGCTCTTGACGCAGCGAAGAAGATCGATGCCCAGGTATTCGGCGACGAGTTCGCACTTTTCCTTCCCCGGCGTCGCGCGCTTTTCCATCGTTTCCTTGGCCTCTTCGCGGCCCGAGAGGACGGAGAAGGCTTCGGCGAGTTCGATGTTGGCGGCGTAGTCGCTTTCGGGCGCGTAGGCGATGAGGTCTTCGCCCGTGTCGGCGATCACCTGGAATTCATGCGAGCGCGAACCGCCGATCGCGCCCGTGTCGGCGCGCACGGCGCGGAACATCAGGCCGAGGCGGCGGAAGATCTTCTGATACGCATCGAACATGATGTCGTAGGAGCGCGAGGCGCCGGCTTCGTCGCGGTCGAAGGAATAGGCGTCCTTCATCGTGAATTCGCGGCCGCGCATGACGCCGAAGCGGGGACGGCGTTCGTCGCGGAACTTCGTCTGGATGTGATAGAAGTTCACGGGGAGCTGACGCCAGCTCTTGATTTCCTGACGTGCGATGTCGGTGACGACTTCTTCGGAGGTCGGCTGAATCACGAAGTCGCGGCCGTGACGGTCCTTGATGCGCAGAAGTTCGGGACCGTACTTTTCCCAGCGACCCGATTCCTGCCAGAGCTCGGCCGGCTGCACGATCGGCATGAGGAGCTCCACGGCGCCCGCGCGGTCCATTTCTTCGCGAATGATTTTCTCGATCTTGCGGATCGTACGAAGACCGAGCGGCATGTAGGTGTAGACGCCGGCGGCAAGTTTTTTGATCATGCCGGCCCGGATCATGAACTGCTGGCTCACGATGTCGGCGTCGGCGGGGGCTTCTTTCAACGTGGAAAGGAAAAAGGAACGCGCACGCATGATGAATGTGTTGCTGAGAAAAAGGAAGGGCCCGCCGAAGCGGGCTTTCTAAGAAAAAGAGACTCCGTATTGTATCAACCGGCCGGTTTGCGCGTTTGCACGAGCACCATGTTGTTGGCGTGGATGAGTTCGGGACGGTCGATGAGTCCGAGACGGGCGGGGATTTCCTCCGTGTGGCAGCCGATGATGCGGCGCGCGTCGTCGGAAGAGTAATTGACGAGGCCGCGGGCGATCTCTTCACCCGACTCCGTCACGCAGGCGACGACTTCGCCCCGGACGAAATCGCCCTCGATCGCCTTGACGCCCACGGGCAGAAGCGAGCGGTGCTCGCGAAGGGCCCGGGCGGCGCCCTTGTCGACGACGGCCTTGCCGGAGACGCGCAGGTGGTCGGCGAGCCACTGCTGCCGCGCATGCAGAACGCTCGACGCGGCGACGAGCTGCGTGCCGATCGATTCGCCCTGGGCGAGGCGCACGAGCACGTTATCCTCCCGGCCCGACGCGATGATCGTGCCCGCCCCCGATCGGGCCGCGCGCTTGGCGGCGAGGATCTTCGTGATCATGCCGCCCTTCGAGAGGGTCGACGCGGCGCCGCCCGCCATGCGCTCGAGCGCGGGGTCGCCCGCCGTCGCCTCGGAGACGAATTCGGCGTCGGGATTCTTTCGGGGATCCTCCGTGTAGAGACCGCGCTGATCGGTGAGGATCACGAGCACGTCCGCTTCGACGAGGTTCGTCACGAGGGCGCCGAGCGTGTCGTTGTCCCCCACCTTGATTTCGCTCGTCGCGATCGTGTCGTTTTCATTGATGACCGGAACGACGCCGAGGCGAAGGAGCTCGATGAGGGTCATGCGGGCGTTGAGATACTGCTCGCGGTCCGTGAGGTTGGCGTGGGTGAGGAGCACCTGCGCGGTGCCGATGCCGTGCTCGCGGAAGTGCCGCTCGTAGGCCTGCACGAGCCCCATCTGGCCCACGGCCGCGGCCGCCTGCAGTTCGTAGAGGCGCCCCGGTCGCTTTTCCCAGCCGAGCCGCAGCACCCCTTCGGCGACGGCCCCCGAACTCACCAGGATGACTTCCTTGCCCATCTTCTGGAGCGCGGCGATTTGGCCCGCCCAACGGGCGAGCGCCGAGTCGTCGAGGCCGCGACCGTCGTTCGTGACGAGCGCGCTGCCGACCTTCACCACGACGCGGCGTGCGGATGCTAAGAGTGCGGTCATGTTCTCTCCCTTGAGGTTCAGTGTGCGGATTCGTTCACTCTAGCATTTTCGAGCTCGGTCGAGATAGCAAAACGGCCCGCCTCCCCGAAGGAAAGCGAGCCGTTGCGGCGAATGCCTTTGCGTTTTTAGTCCGCCGTCGGATCGAAGCGTTCGTCGTCGAGGAAGGCGACTTCCTCGCGGCGGGCCTCGTCGATCGCCTGCGCGAGCGCCTTGACGAGTTCGTCGCAGCCTTCGCGGGTGGCGGCCGAAATGACGTAGACGGGCGTGTCTTCGTCCGCGAGCGCCTCGCGGTACTTCGCTACGAGCGCGTCGCGGTCGGCCTCGTCGACGAGGTCGATCTTGTTGATGACGAGCCAGCGGGGCTTGGCGGCGAGCGCCGGATCGTACTTTTCGAGTTCGAGCGCAAGCGCCTTGGCCTGGGCGATCGGATCGGCGCCTTCGTCGAGCGGAGCCGCGTCGATCACGTGCAGAAGGACCTTCGTGCGCGAAAGATGACGCAGGAAGAGGTGACCGAGACCGGCCCCTTCCGCGGCGCCTTCGATCAGGCCCGGGACGTCGGCGAGCACGAAGCTCTGCTCGGGACCCACGCGCACGACGCCGAGATGCGGATGCAGCGTCGTGAAGGGATAGTCCGCAATCTTCGGACGGGCGTTCGAGACGGCCGTGATGAAGGTGGACTTCCCGGCGTTCGGCAGACCGAGCAGGCCCACGTCGGCAAGGACCTTCAGTTCAAGTTCGAGCGAACGGTACTGTCCGGGTTCGCCCGGCGTGCACTGCTTGGGCGCGCGGTTGACGGAACTCTTGAAGTGAAGGTTCCCGAGACCGCCCTTGCCGCCCGCGGCGAGAAGCTGCCGGGCGCCGTGATGGTTGAGGTCGGCGACGGTTTCACCCGTATCGGTGTCGCGCACGATCGTGCCCACGGGCATGCGCAGTTCAATGTCCTTGCCGCCCGCGCCGTAGCAGTCGGCGCCGCGTCCGTTTTCGCCGTTCGGGGCGAAGAACTTGCGCGTGTAGCGGTAGTCGACCAGGGTGTTGATGTTTCGGTCGGCCACGGCCCAGACCGAGCCGCCCCGTCCGCCGTCACCGCCGTCGGGGCCGCCCTTGGGGATGAATTTTTCACGGCGGAAACTTGCGGCGCCGTTCCCGCCTTTGCCGCCCTGCACTTCAATGCGGGCTTCGTCCACAAACTTCACGACGGATACCTCGAGAAATAGGAGGAGAACATACCAAAAGAGCCCAGTCGGTCACCCGCCTGAGCTCTTTCTCGTCGGATTCGATTACAAGCCGAATCAGGCTTCAACCTTCACATAGTGACGGTTGAGACGACCCTTGACTTCGAACTTGACGACGCCGTCAACGAGGGCGTAGAGCGTGTGATCCTTGCCCATGCCGACGTTGTCGCCGGCGTGGAACTTCGTGCCGCGCTGACGAACGATGATGCCGCCGGCGCTGACCGCCGCGTCACCGAAAACCTTGACGCCAAGACGCTTGGCCTGAGAGTCACGACCGTTGCGGGTGGAACCGCCACCTTTCTTATGTGCCATTTTAAATTCTCTCTATGAAAAGTAACGAATTAAGCCGCGATCGCTTCGATCTTGAGCTCGGTGTAGTTCTGACGGTGGCCGCCGCTCTTCATGGAGTGCTTGCGGCGACGGAACTTGAAGATGCGGACCTTTTCGCCGCGGCCGTGCGAGAGCACCGTAGCCGTAACGGAGGCGCCTTCGAGCACGGGAGCGCCGACCTTGAGGCCGTCTTCGCCGGCAACGGCGAGCACTTCCGTAAGGGTGATCTGGGAGCCGACTTCAGCTTCCAAGGATTCGACCTTGAGCTTGTCGCCGACGCAAACGCGGTACTGCTTACCGCCAGTCTTGATAATAGCGTACATGTTGAATAACCTCGCCCGTTCCGCCGTATGCGGAACCTTTTTGTAATCACCGTACGGACGCTCGCCCGAAAGACGAATGTCGGCCGCACGGAGGAGTGCGTGGAAAGGGCTGTATTTTTTCATACTGCAGGGGCCGCGTCAAGCGAAAAGTCGGTTTTTCCGCACTCTTCCGAAACAAACGACGGTCGTTTCCCCGCCCGAAAAGGGCCTTCGGCCTCTATACTTGAACCCGCACCCATTCAACCATACGGAAAAGCTCATGCAGGACATCCGTTCTTCCGACCCCAAGGCGCTCGTCCGCGCGCTCTTCGCCCCGATCGCCGAAGACATGGCGGCGGTCGACGCCATCATTCGCGAGGAGCTCGACTCCGACGTACCCCGCATGCGCGAGATCGGCGAGCACATCGTCAACGCGGGCGGCAAGCGCATGCGCCCCGCCCTCCTGATGCTCATCTGCCGCGCGCTCGGCTATGAAGGGGAACTTCACCGTTATCTCGGCGCCACGATCGAACTCCTCCACACGGCGACCCTCATGCACGACGACGTCGTCGACGAGAGCGCCGTGCGCCGCGGCAAACCCACGGCCAACGCCCTCTGGGGCAACGGCGTCGCGGTCCTCGTCGGAGACTTCCTTTATACGCGCTCCTTCCAGATGATGATCCGCGCGGGGAACCTGCGCGTCATGCAGGCGCTCGCGGACGCCGCCAACACGCTCGCCGAAGGCGAAGTGAAGCAGATGGTGAACGCCCACGACCCGACGGTCGACGAAAAGCGCTACTTCGAAGTGATCGAACGAAAGACCGCCTGCCTCTTTGAAGCGGGCGCCAAGATGGCCGCCGCGATCGCGGACTGCTCCGAAAAGGACGAAGCGGCCGTGCGCGAATACGCGCTTGCGCTTGGCAACGCCTTCCAGATCGTCGACGACATGCTCGACTACACGGGCGTCTCGAGCGACATCGGCAAGAACCTCGGCGCCGATCTGCGCGAGGGCAAGGTGACGCTTCCGCTTCTCTACGCCCGACTCCATACGAGCGAGGAAAACCGCGCCCTCATCGACGCGGCCATCCGCAGCGGCAACGGAGACTTTGACAAAATCAGTTCGATTGTGATAGAATCCCAAGCTATCGCGCGATGCAAGCAGCGTGCGGAGCAAGAGCTCGAACGAGGAAAAGCAGCTTTGTTACAATTAAGTCCTAGCATTTTCCGAGATTCTCTGCTACAATTGCTCCTCTACACAGTTTGCAGGGATCGATAACGGTTCCGCGCAATACAAAAGAATCGGGGTGTAGCTCAGCCTGGTAGAGTACTACGTTCGGGACGTAGGAGTCGGAGGTTCGAATCCTCTCACCCCGACCAGCGAATTCAAAGAAGGTTCTCGTGTACAGTTGGACACGGGAACCTTTTTCTTTTTGGGGATTTGCCATGACGACGACCGCACACGACGCCCTTTCTCCCGTACCGGTGATCGGCCTCACGGGCGGCATCGGCTCGGGGAAATCGACGGCGGCGACCGTCTTTCGCTCGCTCGGCGTCCCTGTCGTGGACGCGGACGCGATTTCGCGCGCCCTGACGGGTCCCGGGGCCGAAGGGTCGCTCGCCGTGGCCAGACGCTTCGGAGAGGACTTCCTCGACGAAAACCGCGCCATGAACCGCGCCCGCATGCGCGAACTCGTCTTTTCGAATCCGGAAGCCAGGCGCGAACTCGAAGCCCTTCTTCACCCTCTCATCGGACGCGACGTGCTGCGCGCCTTCTCTTCGCTCTCCCCCGACACGCCCTACGCGGTCTTCGACTGTCCCCTGCTTCTCGAAAACAAGACTTGGCGCGGATTCGTCTCGCGCGTTCTCGTCATCGACCTCGCCGAAGAAGCCTCGGTCGAGCGCGTCGTGCGCCGCAGCGGCCTCGCCCCCGACACGGTCCGTTCGATTCTTCGGAGTCAGCTTCCCCGCCGCGCCCGACTCGACGCCGCGGACGACGTCGTCTACAACGGCTCCACCCCCGAGGCGCTGGCGAATCGCATCAAACTGTTACATAAAATCTATGGCGGGAAATGAGAAGCTCTGTCGATCGCCCGCTTCTCTTGTTATCGTATTCTTCTCATCCCTTGATCTCATTGCCAGCGCCGGGCGCAGAAGGAGCTTTTCATGTCGGATTCCGACGTCCTCAGCTACGAATTCCCCTGCAACGAAAAGATTCGGACCTATCTGCGTCTGGAGGCGCTCTTTCACCGCTTCGACTGGCTTGCCGCCCAGGATTCGCCCGTGGCGCATCACTGCGCGATCGGCGCGCTCTTTGACCTGACGGACGCCACCGCCCGTTCGGACCTGCGCAACGAGCTCGTTCAGGGGCTCGAGCGCCGCCGCCAGCAGACGGAAGCCGGCACGCCCCGTCATCAGCACCTCACCGACCTCATTCACGACATCACGCGCATCGTAGGAAAGTCCGGCCAGAGCATCCGCGAAAACGAATGGCTGCAGCTCATCCGCACGCGCCAGTCGCTGGCGGGCGGCACCTGCGAATTCGACCTTCCCGTCCTCCATCACTGGCTCTCGATGCCCTTTGCCGCGCGCCACGAGGAACTGCAGGGCTGGGTCGCCTCGTTCGAGCCGATCCGCAACGCCATTCAGATGGTGATCGACGAAATTCGCGCCAACTGCGTCGTGCAGACGCTCGAGGCGAAATCGGGCTCCATGCAGTACCCGGTCAACGGCCGGCGCTATCTTCTTGCGCGCATCGAACTTCCGCGCGACGCAGAGGTGATCCCCGAAGTGAGCGCCAACAAATACATGCTGTGGATTCGTTTCTCGAGCCCCGACGAAAACCACAAGCTTCACCCGTTCAAGGGCAACGTCCCCTTCACGCTCGGACTCTGCACGCGCTGAGGACGTTGGAACACGGAAACACAGACGGACCGCGCCCGAAGGTGCGGTCCGTCTTTTTGAGAAAAACCATGAAAGTGAAATGCCCCGTCTGCGGGAAGGAAACCGAATATTCGCCCGCCAATCCCTACCGTCCGTTTTGCTCGGAAGTCTGCCGCACCGCGGACCTCGGATCCTGGGCGAGCGACGAATACGTGATTCACGGAGAACCGGGTTCCGCCATGAACCTCTCGCCCGAGGAATACGAAGCCGCGGCCGAACACACGCGCGAGGTCGCCGCCAAGAAGGAGCGCTCCCGCAAGTGATCAGCGCAGGGACGAAAAAGTCCGTTCTTCAGGAAAATGCATGGAGAAGACGGATCCGACGCCGGGCGTCGACTCGATCTTGAGCGTCCCGCCGTTGCGGCGCAGGACGTGCTTCACGATCGCAAGGCCCAGCCCCGTGCCGCCCGTCTGACGGGAGCGTCCCTTGTCGGCGCGGTAAAAGCGTTCCGTGAGTCTCGGAATGTGCTTGGCCTCGATCCCGATCCCCGTGTCGGCGACGGAAAAGACCGCACCCATGCCGCTTCGCCCCCAGCGCACCGTGATTGTGCCGCCGTCGGGGGTGTAGCGCACGGCGTTGGAGACGAGGTTCATCGCGGCGCTTCGCAGTTCGTCGGGGTGACCGAGAAGCGACACGTCCTCGATTTCCTTTACGAAGGTGTGTCGGCCGAGCGAAAGCGCTTCGCCCTCCCTCACGACGTCCTCGGCGATGCGGTGCATCGCGACGACTTCGGATTCGTCCGTCTGCGTTTCGTCGCGGTTTTCGAGCCCCGAGAGCATGAGAAGATCGTCGACGATGTGGCGCATGCGCTGCACCTGATCCCGAATGAGGGCGACGTGGTGCGGCTCGAGCGCCGCGTCCAGGTCGAAGAATCCTCCGATGACGGTGAGCGGCGTCCTCAGTTCGTGCGAAACGTTCGCGACGAAGTCGCGCCGCATGTCTTCGACGCGGCGTTTGGCCGTCACGTCGTGCGACACGATGAGGGTGTGCTGCAGGTCGGGCGCGACCACGGAGATTTCAAAGATTTCGTCGCGGCCGGGAAACTGACAGAGCATGGGCTCGTCAAAGCGGCGCGCATTGAGGAAGTTGCGCAGTCTTTCGTCGGACACCGCTTCGTGGAAGGGCTTGCCAAGCACGGACGCGTCCATGCCGAAGTGGCGCTCCGCCGCAACGTTCATCCACTCGATTTCGGCGTTGTTGCCGAGAATCACGACGCCTTCGGGAAGAAGTCCGAGCGTCTGGCGGTAGCGCATGTCGCGCGCGACGATGCGCGACTCCGAGCGAAAGCCCTCTTCGAGCATGCGCTCGCAAAAGAAAAGCGTATAGAGGAAAAGAAGAGCCGTCGTGACGGCGAAAAAGCCGAGCGCCTGACGTCCGCCGAGAGTCCCCCAGAGAAGGAGAGACACGACAAGGTCAAGCGCCACCACGACGAGCAGAATGCGGAACTGATGCTCGAAGCGTCCGTTTTCACTTGCGGCCATCAAAGCCCCCGGCAACGGTAGCCCACGCCGCGCACGGTCTCAATGAGGTCTTCGGCCGCCGTTCCGGCAAGCGCCTTTCTGAGACGAAGCATGTGCACGTCGACCGTGCGTTCGTCCACGTAGACGCTCTCCCAAACGGCCTCGAGAAGCTGGGCGCGCGAAAAGACGCGTCCGGGGTGCGAGGCGAAGAGATGGAGAAGTCGGAATTCCTTTCCCGAGAGCTTTACGGGCACCCCGTCGACGCTCGCTTCAAAGCGGGCTTCGTTCATGACGAGGGGACCGCAGCGCACGACGTTTTCGTCGCTTCGCTCCACGCGGGCCTTCTCCTGGCCCTGGCGGCGAAGCACCGCCCGGATGCGGGCGACGAGTTCGCGCGGGAAAAAGGGCTTCACAATGTAGTCGTCCGCTCCCGCGTCGAGCGCCTCGACGCGGTCGCGCTCCTCACCGCGGGCGGTCAGCATGATGACCGGAAGATCGGCCGTCTCGGGATCCTTCTTCAAATCTTCGAGCCAGGACTGACCCGAACGGTCGGGGAGCATCCGGTCGAGAAGAATCAGGTCGGGCCGGCGCGTCTTGAGTGCGGCGCAGGCTTCGCCCACGTCCGCGGCGCCGACCACTTCGAAGCCCTCGCGTTCGCACACGAAGGAAACGAGTTCCCGAATCGGCAGTTCGTCTTCAACGATGAGGAGAAAAGTCATGGGAATCAGGCAATCAAATCATGGCGCACATCGGCACCTTCTCGGATGAAGATGACCGTTTCCGCCACGTTCTTCGTATGGTCGCCCACGCGCTCGAGCGCCTTGGCGATCCAGATGAGCTCCATCGCGCTCGTCGTAACGCCCGGGTCTTCGACCATGTGCGTCACCAGACTGCGAAGGGTCGTGCGGAAGACGTCGTCAACCATCCTATCACGGAGCATCACCTCGCGAGCCGTATCGGTGTCGTCCGTAAGGAAAGCCTGCATGACGTCGTCGATCATGTGGCGCAGCGTCGCCACCGCCATCACGAGCGCCGAACGGTTGGTGAGAACGCTCTCGGCGGGTTGTTCCGCAAGGCGCAGGATCGAGCGCGCGATGTTGCGCGCTTCGTCGCCCATGCGTTCAAGGTCGATGCTGATGCGCGAGCACCCGAGAAGACGGCGAAGGTCGACCGCCTGGGGCTGACGGATGGCGATCTGGTTTTCGACCTGGGCGTCGACTTCCACGTGCTGTCCGTTGACGATGGCGTCGCCGTCGCGCACCTCTTCGGCGAGGGCGACGTCGAGCTTGATGAGGGCCTTGCCGGCCTTCTCGAGCTGCGAGGAAACCGTCGTTCCCATCGTGTAGACGAGCTTCGTCACCTCATCGAGGTCACGGTCAAAACTCTTGAGAATGTGTCCGCTCATTTCTCTTCAACTCCTTAACCGAAGCGGCCCGTAATGTAGTCTTCCGTCGCCTTTTTCTTCGGGCGCGTGAAGATTTCCTTGGTCGGTCCGAACTCGATGAGTTCGCCGAGATACATGAAGGCAGTGTAGTCCGACACGCGGGCCGCCTGCTGCATGCTGTGCGTGACGATCACGACCGTGTAGTCCTTCTTGAGCTCGTCGATGAGCTCTTCGATGCGGGCGGTCGAAATCGGGTCGAGCGCCGAGCAGGGCTCGTCGAGAAGCAGCACTTCGGGCTTCACGGCGATGCCGCGCGCGATGCACAGACGCTGCTGCTGACCGCCCGAAAGACTCGTGCCGGGCTGATCGAGTTTGTCCTTGACGTCGTCCCAGAGGGCGGCCTTCTGCAGGGCCCAGACGACGCGCTCTTCAAGTTCCGACTTCGAGAGATTTTCACGAAGACGAACGCCGTAGGCGATGTTGTCGAAGATCGACATCGGGAAGGGCGTCGGACGCTGGAAGACCATCCCGATGCGCGAACGCAGTTCGGTGACGTCCGTTTCCTTGCTCAGAATGTCCGTGTCGCCCATGCGGCAGAAACCTTCCGCACGCTGTCCCTCATAGAGGTCGTACATGCGGTTGAGACTGCGCAGAAGCGTCGACTTGCCGCAGCCCGAGGGCCCGATGAAGGCCGTCACGCACCCTTCCGGGATGTTGAGCGTGATGTCCTTGACGGCCCGGAAGTCGCCGTAATAGATGTTGAGATTGCGGATTTCGATTTTCGCGGGCGGCATGCCCGCGATCGTGGATTCGGTCATAACTGTTACTCGTCAGAATTGCGAACGACGGCGTTCGCGCAACAAAATGGCGGCGAGACTCATCACGAGCACGAGCGCCACGAGCACGAGCGCGGTGCCGTACTGCAGCGGGCGCGTCGCCTCGATGTTGGTCCCCGAAGTGGCCATCACGTAGACGTGATAGGGAAGCGCCATGACGGGTTCGAAAAGGCTCACGCCGGTCTTGGGCGTGAAGTAGACGCTGCCCGTGTACATGATGGCGGCCGTTTCCCCGGCGACGCGGGAGAGCGCGAGAATGGCGCCCGTCAAAATCCCGGGAAGCGCATTGGGAAGCACCACCTTCATGATCGTCTCGCGGCGCGAGGCGCCGAGCGCGAGACTCGCTTCGCGCCAGTCCTGCGGAACCTGCGAGAGCGCGGCTTCGGTCGTGTTGATGATGACCGGAAGCGAGAGCACCGAGAGCGTCAGAATCCCGGAGAGAAGGCTCACGTCGAAGCCGCAGAAGACGACGAAGAACGTGAGGCCGAACAAACCGAAGACGATTGAAGGAACGCCCGCGAGGTTCGCGATCGAAAGACGCGTGAGCGTCACCCAGGCGGACGATCCGCCGTATTCGTGCAGGTACACGGCGCTCGCGACGCCGAGCGGGAGCGCGATCACGAGGGCGCCCGCCGAAAGGAAGAAAGTGCCGACGAGACAGGGCCAGATGCCGCCCTCACTCATCATGTTGCGCGGAGGTTCCGTCAGGAATTCCCAACTCAGGGCCGGCAGGGACTCGACGAAGATGAGCCCCAGGATGGCAAGCAGCGTTGCGATGTTGATGATCGCCGCCGCCCGCATGAAACCGAAGCCGCACTTCTGCGTGAAGAAGCGCGCGCCGTTGTTTTTGTGACTCATTTCTTCAGGCCTCCCACGCGCGCCGCGTACCAGGCGGCCAGATTGAAGACAAGCGTGACGATGAAGAGAACCAGACCCGTCGCGTAGAGAGCGTGATAGTGTTCGCTGCCGACCGCGGCCTCCGCCATTTCGGCGGCGATGCTCGAGGTCATCGGGCGAACCGGGTCGAAGATGCTCTCGGGAATGATCCCGGCGCCGCCGGCCACCATGAGGACCACCATCGTTTCGCCGATCACGCGCGAGATGCCGAGCATGATGGCCGTGCAGATGCCGCCCATGGCGTAGCGGAGTTCCACCTTCACGAGCGTTTCCCAGCGCGTGGCGCCGAGCGCAAGGCTCGCCTCACGCAGGGCGTTGGGCACGTTTTTGAGGGCGTCTTCGGAAATCGACGCGATCGTCGGGATGCACATGAAGGCGAGCATCAGAGCCGCGTTCGTGAGGTTGAGACCCGACGCGATGTTGAAGGTCTGCTGCAGCCAGGGCGCGAGAACCACCATGCCGATGAAGCCGATCACGACCGAGGGAAGCGCCGCCATCAGTTCGATGAGGGGCTTCACAAAACGGCGGATCTTTTCGTGCATGCCGCAGTGCATGCAGGCCGCCGTCAGCACGCCGAGAGGCACGGCGATGAGGGTCGTCAACAGTGCGCACGCGAGCGATCCCACGATCAGGGCGCCGATGCCGAAACTCGGCTCGTCGTCCGTCGGGTACCACTCCGTGGAAAAGAGAAAGTCCGTCAGGGACATTTCCTTGAACGCCGGAAACGCCTGTGCGCAGAGGAAGACAACGATCGCCGTGAGCGATACGACGCTTACCCCTGCGACAAGTTTGAGACTGCGCTCGAAGAAAAGGTCCGCCCGGAGCTTAGCGGGCATCGCCATCTTCAGCCTCTCAGTTCACAGGCACGAAACCGGACTTTTCAACGAACTTCTGACCTTCGGCCGAAAGGGCGTAGTCAAGAAGCTTCTTGGCGTCGGCCGATTCCGTCACGGTGAAGAGGTAGAGGTCGCGGGCGATCGGCCAGGATCGGTCCTTGGCGGAAGCCATGCTGGCGACCTTGCCGTCGATTTCGAGGGGCTTGGTCTGCTTGTCCATGTAGCCGATGCCGATGTAGCCGATGGCGTTTTCGTTCGAAGCGACCGCCTGAACGACGCCGCCCGAGGAGGACTGGAGCTGCGCACGGGGCGAAACGCGGGTCTTGCCCATCACGAGTTCCTGCCAGCTTTCAAACGTGCCCGAGGAGGAGTCGCGGCCGACCACGACGATCGGGCGGTCGGCACCGCCCACTTCCTTCCAGTTCTTGATCTTGCCGGCGAAGACGTCGCGCAGCTGAGCAATCGTGAGGCCCTTGACGGCGTTGTTGTTGTGCACCACCGGGATGATCGCGTCATGAGCCACCGTGTAGCGGTTGGTCTTCATGCCGTGGCTTTCGAAGTCCTGGACTTCCTTGCTCTTGAGGTCACGGCTCGACATGGCGATGTCCGTCATCTTGTCGCGAAGCGCCTTGATGCCGTTGCCGGAACCCGAACCCGAAATCGTGACCGTCACGTCGGGATTAGCGGCCATAAAGCTTTCCGTAACCTGCTGCATGGCGGGAAGAACCGTCGTGGAGCCGTTCACGGTCACCGTACCGGCATAAGCGGTCGCCGTCATCGTGCCGAGAGCCGCAAGGGTCATGAGAAGGGTCTTTTTCATTTTGCTTTCCTATCAATTCAACTCAACTCGCCAACGGCGGAACCTTCCGCCGTTCGCATGGCGAAGTATGGGGACCCCAAATGACACGGCCGTTACAACAAAATGACAATTTCATGAAAAATGCAAAACGGGACGTCCCCCGGCAAGGAGAACATCCCGTTTTTTTTCTCACGACTGCAGTCTGAATCAAGGCTTCACGCCGTGCGCTCCGCGTGCCTGCCAAAGATCGAGATCCGCCGCGCGGGCGCCTTCCGCGTAGAGAGGCAGAAGGGCCTCACCGTTGACGAGGAATTCGTCGAAACGGTCCGCCGCCACGATCCCGAAGTCGTAATCGAGCGCCACGGCCTTGTAGAGATCGTCCATCGTTTCGAGACGAGCCCCCACGAAGCGGTGACGGCGATCGCGCTCGACCGTCGCGCGGAAGGCCTGCGTCGAGTAAGTGAGCGTGTCGACGCGGTCTTCCCACACGTCGGGAAGAGCCACGCGGTTCATGATGGCGCCGTCCTTCGGAAGCATGAGTCCCGGGGGACGTTCGCCCGGGTGCATCCACACGGTCTTCTGGCCCTCGCGGCACACGGGCGTGCCGCGGAAGTCGCGCGAGCGGTAGAAATGCAGCCGCACGTGACCGTGTTCATAACGGTGTTCCGTCACGAACCACGGAAAGGACGAGTTGACGGTCATGTCGAGTTCTTCGCGGAACTCGCGCTTGAGCGCGTCCCCCACCGTTTCCCCGTCTTCGAGCTTGCCGCCCGGAAATTCCCAGTATCCGGCATAGGGCTTTCCTTCGGGGCGCGAACCGATGAGCACGGCGCCGTCTTCCCGGATCAGCACGCCGCAGGCGACTTCAATGATTTTTTCTTCCGACATAGTTATTCCCGAGTATTGAGAGTGATCGTCCCGCGCCAGCCGCAGTGACCGCGGCAGAGATGAATGGTGAGGGAGGAGGCGGGACGAACGAGCGGGTCGTCGTGCCACACACCGTTTTTCAGTATAACCCCGTCATCCGACGCAATGGCGATGCGGTTCCACTCGAACCCCGGAAGCTCCGCCGTTACGAGCGCCCGCCAGAAGTCGTCCGCCCCGAGGCGCGCGCCGTGGGTCGCCAGAAAGGCGGCGATGCGTTCGGCCTCGGCCACCGTTTCGGCTCCGCGGATCGTGAGGGATACACCCTCCTCCCGAATCGCGCTCTTGGCCAAAAGTTCCGCCGCCACTTCCGCGAGGGCTTCGCGCCGGTCGTCGCGCGCACGGTTCTTGAGCGTGGGACGGGGCGCCGCGATCCAGAGAAAGTCCCCCGTGACGCCCCCTTCCGTCGCGCGGCGCCGAGCGAGCGTGGCGCCTTCGAGTTCCGTGCAGAGCCGCTCGAGCGTCTCCCGATCGAAGGGCTCTGAAAACACCGCGCCCCAGACGGCCGAGCGCTCCGGCGTTTCGCCGCCGATCCGCTCCACCGCGACGCGGAAGGTTCCTTCGGCGTCGTGGAGCGTGCGCTCCTCGCTCCAGGCAATCGGACGCTCGACAAGAGGCTGCGAGAGATCTTCGATGAGAGGTCCGGCCGCGCGCGTGCAGCGCGCCCGGCCGAAGGGCGCGTAGAGTACCGCCTCGGCGGGAAGTCCCAGGCGTTGGGCGGCGACGCCGTGGAGCGTGCGCCAGGCGCCAGCGAACCCCGCCGTGCCCGGAAGCGGCGCGTCCTCCCCCGTCACGACGGCGACGACGGGCGGACGATCCGTGCCCGTCAGAGACGTGACGCCTGCGGTGAGGCGCATGCGGGCCGCCAGGAAACCGTTCGCATCGATGCGGCGCACGAGATGGCGCTTCGTGGTGAGAAAAAGCGGTTGAAACATCGCAAAGAAAATCCGTCGACAAAAGAAAAAAGGCGAGCCGCCGAAAAGTACGACGGTCTCGCCCTACGGTTCACTTCAGATCAGTGAAGTTTGCCGTGACAGTCCTTGAAGCGCTTCCCCGAGCCGCAGGGGCAGGGGTCGTTGCGTCCGACGTGCGCGAAGCGCGCGCGGTCTTCGGCTTCTTCGCGCGCCATTTCGTCGAGCGCGCTCGCACCCGCGGGCGCCTGCGAGGCCTGCGCGTCGTCGACGCGCTGCTGAGCGCTCTGCATGCCGGCTTCGGTGGCTTCCTGCGCTTCCTCGGGGAGGCGGATTTCCACGTGATAGACGACGTTGATGAGCGTTTCGCGGATGCGGTCGAGGAGTTCCTCGAACATCGCGAAGGCTTCACGCTTGTATTCCTGCTTGGGCTGCTTCTGAGCATAGCCGCGCAGATAGATCCCCTGACGCAGGGCGTCGAGCGCGGCGATGTGCTGACGCCAGAGCTGGTCGATCACCTGCAGGAGGATGGAACGGGCAAAGGACGTGAAGCCTTCCTTGCCGACGAGGCCTTCCTTGGCGGCGTATAGTTCCTCGGCCTTCTTGAGGAGCGCTTCGAGAAGCTCTTCGTCGCCCGCCGTGTCGGAGGCTTCGAGCATCTGCTTGAAGTCGACCCGGGTGCCGAGCACGTTTTCGACCTTCGAGGTGAGCGTGTCGAGGTCCCACTGTTCTTCGACCGTTTCGGGCGGAACGTAGGCGCGGAAGAGATCCGTGAAGTAGCCTTCGCGCAGATTCTTGACGAGTTCGGAGCAGTCCGTGCTCTCGAGAATGTCGTTGCGCAGGCCGTAGATTTCACGGCGCTGATCGTTCTGCACGTCGTCGAATTCAAGAAGCTGCTTGCGGATGTCGTAGTTGCGGCCTTCCACCTTGCGCTGGGCCGATTCGATCATGCGCGTGAGCATCTTCGACTCGATGGCGACGCCGTCCTCGAGCTTGAGGCGGTCGGCGATGGCGCGCATGCGGTCGCCCCCGAAGATGCGAAGCAGCTGGTCTTCCATCGAGAGGTAGAAGCACGACGATCCCGGGTCGCCCTGACGGCCGGCACGGCCGCGCAGCTGATTGTCGATGCGGCGGGATTCGTGACGTTCCGACCCGATGATGCGCAGACCGCCCGCCGCGATGACGGCGTCGTGTTCGACCTGCCAGGCGGCCTTGAGTTCGGCTTCCTTCTGAGCGCGTTCTTCGGGCGTGAGCGACTCGTCGAAGCGGATGTCGTCCAAATGCTTGTTGATGCCGCCGCCGAGCACGATGTCGGTGCCTCGGCCGGCCATGTTCGTGGCGATCGTGACCATGCCCGGACGACCGGCTTCGAGCACGATCTGGGCTTCGCGCTCGTGCTGCTTGGCGTTGAGCACGTTGTGCGGGATCCCTTCCTTCTCGAGCATCTTCGAGAGAAGCTCGGAATTTTCAATCGAGGTCGTGCCGAGCAGAACCGGCTGGTTCTTCGCGTGGCAGGCCTTCACGTCCTCGATGATGGCGCGGTACTTTTCGGCCGTCGTGCGGTAGACCTTGTCCTGCTCGTCGATGCGGATCATCTTGCGGTGCGTCGGAATCACGACGGTTTCCAGACCGTAGATGTCCTGGAATTCGTAGGCTTCCGTGTCGGCCGTGCCCGTCATGCCCGAGAGCTTCTCGTACATGCGGAAGTAGTTCTGGAAGGTGATCGACGCCATCGTCTGGTTTTCCTGCTGGATGCGCACGCCTTCCTTGGCCTCGACGGCCTGGTGAAGACCTTCGCTCCAACGGCGGCCCGGCATGAGACGCCCGGTGAATTCGTCGACGATCACGACTTCGCCGTTCTGCACCACGTAGTGCTGATCGCGGTTGAAGAGCGAATGCGCGCGCAGGGCGGCGTTCAGGTGATGCATTAGAATGATGTTCTTGGGCGCATAGAGCGATTCGCCCTCGCCGATGAGGCCGCGCTCGGCGAGAATCTTCTCGAGCTTTTCGTGGCCGGCTTCGGAGATGTAAACCTGATGGGCCTTCTCATCGACCCAGTAGTCGCCTTCGCCCTTCTCTTCGGTCTGACGCGTGAGAAGCGGCGGAATCTCGTTCATCTGAACGTAGATTTCCGTGCGGTCTTCGGCCGGGCCGGAGATGATGAGCGGCGTGCGGGCTTCGTCGATGAGAATCGAGTCGACTTCGTCGACGATCGCGTAGTAGAGACCGCGCTGACGACGGTTCGCGACGTCGTACTCCATGTTGTCGCGAAGGTAGTCGAAGCCGAATTCGTTGTTCGTGCCGTAGGTGATGTCGGCGGCGTAGGCGGCGCGCTTGTCTTCGGTGTTCTGCTGCGAGAGGATCTTGCCGACCGAAAGGCCCAGCCAGTTGTAGAGGCGGCCCATCCAGTCCGCGTCGCGGCTCGCCAGGTAGTCGTTCACCGTCACGACGTGGCAGCCCTTGCCCGGCAGGGCGTTGAGGTAGACGGCGAGCGTGGCCGTCAGGGTCTTGCCTTCGCCCGTGCGCATTTCGGCGATCTTGCCGTCGTTGAGCACCATGCCGCCGATGAGCTGCACGTCGAAGTGACGCATGCCGAGGACGCGCTGCGCGGCCTCGCGAACGACGGCGAAGGCCTCCACAAGCAGATCGTCCGTCGTGGCGCCCTTGGCGATGCGGTCGCGGAATTCCTGCGTCTTGGCCCGGAGTTCGTCGTCCGAGAGCGCCTTCATCGCGGGTTCGAGCCTGTTGATCTCTTCCACCTTGCGACGGTACTGTTTGATGAGGCGATCGTTGCGACTGCCGAAAATTTTGGTAAGAATTTCGTCAAACATTGTTCTTCAACCTGGTCATGGTTCGGGCCGCGCAAAAAAGAGACGGCCCCAAAACGTCCCGGACGGTTCAAAAACAAAAAGAAGGGAAGACGCTCTGCAGATTCCGTCCTCCCCTTCGCGAATTGAGCCGCCAGGTCGTGCGTTTTTGGATTATCGCACGTTGCCGCACTCATAGGGTTGCGGCATTTTGCAAAAAACCGTTTTCATTTTTCGACGCGCTTGGGCGAGCACCGGTCCGTGTAGACCCAGGTGCCCGGACGTCCGAAAAGCGCTTTGAATTCCGAGCAGCGTTCGCTCGAGGCGACGAGAAGGCTTCCGCCCGCCCGGAGGAAGGCGTCGCGCTCCTCGGCCTTGGCGTAGGTTTCGGGCGTGACGACGAGAATCTTGACGCCCTCCTTCTGCGCTTCGGCGATGCGGTGGGTGTTGAGCGCCGGATAGCGGATGCCCGCGTCGAGCGCCGCGAAGTACTGATTGAGGCTCGAAACTTCGACGATCATCCGCTCGGGCATGGGACAGGCCTTGAGAAGCGCCCCGAAGTCGCGCGCCTTGTCGGTGACGAGCCAGGCGTCCTTTTCACGGAGAATCCGACAGGCGTCCTCAAGAAAGAGCGGATGCAGCGACCCGTGGAGGAGACTCTCCTCGACGCGCTTTCTCGTGGGCGGCAAAAAGGTGAAAGTCGCCCCGCCCGTCATCTCATAGAACTCCCGATAGCGGTGCGCCGCGAAATAGTCGCCCCCGATCGTCTTTCGAAGATCGAGCTCCACGAAGCGGTAGCCGTCGCGAAGCGCCCGCTCGAGGGCCTCGCGGCTGTTCGTGTAGACGTGTCCCTCCACGACCCCCGCGGCGTGCGCGATGGGTTCGGGCGCTCCCGCGTGCGCAAGCGCCTCGGCTTCGGGAACGCGGTCGAGCGCGCGCCAGAGCGAGTAGGTCCAGCGTTCGCTTTGCTCGACGAGGGCGAGCACGCCCAAAAGAACCAGTGCGATGATGAGAAGAAGACGTTTCATGGATGGCTTCGCCTTCACGGCGGCTTTCTAGTGATGCGGTCCGAACGGTTAGAATAGCCTTTTCTTACCTCGTCGAGCGACTTTCATGGCCAAACCGCAATACCGATACAAGGAAACGATGTCGCTCTCGCGGCTTTTGTCGGGAGAAAGCAACGACCACCGCCGCTTTTCCTTTTTTCAGGAGTATGCGCGCTCGCGCGAAGCGGCGGCCGTGATCGGTCCTCTTCTGAAGGCCTGGCGCATCGCCATCGACTTCAGCGACCCGAAGCACTGCCGTCTGCAGGGAAAAAAGCTCATTCTGACGGTGCGCGACGCCGGGCAGGAAAACCGTCTGCGCCAGCTCACCACGCGCATGAAAAAGGCGCTCGACCAAAAGGGAATCGAAGTCGACGTGATCGACATTCACCTCGTTCCCGTTCCCTTCGCCCTCCCCAAACTCCCGCCCGCTCCGCTTGTGGAGCGCCGCGAAACGCTCGAGGGCGCCTTCAGCGTCGCGCGCTGCGCCGACCGCGTGGACGATCCCGCGCTCAAGGCGACGCTCAAAAGGCTCGAAGAGATCCTCACCCCCAAGACGGGCTACGACGAAGCCCTTCGCGCACAGATCGAGCGCGAGACGCAACGGAGAAGCGAACAGATCGAAAACGTTCGCCGCCTGCAGAGCGAACAGAGCGCGCTCGAGCACCTGACTTTTCTCTGTCCCTCTGCCGAGGACGCGGCGAAGAATCCGGACTTTGCGCCGATCCGCGCCCGCATGCTCGCGAAGATTCACATTCTGCGCACGCGCGAGGCGGAGCTCGAAAATCTCCTCGCCAAACTGCAGGAGCGCTTCGGCACGCTTCTCAAGGCGCAGGTGCGCCTTGCCCAGGGCGAAGCGCCCTCCGACGTCGCAAGGGATCTATACGCCACCCAGTCGGTGACGGAAACGGACCGGCTCTACGAAGCGGTCCTGGCGGATCAGACACCCGAGGGGCGCTGAAACCAAAAGTCGACCGGGCAGTCTTCGGCGCGCTCGAAGGTCGTGAATTCCCACGCCTCTTCATCAGCAAGGAGCGCGCGAAGGAGCTGATTGTTGAGGCCGTGCCCGGACTTGTGGGCGCGGTAGTGCGCCAGGAGCGGGGAGCCGAGCACGTAGAGGTCCCCCATCGCGTCGAGAATCTTGTGCTTGACGAATTCGTCCTCTGCACGCAGTCCCTCGGGATTGAGCACGCGGAATTCGTCCATCACGATGGCGTTCATGAAGCTTCCGCCCTGAGCGAGCCCCATGCGGCGCAGCATTTCCACGTCCTGAACGAAACCGAAGGTGCGCGCGCGGGCGACGGCCTTCTCATAGGTGTCGTGCGCGAAGTCCACTTCGGCGCGCTGCGCCGTCGCGTCGATCGCGGGGTGACCGAAATCGATTTCGAAGGTGAGCTTGAAGCCGTTGTGCGGAGAGAGCGAAGCCCACTTGTCGCCTTCCTCGACCCGGACGGTCTTTTTGAGGCGAACGAAGCGCTTCGGAGCGTCCTGCTCGACGATCCCCGCCTGCTGCATGAGGAAGGAAAAGCTCGCGCCCGAACCGTCCATGATGGGGATTTCCGGGGCATCCACGTCCACGTAGGCGTTGTCGATGCCGTAGCCGTTCAACGCACTCATCAGGTGCTCGACCGTCGCCACCTGAACGCGGCCGACGTTGAGAGTCGTTGCCATGCGCGTGTCGTTCACGCTCAGGGGATTCGAGGGGATTTCCACGACGGGCTTCTGGTCCACGCGTCGAAAGACGATGCCCGTTCCGGGCTCGGCCGGGCGAAGCGTCAGCCGGACCTTGCGGCCGCTGTGCAGACCGATCCCGACCGTTTCGGCGGGTTCGCGAAAAGTGCGCTGCTTGAAGTACATGACGGAAACTCGTTTCTGCGGAGTCGGAAGAGAGAAAAAACAAACGGCCGGAACGGGCCGGCCGCTTGAGGGATCACTTGGAGCGCAGATAACTCGGCACCGTGAACTTGCCCACCGAAAGGTCGGGCGCGGCGGGTTCGGGCGCGGGCTGCGGCGCCGGAGCCTCCGTCGCGGGCGCTTCGGCCTGGGGTTCCGCCGCGGGCGTCATCGTCGGCACCGCAACGGGGGGCACCGTCATGGAGACGGGCGTGGCCACGGGCTGCGCAAAGTCGACGCCGACGTTGGGGACGTTCCAGACCTTGCCGCTCGTCTGCGGCGCTTCCGCGACGCGGTCCAGACCGGTCGCCACGACCGTGACGCGCACTTCGTCGCCCATTTCCTCGCTCAGGGCCGAACCGAAGATGACGGTCGCCTGCGAGGTGGAGAAGGTGTTGAGAATGTCCATGGCCTCGCGGATTTCCGCCAGGGTGAGGGATTCGTCGCCCGTGAAGTAGACGAGCAGACCGCGGGCGCCCTGCAGGTTGGCGCCTTCGAGAAGCGGACAGGCGATCGCCTTTTCGGCGGCCACGCGGGCGCGGTTTTCGCCCGAAGCCGTCGCCAGGCCGATGATGGCCGTGCCGCGTTCGCTCATGACGGTCTTGATGTCTTCGAAGTCGACGTTGATCGTGCCCGGGGTGTGAATGATTTCGGCGATGCCCACGCAGGCCTTGTAGAGCACTTCGTTGCTCGTCTCAAAGCATTCCTTCATCGTGGCTTTGGGCGGGCATTCGCTCTCGAGCTTTTCGTTGAGGATCACGATCATCGAGTCGACCTTGTCCTTGAGCTTCTCGATGCCGGCTTCGGCCGCGCGCATGCGGCGGGAGCCTTCGAAGCTGAAGGGCTTGGTGACGACGGCCACCGTCAGGATGCCGAGCTCCTTGGCGATTTCGGCGATGACGGGCGCGGCGCCCGTACCCGTGCCGCCGCCCATGCCGGCCGTGATGAAGAGGAGATGCGCCCCGCGGATGGCGGCTTCGATTTGCTCGCGCTTTTCCTCCGCCGCGGCGGCGCCGATTTCCGGACGGGCGCCCGCACCGAGCCCGGTGCTGCCGAGCTGAATGTTGACGTGCGCCTTCGAGCGCTGCAGCGCCTGATGGTCCGTGTTGGCCGCGATGAATTCGATCCCCTTGGCGCCGTGGTCGATCATGTGTTCGACGGCGTTTCCGCCGCCACCGCCCACGCCGATGACCTTGATCACCGTGTTGAGCGGATCGTATTCCTGCAGAATTTCAAAAGGCATGGCAAACCTCAAAATGTCGAATCTCGTAATTATCACCGAGAACGGCGTTTCTTGCACGCCGTTTTCTTTGAAAACGGCGCCGACGTATCAATAGTCCCCGATCAGAACGTTCTTCAAATTCTGAAGGAACCCCGGCGCGGAGAGGTTGAGAAGCTGTCTGTCGCCCTTTCCCGCCACCTTGTCGGCCGCCTCGCCGATGAGTCCCATCACGACGCTCGCGTCGGGCTGATTGATGAGCTGCGGGGCGCCGTCGATGTTGTTGGGAAGCCCCACCCGCACGGTCTTTCCGGGGAAGATGTCGCGCGCCCGCTCGGGAAGTCCCGCGAGGTTGGCGCCACCCCCGGTGAGAACGATCGTCCTTACGCGTTCGAGGTCGCCGCGTTCCTCGAGAAGCTTGCGGTAGTGCCGCAGGAATTCGTCGGCGCGCGCCTTGAGGACCGTCGCCATGAGGCGGCGCGAATAGGCCCGCTGCCGTCTTCCGTTTTCGGGCGTCGGAACGACGCTTTCCCAGTCGTTCACCCGCTCGGGCAGGCACGTACCGCGCAGAAGCTTGATTTCCTCGGCCTGCTCGATCGTGATGTCGAGCACGCTCGCGAGGTCCTTCGTGAAGAACTGCGCTCCCCAGGGAATCACGTCCGTGTAGCGCACGGCCCCTTCCGTGTATACCGCAAAGCTCGTCGTGTCGGCGCCCATGTCGATCACGGCCGCGCCGCACGCGGCGTCGTCGGGCCGGATGACGGCCCGAGCACTCGCCCAAGGCTGCGGCGAATAGTCGCCCACCTCGACGCCCGCGCGCTGAATGGTGGCGCGAAGCGTCTGCGAACTCATGGCGTCGGAGAAAACCGCGTGCATGTGCGCTTCGATGCTCTCGCCCATGAGTCCCACGGGATTCTTGCTGTCCTCCACTTCGCCCACGCGATAGCCCTGCAACCTCGTTTTGAGGAGGTTCCGTTCGCCCGCGAGCTTGCGGCAGTGTTCATAGGCGTTTCGCACGGCCTCGTCGACGTCTTCCTGCCGGACTTCCCGGCCGCGCAGCACCGCCACGCCGCGGGCGTTGGCGCTCGTGACGACGGAGCCGCCGATCGCGGGCCAGACGGTTCTCACCGAGACGCCCGCCGTGTTCTGGGCCTCCTGCAGGGCCGTGCGGATGGAAAAAACGGCCTTTTCCACGTCGTAGATGATGCCGTTTTTGATGCCCTGCGACGGAACGCGCCCGAAGCCGAGCACCTTGAAGCATCCCTCCAAGGTGTCGGAAGGCCGGGCGATGACGCAGAGCACCTTGCTTGAGCCCGCGTCAATGGCAGCCAGAATGTCCGTACTCGTATTGGCCATGGGAACGTTCGAAAATCGCGTGGGGAAAAGAATTATTGTACCGTCAGGCTCCGGGCGAAATCGGCGCGGGGACCTGCGTTTGACCGTCCCGCCCTTTTTCGCGCCAGGCGCGAATGAGGTTTTCGTCAGGGTTCGACGCCGCAAACGCCTTCGCGTAGCGCAGATCCACCGAGGCGGGCGGGCCGCCCAACTTCGTGCGCACCTGATCGTAGACCTTTACGAAAGCCCCGAGGCGCTTCGCCACCGAATCGAGCCCTTCGTCGTCGCGGCCGAGTTCGACCTGCGTGGGCGGGATTTCTTCGCCCGAAAAGACGAGGGACCAGCTTGCGCGGTCGGAAATCTGAAAGTCGGTGATCCGCACCGAAAGGGGTGCGAGCACGTCGGAGAGCCGCACGAAGGCCTCGGTCATGAGGGAGACCTGCTGCTCGGGCCCGTAGAAGACGGGAAGACGGCTCTCCCCGGCCTCTTCGGGATTGGCAGCAAAGAGTACGCCCCGGTCGCTCACGATCCGTCCGTCCTCGTAGAGCGCAAGCGCCTTGTGGCGCTCCACCTCCACGATGAGGCGGTCGGGAAAGACGCGGCGCACCGTGGCGCAAGCAACCCAGGGAAGTGTTTCCACGGCCTCCTTCACGCGCCCGAGATCGGCCGTGAAGAAGTTCCCGGACACCGCCTTTTCGACGACCGCCCCCACCTGGCGCGTCGTCACCTGAATCCCGTCGGCGTTCTTCACGCTCAGAGAGCGAAAGGAAAGCGTGGGATTCGACCGGACGTGCCAGAGGTAGGCGGTGCCCAAAAGCGCCGCGACGAGACAGGCCGCCGCAACGGGCTTGCCGAAGCGCCGCACGACGGAGCGGTCCTCTTCACTCCACATCATTCGTCAATGCGCGCCCCTTCGAGGAGCTTCACGCACAGCGTTCCGTAGTCCATCCCCTCGGCCCGCGCCGCCATCGGCACGAGCGAGTGCGGGGTCATCCCCGGCGCCGTGTTGATTTCGAGAAGCGCAAAGCGTCCGTCGGCGCGGCGAAGCGCGTCGATGCGGCTCCAACCGCGGGCACCGACCGCGCGGAAGGCCTTTTCGCAGTACCCGCGAAGCGTGGCGCTCTCCTCTTCGGAGAGATTCGCCGGACAGTCGTAGGAAACGACGTCCGTGTAGTACTTGTTCTGGAAGTCGTAGCTCCCTTCGGGGGCGCGGATTTCAATGACGGGGAGCGCACGGCCGTCGAGGACCGCCACCGTGAATTCGCGGCCGCGGATGTACTCTTCGACGAGGATTTCGTCGCAGAGCGACTTCGCAAGCTTCAGGGCTTCGCGAAGCGACGCCGTCGTGGGACGGTCGAGCTTCGAGACGCCGATGGAACTTCCGTCGCGCCCGGGCTTCACGACGAGCCCCGTCGCGCCGAGTTCGCGGATGACCGCTTCGAGCGCCGCGTCGTCTTCGTCGCCCGTCATCACGCGCCCTTCGGGCACGGGAAGACCGGCGGCGCGCCACAGGGTCTTCGTCACCTCCTTATCGAAGGACGCGGCCGAAGCGGCGACGCCGGGGCCCGTATAGGGAAGGCGCAGGAAGTTGAGAAGGCCCTGAATCGTGCCGTTTTCCCCCGCCCCGCCGTGGAGCGCGATGAAGGCGCGGTCGTAGCCGCCCTGAAGAAGCGCTTCGACGGGCTCGCGCGCCGGATCGAAGGCGTGCGCGTCGACGCCCTTTTCGCGAAGCGCCTTGAGAACCCCCTCGCCCGACATGAGCGAGACTTCACGTTCCGAAGAGTGGCCGCCGAGAAGAACGACCACCTTTCCCAAATTCTGCATAGGAAACCCCTTTTTCGTTTCGTTATTCGTTGCGGCCCGTCAGTTTGGCGGGAATCCGGCCGATCGAGCCCGCCCCCATCGTGACGACGACGTCGCCCGCGCGCGCCGTGCGGGCGATCGCAGCGGGAAGATCCTCGAGCGTCGAGACCGTCGGACGGCGTCCGGTGCGCTCGGCAACCGCGTCGGCGAGATGCTCGCTGTCGGCCCCTTCGATCGGGGCTTCGCCCGCGGGATACACCTCGGCGAGGACGACCTCGTCCACGCTCGAGAGAACGTCCGCGAAGAGTTCGAGACAGTCGCGGGTGCGCGTGTAGCGGTGCGGCTGGAAGGCGACCACCACGCGGCGCTCCGGCCACGCGCCGCGCACGGCGGCGAGCGTCGCCGCCATTTCGTGAGGGTGATGACCGTAGTCGTCGATGAGGGAGTAGCTCCCGACGATCGAGCCGTCTTCGGCGTGCACGGGAACTTCGCCCCACTGCGCAAAGCGCCGGCCCACGCCCTTGAATTCTGCGAGCCCCTTGACGATCGCCTCGTCGCGCACGCCCGCGATCGTGGCGACCGCGACGGCCGCGAGGGCGTTGCGCACGTTGTGCATGCCCGGAAGATTGAGTTCCACGGGCAGAGGCGGATGGTCCGGACGAAGGATGGTGAAGTGCATGCGCGTGCCGACGGCGCGTACGTCGATGGCGCGCACCTGTGCCTCGGCCGTGAGGCCGTAACCGATCACGGGCTTCGTGACGCGGTCGCGGATGTTCCGGACGTTTTCGTCGTCAAGGCACAGCACCGCGACGCCGTAGAAGGGCAGACGCTCGAGAAAGTCGACGAAGGCGGACTTGAGATTTTCAAAATCGTGTCCGTAGGTGTCCATGTGGTCTTCGTCGATGTTCGTCACGACCGAGATCACGGGCGTGAGATTCAGGAAGGACGCGTCCGACTCGTCGGCCTCGGCGACGAGAAACTCGCCCGTCCCGAGCCGCGCGTTGGCGCCCGCGCTGTTGAGGCGGCCGCCGATCACGAAGGTGGGATCGAGCCCGCCCGCCGCCAAGAGCGAGGCGACGAGCGACGTGGTCGTCGTCTTTCCGTGGGCGCCCGCGATCGCGATGCCGCGGCGCAGACGCATCAGTTCGGCGAGCATCACGGCGCGCGGCACGACGGGAATGCCGAATTCGCGCGCGGCGGCCACTTCGGGATTGTCGGCCTTCACGGCCGAGGAGATGACGACGGCGTCCGCCCCCTTGATGTTGCGTTTGTCGTGTCCGTAGGCGATGCGGGCGCCGAGCTTTTGCAGGCGCTCCGTCACGGGGCTTCGCGCAAGGTCGGATCCGCTCACGACGTAACCGAGATTGAGCAGCACCTCGGCGATGCCGCTCATGCCGCTGCCGCCGATGCCGACGAAATGCAGGTGTTTGACCAAAAACTTCACTCGAATCTCCTTATCGTCACGCCGCAAGGGCCTCTTCAATCAAATCCGCCACGCCTTCGGCCGCCATCGGACGGGCGAGCGAGCGGGCGTTCTTGGCCATGGCGAGGATGTCGTCTCTTGTCAGGCCTTCGAGAAGCGCGGCGAGCGCTTCGGGGGTGCATTCTTCATTTTTGAGCATGCGCGCGGCGCCGCGTTCGGCCATGAAGCGCGCGTTGCCGAGCTGATGCGCCGTCGTCTTGGCGACGAAGGGCACGAGTACGCTCGCGGCCCCGGCCGCGCAAAGTTCGCTCACGCTCGTCGCGCCCGCGCGGCAGAGAACGAGGTCGCTTTCGCGATAGCGCGTCGCCATGTCGTCGATGAAGGGAAGCACGGTCGCCTTCACGCCGAGCGCTTCGTAACGCGCCCGCACGGCTTCGTCGCGGTCGCGGCCCGTCTGGTGCACGACTTCGGGGCGCACGTCCTCGGGAATCTTCGCGAGCGCTTCGGGGACGGTGTCGTTGAGAATCTTTGCGCCGAGACTGCCGCCGAAGACGAAGAGCCGCAGACGGCCCTCACGCCCCGCGAGGCGTTCGTCGGGCGGATCGATCGCGAGGATGTCCGCGCGCACGGGATTCCCCGTCGTACGTCCCTTCTCTTTGGCCCAGCTTCTCGCGCCGCCCGCAAACCCGCAGGCGAGAAAGCGGCACACGGGCATCAGGGTCTGCGTGGAAAGAAGCAGATCCGCGTCGCAGTTCATGAGGACGAGGGGAATGCCGAGCGTCTTCGCGGCGTAGCCCACGGGAACGGCCACGTAGCCGCCCGTCGAGAAGACCGCGTCGGGCTTCAGTTCCCCGAGAACCCGTCTCGCCTCGATACCGCTCGAGAGAAGCTTAACGCCGCCCTTGACGGCCCCGACGAGGCCGCGCCCGCGCACGCCCTGAAAGTTCAGGGCGTAAAAATCAATGCCGTGCTTTTCGACGAGGGACGCTTCCATCCCCGTCGTCGTGCCGATCCAGGAGACGCGCCAGCCGCGCGATCTCATGACGGCCGCCACGGCGAGCCCCGGCATCACGTGTCCGCCCGTCCCCGCCGCAGCGATGACGAGATGTCGTTCCGTACTCACACCTGACCTCCACGCATGTGAATTCTGTTTTCAAAATCGACGCGCATCAAGAGCCCCATCGCGAGGAGACTCGTCACGACGGCCGAGCCCCCGTAGCTCACGAAGGGCAAAGTGAGCCCCTTCGTCGGAAGCGCCCCCGAGGCGACGCCGATGTTGATGAAGACCTGCACGCCGAACCAAATGCCGATTCCCTGTGCGAGCAGGCCCGCGAAATACCGTTCCAGCTTGATGGCCTGCCGCCCGATTTCAAAGGCGTGGCGAATCAGCCAGTAAAAAAGAAAAAGGACGACGAGGACGCCGGCGAAACCGGTTTCCTCGGCCCATACCGCCATAATAAAGTCGGTGTGGGGTTCGGGGAGGTAAGCAAGTTTTTCCACGGACCCGCCGAGTCCCACCCCGAAGAGCTCTCCGCGCCCGAAGGCGATGAGCGAGTGCGAGAGCTGATAGGCCGTGTTGAGGACGTGCTCCTCGGACCACGGCTCCATGAAGGCGAGCACGCGGCTCATGCGCCAGGGCGTGTCCCACACGATCCAACCCACCACCAGGATCACGACGGTGAGCACCGCCGCGAAGATGTAGAGCGACAGGCCTCCGATGAAGAGCGTCCCCAGAAAAATCGCCACGATGACGACGAGCGACCCGAGGTCGGGCTGCTGCATCACGAGCACCGCCACGACCGCCATGTAGAGCGCCATCGGCAGGAACCCCTTCGTCGTCGAATGCATGAAGTCCTGCCGCCTGACTGTAAAGGAAGCCGTCCCGAGGAGGACCGCAAGCTTTACGATTTCACACACTTGAATCTGCACGGGCCCCAGGGGAATCCACCGCGTCGCCCCGTTGATGCGCCGCCCGACGCCCGGCACGAGTACGGCCGCGAGCAGGAAGACCGCGAGGATGAGAAGCCAGGGCGCCACGCGCTCCCAGAATCCGAGCGGAATGCGGTAGACCACCCAGGCGGCGAACCCGCCCGCAAGCACGAAGATCACGTGGCGCACGATGAAGTGATAGGCGGAAAAGTCTGAACGCGGATTGTCCCCCTGGGCGATCGTGGCCGAATAAATGGCCACGCACCCGATCGCAAGGAGCGCCAGAATGACCGTGAGGAGCCCGGTGTTGATGCCGACGGGCTCATGAAGGAGCGTCAGTCGGGCGCGCTCCATCTTTTCGCGCGAAGCGGAGGGTTTCGTGCGCGCCATCAAACTCCTCCGGCCGCGCGGCGCGCGGCGGCGATGAAGCGGGCGCTACGCTCGGCGTAGTCACGGAACATGTCCCAGGAGGCGCAGGCGGGAGAGAGCAACAAAACGCCGCCCGTCTTCACGGCGCGCGCCCAGAGCGCGTCGACCGCCTCTTCGAGCGTGCCGAATTCCTCCGTGGGCACCGCGTCCGCGAGCGCCTCGCGGATCTTTTCGCGGTCTTTCCCGATGAGCGCGACGAACGCGGCGTGCGAGCGAAGCGGTTCGCGCAGAGGCGAGAAGTCCTGTCCCTTGCCGTCACCCCCCATGAGGAGGTAGAGGCGCTTACCCTGCTTGCCTAGGCCTTCGACGGCCGCGACGACGGCGCCCACGTTCGTTCCCTTGGAGTCGTCCACGACGTCGACGCCCTCGGAAGAGAAGACGAATTCCACGCGGTGCGCTTCGCCCCTGTAGCCGCGGACCCAGTCGAGCGCCGCCTTTTCGTCGCCCCCGGCCGCGCGCACGAGGGCGAGCGCCGCGAGAACGTTGAGCGAATTGTGCCGGCCGCGAAGGAGAAGATCCGCTTCCGAGAGAAGCGGCACGAGGCGTCCCGCTTCCCGGCGCACGAGTTCGTTGCCTTGGAGGCCGTAGTCGCCCTCGCGCTCGGGCTGATCTTCTCCGAACGTCAAGTCGCCTTCGCGCAGAAGGCGCGGCACGGCGTCGTCGCCGCGCGCGAGCACGCGCACGCGCGCCGAGCGGAAAATGCGCTCCTTGGCCGCGCGGTAGCGCGCCATCGAGCCGTGCCAGTCGATGTGGTCTTCCGTAACGTTCAGAAGCGCCGCGCCGTCAAGCGAAAGCGAGGACGTCGTCTCGAGCTGAAAGCTCGAGAGTTCGAGCACCCAGGCGTCCGGAAGCGTCCCTTCGTCGGCCGCGCGCTCAAGGGCCGACAGGGCGTTGAGTCCGATGTTCCCCGCCGCGACGGCAGAGAATCCCGAAGCCTTGAGCATTTCGGTCGTGAGGACCGTCGTGGTCGTCTTTCCGTTCGTGCCGGTGATGCCGACCACCTTGGGGTGGTACCCCCGGCTCTCGCCGAGCGCCGCGAGAAGCCTTGCGAAAAGTTCGATTTCCCCGATCACGGGAATGCCGCGGACACGGGCGCGCGCCACCACGGGCGCGGCCGCGCCGAAGTCGGGAGAGAGTCCCGGGGAGAGGACGAGCACGTCGCACTCGTCACCGAGTTCGGGCGCAAAGCCTCCCGTCAGGAAGCGGGCCCCGGAGAGTTCGGCGCGAAGCGTCGCGAGCGCGGCGGGCGTCTCGCGCGTGTCGGCCACGGTGAGAAGCGCCCCTTCGCGCGCGAGATGGCGCGCGGCGGCGACGCCCGAAGCGCCCATTCCCAAAACCACGGCCCTGCGGCCCGTCCAAAAATCGGTGAGTTGCGGCACGATGCTCTCCTTAGCGGATCTTCAGAGTGGAAAGTCCGATGAGAACCAAAATGAAGGTGATGATCCAAAAACGCGTCACGACCTGCGTTTCCTTCCATCCCTTCAGTTCGAAATGGTGGTGAATCGGCGCCATCAGGAAGACGCGCTTGCCGTGCGAGAGACGGAAGTAGACCGTCTGAATCATGACCGAGAGCGTTTCCACGACGAAAATCCCGCCCATGATGGCGAGGACGATTTCCTGACGCGTGATGACGGCGACCGTTCCGAGGCAGCCGCCGAGGGCGAGCGCACCGACGTCGCCCATGAAGACCTGCGCCGGATGCGCGTTGAACCAGAGGAAGGCGAGGCCCGCCCCGGCGAGCGCTCCGCAGATGACGACGAGTTCGCCCGCGCCCGGAATGTAGGGGAAGAGCAAGTAGGACGAGAAGTCGGGACGTCCCACGACGTAGGCGAAGATCCCGAGGGCCGATCCGACGAGAACCGAGGGAAGAATCGCCAGGCCGTCGAGACCGTCCGTCAGATTCACGGCGTTGCTCGAGCCCACGATCACGATGAAGGTGAAGATCAGGAAACCGATGAGCCCGAACGGAAGCGCGATGTCCTTGAAGAACGGAATGAGAAGATGCAGATTTTCGGAGACCTCAAGCGGCATCCCCGCGGCGCGCCACGTCTGCCAGGCCTCGGCCATCGTTGCGCCCGGCGTCACGGCGAGCGCGAAGACGAGATAGACGCCCGCCACGACGGCGATGAGCGACTGCCAGCCGAATTTCTCGCGCGCGCTCATCCCCTTGGGGTTGTGGTGCACGACCTTGCGGTAGTCGTCAATCCAGCCGACGAGCCCGTAGCCCATCGTCACGAAGAGCGTGACCCAAACGAAACGGTTCGAAAGATCCGCCCAGAGAAGCGTCGATACGCCGATCCCCACGAGCATGAGGGCGCCCCCCATGGTGGGCGTGCCGTCCTTGACGAGGTGCGACTTCGGGCCGTCCGTGCGGACGGCTTGTCCGAAGTGCATGGCCCGCAGCTTGCGGATCACGGCCGGCCCGGCGGCAAAGCCGATGAAGAGCGCCGTGAGCGCGGCGAGCAGCGCGCGAAGCGTCAGGTAGTTGAAAACGGAGAATCCCGAAACGGATTCCGACCAGTGACGAAAAAGTTCCAAAAGCATGATGGTGCCGTGTTGTTCTTATTGCCCCGACGTTTCCCGCTTGCAGGCCTCGATCGCGCGCACGACGCGCTCGAGTCCCGCCGAATGGCTGGCCTTGACGGTCAGCGTCCCGGCGGCGGGGAGAATTTCCTGAAGTTTTGCGAGGAGTTCCCCGCAGTCCGAGAAGGTCCGCGCGCCCTTGCCGAAGGCTTCGGCCGCAAGACGGGGCTCTTCGCCCACGGTCCAGAGTTCGTCGAGACCGCAGCTGCGGGCCCATTCGCCCATTTCCCGGTGAAAGCGGGCGCTCTGCGCACCGATTTCCCCCATCGCGCCGAGGACAAAGATCCTCGGTCCCGGAGCCTCGGCCGTCATGCGCATCGAAGCGCGCACGCTGTCGGGATTCGCATTGTACGCGTCGTCGATGAGCGTGAAGGCGCCGAAAGTCGTTCGGGCGCCCCGTCCGGGGAGCGCCTCGAAGGCTTCGAGCCCGCGCTGAACCGCCTCGAGCGGCACGCCCGCCGCGACCGCGGCGCAGGCCGCGCCCGTCGCGTTGTGCACGTTGTGTTCGCCCTGAATGCGAAGCGCGATCCGGCAGGTTCCCGCGGGGGTTTCAAGCGTGAGAACGCCCGACGCGTAACTTCCCCGCACGACGCCGCGTCCGTCGGGACGGATCGTGTAGAGCCAAGCCTCCTTCTTCGCGGCGACGCACATCGCCTCCCAAATGCCGGCGCAGGCGTCGTCGGCGGGAACGGCGACCCGGGCGCCCTTGGCGGCGCCCGCGATCATGAAGCCGTTTTCATAGGCCGTCGCCTCGACGGTCGCGAGAAATTCCTGATGTTCGCGCTGCGCGTTGGTGACGAGCACCACGTCGGGGCGCACCATGTCGGCGAGCTGCGCCATTTCGCCCGGATGATTCATCCCGGCTTCGACGAGCCCCATGCGGTCGCCCGCCTTCATCGAAAGAAGCGTGTGCGAGACGCCGAGTTCGTTGTTGAAGTTTCCCTTCGTCGCCCAGAAGGCGTCGCCGAAGGCTTCCTTCAGAATGGCGGCGAGCATCTGCGTGGTCGTCGTCTTGCCGTTGCTGCCGACGACCGCGAGCACGGGACCATCAAACCTGCGACGGCGCTGCGCCGCCAACAGCATGTACGCCCAGCGCGTGTCGGGAACGACGAGCTGCGGCATGTCGACGGGCGTTTCGCGTTCGACGACGGCCGCGACGGCGCCCGCCTCTCGCACAGCCGACAAAAAGTCGTGCGCGTCAAAGCGCTCGCCGCGCAGGGCGACGAAGACGGAACCCGGCGTGACCCGGCGGGAGTCCGTCACAAGCGGCGCGGACGCAAAGAGCGTCTGCCATTTTTCTCCCGCCGCCTTCAGTGCGGCTTCGGTTTTCCTGCGAAGCTCCCAATTCATCGGCGGTCTCCCGAGAGAAGGCGGGTGCGGCGCTCCACAAACACTTCCCGAACGACTTCCGCGTCGGAGAAGGGATGGCGCACGCCGTTGATTTCCTGATAGTCCTCGTGGCCCTTCCCCGCGACGAGCACGACGTCTTCGGGCGCGGCCGCGAGAATCGCCTCGTGAATCGCTTTGCGGCGGTCCGCCTCCACAAGGGCGGGCGCACCGCGGAAGCCCGCGGTGATGTCGCTAAGAATCGCTTCGGGCGACTCGGTGCGGGGATTGTCGCTCGTGACGACGACGCGGTCGGCCTCGGCTTCGGCGGCGGCCGCCATCAGGGGGCGCTTTCCGGCGTCGCGGTCACCTCCGCAGCCGAACACTACCCAGAGGCGCCCGCCGCGAACCTTGGCGATGGGGCGAAGATTCGCGAGCGCCTTCACCAGGGCGTCGGGCGTGTGGGCGTAATCGACGACGGCAAGCGGAACGCCTTCGGCGCGAAGCATCTGCATGCGACCTTCCGGCGCGCGAAGCGACGAAAGATGCGGCAGGAAGTCGGCCGCGGCGTACCCCGCTGCGCGCAGCACGGCAACGACGCCCAAGAGATTCGCCACGTTGAAGTCCCCCGCGAGAGGAATCTCCACGTCGAAGCGCCCTTCGTCGGTCACGAGCGTAAAGCGCATGCCGTGCGGCACCGCACGGACGTCTTCGGCGCCGACGTAGCGGTCGTGCACCCAGGCGGGCTCGCCACGAAGGCTCGTCGCCCACACCCGCACGCCGTGCGCGCGGGCGGTCTCGGCCATAGCCTCGGCCGCGGGATCATCCGCGTTGAGGACGGCGTCCTCGAGTTCGGGACGCGCAAAGAGAAGGCGCTTCGCTTCTTCGTAGGCCTCCATGGAGCCGTGATAGTCGAGATGGTCGCGCGTGAGGTTCGTAAAGACGCCGATGCGCACCGCGGCGCCCGAGAGGCGCCCCTGAACGAGTCCGATCGAACTCGCTTCCACGGCGAAAGCCTGTGCGCCGTGCGCCTTCAGATCAAAAAGAAGTCCTTCGAGACTCACCGCGTCGGGCGTCGTGAGTCCGGGCGAAGGGAAGCGTTCGCCCGCAAGGAAGGTGCCGATCGTCCCGACGGCCGCGCAGGGACGGCCGAGCGCGCTCAAAAGCTGCGCGCACCAGTGGCTCGTCGTGGTTTTCCCGTTCGTGCCCGTCACGGCGACGCCGAGCATCGATTCGGCGGGTTTTCCGTAAAAGAGCGCGGCGATTTCCCCCGCCCGTTCCGAGAGCTTCGGAACCGGCAGGGTCGGCATCGGGTGGTGTTCCGGCGCCGCTTCGTTTTCGCGGGCCTCATAGATCGCCCCGGCGGCGCCCCGCGCCTCGGCGACGCGGATGAAATGCCGCCCGTCGCTCGTACGTCCCGGGAGCGCCACAAAGACGTCGCCCGGTTCGACGAGGCGGCTGTCCACCCGCAGGTGGGATCCCTCGTGCACAAGGCGGCGCAGCCACGCCACCACTTCTTCGTTCGTCATAACTGTCGGTGCGCCCCTCGGCCGTTTCGCCGGGAAAGGCGCACGCTCTCCTTCTTTCCGTTTCATCCAATGGACGCGTCCCGAAGGACGCGCCCGTTCAACCGTTTCAGCCCCGCGTGCCGCGTTTTTGCTCCTTGAGAGCCTCCTGCGCGGCCACGTCGAAGTCAGGGCTCACCATCATCGTGCGCAGCGCGCCCGCGGCCACTTCGTTGAAGACGGGGCCCGCGGCCTTGCCGCCGAAATGCATCCCGCGCTTGGCCTCGTCGATCATGACGGCGATCACGAAGCGCGGACGCGTCGCGGGAATGATCCCGACGAAACTCGCCACGGTATCGTCGACATAGCGGCCGTTCTTCACTTTGTTTGCAGTGCCGGTCTTCCCGGCCACCGTATACCCCGCGACCTTCACGATCGAGGCCGTGCCGCCGCGGCGCACCGTATTCATCATCATGGCCCGAATGCTTCGCGCCGTTTCGGGCTTGAAGACGGGCTCGCCCTTGACGACCTCCCCTTCGGGACGCTTGTAGAGCGTGAGGTCGATCACGTCGCCGTCGCGCGCGATCGCCGTGTAGGCGCGCACGAGCTGCAGAAGCGAGACCGTCACGCCGTGACCGTAGGAAATGGTCGCCTGCTCGATCGGGCGCCAGGTCTTGGCGGGGCGAAGCCGTCCCGCCGTGGCGCCGGGAAAGCCGATCGACACGGGTCGGCCGAAGCCGAGCTTCGAATACATGTCGCCCAAGACCTGCGGCGCAATTTCGAGGGCGATCTTGACGGTGCCGATGTTGGAGCTTCGCGCCACGATCTCCGCTACGGTGAGAAGGCCGTAGTCGTGAATGTCCCCGATCGTACGGTCGCCGATCGTGAGTTTTCCCGGGGCCGTCTGAATCGTCGTCATCGGCGTGACGATCCCCATGTCGAGCGCCTTGGCGATCGCAAAGGGCTTCATGGTCGAGCCCGGCTCGAACTGGTCGGTGATCGAGCGGTTGCGAACGAGGTCGAACTTGATCCCCGCCTTGTCGTTCGGATCGTAGGCGGGCGAATTGACGAGCGCGAGAATCTCGCCCGTCCGGACGTCCGCGACGATGACCGCCCCCGCCTTCGCTTCGGCGTTCTTGACGGCCGCGTTGAGGGCGTCGTAGGCGATGAACTGAATGCGCGAGTCGATGGAAAGCTGGACGTTTTGCCCCGGACGGGCTTCGACCGCCCAGACGTCGTCGACCACGCGTCCGAAGCGGTCGCGAATCACGCGGCGCACCCCCTCTTCCCCGCGCAACGTGCGGTCCATGGCAAGTTCCACGCCTTCCTGACCGTGGTTTTCGGAGTCGGTGAAGCCCACGATGTGCGCAAGCACGGGGCCGTCGGGATAAAAGCGCCTCACTTCGGGCGTGATGCCGATGCCAGGAATGCCGAGCTTGCGCACGGTTTCCGCGGTCGAGACGCTTTCGCGGCGCGCGAGATACACGAAGTGCGGAGAGGACGGATGCTCGAGTTTGCGGCGAAGCGACGAGTACGACATGCCGAGCGTCTTGGCGAGCGTCTGCAGATCCTTCTTGTCGGCCTTGAGCGTGAAGGCGGGGTCGGCCCAGATGTTGCGCACCGGCAGGCTCGAAGCGAGGACGACGCCGTTGCGGTCGAGGATTTCGCCGCGCGTGCTCGCGAGCGACACCGTGCGGGCGTAGCGGTATTCGCCCTGACGCTGCAGAAAGTCCGTGTTGAGGACCTGCAGATAGAAGGCGCGCACGGCCAGGCCCAAAAAGCCCGCCACGATGAGGAAGAACGCCACGTAGGTGTGGGCGGGCGGGATGCGCACGACGATGAGCGGACTGCTCTCGTCGCGCGGACGCGCCTCTCTTCTCTCGCGGTCACGCGAGAGAAGCGTGAGGAAAAAGCGGCGGATGCACGAAAAGATCTTCATCGCTTCGCCTCTTTTCGCTCCGCCTCAGCGGGCGCATCGGATTTCTTCGCCTCCGCGCCCTCGAGAATCACGGTGTGCGCGCCGTCCACGGGCACGAGCCCGAAGGCGGCGGCCGAGTCGGAAATGCGACTCGGGAGCGACGCACGGCGCACGCGCATGAGAAGCTCCGCCTGATCATCCTTCAGGCGGCGCTCCACGTCGATGGCGCGCTCGTGTTCGACAAAGAGCTGACGCATCCGATAGCGTTCGTTGACGAGCATCACGCTCCCCGCAAGGAGCGCAATCCCCGTCACGATCGAGAGGATGAACAGCACTTTTTCGCGCTCCTTCCCGTTCACGGCGTCGTCTCCGACCAGGGTTGGGCCGTACGCGTGCCGACGCGCAGGATGGCGGAGCGTGCGCGGGGATTCGCGCTGCATTCCTCTTCGCTCGGGCGAATGCGGCGGATGTCGACGAAGGTGGGCTGCGGAAGATCTTCGGCGCGGATCGGCAGCCTCGGATCGAGTTTTTTCTCGGGGTGCGACGCTTCGTCGAAGAAATGCTTCACGATGCGGTCTTCGAGCGAATGGAACGTAATGACGGCGAGACGCCCCTCGGGTTTGAGGAGGGCGCCCGCGGCGCAGAGCGCCGCGCGCAGTTCGTCCAATTCCCCGTTCACGGCGATCCGCACGGCCTGGAAGGTCCGCGTGGCGGGATGCTGATTCGCGTCCTTGCGGTTTCGCGGCACGACGGACGCGACGAGATCGGCAAGTTCTTTTGTGGTGCGCACGGGAGCCGTGGCGCGGCGCTCGACGATGCGGCGAGCGATGGCGCGGGCGAAGCGCTCTTCGCCGTACACCTTGAGAACCCGGGCGATGTCTTCTTCCGAGCGGGTTTCGAGCCACTCCGCGGCCGTGGGGCCCGTCGTCGTGTCCATGCGCATGTCAAGGGGCCCGTCGAAGCGGAAGCTGAAGCCCCGTTCGGCGTCGTCGATCTGCGGCGAAGAGACGCCGATGTCAAGGAAAATGCCGTCGACCGCCGTGACGCCGCGCTCGGCGAGGGCTTCCCGCATCGTCGAGAAGGGCGCGTGCACGATCGTGAAGCGCGGATCCGTGATTTCCGCCGCCGCCCGAACGGCCTCGGGATCGCGGTCAAACGCGATCAGCCGTCCGTCGTCGGAGAGCTTGGAGAGGATGCGGCGCGCATGTCCGCCGCGGCCGAAAGTGCCGTCGACGTAAAGCCCCGAAGGATTTCCTACGAGGGCTTCCGGGGATTCTTCTCCCAATACGGACAGATGAACGAAGGTCACGGGGTTCTCCGAAAAGGCGGCGGATCAAAAAACAAAATCGGCCGCGCAAGCGCCCGCGGTCGCGGCGTCTTCTTCGGCTTTCTGCCAACGCGCGCGGTCCCAGAGTTCGAAGTGTTCGCCGAGTCCCAAAAGAACGACGTCGCGATCGAGTCCTGCCAATTCGCGCAGAGACGTCGGAACGAGCAGTCGCCCCGCCTTGTCGAAGGCCACGCTTTCGGCGCTGCCGAGCACGAGACGCTGCAGAGCCCGCGCGGAAAAAGGCAGGCGCGCGAGTTCGTCGCGTTTGCGCGACCAGACGGATTCGGGATAGAGAAGAAGACACCCGTCGGGGTGACGGGTAAAGACGAGCCCCGCCTCTTCGTTTTCGGCCAGGGTCTCGCGATGCCGCGATGGCATGCTGAGCCGTCCCTTGACGTCAAGTTTCAGAAGCGAAGTCCCTTGAAACACTTTCGATGGTCCCCGTAACGTTCGGCGGGAGAATCGGAACGTCTTCCGACTCGATGAGAGGCCGCTCATCCCACTTTTTCCCACCAGATCCTGAGCACTTTACTCAGAGCGGTCTTCGGGGTCAAGAAAAAGACGGTATTTTTTGCAGCTCGTTACGGGGCCCGGAAGGAAAAAGGGAGCCGCGGATCCCTCCGGCGACTCCCCTTCGGCGCCCCTTTGCCTCAGCGGTCGAGGCGGATGCGCCCGTCCACGGCCACGGGCTCGCCCGTGCGGTCCGAGACGATCAGCGGATTGATGTCGAGTTCGACCACTTCGGGGTAGTCGGCCACTAGCTGCGAGAGGCGCAGAAGCGTCTCTTCAATGCGGTCGATCTGCGCGGGCGTCGTCCCGCGGGCGCCCTCGAGAAGCGCGAACGAACGAATCGAACGGACCATGTCCGAAGCGTCCTGATCCGTAAGCGGCGCGACGCGGAAGTTCACGTCCTTGAGCACCTCGACGAAGACGCCGCCGAGACCGAACATGAGAAGCGGACCGTACTGCGGATCGGTGGCGACGCCGCAGACCATCTCGCGCGAACCCTTCACCATTTCCTGGATCAGCACGCCTTCGAGCCCTTCGAGGAGTCCCTTTTCCTCGAGTCGGGCGACGAGGTCGCGGTATTCGCGGCGTAGCATTTCGGCGTCGGTGATGTTGACGCGCACGCCGCCCACATCGGTCTTGTGCGAAGTCGTCTTCGACGTCATCTTCATGACGACGGGATAACCGATGCGGTCGGCCGCCGCCACGGCTTCGTCCTCCGTCTTCGCGAAGGCCGCGCCGCACACGCGGATTCCGTAGGCTTCGAGAACGTCGATGCTCTCGCGGGTCGTGAGCTCAAGGCGCCCTTCGGAGCGCGCCGCGGCGAAGATCGCGTCGACGCGCGCGCGGTCGACTTCGAAGCTCGGCACGACCCCTTCGGGACGGCTCTCCCAAAGGCGCTGCTGATTGAGGCGCATGAGGCCGTCGGCCGCCTCCTCGGCGTACATGAAGAAGGGCATGTTGACCTTCTTTTCCGAGAGGTTCGAGAAGAAGTCGTTCTTCGTCATGAAGACGCCCACGACGGGCTTTTCGGGGTGACGCGCCTTGATTTCCATGAGAGCGTCGGCCACGTCCGTGTCCTTGAGGCCGAGGAAGGGAAGATAGATCACCATCACCATGTCGACGCCTTCGTCGGCGATCACGGTTTCAAGCGTCTGCTTGTAGTGTTCGATTGGCGCCGAGGCGATCATGTCGACGGGGTTCTTCACGGAGGCGGCGGCGGGAAGGAACGAACGCAGCTTCGTCTTCGTTTCGTCGGAGAGCTGCGTCATCTTCATGCCGTACTCGCACACGGCGTCGGTCGCCATGATGCCCGGCCCCCCGGAATTCGTGATGATCGCCACGCGGTCGCCCTTCGGAATCGGGCTCGTGGCGAAAACCTTGGCCGTGGCGAAAAGCTTCTGAAGCGAGAATTCGCGGATGACGCCCGACTGGCGAAGGAGCGCGTCGGCCGCCTTGTCGGCGCCGGCGAGCGAACCCGTGTGGGAGGAAGCGGCGCTCGCGCCCGCGGCCGAACGCCCGGCCTTCAGGGCGAGAACGGGCTTTTTCTTCGAGATGCGGCTAGCAAGGAGGCGGAAGTTCGCCGGATTCTGAATCGACTCCATGTAGAGGAGAATCTGCTTGACGTCATCTTCGTCCTCCCAGTATTCCAGCGCCGTCTCGGCGTTGACGTCCGCCTGGTTGCCGATCGAGATGAACTGAGAAAAGCCGAGGTTGAGGTCCTTGAGGATGTTGAGGATGCCGCCGCCGAGCGCGCCCGACTGAGAGACAAAGCCGATGCCGCCGCGCTCGGGAAGGCTTTCGGCAAAGCACCCGTCGAGCCGCACGTCGGGGTGCGTATTGACGACGCCGAGGCAGTTGGGCCCCACCGCGCGCATGCCGTAGCGGCGGATGCGTTCGAGAAGTTCCTTTTCGAGGGCCGCCCCTTCGGCTCCGGTTTCCTTGAAGCCCGCCGTGATGATGCACAGCCCCCGGATGCCCTTGGCGTGGCATTCGTCGACGGTGGAGAGAACAAAGTTGCGGTTGACGACGACGATCGCGAGATCCACGTCGCCCGGAATTTCGCCGACCGAACGGTACACCGTGCGCCCTTCGATGACGCCGCCCTTCGGATTGACCGGATAGATTTCTCCCCGGAAGCCGTACTCGGTCAGACGCTTCATCAGGTCCGATCCGATGGTGTGCGCGCGCGTGGAGGCGCCGATCACGGCGACGGCGCGGGGCTTCATGATGTTGTCCAAAATGCCCATGGAGTCCTCTCAGTTCGTAATGGGTGAGCGCGCCTTCGCGGCGCGTAACGATGAAAAGAGAGTGTAGCGATTTTCGGGACGCCGACAAAGCAAAACGCACCGTCCTTTCGGATGAACGGTGCGTTTCGGAAGAAAATCCAGGCGCAAAAGCCGAGCTGTAAGCCGGATTATGTTCCCGGGAAAGTCCCGGGTGACGATCATTCATCTAGGACGTTGCTCGCGCAACGCCTCAAGCCATCTACCCGCGGCCGGATCGGGCCGATCCGTTGGCCGCCTATTTGATGTTGCTCCCCGTAGAGATTGCCCGTTTCACCCGACCCGAAGTCGGCTCGTCTCTGTTGCTCTAATCCGCGCCTCACGGCGGACAGGTGTTACCTGCTACGGCGCCCTGCGGAGTCCGGACTTTCCTCCCGCGGTTGCCCGCCGACGATCGTCCGCTCGCCTTTCACGCAAGGATGGAACTCTACAGGATTTTTCGGCGGGTCGGGGGAAATTTGCAATTTTTCTGCGATCTTGTCACGAACGACGGCGAGCGGTTGTGGGAGAATGTCCCGTTTCCCGTACACAACACAGAATTTCTCTTTCGGAGACCATCATGCAACACGCCACCGTGCGTTCCGCACTGGCCGCTCTCGGCTGCGCCGCCCTTCTCGGCTCGGCTTCGGCCGGCACTCTTTCGGACGTTTTCTCGGCCGTCGTCGACACGACGCCCGCCGGCCTCGCCCGTTCGTCCGCCGAGCGCGACGGATCTTGGGGCGGCTTCTGGGAAGACACGAAGCGCGGCTCCGAGTACATCATGGAAGAGGGCAAGACGCTCCTCGTGCTCCCCACCTACACCAATCACCCGCGCTGGGACTGGGACAACAAGGATCAGGAAAACGGCTATCCCTTCGGCATGGGGCTTGCCCGTCAGGTGATTGACGAACACGGCAACGAACGCATGTTCTTCCTCGTGAACTTCGTCGACTCCAACTACCGAATCGAACCGATGGTCGGCTACTCCTGGGTGGCCCGCTATCCGATTTTCAACACGGGCTGGCACTACGGCGCGGGTTACCTCGCCGGGATCACGGTCCGCGGCGACTACTACTATCTGCCGGCGCCGCTGCCGTTGCCCGTCGCCAAGATCGGCAACGACTGGTTCAGCTTCTACGGCACCTTCATTCCGTTCACGAACGTCTTCTTCTTTTACAGCTCGTTCACGTTCGACGACGTCCAGAGCCGCAAGATGCCGCTTCCCGCGACGAGCCCCTGGGCGAAGAATACCGACTTCGTCTACGGCGGCTACGGCTTCACCCGCACCGACAACGGCGAGGAACACTCGCCCTCGCGCGTCGACAGCGACACGTCCTGGCACGTGGGCTGGCGCCACTACTCGGGCCGCAGCTGGGCGACGGACCTCTCCTACCGCAAGTCGACCCACGCGGTCACGCGGGCGGCGGGTCCGGGCGAATACGATCTCGACGTCGAAATGCTCGCGCTGCAGATTCAGTACAACATCGACGCCTTCGACAGCTTCCGCTTCTATGCGGGCGGCGGCATCGGCTATTCGCGCGCCGAGAATTCCCGCGGCGACGATGACGACAGCATCCACCCGGTTCTCTCGATGGGCGCCACCTACGCCGTGACGGACCATCTCTTCATCGACGCTTCGATGACGACCTCCTTTGCGCGCTTCACCGGCGTCGCGGAGGACCGCCACGACGACTACGCCATCCGCGCGATGCCCGTCGACTTCGCCCTTTCGGTCGGCCTTGCCTTCTGAGGACGATTCGAAAACCCTTCGCAAGGCGCCCCGCCCTCCGGCCGGGCGCCTTTCTTATACCGTTCGCAACGCCTTTTAATGGGATCTTCAGCGTCGGACGGCTACAATCTCGTTCATTCTTATGTTTTTGTCCCAGGAAGTCCCCATCCGCGACTTCCGACCTTCCGAATTTGGAGACTCTACGATGGATCGCAATGAAGCACTTTTTGACCGTGCCCGCGAAGTCATTCCCGGCGGCGTGAATTCCCCCGTCCGCGCATTCCGTTCCGTGGGCGGCGCCCCCCGCTTCATCCGCCGTGCCAAGGGCCCCTACATGTGGGACATCGACGACAAGCAGTACATCGACTACGTCCTCTCCTGGGGTCCGATGATCCTCGGCCACAACGACGACCGCGTCACGGCGGCGCTCCATGAAGCCGTCGACCGCGGCATTTCGTTCGGCGCCGCCACCGAAGGCGAAGTCGTCATCGCCGAAGAAATCCGCAAGCTCGTTCCCTCGATGGAAGAGGTCCGCCTCGTGAGCTCGGGCACGGAAGCGGGCATGTCCGCCATCCGTCTCGCCCGCGGCTACACGGGCCGCAACAAGATCGTGAAGTTTGAAGGCTGCTACCACGGCCACTCCGACTCCCTCCTCGTCAAGGCGGGCTCGGGCCTTCTCACCTTCGGCAATCCCTCGTCCGCGGGCGTGCCCGCCGGGATTACGGAACACACGATCGTTCTCGAATACAACAACCCCGAACAGCTGCGCGAAGCCTTCGCCAAGTGGGGCGACGACATCGCCTGCGTCATCGTTGAAGCCTTCGCGGGGAACATGAACCTCGTGCGCGGCACGCAGGAATTCATCTCGACCATGCGCGAGCTCTGCACGAAGCACGGCGCGCTTCTCATCGTCGACGAAGTGATGACGGGCTTCCGCGTGGCGCTTCACGGCGCGCAGTCGCTCTTCGGCGTCACCCCCGACATCACGATGCTCGGCAAGGTGATCGGCGGCGGCATGCCCGTGGCGGCCTTCGGCGGACGCCGCGACATCATGGAAAAGATCGCTCCCTGCGGTCCCGTCTACCAGGCGGGCACCCTTTCGGGGAACCCCGTCGCGGTCGCCTGCGGCCTTGCGACCCTCAAGCTCATCCAGGAACCGGGCTTCTATGAAAAGCTCGGCGGCCAGGCGCAGAAGCTCATCACCGGCCTCACCGAAGCCGCGCGCGAAGCGGGCGTTCCCTTCTGCGGCGACAGCGTGGGCGGCATGTTCGGGATCTACTTCCTTGAAAACATTCCGACGGGCTTCGCCGACGTGATGAAGGCCGATCAGAACCACTTCAATCAGTTCTTCCACGGCATGCTCGAGCGCGGTGTCTACTTCGCGCCCTCGACCTTCGAAGCCGGCTTCGTTTCGATCCAGCACACCGACGAAGTGATCGAGCGCACGATCGAAGCCGCCCGCGCCACGTTCCGTGAAATCAAGTGATCGCATGGCTTCTTGGAAAATCCTTCTGACGGCGGCGGGAGCGCTTCTCGCCGCCGGCGCCTCGGCGGCGGACTCGGGCTGGCTCAACGCCATCGACCGGGCGGCCGCCCCCAAGGAGGCCCCCAACGTCCGCGTCGAGCTGATCGCCCAGAACAAGGCCCTCACGCCGCAGGCGAAAAACACGCTCGCCGTCGTATTTCATCATGAACCGGGCTGGCACACCTATTGGCGCATGCCGGGCGAAGCGGGGCTGCCGACCTCGTTCAGCTTCGTGACGCCCAACGGGTTCCAAGCGCATACGCCCTCCTTTCCGCTCCCCGAACGCTTTCTGACCTCCGGACTCGTCACCTACGGCTACGGCGGGGAGACGATCTTTCCCTTCCAGCTCGACGTACCGCGCCGCACCGCCTTCGGTTCGCGCCAGACCGTCACCGTGAACGTTTCCTTCCTTGCCTGCAAGGACGTCTGCGTTCCGGGCGAGGCGAGCGCTTCGATCCGCCTGCCCGTCGCCGTCCGTCCCGATCCCGGTCCCAACGCGGCCCGCATCCAGGCGGCCGAGCGGCTCATCCCCGAAGTCGTCGCGAACGAACACGTGACGGCGACGATCGAAGAGAACCGCCTGCGCATCGACGTGCCCGCGCAGACCGGCAAGATCGCCGAATCCCTCACCTTCTTCCCGCTCGCCGCGGACGCGATGGACATCAAGGTGGAACCCGTTTTGCGCCGCCATGAGGACGGCTCGAGCGAACTCCACCTGCGCGCCGCCGACGTCTTTGCGGGCGCGCCCCGGGAGACGCTCGACGGCCTTCTCATTGCCGACGGCGGCCCCGGAAAGGGCGGCTGGGCCGTGGAAATGTCGATTCCCGTGACGAAGGGCGTCGTCGAACCCCTTCCGGCGACCGCTGCCGCGGCCGGAAACACGGCTTCGCAAGCGGGCCTTGATTCTCCTCAGGGTCCCTCGCTCACCGCCTGGACGGCCGTCACCTTCGCGCTGCTCGGCGGGCTGATTCTGAACCTCATGCCCTGCGTCTTCCCGGTGCTGAGCCTCAAACTCCTGCAGCTCGTGGAGGGCGCCAAGAAGGGAGAACCTCTCCTTGCGCACGGCTTCGTCTTCACGGGCGGCGTCCTCACGACGATGCTTCTGCTCTCGGGAACGCTTCTTGCCCTGCGGTCCGCGGGCATGGCGCTCGGCTGGGGTTTTCAGCTGCAGTCTCCCTGGGTCATCGCGCTTTTGATGCTCCTTTTCGCCGCCATCACGCTCAACCTCGCCGGCCTCTTTGAGTTCACCGCGGGGTCGTCCCTCGGGGGCGTCGCGATGGCGAAGAATCCGAAGAAGGGGCTGCGAAGCTCGTTTCTCACCGGCATGCTCGCCGTCATCGTGGCGAGTCCCTGCACGGCGCCCTTCATGGGCGCGGCGCTCGGCTTCGCCGTGACGCAGCCCGCGCTCGAGGCGCTCGCCGTCTTCCTCGCGCTCGGCTTCGGCATGGCGCTCCCCTGGCTTTTGCTCTGCCTCATTCCGGGATGGGCCGCCTGGCTTCCCAAGCCCGGTCCCTGGATGGACACCTTCCGCAAAGTCATGGCCGTTCCCATGGCGCTCGCCCTTGTGTGGCTCGCCTGGGTGCTGAGCCGTCAGGTTTCGACCGCGGGACTGCTCCTCGCCGTCGCGGGCGTCGCGGCGCTCGGCATTTCGCTCTGGCTTTTCGGCCGTCGTCAGTGGGGCAAGCCCGCGAGTCCCGTACTGATGGCCGGAACGGCGCTCATCGCCGTCGCCTCCGTCTTCGTCATCGGATCGGGCGTCGTGAGCGAAGCCGCCCAACGCGAAACTTCGGGCCGTTGGGCCCCGTGGAGCGACGAAGCGGTTGAAACGGCGCTCGCTTCGGGCCGCCCCGTCTTCGTCGACTTTACGGCCGCCTGGTGCGTCACCTGTCAGGCCAACAAGGTGGCGGTCCTCAATACGGACGCCGTAACGAAGGCGCTCGACGAAGGAAACTTCGTCACGCTCGAAGGCGACTGGACGAACCGCGACGAACGCATCTCGGAAGTGCTCGCCCGCTACGGCCGCACGGGCGTGCCGCTCTACCTCGTCTACTCTCCCTCGGGAGAGGTGACGGTCCTTCCCGAACTGCTCACGGGAGACACCGTCGTCGAGGCGCTCCGCAAGGCGGCGCAGTAATCCCACTCCGATACGCCAACGGGCGGCCCGTCAGGGACCGCCCGTTTCGTTTGGTGCGCAAGGCCAAGAGCTTCAGTGCTCGTACGCCCAGAGAATCACGTTGTCGAGAAACGCCTGCGCGCCCGGAAGACTTTCCTTTCCGTTCACGCCCGCATAGAGGGCGTAGCGCTTGCCGCTCTTAGCGTGCACGTAGCCCGCGATGCTTCGCACGTCGCGCAGAAGGCCCGTTTTCATCCGGCCCCAGGAAACGGCCACCTTGCGCCTCGCCATCGTGCCGTCTTCCCCCGTGATGGGTAGCGACGCCATGAATTCGGGCGCGTAGGGTCCCTGCGCCCCCGCCGCCAGCACCTCGGCCATGAGGCGCGCCGTCACGCGCGTCTCGCGCGAGAGGCCCGAGCCGTTTTCCATGTAGAAGTGCCGCGCGTCGATGCCCCGGTCCCGCAGCCACGCCGAAATGACCGCTCGGGCGTCGTCGAGCCGAACGGCACGGTGATGTTTTCCTTCCTCGACTTCGATCTTTTGGTCCAGCGCTTCCTTTTCCACTGCGGCGTAGCCGAGCGTGAGAAAGAGGTGCCGCGCCATCGGGTTGTTGGACCACTTGTTGACGAGCCGCACGACTTCGCCCGCGTCGGGCGAAACGTGCGTGAGAAGGCGCCGCGCGTTTTCAGGAACCGCGCCCTCCCTCACGCGGCCCGTCCAGGCGCCGCCCTTTTGCGTCCAAAGGCCTCGGAAGAGCCGCTCGAGGTACTCGTTCGCCTCGAATCCGATCACGTTGAAGTTCTTCGCGCCGCAGGCGGCGGGAAGCGCCCCGGTGAAGCGCACGCGCACGGTCCCGTCCTTACGCCGCTCGAGTTTGTAGCCGAGCGCCGATTTCCAGTCGCCGCAGCCGCCCTTTTTGCGAAGCGCGATCGTCTTGGGCGCCGTCACGCCGGCGAGGCGCGGGAGCATCACGATGTGCGCCACGCCCTTTTCCGGATCGGGCGTCATCTCAAAGCTCAGGTTGCGGTAGTTGACGAGCGCGGCGTCGGGCGGCAGGTTGTAGGGGCGCGAGCCCCGTCCGTCGAAGGCGTTGCGGTTCGTTTCGGGAACGTCGAAGAAGGACCGATCGACCACGACGTCCCCTTCGATGCGGCGGATGCCCTTTTCGCGAAGGCGCGTGAGTTCGAGGTCGAAAGCCTCCAGGACGAAGTTCGGGTCGCCCCCTCCCTTGATGTAGAGGGGCGAGCGCAAAACGCCCTTGGCGTCGGGCTCCGCCTTCTCGTCGGCGTAAAAGCCCGTGTACCAGCGGTAGTGACTGCCGAGCGTTTCGAGCGCCACGAGGGTCGTGACGACCTTGGCGCTCGAGGCGGGGGCGACGGACACGTCGGCGCGGTGCAGCAGAACCGGGCGGACGCGCGTCACGTTGGAATCCTTCTCCGTGCGGCGCACGTCGTCGACGGGCAGGACCGCGATCGTCACGTCCTTCAGATCGACCTTCCAACGCTTCGCGGCGCGGAGCAATTCGGCCGGCAGCGCGTACGCCTTCGCGCCCGCTTCGGGCGCGGGCGTTTGGCTCCACGACGGCGCCGAGCCCGCGAGGAGTGCGGCAACGAGACCGGTCAGAGCGAAGCGCAGAATCGCACGGTTCATTTCCATGTGCGTCTCCCGAAAAAATCGGACAGCGGAAGAGCCCGATATTTTTTTTGAAGAGGCCCCCTTGAAATTTTCCGCCTCAGCCCCATATAGGCTGTACATAGTAAGGCAACCCCCGCTCTCGGGATTCGCCGCGAACACTTTGTCACAAGTCGCAGACGCTTTGCGCACGCGGCTTGTCCCTCTTGATTGGAGAAATTCAAATGCAGATTCGTCCGTTGCACGACCGCGTCATCATCAAGCGCCTCGAAGCCGAAACGACCACGTCGTTCGGCATCGTGATCCCCGACTCCGCCGGGGAAAAGCCCGATCAGGGCGAAGTCGTCGCCGTCGGTCCCGGCAAGCGTGATGAAGCCGGCCGCATCGTGACCATGGACGTCAAGGTCGGCGATCGCGTGCTCTTCGGCAAGTACTCCGGCCAGACCGTCAAGGTCGACGGCCAGGAATTCCTCGTCATGCGCGAGGAAGACATCATGGGCGTTCTCGAATAATCCGCCCGATTGCCACGATACGTTTTTATTGAAAGCAAAGGATTGAAAGAAAATGGCTGGTAAGCAGGTTCTTTTCGGTGATGACGCCCGTTCCAAGATGGTCCGCGGCATCAATGTTCTCGCCAACGCCGTCAAGGTGACTCTCGGCCCGAAGGGCCGCAACGTCGTTCTTGAACGCGCCTTCGGCGGCCCCACGGTCACGAAGGACGGCGTCTCCGTCGCCAAGGAAATCGAACTCAAGGACAAGTTCGAAAACATGGGCGCCTCGATGGTCCGCGAAGTCGCCTCGAAGACGTCCGACAACGCCGGTGACGGCACCACCACCGCCACGGTTCTCGCCCAGGCGATCGTCGACGAAGGCATGAAGTTCGTCGCCGCCGGCATGAACCCGATGGATCTCAAGCGCGGCATCGACAAGGCCGTCGCCGCCGCCATCGCCGAACTCAAGACGATCTCGAAGCCGACGACCACCAACAAGGAAATCGCCCAGGTCGGCGCCATTTCCGCCAACTCCGACACCGAAATCGGTGACATCATCGCCGAAGCCATGGACAAGGTCGGCAAGGAAGGCGTGATCACGGTCGAAGACGGCAAGAGCCTCAAGAACGAACTCGAAGTCGTCGAAGGCATGCAGTTCGACCGCGGCTACCTCTCGCCCTACTTCATCAATCAGCCCGAAAAGCAGGCCGCCGTCTTTGACAACCCCTACGTTCTCCTGCACGACAAGAAGATCAGCAACATCCGCGAACTTCTCCCCGTGCTCGAACAGGTTGCCAAGTCCTCGCGTCCGCTCGTCATCATCGCCGAAGACATCGACGGTGAAGCGCTCGCCACGCTCGTCGTGAACTCGATCCGCGGCATCCTCAAGGTCGCCGCCGTCAAGGCTCCGGGCTTCGGCGACCGCCGCACGGCCATGCTCGAAGACATCGCCATCCTCACGGGCGGCACGGTGATCTCGCAGACCGTCGGCCTCTCGCTCGACAAGGCCACGCTCGAACAGCTCGGCTCGGCCAAGAAGATCGAAATCTCCAAGGAAAACACGACGATCATCGACGGCGCCGGCAACCCCGAAGCCATCGAAAACCGCGTCCGCAACATCCGCACGCAGATCGAAGCCGCCACGTCCGACTACGACCGCGAAAAGCTTCAGGAACGCGTTGCCAAGCTCGCGGGCGGCGTCGCCCTCATTAAGGTGGGCGCCGCGACGGAAGTCGAAATGAAGGAAAAGAAGGCCCGCGTTGAAGACGCCCTCCACGCCACCCGCGCTGCGGTGGAAGAAGGCATCGTCCCGGGCGGCGGCGTCGCTCTGATCCGCGCCAAGCAGGCCATCAAGGGCATCACGGGCGACAACGACGAACAGAACGCCGGCATCCGCATCGTTCTGCGCGCCATGGAAGAGCCGCTGCGCCAGATCGTCGCCAACGCCGGCGACGAACCGAGCGTCGTGGTCAACAACGTCGCCAACGGCGAAGGCAACTACGGCTACAACGCTCAGACGGGCGTGTACGGCGACATGGTCGAAATGGGCGTGCTCGATCCGACCAAGGTCACCCGCACGGCTCTGCAGAACGCCGCTTCCGTCGCCTCGCTCATCCTGACGACGGACTGCATGGTGGCCGACCTTCCCGTGGAAGAAAAGCCCATGCCCGCCGGCATGGACGGGATGAGCGGCATGCCCGGCATGATGTAATCGGCCGACAGCGCTGACGCATCCATCAGGGCGAAGTCCTTTCGGAGGCTTCGCCCTTTTCTTGTGCCTCCCTAGCTCTCCGGAGAGGCATTTGCTAAGATGGGCGGACTCGACTCACCTTCCCGATCCGCAACGGGAAGGATTTCCTTTCTTCACTTTTGCTTCCGACGTCGTTCTTCCTCCCTGAAGGAGCGAAGCGACGCCCTCTCAACTCATGAAATTTACGGAAAAGCTCTCCCGCCGCTGGCATGACGACAACACGCTCCTTTGCGTGGGGTTGGATCCGAATCCCTCGCGCTTCCCGAAGGAACTGCAGGGCGACCCCGAAGCCGTGCTGAAGTTCTGCACGGGCATCGTCGACGCCACGCACGATCTCGTGTGCGCCTTCAAGCCGCAGATCGCCTACTTCGCCTCGAGCCGCGGCGGCGAAGAAGTGCTCGAAGCGGTCATCCGCCACATTCACGAGCACCATCCCGACATCCCCGTGATTCTCGACGCCAAGCGCGGCGACATCGGCTCCACGGCCGAGCATTACGCCCGCGAAGCCTTCGAGCGCTACGACGCCGACTGCGTGACGCTCTCCCCCTTCATGGGCTTTGACACGATTCAGCCCTACCTCTCCTACGCGGACCGCGGCGCCTTCGTTCTGTGCCGCACCTCCAACAAGGGAGGCGACGACTTTCAGATGCTCGAAGTGAACGGCGAAAAGATCTACGAGCGCATCGCCCGTCTCGCTGCGACCGAATGGAACGTCTCGGGCCAACTCGGCCTCGTCGTGGGCGCCACCTATCCGAACGAACTCGCCAACGTGCGCCGCATCGCGCCCGATCTGCCGCTCCTCGTGCCGGGCATCGGCGCCCAGGGCGGCGACATCGACGCCGCCGTGCGCGCGGGCGTGACCGCCCGCAAGGACGGCATGGTCATCAATTCGGGCCGCGCCATCCTTTACGCGAGCGCCGAAGACGACTGGCGCGAAGCCGCCCGCAAGGCGGCGATCGCCACGCGCGACGCGATCAACGCGGCCCGCTGATTTTCCGCGGTTCCCTCATGCGAACGGCCTGCGACCTTTTCGGTCGGCGGGCCGTTTGTGCATTCTGAAGGCGGCATGCCCGAACCTCAGGTTCGGGCCCTTCGTCAGAAGATTCTCTTGCCGTTCACCGACACCTTTTCTTCGTCGATGACGATCTGCGCGGAAAGCCTTCCGTCCTCGGTCTTCTTCAGATAGCCTTCGCCCGCGAGAGCTTCGGCCTCGGCGCCCAAGACGGTCCTGAGGAGCGTTTCATCGCACAGAAGCGAGAAGGCGCCGAGCTGCATCGGAGCGTTTTCGTCCGTCTTCACCGCGGCGAGACGTCCGGCAAAGGAGGCGCCGCCCACATTCGTCTCCCAGCGGCTTTCGTCCACGTCCACCGTGAAGCCGCCCCGCACGAAGGCGTCCTGCAGCACGGCCACGGCTTCGAGAGGATCGGCGCCGCCGAAGTCTCCCTGCACGGCGAGCGCCATGAGGTAGTCAAAGACGCGCGCGGGCATCTTGTCGGCGTGCGTGCGGAGCGCGAAGCGCTTCGTTTCAATGGGGAGATAGGCCGAGGAGACGTTTTCCATCTCCCACTCGAAGGCCTGTCCGTAGGTGACGTTCACCGTGTCGAGAACACCTCCCGTCTTGCCGTCCTTGCGCTCGGGCGTCTCAGCCTTGGTCGTGCTCGAGAGGGTGCGCACCCGACCGACGCGCCATTCGTCGCCGTAGCGAAGCGATTCGATCTCGGTCGCAAGTCGCCCCACATAGGGGTCGTCCGTCCAACCGTCGTAGGTGAGCGTCACGGGACCCGCCTCAAAGACGAAGTTCGCGGCGGGCATGGTGCAGCGAAGCGGCGCCCCCTTGAGGCGCGCGACCGAGCGGTCGAGGTCGATCGAGAGGTTGTAGTCCGCCGTCTCGCAGAGAAGATCCGCTTCGGTCGCCTTGAGGTTTCGCATCCGCAGCTCTAGATCCTTCTCGCGCCCGAAGGGCGAGAAGCCCACCGTCAGTTCGTCGTCCACCTCGAGTCCCGCCGCGCGCTTGTCCTCTTCCGAGAGGACGAGACGAAGACGGGGCGAAAGACCCAGGGAAGCCTCGCCCGACCAGGTCGCCACCGCGGGAATGTCCGTCCCCGCCCCCTTTGCCCGGACCTCCACGAGGACGCCGCGGTGCAGAAAATCAAGCTTCTGCGTCGAAACCTTCGCTTCGAAGACGTCTCCGGGCAGGGGGATCGTCTTTCCGTGAAAGGCGTCCACTTCGGAGCCCTGCCAGGCGGCCAGACCGCCGAAGCCCGCCGCGGCGAGCACGGCGACGCCGATCGCCCCCGCAATCCCCTTATGCATTCTTTTCCTCCGTCTGCGGCTTCTTCACGGGCTTGACGAACACCTTGTCGATGCGTCGGCCGTCCATGTCCACGATTTCAAAGCGCCAGTTGTCCCACTCGACGACGTCGCCCTCGCGCGGCAGACGCCCGAGGAGCAGCATGAGCATCCCCGCGAGCGTGCTGTAGCGGTTTTCCTCTTCCTGCGGAACGTGCTTCAGAAGAAGCGCGTCCTTCATTTCCGGAATCGGAATGATCCCGTCGAGGAGGAAGGAGCCATCCTCGCGGGCCTTGGCCCACTCGTCGCCGGGTTGTTCGGGCTTGAATTCCCCGGCGATCGCTTCGAGCAGGTCGCGCGGCGTCACGAGCCCCTGAATGTCGCCGTATTCGTCGACGACGAGCGCCATCTGGGTGTCGTTCTTGCGGAAGTTTTCGAGAAGCTCCATCCCCGTAAGGGATTCGGGCACGTAGACGACGGGGGCGAGATTGCCGCGGAAGTCCGGGTGCCCCTTTTCCATCATCTGCTGCAAAAGCGTGCGGGTCGAACAGATGCCCCTCACCTGATCGAGGCTTCCTTCGCACACGGGGAGGCGCGAGCGCTTGCTCGTGCGGATCTTTTCCATGTTGAGCGCTTCGTCCTCCTCGAGGTCGATCCATTCGATCTCGGAGCGCGGAATCATGAGGGAGGTCACCTGACGATCGTCCAGACGGAAGACGTTGCGGACCATTTCGCGCTCGACCTTTTCGATCACGCCCGAGGCCTCGCCTTCGTTGATGAGGGCGTGAATTTCCTCTTCCGTCACGGCGGCTTCGCCCGAATTGTTGCCGCCGATGCGCTTCAGGATGGCTTCGGTCGAAACGCTGAGCAGACGCACGAAGGGAGCCGCCACGCGCGAGAGCGTGTGAATGGGTTCGGCGACGCGGCAGGCGAGCCGTTCGGGCGCGAGCTGTCCGAGGCGCTTGGGAACGAGTTCACCCAAAACGATCGAGAAATACGTCACGAGCACGACGACGAGGACGATGCCGGCAACGCCCGCCGTTTCCTTGGCGACGCCGAGCTCCATGAGCCAGCCCGCCACGGGCTTCGCGAGCGCGGATTCGCCGACGATGCCCGAGAGAATGCCGATCGAAGTGATGCCGACCTGAATCGTCGAAAGCGCGCGCGTGGGTTCCTCATTGAGTTCGCGCGCCCGGGACGCCCCCGAAACGCCGTCCTCCTCCATGGCGCTCAGACGCGCCTTGCGGCTCGTCACGAGCGCGATCTCCGAGAGCGCGAAGACGCCGTTGAGCAGGATGAGGGCGAGAAGAAGGAGAAGATCTAGAGAACTGGACATACGAAAAAGCAAGAATCAACGCGAATGGAATTCGCAGAACATGGACGCGGGATTTTCCCCGTCGAGAAGCACGGAGAGTCCCTGCAGGGCCACCTGCACGGCGCCCTCGGTCACGTCCTCCCGGGAGCCCGGCACGCGGATGCGGCGCGACACCGTCACGATGTGGCCCGCCCGACGGTCGGCCCAGGCGATGCAGACCGTTCCGACGGGCGTGTCGTCGGTTCCGCCCGAAGGCCCCGCCACTCCCGTCGTCGCGACGGCGTGACTCGCCGTGGGCGTGCGCGCGAGCGCCCCGCGCGCCATGGCCTCGGCGACGGCTTCGCTCACCACGCCTTCCGAGGCGATCAACTCTTCGGGCACGCCGAGCCAGTCGATTTTCTGCGACGTCTGGTAGGTTACCCAGCCGCCCTTCAACCAGGCGCTCGCGCCCGGCGTCGCCGCAATGGCGTTGGCGATGCCGCCCGCCGTACAGCTTTCCGCCGTCACCACGGCGGCGTTTTTCTTGAGCGCCCGCAGTCCGAATTCGGCGGAAAGAACCGAGAGGGCCTTGGACCACAGCATGAAGAAGTCTCCGGGAAATTCGTGAGAAAAAACCGCAAAAGCCGTCCGGCCTCACGCTTTGCCGGCATCGACTTCGAATCCGCCCATTGTATCGGCTCGGCCGCGTGCGGCCTTTTCCCGCGGGCGGGAAAATTTGTTCGGATTCGCAAGACCTCAGAAGAGGAGCGCTCCGCCGAGAACGAGGACGAGCGCCGTAAAGAAGGCCGCCGCCACGTCGTCCATCATCACGCCCAAGCCTCCCTTCAGATTGCGGTCGAGCCAGCAGATCGGCCAGAACTTGAAGACGTCGAAAATCCGAAAGACCACGATCGCCGCCGCCCACCAGAGGGGTTCGGGCGGCACGAAGGGCAAAGCGAGCCACATCGCCACCACTTCGTCGATCACGATCGAGCCGTGGTCGTCCACCCCCGCATCGCGCACCGTGCGCCCGCAGGCCCAGAGCGCGAGAACAAGCGCCGCAATCGCGACGGCGGTTTGCCCCGCAAAAGAGAGCCACGGCGCATAAAGTGCGTAGACAAGCGTGCCCGCCACCGTGCCCCAGGTGCCCGGGCCGGGACGCAAAAGCCCCACGCCGAAGAAGGTCGCCCAGATGTGGGCCGGGTGCGAGAACGCGAAGGAGAGCGTCAGAGGATGCGTCCTCGAAGGGGAATTTTTTCCGTATTTTTCTTTCAGCATGACCTAGGAAGCAAAGTGATCGAACCCGAAGGCGCCGACCGGGATTTCCTCTCCTTCGCGGTCCACGACGCGAAGACCTCGCTCAACGATCCGGCCGATTCTCGTGAGCGGCACCTGCGTCACGCGTGCGAGCGTCTCGACGCGCGCACGGTCTTCGGGCGCGGCGCAAAAGAGAAGTTCATAGTCGTCGCCCCCGCCGAGGACGGCACGGCGGCACGCCTCTTCGGAAAAGGCGCGAAGCGCCTCGGACTTCGGACAGGCGTCCCACGCCACGACGGCGCCCGTGCCGCTTCGCTCGAGAATGTGCCCGAGATCCTGCAGGAGACCGTCCGAAACGTCGACGGCCGCGTGCGCGAAACGCCGCAGGGCGCACCCCACGGCGACGCGGGGCGTCGGATCGTCCATGCGGGGGGCGAGTCGGGAGAGAACGCCCGCTTCGTCCTTCCAGACCTTCGTGCGGATCATAAGGGCCGCATAGGCGTCCCCCGTCGTGCCGGTGAGCCACACGTCGTCGCCGACGCGGGCGCCCGCGCGGGTGAGGCCCTCTCCGGCGGGCATTTCCCCCATGGCCGTGATCGAAAGCGACACGGGGGCGCCATCGGGCGCCTTGACGGTGTCGCCGCCCAAGAGCGCGCAGCCGTAGCGCTCGGCCATTTCGAGGAGCCCCGTTCGGAATTCCGCAAGCCACGCGTCGTCGCGTTCGGGAAGGGAAATGGAGAGGAAGAAGGCGCGGGGTTCGGCCCCGGCCGCCGCGAGGTCGGAGAGATTGACGGCGAGGGCCTTTCTCCCCATCGTGCGGGGCGAAACGTCGGGCAGGAAATGCGTGCCCACCGCCATCATGTCGGTCGTCACGGCCAGCGTGCGTTCGGGCAAGCGAATGAGGGCGCAGTCGTCGCCCACGCCCTCCGAAGGCCAGCGGCCGATCGAGGCGGGAAAGGTGAAGTGTCGAGCGATCAGATCGAATTCGCCTTGGGACATGGTTCCTAATGGGAAAAAGGCCGTCGCGGCACGTGTGCCGGGCGGCCTTGTTGCAGGAGTGCGGGCGGCGAGCCTTATTCGGCCGTTTCCGCGGGACGAACCTCGTGCGCGATCTTTTCGAGCACGGCGTTCGTGAAGCGGTAACCGCTGCCGAATTCCTTGGCGAGCTCCACGCTTTCGTTCAGGATGACGCGCCAGGGCGTCTCCGGACAGGCGAGGAGTTCGAAGGCGCCGATGAAGAGCACGGCGCGCTCGACGAGCGAGACGCGCGAGAGATCGCGGTCGACCGTCTTCGCGACGAGCGGTTCGATTTCCGTCATGCGGTCGAGCACGCCCGAGAGAAGCGTACGGAAGAAGGCGCGGTCGCACGAGGCGAAATCGCTCGGACGAATGTCGCAGCCTTCGATCTGTTCGCCTTCGTCTTCGATGAGCCCGGCGAGGTGCGCCTCAATGGCGGCGTAGTCCTGCTCGGGGTCGGCGAGCCACTGATAAAGACCGAGCAGAGCGAACACGCGCGCGAGATGGCGGCTCGAATGGGCGGCGCTCATGCGGGGAGAACGTTCCGTCATTGCTCAACGTTCCTCGTCGTCATCATCGTCATCGTCGTCATCGCCTTCCTGCTCTTCGCGCAGAGCCTGAAACGCGAGGCTGTAGTTGGCCATTTCGACGGCGCAGCGGGCGCAGTCGCGGCCCTTGATTTCCAAGCGTTCGACGGCCTGTTCGTCCGTTTCGCAGGTGAGAATGCCGTTGGCGATGGGAATCCCCGTCTTGAGTTGGAGATCCATGATGCCGCGGGCCGATTCGTTCGAAACGATTTCGAAGTGATAGGTTTCGCCGCGGATGACGGCTCCGAGCGCGATCATCGCGTCGACATAGGGAGACGAGCGGGCGATCATCGAAAGAGCCATCGGAATTTCCAAGGCGCCGGGCACCCGCATGACCGTGATGTTGTCCTCGGGCACACCGAGCTTCTTCAATTCGTCGAGGCAGGCTTCGAGTTCACCGCGACCGGCATATTCATTGAAACGGCCGACCACGATGGCAATGTACAGATCGTCGCCTTCGGGCGGGATTTCAATTTCGTTCATATACAGCTCCGTGGACCGCGCAAATCGGCGCGGATGAGAAAAACCGGACCACCCGGAAGACGTCTTTCGCAAAAAACGCGTCCGAGGGCTTCAGCGAGAGAACCCGCCCGATGTCGGGCGGGTTCGTCGCACTATTCCGAATTGTAGCTTAGTCGGGAAAAAACTGCTTTCAGAAGAGGGAGTCTTCGTCGTTCTGCAGGCTCACCATGCGTTCGACATAGCGGGCGATCGTGTCGATCTCGAGATTGACTTCGCTCTGCGCGCGAAGATTCTTGAGCGTCGTCACCTGAACCGTGTGCGGAATCAGATTGATCGTCACGAGCGTGTCCATGGCCGTGTCCTCGACCTTGTTGATCGTGAGCGAAACGCCGTTGACGGTGATCGAGCCCTTGTAGGCGAGATACGGGGAGAGCATGCGCGGGGCGCGGATGACGAGACGCCAGGATTCGGCGACGGGTTCCATCGATTCGACGAGGCCCACGCCGTCGACGTGGCCGCTCACGAGATGGCCGTCGACGCGGTCGCCCAAGCGCATGGCCTTTTCAAGGTTCACTTCGCCGAAGGTGTTGAGGCCCGTCGTCTTCGAGAGGCTTTCGGCCGAGACGTCCACCTTGAAGTCGGTGTCGGTCTTTTCGATCACGGTCATGCAGGCGCCGTTGACGGCGATCGAGTCGCCCACCTTGACGTCCTCGAGTCCGAGATCGGGCGCGTGGATCGTCAGGCGCACGCCGTTGCCGAGCTTTTCGGGTTCGCGAACTTTGCCGACGGCTTGAATGATTCCGGTAAACATCACTGTCCTCTTTTCAAAACAATACGCAGGTCGTGGCCGACCTGATCGGTGGAAACGATGGTCCATCGCGGCGCCTCGCCCGGCGCGGCCGGTAGCGGCAGGGTCGCAATGGGAAGGCCCTCGCCGAAAAGGCAGGGAGCCTGATAAAGGAGAATTTCGTCGACGAGGCCCGCTTCGAGGAAGGCGCCCGAGAGCCTGGCGCCCGCTTCGACGTGCACTTCGTTCACGTCCCGACGGGCGAGTTCCTCAAGAAGTGCCCGCAGGTCGACCGCGCCCCCGCTTCCAGGGAGTTCGAGCACTTCGGCGCCCGCGGCTTCGAGCGCGGCGCGGCGCTCGGCGTCCTTCGAGAGCGTGACGATCAAAACGTCGCCGGGCGCCTGAAAGAGCTTGGCTTCGGGCGGCGTGCGAAGCTTCGAATCGAGCACGACGCGAAGCGGCATGCGGACCTGGTCGGGAAGACGCGGCGTCATTTGCGGGTCGTCCGCGAGCACGGTGCCCACACCCGTCACCACGGCGCCCGCGCGGCCGCGGGCGTGGAAATTGTCTTCTCTCGCGGCGGGACCCGTAATCCACTGCGAACGGCCGTCGGGAAAGGCCGTGCGGCCGTCGAGCGTCGCCGCCGTCTTGAGGCGCACCCAGGGGAGTCCCGTGCGCATTCTCGTCATGAAGCCGCGGTTCTTCCAGAAGGCCTCTTCTTCAAGAACCGGACCGTCCACGCGGATTCCCGCCTCTTCGAGAATGCGGATGCCCCGCCCCGAGACGAGGGGATTCGGATCGCGAGACCCGATGACGACGCGCGCGAAGCGCGCCTCGCGCACCGCGAGCGCGCAGGGAGGCGTACGCCCGTAGTGCGAGCAGGGCTCGAGCGTCACGTAGAGCGTGGCACCCTCGGTGTCGACGCCCTTTTCAAAGGCGTCGCGAAGCGCCATCACCTCGGCGTGCGGACCGCCCGCGCGCTGCGTGAATCCCTGCGCAAGAAGACGGTCGTCCCGAACGATCAGGGCGCCGACCGCCGGATTGGGTGGCGAGAGGCGTTCGGCCCCCGAAGCGACTTCGAGCGCCCGACGCATCCACTTCACATCGGTTTCGTTCGTCATGCCTTCTCCGAGCCGTCGCGGCGGATCCGCATCTGACGGCGCTTTTCCTTTTCTTCGAGCGCGTCCTTGTGCGCGAGCGCCTTGAAGGCCTCCACGTCGAAAGTGCGCTTGGTGGGCTCCACGGCGCGCTCGATCATCTCGATGAAGCCTTCGGGTTCGTTGACGTTGAAGTACACCGAGGCGAACCGGATGTAGGCGATGGTGTCGAGTCCGCGCAGGGCTTCAAGCACAAGTTCGCCCAAGCGGCTCGAGCGGATTTCGCTCTCGCCCGACAAAATGAGCGTGCGCTCGATGCCGTCGACGGCCTCCTGCACGCGCTGCGGCGAAACGGGACGCTTTCGAAGCGCAAGCGACATCGAGGCGTAGAGCTTGTCGCGGTTGTATTCGACGCGCGCGCCCCCCTTCTTGACGATGTAGGGCATCTCAAGGGCCGCCCGCTCGAAGGTCGTGAAGCGTTTGCCGCACTTGACGCACTGCCGACGACGTCGAATGACGGTGCCCTCCTCGGGAGAGCGGGAGTCAATGACCTGGGTGTCCTTGTGCTGGCAAAAGGGGCAACGCATGGTGCGCGGAATCTCCAAGAATGCGTGTGGAAAGGAGTTTGATTGTAACGTAGGAGCCGAGCGCGTGAGAACGTCCCGGCCCCGAAGCGGTCAGCGGTAAACCGGGAAGCGTTCGGTGAGCGCCTTCACGCCGAGCCGCACGCGCTCGAGAACGGCCTCGTCCCCGGGCGCCTCGAGAAGGTCGACGATCAGGTTCGCCGTCTCGCGCACTTCTTCGACGCCGAAGCCGCGCGTCGTCATGGCGGGCGTGCCGAGGCGGATGCCCGAGGTGACGAAGGGCTTTTCCGGGTCGTTCGGAATGGCGTTCTTGTTGACCGTGATGTTCGCGCGGTCGAGGAGTGCCTCGGCGTCCTTCCCGGTGATTTTCAGGGAACGCAGATCGACGAGCATGACGTGGCTCTGGGTGCCGCCCGAAACGATGCGAAGCCCCCGCGCCGTGAGGGTCTCGGCCAGGACCCGAGCGTTTTCGACGACGCGCTCCTGATAGACCTTGAATTCCGGGCGCAGCGCTTCGCCGAGCGCCACGGCCTTTGCCGCGATCACGTGCATGAGGGGACCGCCCTGCGTGCCGGGGAAGACGGCCGAATTGATTTTCTTTTCGAGCTCGGGGCGCATGAAGATGAGTCCGCCCCGGGGACCGCGAAGGGTTTTGTGGGTCGTCGTGGTGACGACGTCGGCGTGTCCGAAGGGCGTCGGATAGACGCCCGCCGCCACGAGCCCGGCGTAGTGGGCCATGTCGACCATGAAGAGAGCGCCCGCTTCGTGGGCGATGCGGGCCATGCGCTCGAAGTCGATGGCGAGCGAATAGGCCGAGGCCCCCGCGATGAGGAGCTTCGGACGGTGTTCGAGCGCGAGCCGCTCGAGCGCGTCGTAGTCGATCGCTTCGTTTTCGTCGAGTCCGTAGGGAACGGCTTTGAAGTACTTCCCGGAAATGTTGAGGGACATCCCGTGCGTGAGGTGGCCGCCCTCGGCGAGCGAAAGTCCCATGATCGTGTCGCCGGGCTCGAGAAGCGCAAAGAAGACGGCGGTGTTCGCCTGCGCGCCCGAATGCGGCTGCACGTTCACGGCCATCTCGACGCCCGCGGGCTCGCAAAAGAGACGCTTGGCGCGCTCGATCGCAAGGCGTTCCACTTCGTCGACATATTCGCAACCGCCGTAATAGCGCTTTCCGGGATAGCCTTCGGCGTACTTGTTCGTCAGCACGCTCCCCTGAGCCTCCATGACGGCGGGCGAAGCGTAGTTTTCGCTCGCGATCATTTCGATGTGGTCTTCCTGACGGCGGCGCTCCCGCTCGATGGAAGCGAACACCGCCGGGTCGCAGCGCTCAAGCGTGTCGTTTCGGTCAAACATGGCTCTCCTCCTTTTGAAAAGGCCCGTTTTCCGAGTCCTTCGGAAAGCGGGCCGACGGGTTTATGTCTCAGTTCGCGAGCGCGGGATTGAGCGTGTAGCGGCACACGGTTTCGGCCGTCGCCAAAACGTGGCCAGCGATGCGTTCCTCCACGTCGGCGAGACGGAACTCCTCGGGAAGATCCGCGAGTTCGCAGTCAAGCGCCAACACCGAGAAACGGTAGTAGTGCCAGCGGGCGTCGAAGAAGGGCGGGCAGGGGCCGTCGTAGCCGAGGCCCGTGCCGTCGGGACCCGGCGTGGCGTTGCCGACGTAGTCGTTGACGCCCGGACGTCCGAAGGCGCCGTTGCGCTTTTGGTCGCCCGTCAGGAAGCCTTCGGGAATCGATTCAACCTCGGCCGGAATGTTCGCCTGCACCCAATGCACGAAACGGCGGCGGGGCTGCGTGACGCTCAGAAGGCCGTCGCCCATCTTCGTCTGGCGGTCGGTCGGAACGTCGTCGTCCAGACAGAGGACGACGAAGCTCTTCGTGCCTTCGGGAACGTCCGTCCAGTGGAGTTCCGGATTGCGGTTTTCGGAGCGTTCCGTCGCACCGTTTTCCCCGATGCGGCCGTACGCGAATTCCGGAGCGATGAAGGCGCCCTCGGCAAACGACGCGGATGCGATTTTCATGAAAAGTCCCCCCTCAGTCAGATCTGAATCCAAAACGTGGCCGGCCCGTCGTTGACGAGCGAAACCATCATGTGCGCCCCGAAGACGCCCGTTTCCACGGAGAGTCCCTGCGCACGGAGCGTCTCGACGTAGCGCCCGACGAGGCGTTCGCCCTCTTCGGGCGGCGCGGCGCGCGAAAAGCCCGGCCGGTTGCCCGAGCGCGTGTCCGCGGCGAGCGTGAACTGCGAAACGGCGAGGACGCTCCCGCCCGCGTCGAGGACGGAGCGGTTCATGCGCCCGGCCTCATCCTCGAAGACGCGCAGCTTGGCGGTCTTTTCCGCCGCGCGCACGGCCTTTTCGTCCGTGTCGCCCGCTTCGGCGCAAACGAGCGCGAGATACCCCGGTCCCGTTTGACCGACCACCTTGCCTTCGACGGAGACGCTCGCTTCGCGGACGCGCTGCAAAAGCACGATCATGCCGATTCTCCCGTCAGGCGAGATGAATCTTGGCCCACTTGCGCTTGCCCACCTGAACGATGAGCTCTTCACCCGCCTTGAAGCGAAGCGTCTTGTCGGAAACGCCTTCGCCCTGAATGCGAACGCCGCCCTGCTCGATCATGCGGTTGCCGTCGGACGTGGAGGAAACGAGTCCCGCTTCCTTGAGCATGCGGGCGATCTGAATGCCTTCCTCACCCGCGGGAACGGTGACTTCGGGGATTTCGGAGGGCATCGCGCCCTGACGGAAGCGGTTGACGAATTCGGCTTCGGCGCCGTCGGCGGCCGCGGCGCTGTGGAAGCGCGCGACGATTTCCTTGGCGAGCATCACCTTGGCGTCGCGCGGGTTGCGGCCTTCGGCGCATTCCTTCTTGAGCGCGGCGATTTCGTCGTTGGGACGAAGCGAGAGCAGGTCGTACCAATCCCACATGAGCGTGTCGGAAATCGACATGACCTTGCCGAACATGTCGTTGGGCTCGTCGGTGATGCCGATGTAGTTGTGCTTGCTCTTGCTCATCTTCACCTGACCGTCGAGACCGACGAGAAGCGGCATCGTCAGGATGCACTGCGGTTCCTGACCGTACTGACGCTGCAGTTCGCGGCCGACGAGAAGGTTGAAGCGCTGATCGGACCCACCCAGTTCGAGGTCGGCTTCGAGCGCCACCGAGTCGTAGCCCTGCATGAGGGGATAGAGAAGCTCGTGCATGGCGATCGGGAGCTCTTCGGCGTAGCGCTTGGCGAAGTCTTCGCGTTCGAGAAGACGCGCGAGCGTATAGCGGGAGGCGAGCTGGATGAGGCCCACGGAGCCGAGGGCGTTGGACCATTCGGAGTTGTAGCGGACTTCGGTCTTGTCGAGATCGAGCACGTGGCCGGCCTGCGCGAGATAGGTTTCGGCGTTCGCCGTGATCTGTTCGCGCGAAAGGGGCGGACGCGTGACGTTGCGTCCCGACGGATCGCCGATGGCGGCCGTGAAGTCGCCCACGAGGAAGATCACCTGATGCCCGAGGTCCTGGAGCTGACGAAGCTTGTTGAGCACCACCGTGTGCCCGATGTGGATGTCGGGCGCCGTGGGGTCGAGCCCGAGCTTGCAGCGCAGGGGCTTGCCCGTCGCCTTCGAGCGGGCGAGCTTCTGCTCGAACTCTTCCTCGATCAGGAAGCTGTCGGTGCCGCGGCGGATGGTAGCCATGGCTTCGCGGATGTCGTCGGTCACGGGAAGCTTCTTCGCGACCTCAATACCTTCACTCATCTTTGTCCTTTTTACTCGTTGAGGGCGCCCCCGAACCTTCGGGCCCGCCCGATTCAATCCGTTAACTTTAACACGATCCCCGCCGCCTTCCTCGGAAACAAACGAGTTGCGCGTCGAAGTGCACCGAAGAAAAACAGATTCTTTAAAATATAGCCCTCTTTACACCACCACCGTCCGTCATGAGCGCAGCTTCCTTTTTCGCCCGTCAGATCCGATCTCTCGGGCGCTCCTACCTGACTTGGCAGCGAGGCGAGGCCGCTCGCCGCGGCATCTCGTTTGCGCGCCGGAAAAACCGCGGCGCCGCCCTCACGGTCTTCGCGGGCGCCCTCTGCGCCGTCACCCTCTCGGCCGTCGCCATGATGCCGAGCTTTCGGGAGACGACCTTCGAGACGCGCACGGTCGAGGAAATCCTGCCCGCGCCCGACCTTTCGGTCCGGATCGACAGTCTGCGCTCGAACCCGAACGTCTCCACCGAAGGACTCTTCGTGCGAAACGGCGACACGCTCACGTCGCTTTTCGCCCGCCTCGGCATCGAGGACGACGAAGCCTTCGCCTGGATTCGGCGCACGCCCCAGGCGCGTCCCGTCGTCAATCCCCAGCCCGGTCAGTTCGTCTCCGCGGGGCGTCTTCCCGACGGGCGTCTGAGCCACCTGCGCCTCTACATGGAGGGGCCGCACGAAGACGACGAGCGCACGATCGAAGTTTCGCGCTACGGCGAATCACTCTCGGTCACCGTGCATCCCTTTACCTTCCGCACCGAGGAAACCTACGCTTCGGCCCGGGCGGGACGCAATTTCCTGCAGACGGCCCGCGCGCTCGGCCTCTCTTCGGGACTGCGCGAACAGCTCGAAGCCGTCTGGGAGGGCGAAGTCAATCCCGTGCGCGACATGAAGCCGGGCGACCGCATCCGCGTGCTCTTTGAAAAGAAGTTCGCCGACGGCACCTTTGTTCGGGACGGACGACTTCTCGCCGTGCAGATCGTTCACGGCGACGATGTCTACGAAGCCGTGCGCTTCCGCGGCGACGAGTCGGAGAGCTTCTACACGCTCGACGGCCAGTCCTCGCGTCAGACCTTCCTGCGCGTCCCGCTCGAAGTGCAGGACGTGAGTTCCGAATACGCGCCGCTTCGCCGCCACCCCGTCACGGGGATCGTCCGCTCGCACAACGGGACGGACTTTCGCGCGCCGAGCGGCACGCGCATCTTCGCCGCCTCCAACGGCGTCGTGACGCTGCGCCGCTACGAAGCCCGCGGCTACGGACGCTACATCAAGATCGACCATGGGCTCGGACGCACGACGCTCTACGCCCACATGTCGAAGGTGGCGCCGGGCATCCGCGTGGGCGCCCGCGTCAAGAAGGGCGACGTCATCGGCTACGTCGGTGCGACGGGCCTTGTCACCGGACCGCATCTGCACTACGAACTCATGTTCAACGACGTGCAGGTGAATCCCAAGACGGCGGACCTGCCCGACACGGAAAACCTGTCGAACTACCAGCTCGCCCAGATGCACGCCCAGGCCGACGTCTGGCTCAAGGCCTTCGACAAGTTCGCCGAAGAAGAAGGCGAATCGCTTCCGTCCGTTCTCAAGGCCGAGGCCAAGGCCAGAGAAGAAGAGCAGCAAAAGGCCGCGCAGACCGAAGAAGCCGAGACCGCCGAGGAGCAGGCCTCATGAGCCGCCTCATCATCGGACTTATGTCCGGAACGAGTCTCGACGGCACCGATGCGCTCGCCGTGCGCTTTTCGCCCGAAGGACGCATGACGCGTCTCGGACGCGCCCACCGCCCCTTCCCGGCCGATCTTCGCGAAACGCTCTTCGGACTCGCCACCGCCCGTCTTGCGGACGAAATCGAACGCGCGGGCGAAGCCTCCGTCGGGCTCGCCGACGAATACGCCGAAACGGTTCTGGAACTTCTCCGAACCCTCGGACTCTCCGCTCGGGACGTCACGGCCATCGCCGTACACGGTCAGACCGTGCGGCACCGCCCGGAAAAGGGTTTTTCCCTGCAGCTCAATCATCCGGCGCGCTTGGCCGAGCGTACGGGGATAGACGTTCTGTGCGACTTTCGCGCCCGCGACATCGCCGCGGGCGGCCAGGGCGCTCCGCTCGTTCCCGCTTTTCACCGCGCGGTCTTCGCGGGCGAGGAAGACCGCGCCGTCCTCAACGTGGGCGGCATCGCCAACGTCACGATCCTCACGAAGGAGAAGACGGAAGGGTTCGACACGGGCCCGGGAAACATGCTGCTCGACGCCTGGTGCCAACGGGAAAAGGGCGAAGCCTTCGATCGGGACGGCGCCTTCGCGAGAAAGGGGCGCCTCTTGCCCGAGCTTCTCGACGAACTGCTCTCGGCCCCCTACTTCACTTTGCCCCCGCCGAAGTCGACCGGACGCGAAACCTTTCACCTCGGCTGGCTCACCAAACGGCTCGGCGCGCGCCGTTATGCGCCCGAAGACGTCGCGAGAACCCTGACGGTCCTTACGGCCCGCACGGCCACGGACGCGATCCGCCGCTGGGCCCCGGGCGTCTCAACGCTTTTCGTGTGCGGGGGCGGCGCCCTCAATCCCCTGCTCATGGAGGAACTTCGCAACGCCTTCGACGGCAGCGTGCACTCCACCGAAGCGCTCGGCATCGATCCGATGGATGTCGAATGCCAGGCCTTCGCCTGGCTCGGCCACCGCTTCCTCGAGAGACTCCCGGGAAATCTTCCCGCCGTCACGGGCGCGCGGGGCGAGCGCATTCTCGGCGCGCTCTACCCGCACTAAAACGGAACCGCAGAAACGACTTCGGGGTGCCGCAGGGCACCCCGAAACGTTTTCGAACGGCTTCGTTTTTCGTCAGACGCTGAAGGACGAGCCGCAGCCGCAGGTCGTCACCGCGTTGGGATTGTCGATCACGAACTGTTCGCCCGAGAGACCTTCCTTGAAGTCGATTTTCGCCCCGACGAGGTACTGATAGCTCATCGCGTCGATCAGAAGCGTGACGCCGCCCTTTTCCATCACGGCGTCGTCGGCGTTTTGTTCCTCATCGAAGGTGAAGCCGTACTGAAAGCCCGCGCAACCGCCGCCCTGCACGAAAACGCGCAGCTTGAGGTTGGGGTTGCCTTCCTCTTCCATGAGGGCGCGCACCTTGTTGACCGCCGCGTCCGTGAAGTTGATGGGATCGGGCACGAGTTCGGGCACCGCTTCTTCCTGCGTTTCAACTTTTTTCGTTTCTTCCGTCATAACCTTTCCATCGGTTTTTCGTTGGCGTTCGCCCGTTGTCGGACGGAGCGCTTCCGGCAGGGGCGAAGTTCCCTGTCGGATCGATTGAGAGAGCGATGCCTCGGGCATCGCGGGCACTCTATCCTACACCAAAACGCATCCGATCTCGAACGGTTTTCGAGTATTTCGGTCGGGAATTATTTCTCCGCTTTCCGCACTTTGCTATGCTTGGGGCCGTTCCTGTTTATCGGAGGTTTTTGCGCCATGCGTGCGACCAATCCGGGGTTCGTCCCCGACTCCCCCTTCACCCGTCCTCTGCCCGAAGCCTGGACCGACTTCTTCTCGCGTTTCCCCAAGGCCGAACTGCACTGCCACCTGCTCGGCACGATCACGAAGTCGACTTTTGAGGACCTCGTCCGTCTTTCGGGCGCTCCGGTCACGCAGGAGGAAATCGACGGCTTCTTCACCCGCGGCGACAAGCCCGTGGGCGTCCTGCGCATTTTCCGCGCCCTGGAAGCGCACATCCTCTCGCGTCCGGAATTTCTCGAGCGCATCGCCTACGAACACACCGTGGCCGTCTCGCGCCTGGGCGTTCGCTACATCGAATACTTCTGGAATTCGACGGGCCTCAAGCACTTCTATTCCTTCGACGAAGGGCAAAAGGCCATCATCCGGGGCCTCAAGCGCGCCGAAGCCGAATGCGGCACCGTCGGCCGCCTCATTCCCTCCATCGACCGCGAAGACACCCCCGAGGAGGCGGTCTTCATGGTCGAGGAAATGATCCGCCATCCCATGCCCGAAACCCTCGGGATCGGGATCGACTACCGTGAAACCGGGCACGAACCGGAAAACTTCTGGAAGGCCTACCGTCTCGCCAAGAAGGCCGGGCTTCACATCACGGCCCACGCGGGCGAATTCGGAGAGCACTGGCGCAACGTCGAAACCGCGATGGACCTTCTCGAAGTCGAACGCGTCGACCACGGCTACACGATCACGGACAATCCCGCCCTGATGGAGGAAGCCCGCCGCAGCAACCTCATCTTCACGGTCGTCCCGACCAACTCCTACTACCTTCGCACCTTCACGGACGAAGAATGGGCGATCCGCCAGCCGATCCGCAAGATGGTCGAAGCGGGTCTGTGCGTCTTCCCCAACAGCGACGACCCGACGATGCACCACGTCAACGCCGCGGAAAGCTGGCTGTTGATGTTCAACTGGCTCGGCTTTGACCTCCCCGCGCTTCGCGGCATGGTCGAAAACAGCATCGACGCCGCCTGGGTGAGCGACGAACAGAAGGCCCTCTGGAAGAAGGAGTGGCTCGCAGAATTCGACCGTCTCGCCCAAGCGCTTCCCCCGCTTCCGGAACGCTGATCGAATCTCCTCCTCTGAAACGCCGCGCCCCGCGCGGCGTTTTCCATTCGACCGAACGCAAAAAAGCCCGGGGACCGAAATCCACGGGCTTTTTCGTGCCGACGGGAAACGTCCTGAGACGCTCCCCAAGCCAAGAAGCGATTAGCGCTTGCTGAACTGCTTGGCGCGGCGGGCCTTGCGAAGACCAACCTTCTTACGTTCGACTTCGCGGGCGTCACGCGTCACGAGGCCGGCGTTCGAGAGGACGGACTTGAGGCCTTCATCGTAGTCGATGAGGGCGCGGGTGATGCCGTGACGGACGGCGCCGGCCTGGCCGGATTCACCGCCACCGCTGACGTTGACGGTGATGTCGAACGTTTCGGTGTTTTCCGTGAGTTCGAGCGGCTGCATGACGACCATGCGGCCCGTTTCACGGTTGAAGTACTGTTCCAAGGGACGACCGTTGATAACGATCTTGCCCGTGCCGCGCTTCATGAAGACGCGGGCAACCGAGCTCTTGCGACGGCCCGTGCCGTAGTTGTAAATGCCGATCATCTTTCAAGCCTTTTCTTAGAGGTCGAGGACCTGGGGTTGCTGAGCGGAATGCGGGTGTTCGGCACCGGCGTAGATCTTGAGCTTCTTGATCATGGCGTAGCCGAGCGGTCCCTTCGGGAGCATGCCCTTGACGGCGATTTCGAGCGCGCGGCCCGGATGCTTCGCCTGCATTTCCTTGAAGGTCGTTTCGTAGATACCGCCGGGATAGCCCGTGTGACGGTAGTACGTCTTCTTGCCCGCCTTTTCAGCGGAGAGCTTCAACTTGTCGGCGTTGATGACGACGATAAAGTCGCCCGTGTCGACGTGGGGCGTGAATTCGGGCTTGTGCTTGCCACGGAGGCGCAGAGCGATTTCGCTGGCAAGACGGCCGAGCACCTTATCACTGGCATCGACCACGAACCAGTCGCGCTTAACCTCAAGCGGCTTGGCCGAGAAGGTCTTCATTGCGTTCACCTACAAAAAGTGTGTTTCGAACATCGCGGCAGCGGATGGCGCCGCCTTGACAACGCCCCGATGGTCGAAAGGAATTCAAAAAGAAAGCAGATCCGTCCGCCCTCCGCATTCGGGGGAGGCGGCGATCCGCCGTATACGTTGCGTCCAGCTTCATCGCCGTGGCGGTGCCAGTGGAAAATCGATGGGGTAAGCAATCCGCCCGACAAAGCTAGGGGAGCGATTTTATTCGATTCTTCCGGGGACTGTCAAAGAAATCCCGAATCTTTTTTATGCTTCGCGCGCGTCCGTCAGCCGATGAGTCCCTCGACGTACTTGGCGGTGCCCGAGAGGAACATCTGCGTGGCCATCATCGCGAGGAGAAGCCCCGTGAGGCGTTCGACGGCCATGGTCACCTTCTCGCCGAGCTTTTGCTGCAGCCAGTCGGCCGAAGCGAGCACCACGAAGGAGACGAAGGCCGTGATGACGACGATCGCGCCCCACTCGAGCGTGCGGCTCGGATCGGTGGCGGCGATCATCATGATGGTCGCGATGGTGGAGGGACCCGCGATGGCCGGAATCGCGAGCGGCACGATGAAGGGTTCGCCGTCGGGCGTTTCCCCGAAGACCCCTTCCTTCGAGGGAAAAACCATGCGGATGGCCATGAGCATGACGATCACGGAACCGCCGATCGTGAGCGCCGCGTCCGAGAGGCCGAGCGCCGTCATGAAGGCGTGACCGAAGAACATGGCGAGCAGAAGCGTCACCATGGCAATTACGCACTCCCGAAAGATCACCCGCACGCGGCGGTGATTGGGAACGTTCTTCATGCAGGCGATCGTGATGGGAATGTTGCCGAGCGGGTCCGCCATCAGCACCATCAGCATCAGGGCGCCCCAAAAACCGTATTCCATAGCTTTTCCGTCCTAATGAAACAAAACCGCCCGAAACTCCGACGTCTGGGGTTCCGGGCGGCGATGATTATACGAAAAGGGAGGCGGTTCAGGCCTGCGTTTCTTCCGTATTTTCCGTGGCGGCCTCAACGGGCGCGGGTTCGACCGCTTCTTCGGCTTCCCCGGCGGGTTCGGAGGCTTCCTCAAAGACCGCGCGGACCTTCGGCAGGAGCGCTTCGGTGCGTTCGGCGTTCATCTGGCCGAGACGCAGACGGCGGAAGAGAACGTCCTCGGCCGTGCGGGCGCCTTCGTATTCGCGGCTGTAGCGGGCGTATTCGACCACCTTGGCGTCGGCTTCCTCGCTCTTTTCCGCGGCCACTTCGAGCGCGGCCTGGTCCCAGACCTGGTCGGCGAAGATCGGCAGATCCTTCGTGACGCAGAGACGCGCCGGAATGAGGTGGCGCTGCGTGGCTTCCAGCATGGCGTGCTCGGCCATCTTGCGGTAGGCCGTCCACTTGCCGCCCGTCACGGTGATCATGTTGCCGTATTCCGGAATCACGGCGTGTTCGCGCGAAACCTTGGCGGTGGAGCCGGCGGAACCCGTCGCCTGCGGATTGAAGAGCGGACGCAGACCGGCGAAGGTCGCCTTCACGTCGGCGCGCGTGATGGGCTTTTCAAGATAACCCGACGCGGTTTCGATCATGAAGTTCACTTCCTCTTCGCTCACCTTCGGATCGAATTCCGCTTCGCGCTGTTCGACGTCCGTCGTGCCGACGAGGAGCATTTCGTGCCAGGGAATCGCAAAGAGAACGCGGCCGTCGCGGGTCTTCGGGATGAGCATGCCCGTGTCGCCGGGCATGAAGCTCTTGTCCAGAAGGATGTGCGAACCGCGCGAGACGCGAACGAGCGTCGAAGCGTCGGGATCGACCATGCGGCGGATCGGATCGACCCAGGCGCCCGCGGCGTTGAAGACCATCTTCGTGCGGATGCGGAATTCCTCGCCCGTTTCCTTGTCCTGCGCCGTGACGGACTGAATCCAGCCGCCCTTGCGCTCGATCCCGACCACGGGCATGTAGTTGAGGGGCGTGGCGCCGAGGTTGTAGGCCGTGCGCATGAGCGCGACCGTCAGGCGGGCGTCGTCGAACTGCCCGTCATAGAACTGCACGCCGCCCATGAGGCCTTCGGCCTTGACGCCCGGCAGGCGCGAGAGCGTTTCTTCGCGCGAGAGGCTGCTCGTGCGGCCGATACCGTAGCCGCCGTAGGTCATCGCCGAGTAGATGCCCAGACCCACGGTGAAGTATTCGCGTTCCCACTTCTTGTAGGTCGGCAGAATGAAGGGCTTCGCATGAACAAGGTGCGGAGCGTTCTTGATGAGGATGCGGCGTTCCTTGAGCGCTTCGCGGACCAAACCCCAGTCGCGGGGGTTCTTCATGTAGCGCACGCCCCCGTGGATGAGCTTCGTCGAGCGCGACGAGGTGCCCGCGGCGAAGTCCTGCGCCTCGAGCAAAACGGTCTTCAGACCGCGCGAGGCCGCGTCCACGGCGATGCCGACGCCCGTGGCGCCGCCGCCGATGACCACCACATCCCACAGAGGATCCTGACGCAGCTCTTCGAGCAACGCTTCCCGAACGAGGGGTTTCACTTCAGACATGTTCATTGGTTCCAATTACGGGCCCGGCCGACGGCACGTGACCACTGGTTCATCAAAGAGGTTTTCTGGTCCGCGCTCATGGAGGGTTCGAACACGCGGTCGACCCGCCAGAGCGAAGAAAGTTCGTCCAAATCCCGCCACACCCCGCAGGCGAGCCCCGCGAGGAAGGCCGCGCCGAGCGCAGTGGTTTCGGTATTGGCCGGCCGAATGACGGGCACGCCCGAGATGTCGGCCTGAAATTGCATGAGCAAATCGTTGCGGGAAGCACCGCCGTCGACGCGCAGTTCTGTGAGCGGCACGTGCGCGTCGCGCTGCATCGCCTCGAGCACTTCGGCGCACTGGAAGGCGATGCCTTCGAGCGCCGCGCGCGCCACGTGCGCGCGGTTCGTCGCGCGGGTGAGACCGATGAGGAGGCCCCGGGCGTCGCTGTCCCAATAGGGGGCGCCGAGCCCCACGAAGGCGGGTACGAGATAGACCCCGCCGTTGTCGGGCACGGAGCGCGCAAGTTCCTCGACTTCGGAAGCGCTCGAGAAAAACTGCAGTCCGTCGCGCAACCATTGTACGACGGCCCCGGCGATGAACACACTCCCTTCGAGGGCGTATTCCGCCGGAAGGGAGCCGCGCTGCCAGAGGGCCGTGCCCAACAGGCGGTGCGTGCTGATTCTCGGGGTCGTGCCCACGTTCATGAGGAGGAAGCCCCCCGTGCCGTAGGTGTTCTTCGCCGTCCCCGGCGCAAAGCAGGCCTGTCCGAAGGAGGCCGCCTGCTGGTCGCCCGCGACGCCCGCGATCGGAATGGCCCGGCCCCAGAGCGCGGGATCGGTTTCGGCGATCACGGCCGAGCTCGGAACGATTTCGGGGAGGACCGCCTTCGGGACGTCAAAGAGCTGCAGGAGTTCGTCGTCCCACTGTCCCGTGCGCAGATCGCACAAAAGCGTGCGCGAGGCGTTCGTCAAGTCCGTCGCATGGCGCCGTCCGCCCGTGAGCTGCCAGATGAGCCACGAGTCGACCGTGCCGAAGGCGATTTCGCCCCGTTCGGCCCGGGCGCGCGCCCCCGGAATCCGGTCGAGAAGCCAGTGGATCTTCGTCGCCGAGAAGTACGGATCGAGACGCAGGCCGGTTTTGCCCGCCACCATCTCTTCTTCTCCGCGGCGGCGCAGCTCTTCGCAGAAATCCGCCGTGCGGCGGTCCTGCCACACGATGGCGGGCGCGAGAGGCTCTCCGGTTTTTCGATCCCAGAGAATCGTCGTTTCGCGCTGATTGGTGAGCCCGACCGCGGCGATTTCCTCCGCCCGGACGCCCGAGCGGCGAAGCGCCCGGTCGACGCAGCGGCGCGTCGTCTCCCAAATCTCGAGGGCGTCGTGCTCCACCCAGCCCGAAGCCGGATAGTGCTGAGCGAACTCTTCCTGTTCGAGCCAGACGACCTGCGCCCGTTCGTTGAAGAGGAGCGCGCGGGAGCTCGTTGTGCCCTGATCAAGTGCGAGGATGTACTTCACGGCGGTTCACCTGTGTTGGCATGCGTCGGGCGCGCGCCGAGAGCGCGCCCTTCGTAAACGCAGAACATTCTATCGGAGCGACCCTCCGAGAAATCTTAAGCGGCCGGATCTTCTTCCTTGGCTTCGGCTTCACCGTAGGAAGCCGTTTCGACGTCGTCCTCACGGTCGGCGTCGGCAAAGAGGACTTCGGCCTCCTCCTCGGTCACGGCGGGAGCGGTCTCGGCCTTCTTTTCCTCCTTCTTGAGGAGGCCCGCGACGGCAATCAGGTGGCGAAGCGCATCGTTGACGGCGTCGGCGTTTTCAAAGTAGGGCGCCACGTCCGCGGCGAGACGCACCACGGCGTTCTTTTCGAAGTCGCTCTTTTCGGCATAGCGGCGGTTTTCGAGCGCGCGGGCGCGCGGACCCGAGCGCACGCCGAAGGCGTCGCGGCGTTCGTTGAAGCGGCGTCCGCCCTGGGCGCGGCGGTCCGCAAAGCGGCCGCCCTCGCGGCGATCGGAAAAACGGCCGCCTTCGCGACGGTCGGAGAAGCGGTCTTCACGACGGTCCGAAAAACGGTCCTCGCGACGGTCCGAGAAACGGTCTTCGCGGCGATCCGAGAAACGGTCGTCACGGCGGTCGGAGAAGCGCCCCTCACGGCGGTCCGATTCAAATCCGCCGCGGTGCGGCCCGTTCATTTTCCAGGGTTTGCGATCCATTGAAGTGAATTCCTATTGACGTCAAAAAAGTTCTGAAGAGACGCGCCCCGAGCGCGTCAAGACTTCCCGATGGGAAGCGGGTTCCGGAATCTCAATATTGTATCGAAAGCGCATCCCGACCGCCTCTTTCCGGTCTTTTCGCGTCTTTGCAAAGGCCAAGATTTCCCTTCCAAGCGTTTCCAAAAAAGCGTCGGGGTTTCTTCTTGCAACAAGCTTCGTGCAAAAAAACGGACGAGGGCATATATTTGTCTTACGGGGGGCGAAAAATCGCTTTTTCCCCTCCCTCCATCGAAGCGGTGTCCGACCGCCTCATCCAGCGACGAGCCGATCGTCGTCCAACAAGAAAAAAGAGAGGTGTTTATGCCCCAATCCCTTCAGATCGTATTTCATGGCGTAGACCGTTCCGAAGCCGTTGAACAGGCCGTTACGAAGAACGTGGAAGCCCTGCGCCGCTTCGATCAGCGCCTCGGTCCCTGCAAGGTCACGGTGTCTCAGGAGGGTCATCAGACCATCGGCGAATACAGCGTCCGCGTGGACGTCCTCGCCTCGGGTCACGACGTGATCGTGAACCGCTCGAACATGGACGTGATGCTTGCGATCAACGACGCCTTCGACAGCGTCCGCCGCGCCGTGAAGGACGAGGCCGACAAGCGCCGCAATCACTAACCTGACGAACGGCCGCCGAATCTTCGGCGGCGCACAATAAAAAAACCGCAACGACCGAAGCCGTTGCGGGTTCTTCTTTTCTGCGCCTTTCTCGTTTGTTGTTCGTGGCGTCTTACTGAATGGCGTCCCTACGGGGATTCGAACCCCGGTACCAACCGTGAAAGGGTTGTGTCCTAGGCCTCTAGACGATAGGGACCTTATCCTTGGTGGAGGTAAGCGGGATCGAACCGCTGACCTCTTGCATGCCATGCAAGCGCTCTCCCAGCTGAGCTATACCCCCGTGGATCAGAGAAAACGAATTTTGCCATAACTTTTGGAAGAATGCAAGCGCTCCGACAAACTTTTTTCGTTTTTTTGGAAAATTTTTCGAGACAGCCTCCTTCGAGTCCTCCGTTTGAGGCCCCGAATGTTCGCTAGACTAAGCCAAACCCACGCTTTTTTGCGCGCCCCGCCCCGACGGCGGGGCCCATTTACGACACAGACATGACGTCCGACGAAAAGCAACTGGCCATCTCGCTCAGAGGGGCTTCACAGAACAATCTCCGACACCTCGACCTCGACTTCGTTCGAGGACAGTTCACGACGGTCACCGGTCCCTCGGGCTCGGGAAAGAGCTCGCTCGTCATCGACACGCTTTTTGCCGAGGGACAGCGCCGCTACATCGAAACCTTCAGCCCCTACGCGCGGCAGTTCATCGACCGCATGCCCGCGCCGAAGGTGGAAAAGCTCACCGGCATTCTTTCGGCGATCGCCATCGAGCACACCAACACGGTGCGCACGCCCCGCTCCACCGTCGGGACGCTCACGGGTCTCAACGACCACTTCAAGGTGCTCTTTGCCAACCACGCCTCGCTCTTTTGCGAGCGCTGCGGCCGTCCGGTGCGCCGCCGCGATCCGGAAGCGATTTGGAACGACCTCGAACTGCGCCTCGCGAAGTCCGCGCCCGAAGGACTCGACGCGCGCGTCGGCATCGCCTTCACCCTTATGGTACCCTTGACGCTTCCTCTCGAAACGGCCGAGGCGATGCTCTCGCAGCAGGGCTACACGAAGATTCTGAAGGTGGTCGAAGAAAAGACGGCCCGCCGTCTCGTCGTGCTCGCCGACCGCTTCCGCGCCTCGTCGGTCGAGCCCGAACGCGCGACCGAGGCGCTTTCGACGGCGCTCGACAAGGGAAGGGGCGTGTGTGAAATCTGGCTTCTTCCGCGAGACGAAGAGCCCGTCCGCTTCACGGCCTACGGAGCGGACCTTTACTGCGGCGACTGCGACCGTCACTATGAAGAGACGAGTCCGGCGCACTTCAGCTTCAATTCGCCCGTCGGCGCCTGCCCCAACTGCAACGGCTACGGGCGCTCGTCCGAATACGACTGGAAGCGCCTGCTTCCGGACGATCGGCTCTCGATCGCTCAGGGAGCGGTCGCCGTCCTCACGCCCACGGGGCACTACCGGGACTTCCTTGCGCTTCTCGTGCGCCGCGCGCCGCATGCCGGCGTGAATCCGCATTGTCCCTGGAAGGAACTGAGCGAAGAAGCCAAGCGCTGGGTCTTTGAGGGCGACGAAGACTTTCGCGAGTGGAAGACCGACCGCCGCTGGGGCGGCGTGCACCGCTTCTTCACGTGGCTCGAAGAGCACAAGTACAAGTTCTACGTCCGCTGGACGATCGCCTTTTACCGAACCTACACGACCTGTCCGGTCTGTCTCGGAGCGCGCCTTCGCGACGAAAACTTCGCCTGGCGCTACGTGCTCCCCGAAGGGGTCGAGGTGGAGCTTCCGCCCTTCGAGCGCTTTCTGCCGCATTCGATGAAGGATCTCCCTCATCCCGAACAACTGCCGGGGTGGAATTTTCACGAAGTGATGACGATGCCGATATCGTCTCTTCACCGGATCATTCCCGCCGCCCTGCAAAAGCCGAGGGACGCGGCGGAAGCGCTCGTTCTTCATGAAATCGCAGCGCGCCTCGACTATCTGATGGAGGCGGGTCTGGGCTACCTCACGCTCGACCGGCTGAGCCGCACGCTCTCGGGCGGAGAACTGCAGCGCGTCACACTCACGCAGGCCCTCGGCACGTCGCTCACGAACACGCTCTTTTTGCTCGACGAACCGAGCATCGGTCTGCATCCCCGGGATCTGCACCGCATCAACGGCATCATCCGCCGCGTGACCGAAGCGGGCAACACCGTGATCGCGATCGAACACGATCCGCAGGTGATGCTCGCCTCCAACCGCATGGTGGATCTAGGACCGGGCGCGGGCAAGGAGGGCGGCGCCATCGAGTTCGACGGCGAGACGCGCGCCGCGCTGCGCCCGGAAAACTCGACCCTCACGACGGACTACCTGACGGGAAGACGGCGCATCGAGCGCGCCGAGAAGCGCTCCTGGACGCCCGAAGACGGCGGCTGGACGATCGAGGGGGCTTCGGAGCACAACCTCAAGAACCTCACCGTCACGATTCCGCGCAACCGCTTCGTCGCCGTCGCGGGCGTCTCGGGTTCGGGCAAGTCAACCCTCATCAACGACGTCTTCTATCGGGCCGTGCGGCGCGCGCTCGCGCAGGACGACGGCGAGCCCGGACATTTCGGGGCCCTGAAGGGAGACCTTCCCGCGGAAATTCATCTGATCGACCAGTCTCCGATTCAGCGCAATCTTCGAAGCACCCCCGTGAGCTTCATCGGCGCCTACGACGAAATCCGCAAACTCTTTGCGGCCTCGCCCGAAGCGAAGGCGGCAGGTTTGACGCCCGGCGACTTCTCCTTCAACACGGGAAGCGGCCGCTGCCCCGCGTGCGCGGGCACGGGTGTCGAAGTCGTCGAAATGCAGTTTCTCTCCGACGTGCAGATCCCCTGCTCGATTTGCGCAGGAAAGCGCTTCACGCCCCGCGTCCTCGCCGTCGGCATCACGATCGGCGATCGCCGCTACACGATCGACGACATTCTGCACGCCACCGTGCGCGAAGCGATCGACCTCTTCGGCGAGGATTCGCGCATCGGCCGCGCCCTCGCGCCGCTCGTCGAACTCGGCCTCGAATACCTCGAACTCGGACAGCCCATCTCGACGCTCTCGCCGGGCGAAGGGCAGCGACTCAAGCTCGCCGAATTCATTCAGAACGAAATCTCCCCGAAGAAGACGCGCTCCCGCCGAACGAAGACGGTCCAGAAGGTGTTTCTCTTTGACGAACCCTCGAGCGGTCTGCACTTTGAGGACGTGCGGCACCTGGTGGCCCTTTTCGACCGCCTCGTGCGAAACGGGCACACGGTCGTCACGATCGAACACAACCTCGACGTCATCGCCTCGGCCGACTGGGTGATCGAACTCGGCCCCGACGGCGGCGCCGAAGGGGGAGAGCTCCTGTACGAAGGGACGCCCGAAGCGCTTGCGGCGACCCGCGCGACCGCCACGGGCGAGGCACTCGCCGCCTGGCGCGACGCGCGCACGCCCGAAGGCTCCAAGGCCTTCTTCAACCTGCCCGAACCGAAGGCGGCCGAATCGGATCCCCTCGAAAAGCACGCGATCGTCGTGCGGGGCGCCCGGGAAAACAATCTCAAAAACATCACGGCCGTCATTCCGCGCGACCGCTTCACGGTGCTCTCGGGCCCGAGCGGCAGCGGCAAGAGCACGCTCGCCTTCCGCATCGTCTTCGCCGAAGGCCAGCGGCGCTACATCGACAATCTGAGCGCCTACGCGCGAAGCCGCATCCAGCCGCCGCCGATTCCGGACTACGACTCGATCCGGGGGATTCCGCCCACGGTTTCGATCGAACAGCGAACGAGCCGCGGCGGTTGGCGCTCGACCGCCGCCACGATGACGGAGATCTATCACTACGCCCGACTGCTCTTTGCCCGTCTCGGCGAAAAGAAGGTGGGTCGCGGCTACGTTCGTCTCCACGACGCGGACCCGAGACTCTTTTCCTACAACACCAAACTCGGCGCCTGTCCGAAGTGTCTCGGCTACGGGTTCGTAAGCCAGAGCGTGGAAAAGGCGAAGCGAAACGACGACAAGGAAAACGCCTACGCCAACGAACTCGCCCCCGCGACCCGCGACCGCGACGTCCGCGTCGTGTGCCCCGCCTGCGGCGGAAAGCGTCTCTCCAAAGCGGCGCTCGCCGTCCGTTGGCAGGGCATCACGATCGCCGACTTCTCGGCGATGACCGTGAAGGAGGCGCTGCACTTCTGCCGCGGTCTTTCGCTCGACGAACACGACGCGGCCGTGGCGGAGGAAGCGTTGAAGGAAATCGTGGCGAGACTCGCCTTCCTCGACGAAGTGGGACTCGGCTACCTCGAACTCGACCGCGCCGCACCGACGCTCTCGGGCGGTGAAGCGCAGCGGATCCGTCTCGCCACGCAGATCAACAGCACCCTGCGCGGCGTCTGCTACGTGCTCGACGAACCCACCATCGGCCTTCATCCGAGAGACAACCGCGTGCTGATCGACGCGCTGAAGCGGCTTTGCCGCCTCGGCAACACGCTGCTCGTCGTGGAGCACGACGAAGACACGATCCGCGCGGCCGACCATCTGATCGACATCGGTCCGGGCGCGGGCAAGGAGGGCGGCGAAATCGTGGCCGAAGGAACGCTCGAGGATCTACTCTCCAATCCGCGCTCGCCGACGGGGTGCGCCCTCTCGTCGCCCCAGCGCGCCACGGGCATTCCCGAGCACCGCTTCGACGCGGCCTCGGACCCCCACATGACGGTCTGCGGCGTGTCGCTTCGCAATCTCAAAATCGATCGGCTCGACATTCCGCTCGGCGCCCTCACGGTCGTGACGGGCGTCTCGGGTTCGGGCAAATCCACGCTCACGCGCGAAATGCTCCTTACGTCGCTCTCGGCCCTTCTTCACGGCGAAGCGCCCGTCGGGTGCGAGCGCATCGAAGGGGCCGAAGCCGTGCAGCGCGTCTGCGAAGTCACGCAGTCGCCCATCGGCGGGTCGCTCTACTCCTGTCCGGCGACCTACGTGGACTTTGCCAAGGACATCCGCGCCCTCTTTGCCGAAACGAACGCCGCCAAGGAGCGCGGCTACACGTCCTCGCAGTTCTCATTTCAGATTTCGCCGGGACGCTGTCCGAACTGCTCGGGGAGCGGCATCGAAACGCTCGAAATGAAGTTCCTTCCCGACGTGCGGATTCAGTGCAAGGTGTGCGAAGGGAAGCGCTTTGACCGGGATACGCTCGAAGTGACGTGGAAGGGGAAGAACTTCAGCGAAGTGCTCGACATGTCGGTCGACGAAGCGAAGGAATTCTTCTCGTCCGTCACGAAGATTCGGCAGCCGCTTTCACTTCTCTCGGACATCGGGCTCGGCTACCTCAAGATCGGTCAGCCGACCTCCATGATCTCGGGAGGCGAAGCGCAGCGCATCAAGCTCGCCTACGAACTCGTCAAGGCCCGCGAGGGAACGCGCTACGCCGCGCGGGCTCCGCACACGGTCTACATCCTCGACGAGCCCACCGTGGGGCTGCACATTTCGGACGTGGAAAAGCTCCTCAACGTTCTGAAGCGGCTCGTTCGGGCGGGTCACACGGTGATCGTCGTCGAGCACAACCTCGACGTGATGGCGGCGGCCGACTGGATGATCGACCTCGGTCCCGAGGGCGGTCCCGAAGGCGGACGCGTGACGGCAAAAGGAACGCCCGCCGAGGTGGCGCGTACGGACACGCACACCGGGCGGGCGTTGCGGGAACACCTCGCGCGCTGACGCGCTTTAGCGGCGCTCTACGAGGTACATCGCGACGGCGGCGGCAAAGAGCATGCCCGCCGTCGGCGTGATGGCCACCGCAATGGGCGACCAGGTGTTGACGGCGCCGAGATAGGAAAAGATGTTGTTGAGCGCGTAGAAGACGATCCCGATCATGACGCCGAGGAAGATCTTGATCGCCATCCCGCCCGAGCGGGCGTTCATGTACGCAAACGGCATGCTGAGCGCGAGCATGACGAGCGTGGCGAGGGGATAAAAGACCTTCGTCCAGAAAGCGATCTCGTACTGCTCGGTCTGCTGGTTGTTCTTCTCGAGATGGGCGACGTAGCGGTCGAGGTCCCGCATCGACATGTTTTCGGGCTTGCTCGTCATGACGCTCAGAATGTCCGGACCGATGGAGGACTTCACGACGAATTCCTCGGCCGGACGCACTTCGATGCGTTCCGTCATGGGGGCGTTGTCCGTCACGTCGACCGTCGGATAGACGGTCGCGACGGCGTCGTGCAACACCCAGCCGCCGTCACGGTATTCCGCGCTTTCCGAGCGGATGAGCCGCATGAGGTGACCGTTCTCGTTGAATTCGAAGAAGCGCCACGCACCGGTGACGTTGCGGTCCTGCGCGCTGATGTACTTGACGTTGAGGTAGCGGTCGACCTTTCGGCCTTCCTCGTCGGTCGTCGCGTCGCGGATCCACACGCCCGAGGTGTAGCCCCGCGCGGAGACGGCCCCGCCCTTTTCGAGCGTGACGCGAAGCTCCTGCGCGTAGCGCGTGGCCGGCGGCGAAACGAGTTCTCCCATCCCGTAGGTGAAGAGCACGACGAGGAGTCCGGGCACGAGAAGGCTCGCGGCGAGCGAAACGGGCGAGAGCCCCGCAACGCGCAGCACGGTGAATTCGGAGTTGGACGCCCAACGCGACATCGTGTAGACGGAGGCGAGAAGCACGGCGATCGGCATCACTTCATAGATGCGTGCCGGAAGCGAAAGCGCCGTGAAGACGAAGGCGTCGGAGAGCCCGAAGTGCTTGCCCACGTCGTCCAACTGATTGATCAGATCGAAGAAGGCGAAGAGCGCCACGAGCGCCAAAAGCACAAAGGACGTGGACGCGAGAATTTCACGGGTGAACTGCTTGGTGATGACCTTCATCGGGCGGCCTCCTTACGCGAGCGCAGACGGCGCCACAACGCTCCGGGACTCGCCCAGGCGGGAAGCCAGCTCATGAAGTAGACCCAACGGACGAAACACACCACGACGAGCGCGAAGACGAGACCGTGCAGCGTGGCCAATCCCGTCCAAAGACCGATCTGTTCGTGTTCGACCCAGGTCTGGAAGATCGAAATGGCGTTCAGATAGAGAATGAATACGAGCGCGGCCATGATGAGGTTGAGGCTTCGTCCGGCGCGGGGGCTCGTGCAGGAGAGCGGCAGGGCCAGAAGCACGAGATTGAACGCGGCAAAGGGCCAGGAAATGCGCCAGAGCGCCTGCCCGAGGTTTTCCGCGGTGGGATTCGCAAAGAGGAAGGGGGTCGGAAGCGACCGGGTGCGAAGGTCCGCAAGGGGGCGGTCGATCTTCACGTCCACACGCATGCCGTACTCCTTGAATTCGACGATGCGGGTCGTGGGCGAACCGATTTCCGTTTCATAACGGCGGCCTTCGTGAAGAACGATGTAGCGGTCGCCTTCCTCGTTGACGCGGACTTCACCGCTCTGGGCAACGACGGTCGACTCCTTGTCGGGGGCGCTCTCGCTCATGAAGATGCGGCCGACTTCGTTCGAATTTTCGCCGGCCGACTCCACGAAGAAGACGCGGCGTCCGCCGAGGGTTTCGATGAAGCGTCCCGGCGCGATGCGGTTGACGTCGTCGCGCTGCTGAAAGGTTGCGCGAGTCTGGTCGGCCTGCGAACTTGCCCAGGGCGAGATCACGAGGCTCAGAAGACCGACGGCGAGAATGAGGGGAACGGAAAAGCGCAGAACCGGCGTCACCCAGGAGAGAAGAGAACGACCTCCCGAGGAATACCAAACGACCATTTCGTTATCCTGCCACCAACGCATCATGGTCATCAGGACGGCGATGAAAAGCGAAACGGCAAGAAGCGGCGCCAGGTTGATGAGGGCCTGATAGACCACCATCTGCAGCACCGCGGCGTTGTCGATTCGGCCGCCTGAGGCGAGGCTCAGCACGCGCACCATCCCCACGGCGATCACGATGGTGAAGAGCACGGTAAAGACGCCGCCCGCACTGTTGGCAAGCTCGGAAATGAGAGATCGTTTAAAAATCATCGTTCACGCACAAAAAGAGGCTTGTTCCCACGCAATGATCGTCCCGGCGCGGCGGAAAAAGTCGCTTAAGGAGAAGTATTGCGCATTGTAGACGATGGCGGGCGGTTTCGAGGATGCCCGAAGAAATTTGTCCGGGAATCCATAAGACAAAACCCCCGACTCCGTGAGGAATCGGGGGTTCTGAATGGTGGAGCCTGGCAAT
>UQTE01000011.1 GCA_900543805.1 uncultured Sutterella sp.
GGTAACTGGCCCTCAAAAGGCTCCAGTTGGATGGCTCCTGTTCTGAACAGGTGGTTAAACACGGAGTGCGGAAAGAAACATGATCAAGTTTGAACAACTTTTTCATGACAGCATCGAACGACGGACGGCTTCTGCAAGCCGGCCTGCATCCAGTTTTTCAGCTGCACCTCGCCAGGGAAATCTGGACGTGGTGCATGGCTTGTGACTTTTGCACCCGCGATGAGAACCTGGCCTGTTTTGCTGTTGCAATTCAGCACTACAACCGGACGTTCTTTTACGACATCCGGCTTGTCCTCAAAGTAGAAAGCGAGCCGCCAGACGTCATAGGGCTGAGGAAGATGCGCATTATTCGTCATCGTCATCGTCCTGCCACGAGGGTGGCATCATCGTCTTGCCATCGCGCTGATAAGTGTGAATGATTCTTGGGTCGTTCCAGTTCAGGGAAGGCTTTGGAATTCGAACATCAAACGGAAAACCACCTTCCATTACAAAACGCATTGCCAGAACTTTGAGCGCGGTAGAAGCGGGCATGCCCAGTGCTTCTGCGGTTTTCGTAAATTCGGCTTTAAAGTCCGGAGACACTTTCAGGTTGAGGCTTGCGAGATCGGTCATAGAACCTCCGATATAAGCAAAATTCCATCAATACATACCTATTTGCTTACTATCTTACCTCTTTAGAGATTCAAAGGGGTAGAAAAACAACTGAGCCGCTGTTGCTTGGATAGGCTCGTCCCGTTGTGGCGCAGTACACGTTCGGTCCCTTCCTGGCTCAACGGCGAACTCCAGAAGGTTTTTACAAAACGATTGCAGGAGAATGGATTAACTTTGTCAGCCGCCGAGATCGTTGAGGCATTGGAGTCTATGAAGATACAGCACGTGAGCGGCCTGAAGAAAGCCAACAGTCACGTCTACACCTGCGGCAACCTCGAGGTCGAAGCAGCAACTGCCACGGACGAGAGTGGGGACAAGAAAGCCCTGTCTGCGCTCTGCGACGAAATCCTCATCGCCTGCGGCATGGAACCGCTCAATGCGGTGGAAACTGCTTCGACTATTCGCAAAAAACTTCGGCTCAAGTTACCTATGAAATAGCTACCTACAAAAATCGATAGTTCAATAATCGACGAAATCGCATGTCTCTCAAGCAAGAATGCAGACAAAGTCTATCGATTAGCACGAAAGTCGGGAAAAAACGTCGGCCCGGCTCAAGATGAGTCGGGCCGATGCGTTTTGTCGGGACTTCAGTGACGATCCCTTTCCTCAAGGAGGTCGGCGAGAACGCCGAGCGCAAAGGCCTCGTCCTTGGCGCGATAGGCCTTCTCCCGAATCGCTTCGATCCTTTCGTCGGGAAGTTTCGCCGAGGGAACGAGCGAACAGACGTGCGTCACGCGGGCGTCCTCCCCGTTTCGCTCGAGCGTGATTTCGTTTCGTCCGTGCACCTTGCCTTCGGTGTCGAGAATCCAGTGCGTGAAGCGCTCTCCCGACCCTTCGATGCAGTCCGTGGCCGAGGCTCCGCCGCCGAAGTGGAGGCGCCGGACAAGAAGCGTCGGCGTCTCGGAGACGACCGTCACGTCCTCGATGCCGTCCCAGTACCGATGCGCCCTGCGAAAGCCCGCCTGAAACGCCTTTTGATAGTCCTCAAAGCGCACGCCGTAGTTCGAAAGCGGCACCTCCACGGAAAACTCGTAGTAAGGATTCAGGGCGACCCCGCGAAAATCCTTCGTATCCATAACACCTCCTTAACGCACCTCGAGAGCCGAAACGCTTCGTTTGGCGCCCGTGAGATAGCCCTCGAGCCATTGACTGTAGCGGGACATCGCGAAGCTCGACACGAAATAGACGGCCGCGATGAAAACATAGCCTTCGATGAAGTAGTTTCGCCACACGGCGTCGCCGAGCGCCAGGCGAAGACTCCCCGTGAGGTCGTACATGGAGACGACCGTCACGAGCGACGTGTCCATGAAGCAGGAGAGCAGACTGTTGACGAAGGCGGGAATGACGGCGACCAGCGCCTGCGGCAGAATCACGCTCACGTAGGTCTGGCGCTTCGTGAGCCCCAGGGAATAAGCGGCGTTGAACTGTCCCTTCGGGATTGTCTGCAGGCCGCCGCGGACGGTTTCGGCCATGTAGGCGGCCTGAAAGAGAACGATCGCCACGGTGATGCGCCAGAAGGCGTCGATCCGGATCTCGGAAGGCATCACGAGGGGGAAGATGAAGGCCGCCACGAAGAGAACGGTGATGAGGGGGACGCCCCGCACCAGTTCCACGTAGCCCGTCGCAAGCAGACGCACGATCGGCATGTGGCTGCGCCGTCCGATGGCGAGCGCGATCCCGAGCGGCACGGAAAGCGTCATGCCGAAGAGCGTAAGGAGCACGGTAAGAGGAAGACCGCCCCACATGTCGGTCGAAACGGGGGAGAGACCCGCGACGCCGCCCGAGAGCAGAGAAAAGAAGACGACGAGCGTCACGCCCCAGCCGACGGCGAGACTGCGCACCCCCTTTCGCGTCCACAGAGCGGGCACGGCACTTATGACGGTCATCCCCAAGAGAAGCGCCATGGCGACGCCCGGACGCCATTGTTCTTCATACGGATAGCGTCCGAAAAGGATGAGGCGCCACTTCTCCGTGACGAATCCCCAGCAGGCGCCGTCCGCCTTCGCGCAGGCCGCCGGGTCGGCCGCCCACTCGGCATTCCATACGCCCCAGCGAAAAAGGAAGAAAAGAACGGCGCAGACGACGGCCCCGACGACGAACGTCAGGAGCGTCGCCCACGGCGAATAACAGTAGCGTTCCCGAAAAGTTTGCCAATGTCCGGGACGACGAATCGTGTGAATTTCCATGTCGACTCCAGACGAACTTCAGAAAGAACTCTTCATGACGGCCCGGTTGATGCGGTTCATCACGACGGCCGTAACGAGATTGAGAAAAAGGTACACGAGCATGATGAGGCTGATCACTTCGAGGGCCTGCGCCGTCACGTTGATCGCCGTGTTGCCCACGCTCACCACGTCCGGATAGCCCACCAAAACGGCAAGGGACGAGTTTTTCGTGAGGTTCATGTACTGGCTCGCGAGCGGCGGAATCGCCAGACGCAGGGACTGCGGCACCACGATGTAGCTCACCGTCTCGGCGCGGGTGAGCCCCAATGCGTACCCCGCAAGCCACTGTCCGGGCTTGACGGCGAGGACGCCCGCGCGGACGATCTCGGCGATGGCGGCCGAGGTAAAAAGCGTGAGGCCGAGCCAGAGCGTCAGAAATTCGGGCGTCCACTGCCCGCCGCCCCGAAGTGCGAAGCGCGTCGCTCTCGGATGCTCCCATCCGCCGATCGCGCCCGCCACAACCCAGGAGAGCGCAAAGACGACAAAAAAGACCGCCACGGCCAGAAGCGTCGCGTTGAGGGAAGTCGTCTTCTTGGCGCGCCACCAACGGACGGCAACCGCCGCCACGCCCGCCGTGACGAGCGCTCCGAGGACGCCCCACCACCCCCAGAGAGGTTGCGCGTACTGCAGACCCGCCTTGGAGAGATAAAGCCAGTTTCCGAGATGCCAGGCGTGGTTCCCCGCGGGGAGAAGTTCCGTAACGACGAGGTAGATCGCAAAGAGCAGAACGAGCAGCGGGATGTTTCGGTACGCCTCGACGTGGGCCGTGCCGAGCAGACGCAGCATCGGGTGCCTGGAGAGGCGCATGAGTCCCACGACGAAGCCGAGAACGGTCGACGTCACGATCGCCCATGCGGACACATAGAGCGTGTTGAGAGTCCCCACGCCGAAGGCGCGCAGGAAGCTGTCGGCGCTCGAGAAGGGAATCAGCGTCTCGCCGATTTCAAAACCGGCCCGCGCGGAGAGAAAGTCAAAGCCGCTACGGATGTTGCGCGCTTCCAGATTGGCGCCTACCGTCATGACGACGGCCGCGACGACCGCCACGAGCAAAAGGAGGAGCGCCGCCTGCAGCGTATATTCCCGACGCTTTCTGACGCTTTCGCGCAGTCGCCAGGCCGCGTCACCGCCCGACGAAAAACCGTCTCGAATCAACACTCTCAGAGATGTCCAAAGAAAAGGGGCTTCGTCACGAACCCCGTGTCAAAAAGTCGAAAAGGCGAAGTCTCGCACGGACTTCGCCTTTGCCCGCAACGTTTCTCAGCGAATCGGCATGGCGTACATCAGGCCGCCGTCCGTCCAGAGACGGTTGAGGCCGCGCGGCAGGTTCAGGGGAGACTCGGGGCCGAAGAATTCGGTCCAGGACTCTCCGTAGTTGCCGACCTGCTTGATGATGCGGTACGACCAGTCCTTGTCGAGACCGATCATCTGCCCCATGTCCTCGCCAACGCCGACGAGACGGCGCACGTCGGCGTTCTGGCTCGTCTTGCGCATTTCGTCGACGTTGGCCTTCGTCACGCCGAGCTCTTCGGCGCCGAGCATGGCGGCGAAGGTCCAGCGGACGATCTGGAACCACTCGTCGTCACCGCGGCGAACGGCGGGCCCCAGAGGCTCCTTGCTGATCGTTTCGGGAAGGATTTCGTAATCCTGCGGATTGCCCGAACGCAGACGGGCGCCCGCGAGGTCGGACATGTCGGTCGTGTACACGTCGCAACGGCCCGAAAGGAAGGCGCTCTGCGTGGCCTCGGTCGTGTCGAAGACGACGGTCTTGAGTTCCATTCCGTTGGCGCTGAAGTATTCGGAAAGCGTCTTTTCGGAGCTCGTCCCGGTCTGTACGCACACGGTCGCGCCGTCAAGTTCCCGGGCGCTCTTGAGGCCGAGCGACTTCGGCACGAGGAAGCCCTGGCCGTCGTAGTAGGAAACCGCCACGAAGACCGAGCCCTGACTGGCGTCGCGGGTCATGTTCCAGGTCGTATTGCGCGCGAGGATGTCGATTTCCCCCGACTGCAGCGCCGTAAACCGCTGCGGCGAATTGAGGGGAATGTACTTCACCTTCTCGGAATCGCCCAAAACGGCGGCCGCCACGGCGCGGCAGACGTTGACGTCGAGCCCCTTCCATTTTCCCTGGCTGTCCGCGGAGGCAAAACCGGGCGCGGACGTATTCACGCCGCACTGCACGAAGCCGCGGGACTTCACGGCGTCGAGAACGGCTCCGGCCTGGGAGGGAAGTGACCAAGAGAGCAAGACGGCGCTCACGGCGCCGAACACGGCGATCTTCTTCATCATGATGGTGTTGTCCTTTTGTTTTGAGTGGGGTTTCGGAGACAAGACGTCCACTTTAACAGTCTACACAGAGCCGCCATCCTCATTGCGCCGAGCATCCCGAAAATGATGCATTTTTACGAGAAAGTCGGTAGGCGGTAGTCTGCCTCTATGGAGCGTTTCCGCACAAATAACAAAAATCATTGACGTGATAAAATCAACGGGTTGTCATTTTTTCAAGGATCCCTATGGTTTCGTTCGGACAAGTTTTCCTGCTCTTGTCGCTGGTGTGCATCAGTGCCTTCTTTTCTTCGGCAGAGATTTCGATCGCCGCCTCCCGCAAATCGCGACTGCAGTCGCTCTATGAAGACGGGGAGCGAAGAGCCAAACTCGTCCTCGATCTGCAGGAACACCCCGGTCCCTTCTTCTCGGCGCTTCAGGTCGCCGTCAACGCGGTCGCGCTCTTGGGCGGCATCGTGGGGGACGCGGCCTTCTCCCCCTTCTTCGACTGGTGTCTCTCCTTCGTCCTGAAGCCGGAACAGTTTCCGAACCTCGGATTCATCCTCTCCTTCATTCTGTCGACGTCGCTCTTCGTCATCTTCGCGGACCTGCTCCCGAAGCGTCTGGCGCTCATCAAGCCCGAGCCCGTCGCCATGTTCGTCGTGCGCCCGATGCGGCTCTTCATCCGCTGTCTGCGCCCGATCGTCTTTTTGTTGTCCAAGCTCTCCGACAGCGTCCTCAGGGCCTGCGGCTTTCCGACGCAGCGTCAGGACTCCATCACGCCGGAAGACATTCTCGCCTCGGTCGGCGCGGGCGCCAAGGCCGGCATCATCGCTCCGCAGGAAGAGGCGGTGATCCAGAACGTCTTCGAACTCGAAAGCCGCCTCGTGCCCTCGGCCATGACGCCGCGCGAAAACATCGTCTTCTTCACGCTCGACGAAGAAGAGAGCAGCGTGCGCGCCAAGATCGCGACGGTCCCCTACAACCGATTCCTCGTGTGCGACCGGGATCTCGACCACGTCGTGGGCTTCGTCGATTCGAAGCATCTGCTTCGCTGCGTGCTCGATGAAAAGCCGATCGTCTTCAAGGAGCACGGCCTCGTGCAGAGCTGTCAGTTCATTCCCGACTCGCTCACGCTCTCGGAGGCGCTCGACGTCTTCCAGCGCACAAAGTCCGACTTCGCGATCATCCTCAACGAATACGCGCTCGTCGTGGGCCTCATCACGATCAACGACATCATGAGCACGGTGATGGGGGACCTCGTCATCACCGCCGACGAACAGCAGATCATCCGCCGCGACGAAAACTCCTGGATCATCGACGGTTCCACCCCGGTCGACGACGTGCAGCACGCCCTGCAACTCGGAGACTTCCCGGAAGACTCCACATACGAGACCGTGGCGGGCTTCATGATGTACATGCTGCGCAAGATCCCGAAGATCACCGACAAGGTCACCTGGAACGGCTACACCTTCGAAGTGCTCGACGTGGACAACCACAAGATCGACCAGGTGCTCGTGACGCGCACGCCGGAATCCCGCGTCTCGGACCCGCAGACGAACGCCGGTGCAGCCGCCTCGGTCGGCGAACCCAAGCAGGAGACCGCCGACGAGAAGGCGAACTGATCCGACTCTCTTGCCCTACACGCAATGAGGCGCCCCGAGGGGCGCCTCATTCGTTTTGGGACCGTCAAGCCGTCAGGCTTCGGTCTTCTTGCGGGTCGTGCGGCGGGGCTTCGCTTCCTTTTCCGCCTCGACCTCGGTCTTCTTCGAGCGGTCCGACTCGGGGAACTCGAAGACGACGCCCTTCTTGGGATGAAGCTTCAGCATCGCCGAGAAGGGACGGTTGGTGCGCTTCGAGACGAAGCCCGCGAGGAGAGGACTCGTCCCCTTCGCGAGGATTTCCTCGGCTTCCTCTTCGGTGATTTCCCGCTGCAGAATGACGCGTCCCATGCGGAAGTCGCACTTGTTGCGGTCCCGATATGCGTTTTCGCAGGCGTAGGAATTTTCAAAGGCGCGGACCTTTCCGCCGCAGATCGGACAGGTGCCGAGCACGCGGGCGTTCTCAATGGTCTCTTCGTCGACGGCCTCCTTCTTGGTGTCGTCGAAGTCGAACTTCATGCGCAGTTCTCCCGTCGCTTCGTCGTGGTAGAGGACGAGTTCCGCGTCGAAGGAGAAGCCCTGACGGGAGACAAAGCCCGAAAGCGGTCCCACGCGGCCCGTCGAAAGGAGCGTTTCGACTTCCTGCGCCGAAAAGATTCGCGAACCCGGATGCTTCGAGATGGAGAAGTAGCATGACGGATTCGTGCACGAGAAGTGGCGGTAGGTTTCCACGACTTCTCCGCCGCACACGGGGCACGGCGTCTTGATGTGGATCGGGTTGATCATCGGGACCGTCGTGCCGTCGTAGCGGCGCGCCACCTCGACGATCGAGGTCGTCAGCTCCCGAATGTCGTTCATGAACTGCTCGGGCTCCACCTGACGGTTCTCGATCAAGGAGAGTTTGTGCTCCCACTCGGCCGTGAGGCGCGGATCGCTCAACTGCTCGAGCTTGAGCCCGCGCAGAAGCGTAAAGAGCTGGAAGGCCTTGGGCGTCGGAATGAGTTCACGCTCTTCGCGGCGCAGGTACTTCTGCTCGAGAAGGCCTTCGATGATCCCAGCGCGCGTGGCCGGCGTGCCGAGCCCGCGCTCGGCCATGGCGTCGCGCAGTTCACCTTCCTCAATCTTGCGGCCGGCGTTTTCCATGGCCGAAAGGAGCGTGGCGTCCGTGAAGCGGGCGGGCGGACGCGTGACGTCCTCCACTGCGAGCACTTCGACGGTCTGCACGGTTTCGCCTTCGGCGACGGGCGGCAGATCCCCCTTGGTGGGCTTCGCGGGCAGACCGCGCACGACCATCCAGCCCGGATCGACAAGCACCTTGCCTTCGGAACGGAAGGATTCGTCCTCGACGACCGTGATGCGGGTCGTCACGTCGTACTCGGCGGCCGGATAGAAGACCGAGAGGAAGCGGCGCACGATGAGGTCGTAGACCTTCTGCTCGACTTCCGTGAGGGTCTTGGGCGTTTCCCCGGTCGGAATGATGGCGAAGTGATCCGAAATCTTCTGATTATCGAAGATGCGGCGGTTGGGCTTCACCCAGGCTTCCTTGAGGATCTTTTCCGCAAAGGGCGCGTAAGCCGAAGAGATCTGCGGCAATTTTCCAAGCACTTCGCACACGGTCCCGAGATAGTCCTCGGGGAGCGCACGGGAGTCGGTTCGCGGATAGGTGACGGCCTTGTGCTTTTCGTAGAGGGACTGCGCCACGGCGAGCGTCGTCTTGGCGGAAAAACCGAAGCGGCTGTTCGCTTCGCGCTGCAGGGACGTCAGGTCGAAGAGAAGGGGCGCGGACTGACGGGTGCGCTTCTTCACTTCGGTGACCTGCCCCGGGCGGCCCGTGCAGCGGCGAACGATCCGTTCGGCCTCGTCGAGCGACCAACGGCGTTCGGCCTTGGCCTCCTCGTCGGCGGAATTCTTCTTGAAGTCGGCGTCAAACCACTTGGCCTCGTACGTGCCGTTGGCGCACTCGAAGGTGGCGTGCACTTCCCAGTAGGTGCGGGGAACGAAGGCGTTGATCTCCTCTTCGCGCTGCACGACGACCGCGAGCGTCGGCGTCTGCACACGGCCCACCGTCGTGAGGTAAAAGCCCCCGTCCTTGCTGTTGAAGGCCGTGAGCGCGCGCGTGCCGTTGATGCCGACGAGCCAGTCGGCCTCGGAGCGGCACCAGGCGGCCGCTTCCAGGGGCTTCATTTCCTCGTCGCTGCGAAGGTGGGAGAAGGCTTCGACGATGCTCGCCTTCGTCATGGACTGCAGCCACAGACGGCGGCAGGGCTTTCCCTTCTTTCCCTGGAAGGCGGCCTTCATGATGCGGCGGAAGATCAGCTCCCCTTCGCGTCCCGCGTCGCAGGCGTTGATGACGTCGGTCACGGCGCGGCTGCGCAGCTTCTTGCTCAGTTTCTCGAAGCGCTCCTTCGTGCGGGCGCGGGGTTCGAGATCGAAGTACGTGGGGAGCACGGGCAGATGCGCGAACGTCCACTTGCCGCGCTTGGCCTCGAACTCTTCGGGCGCCTTCATTTCCAGTAGATGACCGACGGCGGAGCCTATGATCATGTTTTCGCTGACCCAGAAGTCGCCGTCTTTCTTAAAGCCGCCGAGCGCCCGGGCGATGTCGCCCGCGACGGACGGTTTTTCTGCGATAACGAGCGTGAGGCTCATACAAATTCCTTTTCAATGAGGAAAGTTTTCACGGGAAGCTCTTCGGTCACATCACGAACGGACTCCACCAACTTCGCCCCCTGGCGAATCAAAAGGTGGGGTCCCTTGCTCGAAGGAGCGTGAATGCTGCCGGGAACCGCAAACACGTCGCGTCCCCAACGGATCATTTCAGCCGCCACTTCCCGGACGTAAGAATTTCTTGCGCACCCCGGCACAAGCAGGGCGTCGGCTCCCGCCGCCACGTCCAGATAAAAGGTTCCGTCGTCGGTCCTGTCGCCGTCGAATCCCGGAGGCCGGAAGCCGACGAAGAGACCGCCCCTTTGCAAAAGCTGGGTGCACAGGGGCAGATCCGATCCGGCGATTCGGTCGGGCGCCCCCTGCGTCCAAACGACGGCGGGAGAATAAGGGGAAGAGATTATCGCACGGATGCCGACTTTTTCAAGAGCGCTCCGATTGGCGTACGACGGAACATAGCCCGCCTCCAGAACGCTTCGGGAAAATTCGGCCGTGTTGTAGAGCGTTTCCTCGTCCGCGCCGTCTCCGGCCACGAGGAGCACCGTGCCCGAGAGAAGACGCCGGTTTCCGCGCGTGAAGAGGCAGAGCGGACTGCGCTCGGCATGAAGAAAACGGACGGGAAAATCCTCGTCGAGCACCGTCCAGACGTGCGCGTCGGGACAGCGCTCGAGCCAGGCCTTCGTGGCCTCGAAAGCCTCGTCGTCGCGCGCGCGCCGTAAGGCGTCCGCTCCCTTCGCCCCCAAAATCTTGAGGTGCGTCGCATAGGGAGCGTCCGCCGCTTCCTCGGGGCCGCCCGTTTCGCGGATGAGACGCAGAAAGTCTCCCATCGGCAACCCCGAAACGGAGCCGAATGCGCACCAGGCCCGAAGCCAAGCGCCGTTCTCAGTCATGTCGATGTCGTCCTCCTCAATCCGTTTGAGGCCGTTATAGCAAATGCCCGGAAAAGGCGGCAGGGTCCTTTTCAAAAAAAGTTATAATTTTCGACCGCTCAACGGTTAACAGTTTCCTTTTATCGAGAATCCGCACGCCATGGCTCTTCTCAACATCCTTCAGTATCCGCATCCCACGCTCGCGGCCAAGGCCGCTCCCGTGACCGAATTCAACGACGACCTCAAAACCCTTGCCGCCGACATGCTCGAAACCATGTACGCGGCGCCCGGCGTCGGACTCGCGGCCAATCAGGTCAACGTGCTGCGCCGCATCGTCGTGCTCGACGTAAGCGAAGACAAGAGCGGCCAGATGGTCCTCGTCAATCCGGAGATTCTGTCTTCGGGCGAGGAACTCGTCGATCACGAAGAGGGATGTCTCTCGCTCAAGGGACTCTACGAACACGTCAAGCGTCCGTCCACCGTGAAGGTGCGCGCCCAGGATCTCGACGGGAACCCCTTCGAATTCGATGCGGACGGCCTTCTTGCCGTTTGCGTGCAGCACGAACTCGATCACCTCGACGGCAAGGTCTTCATCGATCACCTGAGCCGCATGAAGAAGGAGCGCGCCCGCATGAAGCTCCTCAAGCTTCGCCGCAAGCGCGAACACGAACGCGAAGAGGAAGCCTGATCCTTACGCGGGATGGGCGAAGACGTGAGAGAGCACGGCTTCGCCGATCGTCCCGAAGAGCGCCTCGGGAATCTGATGTCCGAGGCCGTCGATGCCGATCAGTTTCGCCCCTTCGATCAGCCGGGCCGTTTCTTCGCCCGCGGCGAAGGGCAAGAGCGGATCGTCCCGACCGTGCACGACGAGCGTCGGCACGGTGATTTGCCGCAGTTGATGACTGCGGTCGCCGCTCGCGAGAATCGCGAGCAGCTGCCGGTTCGTCGCGACGGGATCGAAGGGCATTTCGGAAGCGACGGAAACCTGCGCTTCGAGCTGCTCCTCCGAGGCGGGGTACCGCTTTCCCTCGAGCGCGCGCAAGACTCTTCGGTAGTAACTCCTTCTCTCCTCCGGACTTTCGCCCGGCGCCTTGAGGAGCGTGTAGATCGTCATGAACTTTCCGATCCCCGTCGAGGGATTGCCCACGGCCGAAGAAAGGCTCGAGAGCGTCGCCACGCGGTTGGGGCTGTGCGTCGCAAGCACCTGCGCGATCATGCCGCCCATGGAAAAACCCACCACGTGGGCGCGCCGCACGGCAAGGTGGTCCATCAGGCGCTCCACGTCGATCGCCATGTCTTCGAGCGCATAGGGCGCCGACACGGGCCGGCGCAGAACGGCCCGTCCGATGGCCGTCAAAACGTCGCGCTCCGTCACGGGCGACTCCGTGCAGTGCACGCTCTCGCCCGAGTCTCGGTTGTCAAAGACGATCACCCGCAGACCCGCGCGCAGAAACGGCACGAAAAAGGCTTCCGGCCACATGCTGCCCGCCATGCCGAGCCCCATGAGGAGGATCAGGGACGGCGCGTCGTCGGATCCGTAGGTTTCGTAGTGAAAACGTTTTTCGTTGTATTCGAAGAAGGGCACGGCGACTCCTTGAGAACGGGCCGTTGCGGATCGCAACACGGCATAATGGAATAATAATTTGTCGGCGGCTTTCGGAAAGCCGCGAAAAACCTTCATTTGGAATCACTATGCGTCTGATTTTTGCCGGAACTCCGGACTTTGCCGCGGTGGCTCTCGAAGCCCTGATCCGCGCGGGTCACGAAATCGCACTGGTGCTCTCGCAGCCCGATCGGCCGAGCGGCCGCGGGATGAAGCTCACGGCCTCGCCCGTGAAGACCCTGGCGCTTCAACACGGCCTGCCCGTGCTCACGCCGCAAACGCTGAGCCTCAAGCGGGACCCCGAAGGAGCGGCCGCCGTGCATGAAACGCTGCGCAATCTCGAGGCCGACGTGCTCATCGTGGCGGCCTACGGGCTCATTCTTCCCGCGCCCGTGCTCGAATGCGCCAAAGGCATCGGTCGGGACCGGGACATCCGCGCGATCAACATTCACGGCAGCCTTCTGCCCCGCTGGCGCGGGGCGGCGCCGGTCGCCCGCGCCATCGAGGCGGGCGACGCCGAGACGGGCGTCACCCTCATGAAGATGGAGCTCGGACTCGATACCGGCCCCATGATCTCCGTGCGCTCGACCCCGATCACGAAGGAGGATACGAACGCGACGCTCATGGACCGGATCGCGCACATCGGCGCGGATCTCTTGGTCGAGGCGCTCGAACACCCCTACGACCTCACCTGGACGCCCCAGCCCGAGGAAGGGGTCGTGTACGCGGAAAAGCTCCAGAAGAGCGAAGGCCGCATCGACTGGACGCAGAGCGCCGAGGTCATCGCCCGTCGAATCCGCGCCTTCACGCCCTTCCCGAGCGTCTACTTCGTGCACGGCGACCTGAACGTCAAGGTTTGGGAAGCCGAACCCATAGCGGGCGAAGGCGCTCCGGGCACCGTTCTTTCCGTAAAGGACGGCCTCACCATTGCCTGCGGCGAGGGGGCCCTGCGCGCCACCGTCCTGCAGCGCCCGGGCAAGCCCCGCATGCCTGCGGAAAGCTTCCTGCAAAGTCTTCCCATTGAGGTGAACGAGGTTCTCGCATGAGTGAACAGCTCCCGCTTTCCCAAGTGGCCCGCTGGGTGGTCGAAGCCCAACTGCGCCTCGGCGAGGGGCGAAGCCTCGTAGGCGCCCTCGAGGGCGTTCCCTCTTCGCACCGCTCGGCCGTGCAGGCGCTTCTTTATCTGACGCTTCGTCACCGGGCGCTCTGCGACGCCGTGACGGAAGATCTGGTCGACCGTCCCCCGCAGCCGGCCCTTAGGGCGCTTCTCCATCTCGGAATCGCCGCCCTCTGCGAGAAGACCTTCACGCCCTTCACGCTCGTCGACCAGCTGGTCACGGCCGCCAAGCGCCGCCCCGACACGCAAAAGGGCGCGGGCTTTCTCAACGCCGTCCTGCGCCGGCTCATCCGCGAGGAAAAGGAGCGTTTCGCGCGCGCCCAGCGCCTCGAGACCGTCCGCTTCAACGCGCCCGCATGGTGGATCGAACGCATGAAGCGCGCCATGCCGGAGGACTGGGAGCGTGTCCTGACGCTCGTGCAGCGCCATCCACCGATGACGCTGCGCGTGAATCTGCGCAAAACGACGCCCGAAGCCTATCGGGCTTTGCTGGCCCGACAGAACCTCGCTTCGGTTCAAAGCGGCGCGGAAGCACTCACGCTCGCTTCGCCCGTGCCCGTCACCGCGCTGCCGGGATTTGCCGAGGGACTCGTGTCCGTTCAGGACGCCGGCACGCAGCTCGCCGCCCACCTGCTTCCCGTCCGTCCGGGCGATCGGGTGCTCGACGCCTGTGCCGCGCCGGGCGGAAAGACGGCGCATCTGCTTGAGCGTTGCGACTGTGAAGTGACGGCCCTTGAAATCGATCCGAAGCGCGCGGAGAAAATCCGAGATACACTCGATCGTCTCGGGCTCTCGGCCGAGCTCGCCACGACCGATGCGGCCCGCACGGAGAAGTGGTTTGACGGGCGTCCCTTCGACGCGGTCCTCCTCGACGCGCCCTGCACGGCAAGCGGCATCGTTCGCCGTCAGCCCGACGTTCCCTGGATCCGCCGCCCCGAAGACATCGCGTCGCTCGCCCGTCAGCAGCGCCGCCTTCTGCGTGCGCTCTGGCCCGTATTGAAGTCGGGCGGCCATCTCCTCTACTGCACCTGTTCGGTCTTTCCGGAAGAGGGCCCCGAGCAGATCCGGGCCTTTCTCAAGGAAAACGAAGATGCCGAGCTCGTGCCACTCGGAGAGAAAAACGAGGGTATGATGCCCTTGTTTCCCCGGGAAGAGCCCTGGACGGGGGACGAAAAGCGTCCGGGGATTCACGACGGGTTCTTTTACGCGCTGATTCGAAAGAAGTGAGATGCTGATTCCCGAGCGAAAAGTCGTTCGCCGATTCGTTCTCGCCGCCGCGGCGGCGGGAACGCTGCTGGTTTCGGCCGCCGCCCTGGCGGCCGAGGCCACGTTGATGCGCGCGCAGCTCACTCGGGACGAACCCGGAGAAAGCCCGGGACTTTTTTTGGCGGCCTCCTACGAATTCGATCTGCCGCAACCCCTGCGGGAAGCCCTGCAGCGGGGCATCGCGCTTTATTTCCGACACGACTTCCAACTGCGTCAGGAACGCTGGTACTGGCTCGACCGCACGCTCGAAGAGCGTCACTTTTTCGTGCGCCTCTCCTACGACCCGCTCACGCAGCGCTACCGCGTCTCCTACGGCGGTCTCTCCCAGAACTTCGACACCTACGAACAGGCCCTGCCGCTCGTCAAGAACATCCGCCGCTGGCGCGTGGGACCGTCCGACATCATCCGCGATCCCAACGACTACACCGCCGAAGTCCGCTTTTCGCTCGACGCGAGCAAACTTCCCAAACCCATGCAGGTGACGACCGCGGGGGCCGACGAGTGGACCCTCACCTCCGAGTGGACCCCCATCGAGATTCCTCCCGAAGTGGCCGAAACGGAGTGAGGCGATGCATCACAAGCTTCGTTTTGCCGTCGCCGCAGCGCTTGCCTTCGGGTGCATCGCGCTCTTCGGCCTCGCCATCTCGAGCGCCGACCCGACTCTCTTTGACGGGTACTACCCCGTTCTTCTGATCCTCAACGTCTTTCTCGTCATCACGCTCTTCGGCACCGTGGTGGCGATGGGCTGGCAGCTGATGCGCCGCTACCGGGCGGGGATCTTCGGCTCCAAGCTCACGGTTCGCCTTACGCTCTCGACCATGGTCCTCGCGGTGGTGCCGACCATCGTGCTCTTCTTCATTTCAAGCGCCTTCATTGCGCGAAGCATCGAAGCGTGGTTCGACGTGCGCGTCGAGCGCGCGCTCGAGAGCGGCGTCACCATCACCCGAAGCATTCTGTCGAGACAGCAGGCCGACACGGAGGAAGAAGCCCGACGGATCGCCCAAACCCTGCGCAACGTCCCGCAGTCGCTTCTGATGGGAGAACTTCTGCAGCAGGTCGAACATCTTCAGGGCGCCGACGCCCTCGTTCTGACGGGCAATCTCACCGCCGTCGCGGCCGCTTCGGGCTCGAAGCTCGACCTCATTCTTCCGAGCATGCCCGGACACCTGCAGATTCAGGCCGCCAAGAATACCGGCATCTACTCGACAGTGGACGGCGACATCTTCGAGGCGGGCGAACAGAATCCCGACGCCGCCCTCTCGATCCGCGTCATCGTGCCGATCCCGAACGACGGCTACCTCTCGGACTCGTTCGGCGGCGGACTTTTGGGAAACGCCCGCACGGAACCGCTCTACCTGCAGCTCATCCGACCGGTCGAATCGTCCGTCACCGAAAACGCGGCCGAACTGCTTGCGGGCTACCGCGACTATCAGGAACTTCTCTTTTCCCGCGATTCGCTGCGCACGATTTACGGCACGACCCTCACGATCACGCTGCTTCTCACCGCCTTCGGCGCCATCGTCGCGGCCATCTCGTTTGCAAAGCGCGCGGCCCAGCCGCTCGCGCAACTCGCGCGCGGCACGCGCCGCGTGGCCGAGGGCGTCTTCCAGCCGATCCGGGAGTTTTCCGGGAGCGACGAAATCAACACGCTCACGCAGTCCTTCAACGCGATGATCGGGCAGCTCTCCGAAGCCCATCAGTCGCTCGAACGGCAGCGACGGACGGCCGAGCAGGCGCAGGCCTACCTCGAGCGCGTCCTCGCCACGATTTCCTCGGGCGTGATCGTCTTTGACGCCGACCTTACGCTCGTGACGAGCAACGACGCCGCCCACCGCATGCTCGGCGACCGCTGCTGCGCCGTCGGTTCGCAACTGCGGGAGACTGAACCGACGCTCGCCGCCACGCTCTGCCGCGAACGCGACAAACGCCGCGCGGACGAACCCTTCTCGTTTGAGTTTGAACTCCAACGCTCGCCGCGCAACATGCCGCTTTTCCTGCGCATCGCGCCCATGCCGCTCGGCGCGCAGACGGGGCTCGTCGTCGTGTTCGACGACATTTCGCCCATCGTGGAGGCGCAGCGCTCGGCCGCCTGGGGCGAAGTGGCCCGTCGCCTCGCGCACGAAATCAAAAATCCGCTCACGCCCATCCGGCTCTCCGCGGAACGCCTCGAGTGGAAGCTTGCCGACAAGCTCACGGATCCCGCCGATCTTTCGCTTCTGCAGCGTACGACGGGCACCATCATCACGCAGGTCGACGCCCTCAAGACCATGGTGGACGACTTCCGGCAGTTCGCCCGGATTCCCGACGCGCGTCCGAAGGCGGTCGTTTTCGACGAGTTCCTCTTCGAGGTGGTGTCTCTCTACCACTCGGCGGGCATGCCCGTCATCTTCCGTCCCGGCGCCCTCGGGTGCCGCGTCATGATCGACGTCGGACAGTGGAAGCAGATTTTTCACAATCTCGTGAGCAACAGCGTCGACGCCATGGCGGACGTGGAAAAGCCCCGCATCGTCATCACGACGGAGGCGCTCTCCCGAGACAACGAACCCGCTCCCTACGCCATCCGCCTTCTCCTGAAGGACAACGGCTCCGGATTCAGTGAGACGATTCTCTCGCACGCCTTCGAGCCGTACGTCACCACCAAGGAAACGGGTACGGGGCTTGGCCTTCCCATGGTCAAAAAGATTTTGGACAACCACGGCGCCTCCATCCAGCTTTCGAACCGCACGGACGCCCCCTGCGGCGCCCAAGTGGAGATCATCGTCCAGGCCGTGCAGGACGACGCCGACGGCGGAACGGCCGAAACCGAACCCGACCGCACCATAAGGTAAAATCGAATTCTTCGAGTTCCGTGACGACCATGATCAAGATTCTCATCGTTGATGACGAAAGCGGCATCCGCTCCCTGCTCTCGGAAATTCTTTCCGAAGAGGGATTTCTCGTGTACGAGGCGCCCGACGCGGCGCACGCGCGGCAGATGCTCGCCAAGGAAACCTTCAACCTGATCCTTCTCGACATCTGGATGCCCGACACCGACGGCATCACGCTACTCAAGGAGTGGGTGGGACGCAATCTGCTGCGCACCACCTCCGTGGTCGTCATGTCGGGGCACGGCACCATTGAAACGGCCATGGAAGCCGTCAAGCTCGGCGCCAAGGACTTCCTGGAAAAGCCGATTTCGATGAAGCGCCTCCTTGAAACGGTGCACGGCGTCATTCAGGAATGGATCGCCACGCACGCCCAGCCCGCCGCCCATGCGGCGGCGCCCGCGGCGAAGCCTACCGTTCAGACCGTCCGTTCTCCAGCACCGACGGCCGGCCGTCCCTCGGCGCCCGCGCCTGCACAGTCCGGGCATCCCGCCGTGCGCGACTTTACGGTCAACGGCAGGAAGGTGCCCGCGCGCTCCGACAAAAAGCTTCGGCAACTCTTCGACAATTTCCGCCGCAGCCTCAACGAGGATCTGACGCGCTCGCGCTCCCCGGAAGACCTGTACGGCGAAATCACGGAGCGCCGCAAGGAAACACGGGGCGGCCCGAACTACATCCTCAAGATGCTCGCGGAACTCCTGCGGGACATCGTGTGCACGCACCCCGAGTACGAATCGGCCGACTGGATGCTCAGTTCCGCCAACCGGGCCCTCAAGCGTCGGTATTTCTCGCGCTTTCTCTCGATCATGAAGGGCCGCATGAAGTCCCGTCAAATCGGACTTCCGCACGGGCGCTACCACGACCAGGCGATCCGCACGAAGGCGGACGGCTCCCCGTCCGGTCTCCCGTCGGAGCCCGAACTGGCGCTGCAGCGGTCGCTCGAATTTCTCTCGAACCTCAACCGCATCGACAGCCCGCTGCCCGGCGTCAAGGACATCACGGTTCTGCCCGAACCGGTGTACAACGCCGAGTCCGAACGCGACTACGCCGAAGTTCGCGACGTAAAGGACGACGACCGCAAGGATGACGAGCTCTTCGACACCAAGGATCAGTTCTGCGTCGATTTTTCGGAACGCTTCTGTCCCACGCCGCTCGCCTTTCCGGAACTCAACCCCAAGAGCCTGCACAGACAGCTGCGCGACGCCGTCGCCATGACGGTGCTCCCGAAGATGCCGCTCGTCTACGTGCGCGCCTACAACCTCCTGCTCGACTACAACATGCCCGTGCGAAAGGTGCGCGACCAGGTGGAGCGGAGTTATTTCCTCACGCACCTCTTGCAGGCGAACCTGCGCGTGGTCGAGGCGGCGCGCACCGTCGGCGTGGAACGCACGCACCTCTACCGCAAGCTCAAGCGGCACGGCATCATCCCGAAGGAACTCAACCAGGAGGCCAACGGACGAATCCGAGAACTCCGAGAAGAGCGCGCCAAAGCGGAAAAGGAAAGGCGCGAACAGGAACGGGCCGCCGCGAGAAACAATAAAAAATCCGGCGGTGCGACCCGAAACGCCCGGTCCCGCAAAACCGCCGGAAACAAGAAGTCCTGAGCCCGCGCTCTTCGGGGAGGCTTCAGTGAGGCTTCCCCCACATCACCGGCTCTTCATGTCGGATGGCTCGCTCGATCATGCTACGCAGAGGCTGCATGCGCTGAAAGAGCTGCACGATCTCCTTGCGGGCGTTTTGACGGTCCTCTTCGTCCATGCGCTCCTCCTCTTCGAAGCTCGCCGTGCGGCGCTCCGAATCCCGAGCGGCCTCGCTCTGACGAAAACGTTCCTTGTCCCGCTCGGAAACCTCGTTGAGCCGACGCAGCACGTCGGGCAGTTCCTCGGCGGACCAGGCGCCTTCGTTTCGCCAGGGCTCCCCGATTTCCTTGAAGATCTTTCGGACCACGTCCTCAAAAATGATGAAGGGGCCCGTTGCGCGGCAACTGAACATGATCAACGCCATATCTTCTCCGTAAATTTCAGTACACTTGGCCTGTATTGTAGGCCCGACGGGCCTCTTTGAACGACTTTCGAGATCTTCATGGCAAATCCCTTCGACAAGCCCCTCACCGACGACGAATTTGTGGAAATCGGCGAACTGCTCGCCTCGATTCCCGAACCCTTCGAACCCATGGAACCCGATCGCATGGACGGTTTTCTCACGGCTCTCCTGCTCCTGCCCGAAGAACCGAGTCCTCAGGCCTGGATGCCCTGGATTTTCGACGCCGAAGGCCGTCCCGAAGCGAAACTCGCGGACGAGCGCGATCAGGACCGCCTCGAAGAACTCGTTTACCGCCGCTACCGCTCGATCGACCGAACGATCTGCCAGCGCAAGCCGCTCGATCCGATTCTTTACGAAATCGAAGACGAACGCGGACACGCCGTGCGCGGCTGGGAAGGCATCGCCGCGGTCGAACCCTTCGCCGTCGGCTTCTGGGAAGCGGCCGACCGTTGGCCGGGACTGCTCGACCATGAGGATCCCCTTGTGCAGAGCGCGCTTCTCGGCATCCTGCGTCATCTCCCCGACGATCTCGCGGGCGACCTTTTGGATGTGAAGCACGACCTCGAACTCGAAAGTCCCTTGGAAAACCTCGATCAGACGGTCGAAGACATCGCCGTGAGCGTAGCGGAAATCGCTTCGGTCACGCGCGGCATCTCGCTCGACGCCCCCGAACGGACGCCGAAGAAGCCCGTCCGAAAGGGACCCGCGCGTCACGGCAGACGCTGAGCGTCGAAGTCCGGAAGCGACTTGGCGAGCCGAGCGATCAGGAAGACGACGGGCAGGCCCAGAAGCGCGGTGAAGAGAAAGAATCCCGAGTAGCCCAGAGCGTTGACGGCCACGCCCGCAAAGCCCGCCAAGAATTTCGGGATGAGCACCATGATGGAGCTCAAAAGCGCGTATTGCGTCGCCGAGTAAGCCCGGCTCGTGAGACCCGCCAGAAAGGCGAGGAAGGCGACGGTGGCGAGCCCAGCCGCCAGATTGTCCGCGCAGACGACGGCGATGAGTCCGTAGCGGCTCGGACCGATCGTGGCCAGAAACGAAAAGAGCAGATTCGTGCAGGCCGCAAGAAGGCCGCCCAGCATGAGGCTGCGGAGGACACCGAGACGATAGGTCACCACGCCCCCCGCAAAGGCGCCCAGAAGCGTCATGAGGACGCCGAACACCTTGGAGATCGCCGCCACCTCTTCTTTCGTGTAGCCGAGGTCGGCGTAAAAGGGATTCGCCATCACCCCCATCACCACGTCGGCGATGCGGTAGAGCGCCACGACGGAGAGAACGAGTCCCGTGATCTTGCCGTAGCGATGCGCAAAGTCCTTGAGCGGCGCAACGAAGTCCTCGAGAAACTTCTCCCGCAGGCCTCGTGAGGGCGCCGGCGCCGCCGGGGCGGGCGCCTCCTTCGAGAGAAGGGTCGCAACGATGCCCGCGACGGACGAAACCGCCATGACAGCGTAGCTCACCTGCCAGGCGGCCGGGTCATAACCTTCGGCCGTCGACGCCCAGGCCGCGACCGCCAGGGCACCCGCGCCCGACCAGATCATGGCGAGGCGGTATCCCGCCTGATACATGGCGGCGAGCGCCGCCTGATTCTTCACCTCCGACGATTCGATGCGGTAGGCGTCGAGCGCAATGTCCTGCGTGGCCGAAGCAAAGCCCGTAAAAAGGGCCCAGACGGCGGTCAGAGTCAGACTTTCGGCCGGGTCGCTTGCGGCAAGCGCGCAGAGTCCCGCGACAACTCCCGCCTGCGAGAGAAGCATCCACGCCCTGCGCCGCCCCAAACGCTCCGTGAGAAAGGGGATGCGCTTGTGGTCGACCCAAGGAGCCCACATCCACTTGAGCGCGTATACCATCCCCACCCAGGAGAGAAAACCGATGGTGGCGAGATCGACGCTCGCCTCGCGCATCCAAAAGCTGAGGGTCCCGAAAATCAAAAGGTTCGGCAGTCCCGTGCTGAAGCCGAGACAAAGCATCAGAATCGACGGTCGGTTTCCGTAGAGGCGCCACGTCGAGAGGCAATACGCGGAGATTCGCTGCACCTCAGCCCCCCAGCACCGCCTCGGGGCCCGAGAGCCAAACCCACTTTCCGGGCTCCAGATCCTCGGGCAGACGATAGGTGCCGAAGGACGAGCGGTGAAGCGCCTCCACCCGGTTCGAGGCCGCCGCCACCATGCGCTTGACCTGATGGTATTTCCCCTCCGTGAGGGTCATGCGGATGTGCCGTTCGTCCACGAGTTCAACGTCCTTGGCGCACACGGGCTTGGGTGAGTCGTCGAGCACGACGCCCGTGCGGAGTTTTTCGCAAAACGCTTCCGTCGCCGGATGCTTCAACGTCACCTCGTAGACCTTGGAGACGTGACGCTTCGGATGAATGAGCCGGTGCAGAAGACGGCCGTCGTCGGTGAAGAGCAAAACGCCCGTCGTATCGACGTCGAGGCGTCCGACGGGCTGTACGCCGCGGCGACGCAGAGGCGCGGGAAGAAGCGTCATGACGGAGGGATGCGCCGAGGGCTTGAGCGAGCACTCGTAGCCCGCGGGCTTGTGAAGGGCCAGAATCGCCTTTTCTCGATAGGGCCAGGACTCTCCGCGCACGACAAAGGCGAGACCTTCGGTTTCAAAGTCCTCGTCCGGATCGTCGCGGACCACGCCCCCGATCTCCACGAGACCGCTTCGGGCAATCGCCCGGCAGTCGTGGCGCGTGCCGAAGCCCTGGGTAAAAAGGATGTCTTCAAGGATCATGCGTTCACCTCAGAGGGGCCATTCGTAGCGGATCGTGAGCGGCGCGTGGTCGGAGAATTTCTCCGCCGCGTAAATGTCCGTTTCCCGCGCCTTTTCGGCGATGCCCGGCGTTCCGACCTGATAGTCGATGCGCCAGCCGACGTTCTTCTCGCGGGCCCGGCCGCGCTGACTCCACCAGGTGTAGCGGTCGGGATTCGGATCCAGACGGCGGAAGACGTCCACCCAGCCGCACTCGTCAAAGAGCTTCGTCATCCAGGCGCGCTCTTCGGGCAGGAAGCCCGAGTGATCGCGGTTGCTCTTCCAGTTCTTCAGGTCGATTTCCTTGTGGGCGATGTTGAAGTCGCCGCAGAGGAGAAACTCCCGCTTTTCTTCGCGAAGCCGATCGAGATGCGGCAGGAAGGCTTCAAGAAAGCGGAATTTCGACGCCTGTCGGTCGTCGTTCATGGAGCCCGACGGGAAGTAGACGGAAATGATGCTGAGATTTTCCAAATCCACCCGAACGTAGCGTCCCTCGTTGTCGAATTCCGGAACGCCGAAACCCGTCGCCACCGACACAACCGGAAGGCGCGTCCAGACGGCGCAGCCCGAATACCCCTTGCGCGCGGCGAAGTGGAAGAAAGGTTCGTATCCGGCGGGACAGCGGACGTCGCCCGAGAGATCCGCGTCCTGAGCCTTGAGCTCCTGAAGACAGAGCACGTCGACGTCGTGCGAGAGGAACCAGGGAAGAAAACCCTTGGTGACGGCGGATCGGATGCCGTTGGCGTTGAAGGAAGTTACGGTGAGCATGGATCAAATCAAAAAGCGCTAGAATAGACGGATTTTAATCGTTTCCCTCTCCGTCGGCCCCAACGGGAAGGCGGTTCTTGCAGACCTTTTGCCATGACGATTCAGCAACAATTCATCGAATTTGCGCTTCAGTCCAACGTTCTCCGCTTCGGAGAATTCAAAACCAAGGCCGGGCGTCTTTCTCCGTACTTCTTCAACGCCGGTTTGTTCAACACCGGCTCCCTCCTGGACCGCCTCGGTGAGTTTTACGCGAAGACCCTGCTGGCCGCCAAGGAAGAGGGCCGCATCGAATTCGACATGATCTTCGGGCCCGCCTACAAGGGCGTTCCGCTCGCCGCGTCCGTCGCCATCAACCTCTCGCGCCTCGGCTGCGACGTGCCCTGGGCCTTCAACCGCAAGGAAGCCAAGGACCACGGCGAAGGCGGCGTCATCGTCGGCGCCCCCCTCAAGGGGAAGGTCGTCATCATCGACGACGTCATCAGCGCGGGCACGTCGATCCGCGAATCCGTCAAGATCATCCAACAGTGCGGCGCCGAACCTTCGGGCGTTCTGATCGCGCTCGACCGTCAGGAACGCGGCGGCAATGCGGAAGTGCTCACGGAAACCTCCGCCGTGCAGGACGTCGAAAAGACCTTCGGCTTCCACGTCGCCTCCATCATTACGCTCTCGGACCTGCTCTCCTTCATGAACGGCGACTCCGCCGCCGCGCAGGCCGTCGCGGAATTCCATCCGGCCGTTCGCGCCTACCGCGACCGCTACGGCGCCTGATTTCCGGACTTCGGGGTTCGCCCGGGCGAACCCCCTCCGCAGACGTTAAAAAACCCGCTCTCTCTCAAGAAAGCGGGTTTTTTGTTGGAGGGAAGCCTCCTTCAGGTTCAGCAGCCGAGCTTCGAGCGGAGCATGGCGTTGACCTGAGCGGGATTGGCCTTCCCCTTCGTCGCCTTCATGCACTGACCGACGAGCGCATTGAAAGCCTTCTGCTTGCCGGCGCGGAATTCTTCGACCGACTTCGCATTGTTGGCGAGCACTTCGTCGACGATCTTCTCGAGGGCGCCGGCGTCGGAAATCTGCTTGAGGCCGAGCTTTTCGATCAGGGCATCGACGTCCGTGCCTTCCTTGGCCCAGAGCGCCGCGAAGACGGCCTTGGCCCCCTTCTGATTGACGGTGCCGTCGGTGATGCGGGCGAGAATCTTGGCAAGAAGCGCCGGCGTCACGGGCGCCGTCGCGTAGGAGGCGTCTTCGCTCGCGTTGAGCGCGGCCGACACTTCACCCATCACCCAGTTGGCGGCCATCTTCGGCTCCGTACCGTCGGCCACGACGGCGAGATAGTAGTCCGCCACGTCGCGCGAAGCCGTCAGGACCGAAGCGTCGTACTCGGGCAGGCCGAAATCGGCGATCAGGCGGGCGCGAAGCGAATCGGGAAGCTCGGGCATGTCCGCGGCGACCCGTTCGATCCATTCGTCCTCAATGACGAGCGGCAGCAGATCGGGATCGGGGAAGTAGCGGTAGTCCATCGAATCTTCCTTGCTGCGCATCTGACGCGTTTCACCCTTGTCGGGGTCGTAAAGGCGCGTCGCCTGCACCACCTTGCCGCCTTCTTCGATCAGTTCGATCTGACGGCGAACTTCGTAGTCGATGGCTTCCTGCAGGAAGCGGAAGGAATTGAGGTTCTTGATTTCGCAACGGGTGCCGAACTCGGTCGAGCCGACGGGACGCACAGAAACGTTCGCGTCGCAACGGAAGTTCCCTTCCTGCATGTTGCCGTCCGAAATGCCGAGCCACACGACGAGCGCGTGGAGCGCGCGGGCGTAGGCGACGGCTTCGGCCGAACTGCGCAGTTCAGGTTCCGTCACGATTTCCAGAAGAGGCGTCCCCGCGCGGTTGAGGTCGATTCCCGAATGTCCGTGGATGATCCCGTGAATCGACTTGCCAGCGTCCTCTTCGAGGTGCGCGCGGGTGAGATGAATCGTCTTCACGTAGGGATCGCCCTTCTTCGGGTGCACCGGGAACGTGAGTTCGCCGCCGATCACGATCGGCAGTTCGAACTGACTGATCTGATACCCCTTCGGAAGGTCGGGATAGAAGTAGTTTTTGCGGTCGAAGACCGAACGGTTGGCGACCTTCGCCTTGATCGCGAGACCAAAGCGGATCGCCTTTTCCACGGCGCCGCGGTTGAGGACCGGAAGCGTGCCCGGAAGGGCCAGGTCCACCACGCAGGCGTTCACGTTGGGCTCGTCGCCGAAGTGGCGGGCGGCGCCCGAAAAGATCTTAGAGTTCGTCGAGAGCTGGACATGCGTTTCCAAGCCGATGACAACTTCCCACTGCATGAATCGTGCTCCTTATCAGTAACCGGCGGGATGACGCAGATGCCAGTCCGTCACGGACTGCCACGCGTGGGCGATGCCGAGCAAACGGGCTTCGGAGAAGTTTTCTCCGATCAACTGCACGCCGATCGGACGGCCGTTGGAATGCATGCCGCAGGGCATGGCCACGCCCGGAAGGCCGGCAAGCGAGGCGGGAACCGTGTAGAGGTCGGAGAGATAGGCCGACACCGGATCGGCGTTGGCGCCGAAATCGTAGGCGGTGCCCGTCGTCACCGGCGTGACGATCACGTCCACCTTGCGGAAGGTGTCGTGGAATTCCTTCGCGATCAGGCGGCGAACGCGCTGGGCCTTGAGGTAGTAGGCGTCGTAGTAGCCGTGCGAGAGAACGTAGGTGCCGATCATGATTCGGCGCTTCGGTTCGGGCCCGAAGCCCTCGTCGCGCGACTTCTTGATCATGTCGAGGATGTCCTCGTACTCGGCGGCGCGATGACCGTAACGAACGCCGTCAAAACGCGAGAGGTTGGAGCTCGCTTCGGCGCAGGCGACGACGTAGTAGACGGGAACGCCGAGTTCGGCCATCGGCAGTTCGATGTCCACCACGGTCGCGCCCATGGCGCGGTAAGTGTCGAGCACCTTGTCGATCGAGGCGGCGACTTCCGAGTCGAGGCCCTTGCCCATCCAGGAGCGGGGAACGCCGATGCGGATCCCTTCCATTCCCTGCGTGAGGGAGCGGGAGAAGTCTTCCGTCGGACGATCGACGCTCGTCGAGTCGGCCGGATCGAAACCCACCATGCTGCCGAGGACGGCGGCACAGTCTTCGGCGCTGTGCGCGAGAAGCCCGGCCGTGTCGAGCGACGAGGCGAACGCGATCATCCCGAAGCGGGAGGGACGCCCGTAAGTGGGCTTCACGCCCGTCAGCCCCGTGAAGGACGCAGGTTCGCGAATCGAGCCGCCCGTGTCGGTCCCCGTGGCAATGGGGGCGAGACCCGCGGCCACGCAGGCGGAGGAACCGCCCGAAGAGCCGCCCGGAACGGCGTTGGGATCCCAGGGATTGTGCACGCGCCCGTAGGCGGAGTTTTCATTGCCCGAGCCCATGGCGAATTCGTCGCAGTTGAGCTTGCCCAGGCACACCATGCCGGCCTCGCGCAACTTGCGCACGACCGTGGCGTCAAAGGGACTCATGTAGCCTTCGAGCATCTTGCTCGCGGCGGTCGAGGCCCAGTTCTTCGTCACGAAGATGTCCTTGTGGGCGATGGGAATGCCGGTGAGCGGACCGGCGTTGCCCGCCGCGATGCGTTCGTCGGCCTCGCGGGCTTCGGCGAGCGTCGCCTCGGGGCGGACGTCAAGAAAAGCGTTCAGGTCGCGGTGCGCCTCGATGCGGTCAAGGTAGTGACGAGCCAGTTCGACGGCCGACACTTCACGCGCCTGCAGTTTGCGGGAAAGCTCCGTAACGGAGCTGAACGTAAGATCTTCCATAGCGTTTTCCGAAACGGGGATTACTCGATCACCTGCGGAACGAGGAAGCAACCGCCTTCCTGTTCCGGCGCGTTTTTCATGTTCTCTTCGCGAGCGTTCGTTTCCGTAACCACATCGTCGCGAAGACGCTGCACGCCGTCGTGGGGATTGGGCATGGGTTCGATCCCCGTCGTGTCCACGGAACGGATCTGCTCGATCATGCGGAAAATGTCATTGAGTTCGCCCTGCATCACAACGGCCTGCTCGTCCGAGATTTCGATTCGGCCGAGATCGGCGATGCGGCGAATGTCCTCAAGGGTCAGAGACATTCGAATTCACCTGATTGGACCCGCCTCCATTCTCCGGAGTCGCTTGTCGCCCGGGAAAAGACGGGTTTGGGTATTGATGAGGATGCCGTCCCTCAGGGGGCGGCGGAAAAAAGCATCTTCGTAGTGTAACAGAAGGTCCGGACCGGCATCCGACGGAATTCCTGCGCGGGGTGCGGATCGGCCGGCCGCCGCACTGTAATCGTTCGTAAGGAGAAAGCCCCGTCAAAAAGGGGGCGGGCGGCTCTTATGCTATTATGTTCGCCTTGAAAAAAGCGCCCGCAAACCTTTTCCCAAGCGCCTTTCCGCATGGACGACAAACAGTTCGCCGCAGGGGTTTGCATGGGTTTCGCACGGCCAGTTTCATCCTATCTCGCACCACTATGTTCGGTTTCCTGCGCAATTATTTTTCCAACGACCTCGCCATCGACCTCGGCACCGCCAACACGCTCATCTACGTGCGCGGAAAGGGGATCGTCCTCAACGAACCGAGCGTGGTGGCCATTCGTCAGGAAGGCGGTCCCAACGGCAAGACGACGATCCACGCCGTGGGCAAGCAGGCCAAGCAGATGCTCGGCCGCGTGCCGGGCAACATCACGGCCATCCGTCCGATGAAGGACGGCGTGATCGCCGACTTCACGGTGACCGAACAGATGCTCAAGCAGTTCATCCGCATGGCGAGTCCCTCCCGACTCTTCGCCCCGAGCCCGCGGATCATCATCTGCGTTCCCTGCGGCTCGACGCAGGTGGAGCGGCGCGCCATCAAGGAAAGCGCTCTCGCGGCCGGCGCCTCGAACGTGTATCTGATCGAAGAACCGATGGCGGCGGCCATCGGGGCGGGTCTTCCCGTCAATGAAGCAGCCGGCTCGCTCGTCGTCGACATCGGCGGCGGCACGACCGAAGTGGGCCTCATTTCGCTCGGCGGGCTCGTCTATTCGGGCTCCGTGCGCGTGGGCGGCGACAAGTTCGACCAGGCCATCATCAACTACATCCGCCGCAACTTCGGGATGCTCATCGGCGAACCCACGGCGGAACTGATCAAGCAGGAAATCGGCTCGGCCTTCCCCGGCGAAGAAGTCCGTGAAATCGAAGTGAAGGGCCGCAACATCGCCGAAGGCGTTCCGCGCACTTTCACCGTGCATTCGAACGAAATCCTCGAAGCCCTCAACGAACCGCTCAATCAGATTGTGGTCGCCGTGAAGAACGCTCTGGAGAAGACGCCTCCGGAACTCGGCGCCGACATCGCCGAACACGGCCTGATGCTCACGGGCGGCGGCGCGCTGCTGCGAGGTCTCGATCAGCTCCTGATCGAAGAAACGGGCCTGCCCGTCTACGTGGCCGAAGAACCGCTCAACTGCGTGGTCAAGGGCTGCGGCATCGCGCTCGAAAACATGGACAAGCTTCACACGGCCTTCGCCGTCGGTTGATTTCGCCTCGACTCTCTATGGAAGAATACGGGCCTCCACCGCTCTTTCGACAGGGCCTGCCGGCCCGTCTGAGGTTCATTCTCTTTTTGTTCGCCTCCGTCCTTCTCATTTTGATCGACGGACGCTTTCGTGCGCTCGACGATTTCCGAAGCGCCATCTCCGACGTGACGGCTCCGATGGTGCGCGCCCTCGAGTGGCCCGGAGAGGCCGTATCCTCGGCGTCGGAGTATTTCGTCTCCAAGGCGCGTCTGCGCGACGAAAACCAGCGCCTCACCGAAGAAAACCAGCGTCTTTCGCTCGCCGTGGCGCACCTCACGGAAATGCAGCAGGAAAACGAACGGCTGCGCCGGCTCGTCAACGCCGTTCCCCGCACCGCGAGCCAGGTCGTCACGGCCGAAGTGCTCGGTCACATGCCCGACCCCTTCACGCGTCGGCTTCGCATCAATCTCGGCAGCGACGACGGTCTCCTCGTGGGCATGCCCGTCATTGCCGCCGACGGCGTCGTGGGACAGGTTTCGCGCGTCGTGCACAAGAGCGCCGAAGTGAATCTCCTTACGGACCACCGTCAGCAACTCTCCGTCTTCGTCGCCCGCACGGGCGAACACTACGTGCTCGGCGGAAACGGCTCCGACCTGACGAATCTCCTTTTCGTGCTGCCCGGCGCCGACCTCAAGGAGGGTGACGCGCTCCTCACTTCCGGACTCGATCACATTTTCCCGAGGAACATTCTCGCGGGCACCGTCCGTTCCGTCAGTCACGAACCCGGCGAAACTTACGCCCGGGTGGAGGTTGCCATGCCCGACTATGACGATGCGCAGTTCGTCACGGTGATTCTCGTGGATCCCAACCCGACGGCCGAACTCGACGCCACCGACAAGAAGGACTCGTCCCTGCGCAGAAGGAGGGAGCGATGAAAAAGCTCGTCACCCCGATTCCGCAGAACACCACGGAGCTCGCCACGCCCGCGCCGGTCTCCTGGATCATTCTCACCTTCGTGTTGAGCTACCTCCTCAACCTGTCGCTTTCTCGCTACGCCTGGACGCCGGACTTTCTTGCGCTCAGCATGGTGTTCTGGGTCGTCCATCAGCCCCGTCGCGTGGGCATGACGGTCGCCTTCGTCTGCGGCATTCTGATGGACGTGCACAACGGAAGCGTGCTCGGACAGCAGGCGCTCGTCTACGTCATTCTCACGTACTGCGCCTTCTCGCTGCACCGAAGACTGCCGTGGTTCAACCTCGTCGGACAGGCGCTGCACGTCCTCCCTCTCCTGCTTCTCTCGCAGGTGATCGTGCTTCTTTTCCGACTGTGGTTCGACGGTCTTTGGCCGGGCTTCGGATGGTTCCTGCAGAGCATTGCGGGCGCGATCCTGTGGCCGCTCTGGGTCGCCATTCTTTCGCGCTTTTTCCGCTACACGGCCGTGCAGCGCAATCATTGATCGTTTGAGGTTTCGGTGCAGTTTGATTTTCAAGAAAAGGAAGAAGGCCTGACGCCCTTTCGCAAGAGACTTCTCTTTGCGTTCGGGGGCGTTCTCGTCCTTTTTCTCGTCTTGGTCGCGCGCTTTGCCTGGCTGCAGATCCTCAACCGCGACGCCTACGTCGAACGCGCCGAACGAAACCGCACGGTCACCGTCACGACGCAGGGCTCGCGCGGTCTGATCTTTGACCGCAACGGTGAGGCCCTGGCGAAAAACGACCTTGGCTACTCCCTGGAAATCGTTCCGGACCAGGTGCAGAACCTTTCGCGCACGATCGACGAGCTTTCCCGCGTCATTCCGATCACGCAGAGCGACCGCAGACGTTTCCGCCGCCTTCGCGAAGACCTGAACCGCTACGATTCCATTCCGATCCGTCTCGACCTCACCGACGAAGAGGTCGCCGTGTTCATTGCGCAGAAACACCGTTTCCCCGGCGTTTCCGTGAATCAGCACGAATACCGCCGTTATCCGGCGGGATCGACGGGGAGTCACTTTCTCGGCTACATCGGCTCGATCTCGCAGGGAGACAAGCGTCGTCTCGAATCCGAAGGGACGCTTCCCCTTTACGAAGGGATCCGCCAGATCGGCAAGGTGGGGCTTGAGCGCAGTTACGAAAACCTTCTGCACAGCACGCCGGGCTTCGAGACGCTCGAAGTGACGGCGAGCGGCCGCTCGGTGCGCACACTCGAAGCGAAGGCGCCCAAACCCGGCAAGAATCTTGAGCTCACGATCGACATGAATCTGCAGAGGCTCGTGGAGAAGTCGCTCGAAGGACGCGAGGGCGTCGTGATCGCCATCGATCCGAGGACGGGCGGCATTCTCTCGTTCGCCTCTCTTCCCACGTACGACCCGAACCTCTTTCCGGAGGGTATCGACCCGGAAAGCTGGAACGAACTGAGTTCGTCGGAGCGAAAGCCCCTTTTCAACCGCGCCGTGCGCGGACTCTATCCGATCGGCTCGACCTACAAGCCCTTCATGGCGCTTGCGGGCCTCGCCATGAACGAGACGACCGTGGACTACGTCTTCAACGACACGGGCGTCTTCACCGTCGGCAAACACCGCTTCCGCGACCTGACGGGCGCGGGCAAGGGCCGCGTGGACGTGCGAAAGTCCATTCAGGTGTCTTCCGACGTGTACTACTACTGGCTTTCCATGCAGCTCGGCGTCGACCGCATTCACGACTTCATGTCGCTTTGGGGATTCGGTCAGAAGACCGGCATCGATCTGGTGGGCGAGCAGGCGGGCGTACTGCCGAATCGGGAATGGAAGGAGCGGCGATTCGGCGAGCCGTGGTATCTCGGCGACACGCCCTCCATCGGCATCGGACAGGGCTACAACGCCTTCACCATCCTTCAGCTCGCGAGCGCCACGGCCACGCTTGCGAGCCGCGGCACCGTCATGACGCCGCATCTCGTGAACCGCATCGTGGATCCCGTGACGGGAGAAGCCACGCAGGTCGCCGCGTCGCCCGTGCGCAAGATCGACCTGCCACGCGCCTATTGGAACGCCGTGATCGGCGGCATGCGCGACGTCACGACGAAGGGAACGGCCCGTAGCGTCTTCAAGGACGTCCCTTACAGCGTCGCCGGTAAGACCGGGACGGCCCAGGTCATCACGATCGCGCAGGACGACAAGTATTCCGAAGAAAAGCTCGAACGTCGCTACCACGACCACTCGCTTTTCATCGCCTTCGCCCCGGTGGAGAATCCGAAGATCGCGCTCGCCGTGCTCGTGGAAAACAGCGGTTTCGGCGCGAAAACCGCGGCCCCCGTCGCCAAAGAGGTGCTGGACTATTGGCTGACGGGCAAGAACCGCTTCGGTCTGCCGCACCCGAAACACCTTCCGCCGCCCCGCGCCGCAGCGCCCCAACCCCGTAAGAAATCATGAGCAACAATCTACTGAACTCGGGATCGGGCCTCCTTCGCTACGTGCTCGGCCGACTGATCCGATGCGACCTGATGCTCGTGAGCCTCGTCATGACGCTCTCGACGATCGGCTTCATCACGCTCTTTTCGGCGGGCTACAGCTTTCCGTGGCGCATCGAGGACCAACTGCGCAACATCCTCGTGGCGGGAACCGTGATGCTTCTCTTCGCGATGATTCCGATCCGCCTCCTGAAGAAGGTTTCGCTGCCGATCTTCCTGGCGGGCTGCCTCCTCTTGCTCGCGACGCACTTCTTCGGCGTCACCGTCAAGGGGGCCACCCGCTGGCTCAACGTGGGGATCCGCATCCAACCCTCCGAAATCATGAAGCTCGGCGTTCCGCTCATGCTGGCCTGGTACTACCACGTGCGCGGAGAGCACGTCGCCTGGTGGGACCACATCGTGGCCTTCCTCTTCCTCGCCGTGCCGGTCGGATTCATTCTCAAGCAGCCCGACCTCGGGACGGCGGTGCTCGTCGCCATCGCGGGTTTTTCCGTCATTTTCTTCGCCGGCCTCAACTGGAAGGTCATCGCGCTCGGCGTCACGGGCGTGCTCGTTTCGCTTCCCGTCGTCTGGAATTTCCTTTACGACTACCAACGCGAGCGCATTCTGACCCTCATTGACCCCACGAACGATCCGCTCGGACGGGGGTTCCACACCCTGCAGTCGCTCATCGCCATCGGCTCGGGCGGCGTCTTCGGCAAAGGGTGGATGGAGGGAACGCAGGCGCATCTCGACTTCATTCCGGAACGAACGTCCGACTTTCTCTTCGCCGTCTTCAGCGAAGAGTTCGGCTTTGTCGGCAACATCGTGCTGCTCGTTCTCTACACGCTTTTGATCGGACGAAGCTTCTTCATCGCGGCGACGGCGTCGTCGCGCTTCGCGCGACTGCTCTCGGCCTCGATCGGCGTGATTTTCTTTACCTACACCTTCGTGAACATGGGAATGGTGAGCGGCATCCTGCCCGTCGTGGGCGTGCCGCTTCCCTTCATGAGTTACGGCGGCACGGCGCTCCTGATTCTCGGCATGTGCTCGGGCATCCTTCTCTCGGTGGGCATCGATTCGGAAGCCTGAGGGCGCCCGCCGTTCTTCGATCGGTGTTATTTTGTCCTTACGCTGCGGACGATCCGCCGAGCGGCCCCTGCGGGCCGCTTTTGCGGATTCTCCGGGTCTTCTCACCCTCTGAAACCGATTTTCTCCATGCAGCTTCGCACACTTTCCCTGAGTCTCGCCGCCGCGGCGCTTTTGAGCGGCTGCGGCATCTTCGACAACTCCCCCTACTACGACCAGGACGGTCCGCCCACCTTCAGCTTCGGCACGGAAACGGAAAGCGCGACGCCGCGCGTGGAAAGCTTTCATCAGGCGTCCCTGCGTCCCTATACGGTGATGGGCAAGCGCTACGTCCCGATGACGACCGATTCGCCGCTCGTGCAGACTGGCATCGCCTCCTGGTACGGAAAGCAGTTTCACGGCAACAAGACGTCGATCGGCGAGACGTACGACATGTACGAGATGAGCGCCGCGCATCCGACGATGCCGCTTCCCTCGTATGCGAAGGTGACGAACCTGCAAAACGGCAAGACCGTCATCGTCCGCGTTAATGACCGCGGCCCCTTCCTCCACGACCGCATCATCGACCTCTCGTACGCGGCCGCCAAGGCCTTGGATTTCGCCGACAAGGGTACGGCCCGGGTTCGGGTGGAGCGCCTCACGGCCGCGGACATCGAGGGCGGACGCACCGCGACGAGCGCTCCCGTGACGCCCGTCGCCCCGGTCGCTCCCGTTACGTCGCCCGCCGCCACGGGCGGCTGGGGTATTCAGGTGGGAAGCTTCTCCGAAGAGAGCAACGCCATGCGCTTTGCCGGCCACACGGAAGCGGTGCTGAGCTCGAACGGCAGAAACGAACCCGTGCGCGTGGTTCGCGACGGCTCCCTCTGGCGCGTCATCGTGTCGGGCAATCTTCCTGAAGCACAGGCGCGCTCCCTGATGCGAACCGTCGTGCAGGTGCTCGGCGGTCAAGCCTTCATCATTCAAAAATGATTTCGACGAAAGAACTCAACGAGGAGCGGCGCTTCCTCAACGAGGAGGCGCTTCCCGCTATCATGCAATTCATTCGTATCCCGTCCAAGAGCCGCTTTTGCGACCCCGATTGGGAACGAAACGGTCAGTTAGTGCGGGCGCTCCGGGAAGGAGCTCAATGGGGAGAAAAGCTTTTCCCGGAAGGTGTCTTTGAAATTCTGACCCTGCCGGGAAAGACGCCCGCGCTCTTCTTTGACATTCCTGCCGAAAACCATGACGGGCGTCCCGCCTTTTTCTACGGCCACTTCGACAAGCAGCCCGAAGCGGAGGGCTGGTCCGAGGGACTGGCTCCGTTCACCCCCGTCGTGCGCGACGGAAAACTTTACGGACGGGGCGGCGCGGACGACGGCTACAGCTTCTACACGGCCCTCTCGGCCGTCCGAATCCTTCTCGACCGCACGGGCCGATCCCCGCGCATCACCGGCCTCATCGAGACGGACGAAGAAAGCGGCTCGCGGGATCTGCCAGACTACCTTCAGGCCGTGGCTCCCCGCATCGGCTCTCCGGCCGTACTCTCCATCCTCGACCTGGGCGTTCGCACCTGGGATCGCCTCTGGACCACGCGCAGTCTGCGCGGCGTCGCGCAGGTCACGGTGAAGGTTTCGGTTCTGCGGCACGGCGTTCATTCCGGTTCGGCGAGCGGCACGGTGCCGAGTTCGTTTCGGATTCTGCGGCGCCTGCTCGACCGCATTGAAAACGCAGAGACGGGAGATATTCTGCTTCCCGAATGCCACGGCGTCATCCCCGAAGACGTGCGTCAAGAACTCGAAGGCGAAACGAAGCCCGCGGACTTTCCTTGGGTCGGTCATACCCGTCCCATGGCCGAAACGCCCGCGAAACAACTTCTCGCGAGCACTTGGAAGCCCGCCCTTTCCGTCGTCGCGCAGGAGGGGATTCCGCCGCTCTCCGCGGGAAGCGCGCAGTTGCGCCCCTACACGACTCTGATGCTATCCATGCGTCTTGCGCCTACGGCGGACGCGAAGATGGCGCTCGACGCCATGGTTCGGACCCTTACGACCGACGTTCCCTACGACGCCGAAGTGGAAATTCTCCATGCGAGCTACAGTCCGGGGTTTTACGCCGGTGAAACGCCCGAATGGCTCGAGCGCGTTTGGAGCGCCGCGGGCGAACGGTTCTTCGGCCAAAAGCCGGGCGTCTTCTTCGAAGGCGGCACGATCGGGATTCTGGAGCACTTCCGCGAAGCCTTCCCCGACTCCGCCTTCCTGATGACGGGCATGCTCGGTCCCGACAGCAATGCGCACGGTCCGGACGAATCGCTCGACCTCGCCTATTGGGAAAAGCTCACGCTGGCGCTCTCCGAAGTGCTCGCCGCTCTGCCCGAGGAAAACGAACGCAAGGAGGTTCCATGAGAAGGGATTGCGTCACGCAGGTCATCGTTCGCTGGCCCGACGGGGAATGGGAAAATTTCGCCACGCCCTTCGAGGCCGAACGCTACATCAACGCCATGATCGACGAACTCGGCGAGCCCGAAGCCGCCTGGCTTGAAGACATGACGGGCAAAAAGAAATGGGATTACCGAATCGAAGAGGACGAAAGCGGCGTCCTCCGACTCGTGGATTAAGGAGAGAATATGCAGGACTGCGAACTCTGCCGCCCCGACAGCGATCGGGTCATTTGGAAAAACGAACGCTTCTACGTCCTCGACGCGGGTTCCGATCGTTTTCCGGCCTACATCCGGATCGTCAGCGTCGCGCACGTCGCTGAAATGACGGATTTGCCCAAGGCCGAGCGCGAAGAGCTGCGCGCCATCATGGACGCCTCGGAAGAGCTCATGCGCGATCTTCTGCATCCCGACAAGGTGAATTGGGCGCAGTTCGGCAACATGGTGCCCCATCTGCACTGGCACCTGACTGCCCGCTGGCGCGACGACGAAGTCTTTCCGGACAATCCCTGGGGCAAGCCCGTGCGGAAAGTGCCCGAGGACATTCGAAAGGAACGTGCAAAGGCTTCGAAGCTCTTCCTCGAGCGTCTCCCCGACGCGCTGGATCGACTGCTGAGAGCCCGATGAACAACGGCCGTGCTGCTGACGCCGCACGGCCGTTTTCGTAGTCGGACAGGATTCGGTCCTTACAGGCCGAATCCGTGCGAAGTGCTCGATAGGAAGGCCTGAATGAGTGCGCCCGTCGTAAAGAAAAGCGCGAACTTCACTTCCAGAAGGACCGTCGCGAACATGGTTCCGTTGAGTTCTTCGTGACGCTTTTTCGTGAGCTGCGGCGGCAGATGCAGGGCGTCCGCCAGCGTGAAGATCACGAGGAGATACGGCCAGTAGGAAAGGTCGCGCAGCACCATGACGAGCACGAGGAAGTACGGCAACAGAAGCATCGCCTCGTAGAGCATGACGAAGAGTTTCGGCGGACACACCACGGCGAGGGTGCGGCGCCCCACGCTCGCGTCATGAACGTGGTCGCGCCAGTTGTTCACGGCGAGCACGGCGGCCGCCACGGATCCCAAGGCCACGCCGAGCAGCACGGAATTGAAGGAGAGCACTCCGGCCTGCAGGTAGTAGGTCCCACACACGGCCGTGAGGCCGAAGAAGATCAAAACGACCAGCTCCCCGAAGGGCGTGTAGGCGATGGGCTTGGGGCCGCCCATGTAGGCGTAGGCCGCAAGAACCGAAGCGACGCCGACCGCGAGGAACACGATCCCGCCGTACCAAACGAGAACGGCGGTGTTGAGCAGGGCCAGAAAGACAGCTCCCAGGAGCGCGTAGCGCGCCGCCTTCATGGAAATCCATCCGTTCGCCGTCGCGCGGGGAAGCCCGCGGCGATTGCCCTTCTCGAGCTTTCGCTGCGTGTATCCGCGGTCGTTCTGCATGTTCGTGATGATCTGCATCAGCACGGCGATGGTGAGCGTGAAAAAGGCGACGTCCCATTGAAAACTGTGATGTTCGCTCACGTAAAGGGAAAGCGAAGCGAGGACGGGCGCCACGGCAACGCCCCAGGTTTTCGGACGCACGTAGGCGAGCCACGAAGCGAGCCGCCCCGGCGCCTTTTCGGTGTTTTGCGTTTGCATTCTGTTAGAGAGCCACTTTGACCAGGGGATGCGCCACGACGCGGCGATAGAAGTCGTCGAGCTGTTCGCGCGAATCCGCGAGCACGACGAGCGTCACGGACATGTATTTGCCGGTCCGGGAAAGGTTCGTCGAGGTACGGGCCGCGTCGAACTCCCGAAAGTGTCCGCCCGCCAGAGCATTCATTTCCGCAAGCAGCGCCTCGTCGTTCACGCCCATCACCTTGATGGGAAACTCCATCGGAAATTCCATGATTTTCTGTTCTTCTTGCATTTTCATTCCTCAGTGAAGCCGCCTTCATCGGAAACGGCCAGTAGTACGGTATCGCGCAGTCTCTGCCAGAACGATCCCTTCTCGAGCGACTCGAGCGCCACGACGGGGATCTTCTTGAAGATCTCCCCGTTGTACGTGAGGGTGAGCGTTCCCAAAACGTCCCCTTCGCGAACGGGCGCAATCAGGGGCGTGGGATGTTCCAGACGCAGCGACAGGGCGGAGAGTCCGTTGTCCATTAATTCTTCGCGCGAGAGCGTAATGTGAATTTCATCGCGCACGGTATAAGCGAGTTCGGGGCGATCTCCGCCGTACGCATGGAGGGTTCCGATCGAATCCCCGGGACGGTAGAGGGTGACGGTTTCAAACTGCCGCAACCCGGCCTGCAGAGATTCCCCCAAAGTGGAGATCAGCATCTTCTTTGAAGCCTGCGAGACGGAAACCGAAAGCAAACGCCGCACGGAGCCGTCCGGAAGCGGGTTTTCCAAAAGGGCCGCACCGCTCCAGTTTTTCTCCTCCCCGCCGATCACGAGTCCGCTGACGGTGCGATCGTTCGGAAGGACGACGTTGCCGTTCTTAAAACTGCGCCCGCCCGCTTGCACGTCGGTTTGCGTCCACCAACGCCTTGTTTCGGGGCGCCGCTCAAGAAAGTCTTTGATGAAGACCGCCATGTCTTTGGGCGACACGTTTGGGACCGGAAAAAGCGAAGTCTCCTTTCGCTCGAGTCCCGAATCCTTCACGCCGGCCCCGCCCAAACTGGCGGCGAGTGCGGCGGCAAAGGTCGTGTCGTCGGGAAAGAGCGTTCGAACCGCTTCGCGCGCCGCCCTTTCATTTCCCTGCGCCGCGTAAGCGACTAGCAGGGTTTCAAAATCCGCCGATTCGCCCGCCTTCAGGGAGAGGGGCTCGGCATGCGCCTCCTTCACCGTCAGCGTGTCCGAGAGGGAGAGCTTTCGACGCTCAAGCTCGGAGAACAAAGCGTCGAGCACGACCAGGCGGTTGAGCGCTCCCACCGACGCGCGTTCGTCGGCCCGATCCTCCAGGATAGCCTGTCCGCTCACCAAATCCACGAGTACGCCCGATTGGGCCCGCGCGCACCAGGGAGTCAGGGCGAGGCACAGAAGTCCGAGCAGGGACAAAAGACGAGGAATCAGAAGTCTCCGAAGAGGCATCGTTGTGAAAAGCGGAAATATGACAAAATGGGCGGACACTTCCGATGTCCGAGCAATGCGGAAAATCGGAAACTTCATATTGTAACCAACCCTTTTTCCCTCATCCGATTTTTATGCCGCAAACGACGGATTTTGCCGATGCGCTCCGACGGGCGTTGCTCCAAGCCGAGATCTCGGTGGAATGCGTCGAAGAGACGGGCAGTACGAGCGACGATCTCAAGCAACGCATTCGAGAACGTCCCCTTGCGCATCCGGTTCTGCGAACGAGCGAACGTCAGACCGCGGGACGGGGCACGAGAGGGAAATCCTGGAAAACGCCGCGCGAGTCCCTCCTCTTCACGTTGGCCCTTCCTTATGCGACGCAGGGAGACGAATGCGTCCGCCTTCCGATCGTCGTCGGCATTTCGGTGGCGGAATCCCTGCAGCGCCTCGGCTACCCCGTGGCGCTGAAGTGGCCCAACGATCTGTGGCTGGCGGGCGGAAAAACGGGCGGCATTCTTTTTGAGCAGCTCAACGGATGCGCCGTCATCGGCATCGGCATCAATCTCGATGCGGATCCGGGCGTCACGTCGCAGGGCTGGCCGGTTCGTTCGCTTCGCGATCGGGGACCGCTGGTTCGGCGGCGTTCCGCCGAAGCGGGCCGCATGCTCGGCGTCATCGTGCGGGATTTGCTCGACGCCCTCGGCGCCTTTCCCAAAACGCCCGTGCATTGCCTGCCTGCATTGTGGCGGTCGGTGGACGCCTTCGACAACCGGAGCGTGCGTCTGTGCGCTCCCGACGGGTGCAGTGCCGTACGGGGCGTCGTGCGCGGCATTACGGAAGAAGGCGCCCTGTGCCTTGAAACCCCGGATGGGATGCGGACATTCCGAAACGGCAGCCTTTGCCCGACAGAACCATGACGACACTTTTGATTGATCTCGGCAACACGGCCCTCAAGTGGACGACGCCCGAAGAGGCGGACACGCCGCACACCGTCGTTCATCACGGAAGCACGCAGGGGAAGGACGAGCTCTACCGAAACTGGCTCGCCCTGCGGCCGAGCCGCGTCATCGGCTGTACCGTCGCCTCGCCGACGCTCGCGTTTTCCGCGACGAAGTTCTTCAACGATCACGACATTCCCTGGGAATGGGTTCGATCCGAATCCGTGCACGAAGCCGAAGGTTTTACGCTCACCAACGCATACGAAAGAACGGGACAGCTCGGTCCCGACCGCTGGTACGCCGCCATCGGCGCGCTCTCCCTTTTTCGCGGCACGCCCCTTCTGGTCGTGCACGCCGGCACCGCAACGACCGTGGACAGCCTTTTTCAAACGGGAGACGGAGAATACCGCTTCATGGGCGGCCGCATCGCTCCGGGCCCCGCTTTGATGCACAAGGCGCTGCTTTCGGCGGTGCCTACGCTCGACAGCGGTCTGACGGAACACAAGGACTTTCCGCTTTGTTCGTCCGACGCCATTACGACGGGTATCATTGACGCTCAGGTTGGTCTCATCACGCAGGCCTACGAAAGCATGTACGAAGCGGGGCAGCGCCCGAAAATCATCTTGGCGGGCGGTTCCTCCCGTTTTCTGGCACCCCGCCTGAGGACTCTGCATCCGACACTCATCGTTCGGCACAATCTCGTGCTCGGCGGTTTGGCACAAAAGGCTCGGGAATCGAAGAGGTAAAGAAAAATGAAGGGTTTTGCTCTGGTTTCGTGGCTCGCGCTGGCCGGTCTCACCGCCGCACTGTACCTTTCCCCCGACGAACCGCTTCGCGCCGTCGAGTCCGAAGAGGTTGCCGTGACCCTGCGCAATTTCTCCCTTCAGCGCCCCGAACTCGTGCAGATGTCGCACGTTACGCCGCAGGCGCCCGCCGTCAAGGAGGAAGAGCCCGTTGCCGCGAACGAAAACACTGCGAACGCCGAGGCTCCCCTACCCCCGCAGGCGCAGGCCGCCGCCCTCGAAGAAGCCGCTCCGGTGGAAAGCTGCCGCGTCTGGGGCCCCTGGAGCGAACGGGATCTTCCGCACCTGCACACGCTGCTCGGTCCGAGAGGACTGGAAAATCACATGCAGATGGTCCGCACTTCGCTTGCGAGCGAATTCGGCGTCTACACGATCGTGGGACAGACGCGCGGAGCCGCGGAGCGCCGCTGGAAGGCGCTCGAAAAGGAAGGCGTAACGGGACACGTCGTCACGCACTTTCAAGACGAAGGATGGGGCATTCTCTTCGGTCGCTTCGGCAATGAAGGGGAAGCGCAGAAAACCGCCGAGTCGCTCGCCTCGGAACACGGCGTGAAACGGCTCAGCATCCTGCAGTTCGGCAACCGAAACGAAACGCTCGTCGACCTTCTTTTCCGAGAACTCAACGAAAAAGACATCCGTTGGTTGGAAAAGGAGGCGGCGCGCCACACGGGGACGACCCTCAGGGCCTGTCCGCGCGAATGACACATCCGCCTCCCGGGGTCCGCCGGCGCACAACCGACGGACCTTTCCCTATCGGACGTCAGCTGGCGTCCGTTTTCGTCTGCGCGTTGTTGAGATTCTTCAGACGTTCGCGGATGTACTCTTCGGATTCGATGTTGAAGACCGTCACCACCATCTGAACGCCGGAAACGCCCGCCGCCACGTTGGCCGCACGCCGGGCTTCCTCGCGGGTGACGATCCCCATCAGGTAGACGATGCCGCGATCCACGGTGACCTTCATCTGATTGAGCTGGACTTCTTCCGTTCCGAAGAGCGCGGTGCGCACCTTGGTGGCCAGCATGGAGTCGGAAAGACGCGTGGAAAGAGAGGTCGGATCCATCACGGCGAGCTCGTTGACCACGGCCGTCACGTCCTGGCTGCGGCTTGCAATCTGCTCGGCCGTCTTGCGGGCCTCTTCCGTCTTCACTTCCCCGGTGAGAAGGACCTTCCCCTCATAGCTCGTCGCCGTAATGTGGTGATTCTTTTCGCCGAGAACCCGGTTGATCTCATACACCACGCGGGACTCGAGCACCTGGTCGTTCACGATCGTCCCGGCCGAACGGCGGTCGGTCATGACGGAGGCCGTGCCGATGGCGGCCCCGCCCACGACGATCGGCGCCAACACGCACCCCTGGAGCAAAACCGCGGAGCCGAGCGCGACCGCAATCAAAGAGAGACGCCCCTTCAAAAGAGAACAAAAATGTTGTTTATTTTGGTGCATAACTGTGTTGAAACTTCAAAAGCAAACTTTCTTGTTTTGTGGATAACTGTGTCGCGAACGCGTTTCGAGCGAAAGTTGTTCTTTGTGCTCAACAAGCAATCCACCCTCTTTCCTCAGGCTTGTCCACGTACTTTTCCCAACCCGTAAGAGTTTTGAAAACATGAGGGTTGAGCGGGTTTTCCACAAAAACGCGTCCGCCTGTTTACTACTTACTACTATTATTAAAAAATCAATAATAGTATCTATTGTATGGATAAGTGAGGGATGGAAGGTAAGGAAAGCGCCCGGAGTGGATAACGAAGAGCAAGAAACGAAAAATTTAAGGAGGAAGGAGAGAATTTTCCCGGGAAAACGGTCGGTGCACAACCTGTTGACAGATTGTTGGCAAGTTTATGTGGAGAGAAAATGCACTGCCATTAAAGTGCCTGTACTATCAACAGGTTATGCGTTTCACTCCGCTTTGGTCTCGTTGTGAATGCCGAAGGGAATCAACACGCTCGGAACCACCGACGCCGTATCTTCGAGATGACGCAGCTGATCGTCAAAGAAGATGTGCGGCCGTATGGCCTCAAGAACGGGACGCTTGTTCAGGCCGTCGAGCAAAACGAGTTCGGCCGCGCTCATGCCGAAGGTCTTTAGCGTCTTGATAAGGCGCTCTTCGCTCGGCGCACCGCGCGAGGTGACGATCGAAATCCGCAGGGCGGGGTGAAAGTAGGGGTCGTCGCGTCCGTGCAGGTCGTAGTCGAGCCGCTGCAGGGAGGAGAGCTTCTCAAAGAGGCCGCGCAGCGGCCCCGCCTGATGGGGACGTTCTGCGTTGTGTTCCTCCCATTCGTGAAACGCGGCGAGGCCTCCCTGTTGGAAGGCGCGTTCGCTTTCGTCGCCGGCGATCACGCCGTCGAAGTCAAAGGCGATGCGAAGCGAGGAATCGGTGTCGTCTTCGATTTCCTTGTGTCCGGGCAGAACCAGGCCGGCGGGAAGTCCCGCCTCGATCGCCCTTTTCACGTTCTCGCGGTTTGCGCTCAGAAAGAGCGACACGTTGAAGGGACGGATGTAGGGGAAGGTGGAGTGTCCCGAAGTGAAGGCCCCCGCCAGGATCGGAAGTTCGTAGTGTCGGCAGGAGTAAAAGAAGCGCTGCGCCGTTTCCGGAGAGTTTCGCGACAAAACCACGACGCGCAGGGGACGGTGGGGAGCGAAGCGATCGTTGAGGGAGAGAAGACGGCGCACGAAGGGAAAGGCGACGCCGGGCTTGAGCACGTCCCGCTTGTGCGTGAGCTGAAAGTCGCGAAAGGCGCTGTAGCCCTTTTCTTCAAAAAGACGGTGCTCTTCCTCGAGGTCGAACAGGGCTCGGGAGGAAATCGCCACGACGAGTTCGCCCGGAGTTTTTTCAACGTCTTTCTGCATGCGGTTTCCCTCTTGAAAAGAGGGAACGGTCGGCCGACCGTTCCCCTCCGTTTTTCTTAGGTGTCGATGTTGCTCACGAAAAGCGCGTTGGCTTCGATGAAGTCGCGGCGCGGCTCAACCACGTTGCCCATCAGCATCGAGAAGATGGCGTCGGCATTGGCCGCATCCTCAATGCGGACCTTGAGCATGCGGCGCACGCTCGGATCCATGGTCGTTTCCTTGAGCTGCTTGGCGGACATTTCGCCGAGCCCCTTGTAGCGCTGGCGGGTAAGGCCTCGCTCGGCCTGCTTGAGAAGCCAGTTGACGCCTTCGCCGAAGTCGCGGATGGTCGCTTCGTTGCCGCCGCGGGTCATGCGGGCTCCTTCGCCGATGACGCCCTTGAGCATCTTGGCGCAGGTGCGAAGCTTCTCGTAGTCGTGCGAGAGCAGGAATTCCGGATGAACCGTGTAGGTCTTGTAGTTCCCGTGACGCAGACGGTGAAGCTTGAGCTGATGACGTTCACGCTCTTCGTCGTATTCGGCCTCGATCTTGAGGTTCGCATCCTGAATCATGTCGTTGAGCGTCGCGGCCGAGCGCTCCGTCGTGAACGCGTTTTCAAGATTGAGTTCCGCGCCCGAGGCGATCGCCATGAGGACGTCGCGGTCGATGACGTTCTGCAGGCGCGCAATGACGTCGTGCGCTTCGAGATATTCGTCCGTCAGCGTTTCGAGCTCGGTGCCGCGGATCCCTTCCTTGGCGTCATAGGCCGCCTGGTTGGGATAGAGAACGGCGCCTTCGAGGGCGAGCTTCAGGATGTAGTCGTTCCACTCCTTTTCGTCCTTGAGGAAGGTGCCCTTGTCGTTTCGGCCGCGCTGCACCTTGTAGAGAGGCGGTTGCGCGATGTAGACGTGACCGCCCTCGATGAGCTGGGGCATCTGACGGTAGAAGAGCGTGAGCAGAAGCGTGCGGATGTGCGCACCGTCGACGTCCGCGTCGGTCATGATGATGACGCGGTGATAGCGAAGCTTCGAAATGTCGAAGTTCTTGCCGATGTTCGTCCCGAGCGCAAGCGTCAGCATGCGGATCTGTTCGGAGTCGAGAAGCTTGTCCTGGGCCGTTTTTTCCACGTTCAGCACCTTGCCGCGCAGCGGCAGGATGGCCTGGAACTGGGAGTCGCGTCCCTGCTTGGCGGAGCCGCCTGCCGAGTCCCCTTCCACCAGGAAGAGTTCGCTGTTGGCGGGGTTCTTTTCGCGGCAGTCCGCAAGCTTGCCGGGCAATCCGCCGCCCGAGAACTTCTTGCGGCTCAGATCGCGGGCCTTGCGGGCCGCATCGCGCGCCTTCGCGGCGGCGACGATCTTTTCGCAGATGATCTTGGCGTCCGAGGGATTCTGCTCGAGATAGAGTTCGAACTCGCGCGCAACGACGTCTTCGACGGCCGGACGCACTTCGCTCGAAACGAGCTTGTCCTTGGTCTGAGAGCTGAACTTCGGCTGCGGAACCTTGACCGACAGCACGCAGGTGAGCCCTTCGCGCATGTCGTCGCCTTCAAAGGAAATCTTGTCCTTCTTGGCGATTTCGTTCTTTTCGATGTAGTTCTTCAGAACGCGCGTCATCGCCGCGCGCAGGCCCGTCACATGGGTGCCGCCGTCGCGCTGGGGAATGTTGTTCGTATAGGCCGAGAGCGATTCGTTGTAGCCGTCGTGCCACTGCATGGCGACTTCCACCTCGATGGGCGAGCCGTTGCTCGTGACCGTTTCGCGGGCATGGAAGATCTTCGGGTGCAGGACGGTGCGGCTCTGATTCTTGAATTCTACGTAGGCGACGAGACCGCGCTCCGTTTTGAGTTCGGCGTGGTGCCCCGTACGCTGGTCCGAGAGATTGATGGCGACGCCGGAATTGAGGAACGAGAGCTCGCGCAGACGGGAAAGGAGCGTGTCGTAGTTGAATTCCGTGACCTGCTCGAAAATCTGCGTGTCGGGAAGGAAGTGCACTTCCGTTCCGCGGCGGGCGGTGTGACCGAGCAAACGCATAGGCGAGACGACCTCGGCAACGCCCGTATGGGGATTCACGAGCGTTTCGAGCTGGCGGTCCTTGACCTTTCCGCGTTCAAACTCCAGGAGACGAGCTTCCCCGTCGCGGCGCACGGTAAGGCGCAGCCACGTCGAAAGCGCGTTGACGCAGGAAACGCCGACGCCGTGCAGGCCGCCGGAGATCTTGTAGCCGTTGTTGTCGAACTTGCCGCCCGCATGCAGTTCCGTCAGGGCAATTTCCGCGGCGCTTCGCTTGGGATCGTGCTTGTCGTCCCATTTGATGGCGGAGGGAATGCCGCGTCCGTCGTCGACGACGGAGATGGAGTTGTCGGTGTGAATCGTCACCTGAATGCTCGTGGCGAAGCCCGCGAGGGCTTCGTCGATCGAGTTGTCGACGACTTCGTAGACAAGATGGTGCAGGCCGGAACCGTCGGCCGTGTCGCCGATGTACATGCCCGGGCGCTTGCGTACGGCCTCCAAACCCTCGAGGATCTGGATGCTTTCTTCGTTGTACTGCGAGGCGGCCTTCGGAGTGGAGTCCGCCGCGCCCAGAGGCTCTTCAACGTCGCTCATAAATTTCCTTCTAACTGTATTTCTTTTCCTTGTTGCGCAGCGCTTTAGATGCGGATCGGCATCACGACGTACTTGAAGCTGTCGGAATCGGGCATCGTGAGCAGAACGGCGCCCGACGTGTTGCCGAACTTCAGGACAACGGTGTTGTTCTTGAGAAGCGACAGCACTTCGAGCAGGTAGGTCACGTTGAAGCCCATTTCGGCCTCGTCCCCCGTCCAGTCGATTTCAATCGTTTCCGAAGCCTCTTCCTGGTCCGGCGACGAACTGTGAATGGTGAGCTGATTTTCGTGCACCTTCCAGCGGATGCCGCGGTACTTGTCGGAGGTCATGATGGCCACGCGGCGAAGCGTCTCGATGAGCTGTTCGCGATTGAGCTCGAGGCGGTGCGGATGGGCCGAAGCGGTGTTCATCACGGTGCGGTAGTTCGGGAACTTCCCTTCGACGAGCTTGCTCATGAATTCCACATCGCCGAAGCGGACGCAGAACTGGGTTTCATTGAACTGGCACTCCACGACCGTGTCGTTGTCCGGCAGGATGCGGCTGAGTTCGCGAACCGTCTTCTTCGGGATGATGCAGGAAAGGGGCTTGTCGAGAAGTTCCTTGTCCAAACGGGTTTCGCAGCAGGCCAGACGGTGCGTGTCGGTGGCGACCGCACGGATGATTTCCCCTTCGATTTCCAGAAGCACGCCGTTGAGGAAGTAGCGGATCGGCTTGGCCGGCATGGCGAAGACCGTCAGCTGAAGCAGGTGGTGCAGCGTGGAGGCGGGCAGAGCGAACTGAACTTTCCACTCCCCGTGCGGCAGGGTCGGAAAGTCTTCCGCGGGAAGGTTCTGCAGCGAGTAGCGGGCGCGGCCGCTCACGAGCGAAACCTTCTTGTCCGTCACGTCGATCGAAACGGTCGACTGCGGCGCGAGAGCATTGAGAATGCTCGAGAATTTTTCGGCCGAGACCGTGAACGATTCGTTGACGCCGGGAATGCCGCCGAGCGACGTCGTGCGGATCTGAATGTCGAGGTCGGTCGTGACGAACGTGATCTTTTCGTCGGCCACCTGAATCAGCACGTTGCTGATGATGGGGAGCGTTTGACGGCGTTCGACGATGCCTTCGACGCGCTTAAGCGGCGTGAGCAGCGATTCGCAGGGGCATTGAATGAGTTGCATGGCAAATTTTCCAGTGAATACCGTGGGGTCGGTTCGTTAACCGATGATGATTTGTTTGAGGACGTGGAGCTCGTGGTTGAGGTCGGCGTCCGTTTTGCGTTCCTGAGCGATCTTGCGCACGGCGTGCATGACGGTCGTGTGGTCGCGCCCGCCGAAGTTCGCGCCGATTTCCGGAAGGCTGTGCTGCGTCAATTCCTTGGCGAGGTACATGGCGATCTGACGGGGCAAAGCGATGTTCCTCGGACGACGCTTGGAAAACATATCGGCAACCTTGATCTTGTAGTAATCGGCGACGGTCTTTTGAATGTTTTCGATCGTAACGGAATTATTGTTGACGCTGAACTGATCGCGCAGCACGCGCTTGGCCACGTCGATCGTGATGACCTTGCCGAGCGAGGGCTGGAACTGTTGGAATGCGATGACCTGCTGCAGGGCGCCTTCGAGTTCACGAACGTTGGACTTCAGACGCTTTGCGATGAAGGTCGCCACCTCCTCGGGAAGATCGATGTTGAAGGCCTTGGCCTTGTTGAGGAGAATGGCGATGCGCATCTCGAATTCCGGGGGTTCGATCGCCACCGTGAGCCCCTGCGTCAGACGGGAAATGAGTCGTGGCGCAATGTCCTTGAGCCCCTTCGTGTACGTATCCGACGTGAGGACGAGCTGCTTGCTGTGCGGCACGAGCGCTTCGAAGGTGCGGAAAAACTGCGCCTGCGAGCCCTTGGCGCCCGAGAAGGACTGCACGTCGTCGATCAGGAGAAGGTCGAGCGTGCGGTAGCGTTCGTCGAACTGCTGCAGGGCCTTCTGACTGTTGGTCGCGCCCGACTCGCGCGTTGCGGCCGCGAATTCGTTGATGAAGTCCTGTGCGGAAACGCAGCGGACCTTGGCTTTGGGATGAAGGTCGAGATAGCGGTGCCCGATGGCCTGCATGAGGTGGGTCTTCCCCAGACCGACGCCCCCGTAAATGTAGAGGGGGTTGTATTGCCCGCCCGCGGAGGTGGCGACGTGTTCCGCCGCGGCGACGGCCAGCTGATTGGCGTTTCCGTGAACGTAGTTCTCAAAGGTGAGGCCGGGCAGAAGGCCGGTCTTCTCGAGGCGCTCTTCGTCCGACGAGCGCTTGTCGCTCGCCGCGGTCTCTGGTTCCGCCGCGGAGGCGCCGTTGGAGATGATCTCCACGGAGAAGGGTTTGATGCCGAGCTGTCCGCGCCCGAGCTGCTCGATGACGGTGCGGTAGGTTTGGCGAAGCGTGTTGACCTTGGCCGAAGGGGCGGCCAGGGTCAGTTCCCCCGTTTTTTCGTTCCACTGAACGGGCTTGATCGGCTGGAACCAAATCTCAAAGGCCTGCGGAAAGAGGGTGTTGAGTTCCTGAAGCAGCTTTTGCCAAAGTTCGAGCATGATAGAGGTGTTGAGGGTAAGGGGGCTTGAAAAGAGCTCTGGGAACCGATCCTCCGCGCCGTGCGGGGGAGGTTCCGATTAACGGAAAGAGAACTTCCTATTGTACATGAACTGCACAGATTTATCCACAAGTGCTGTCTAGCAACTTTAATTTTTAAAATAGGCGTTAAAAACGAAGTGATCGCTAACAAACTTTTTGTTATGCACAGTAAACCACAAAATCCTGATGAGCCAAAAACGGCATTTACTATATCTAGTGTCGAGAGAGCGAAGTGAACGACATCCTGTATGTACGCAAAGAAAAATGTGGAAGGAGATTGACAAATGCCTTGTTTTTAGGTTCTAATAACAAGCTTTTCGCGGGATCTGCGTTGTCGACGCCAGATCCTCTTGACGAAACCGCACAAGAAATGTGATTTCGGGGAGCATTTCCCGGTGCGTCGAACGCACCAGAAGGAGACCCCGTCCATGAACAACGTCTCTCTCGGATAACGCTGCCTCGGCAGGTTCTCCGAACTCTGCTAATTGAGGTTACTAGAATGGCTACGAAACGTACTTACCAGCCCTCCAAGGTCAAGCGTGCCCGTACGCACGGCTTCCTTGTCCGCAGCCGCACGAAGGGCGGCCGCCGCGTCCTTGCCCGCCGTCGCGCCAAGGGCCGTCACACGCTCGCTCTCTGATTCTCGTCCGAGACGCCGTGCACGGCGTTGAACGGCCGTGTAGAGACGAACCGTGGCAACGTATGGCTTTTCCCGAAACCTCCGTTTGATTCGAACGGAGGATTTTGGCGTTTTGCTGAAAACGAGAAACGAACGCACGTTTTTCGCGCGGAGCCGCTATTTTTCTCTCCAGGCTATGTGCACGGAGGTGCCCGAGCGCTTGCGTTTCGGCATCACCGTGGGCAAAAGGAACGCTCCCCGTTCCGTCGACCGTGCACTGATCAAGCGAATTTTGCGGGAAGCCGCAAGACACCAAGCTCCGAACCTGCTTCCGTTGTTGCGTGAAGCGGGGTCGGGGCTTGACGTATCTTTACGACTAAAGGAACCGCTCCACCGAATCGCCGGCTTCGACGCGGGCGTGACGGCTCTGAAAAAGGCTCTCCACGAGGACGCGAACCTCCTGATGCAGGATTTGTCGCGTCGTTCGGCCGGAAAGCTGAGGAGCCTTCAGCCGTGACACGGGTGCTTCTGGCCTTGATCCGCCTCTATCAGCTGACGCTTTCTCCCTGGTTCGGGAGAAGCTGCCGTTTCGTGCCGACCTGTTCGGCCTACGGCATGGAGGCGATTGAGCGTCACGGCGCATTGCGCGGCGGATACATGACGTTCGTGCGCATTTGCCGATGCCACCCCTTCGGCGGGAGCGGATACGATCCGGTTCCGACTCGCTTTTCTTGGTGCTGCTGGCGTCATACGGACCAAGACGTCGGCACGAACGAATTCAACCACAAAGCGTAACGAGTTCTATGGGAAAAGATCTGCAACGAGCCCTTCTGTGGGTCATTCTGTTTACCTCCTGCTTCCTCCTTTGGGACAACTATCAGGTTTACCAGGGCAAGCCTTCCTTCTTCCACACCGAAGAGGTGCATCAGGAAGCCGCCGCCGAGCAGGCCGTCCCCGCTGAGACCGCGCCCGCGGCCGAAGACGTGGCGGCGCCCGTTCCCGGCGTGAAGGATCCCGTCACGGTGACGACCGATCTGCAGAAGGTCACCTTCGACCGCGAGGGCGGCGTGATCGTCGGCACGGAATTGATCCACGTGCCCAACCTGTCCGACTGGAAGGACATCGGCCTGGCCGGCTTGATTCTCGGCAACGAGGAAAAGTCAAAGGAAGAGCTGGGCAACGTGGTGCTGCTGCAGGCCGACGGCCGCCGCACCTACACCTCGCAGACGGGCCTGGCCGGTGGCGACTTCCCCAACCACAAGGACCGTTTTGAACTCGTCAGCCAGAAGCTTGACATGGGTTCGGACAACAACCTTGAGGTGGTCTTCCGCGCCGAAAAGAACGGTGTCGTCCTGACGCGCACCTACACGTTCACCCGCGGTGAATACGCGGTGAAGGTCCGCACCGACGTGGAAAACACGACGGCCGCCGCGATCAAGCCCACGGTTTACTACCAGCTCACGCGTGACGCGAGCAAGCCCGACGGTGAAAGCTCCGTGTACGCGACCTACACCGGCATGGCCTTCTACACGGACGAGGACAAGTTCCAGAAGGTTCCGTTCGAAGACATCGCCGATCAGAGCGCCTCGCTGGAACACAAGACCGACAACGGTTGGTTCGCCGTCGTGCAGCACCACTTCGTGAGCGCCTGGCTTCCGAAGGAAGGCGAAGCTCGCGACAACTACGTTCGTCCTCTTGCGAACGGGCTCTATGCCGCCGGCACCCTGATTGCGTTGCCTGAAGTCGCCCCCGGCGCCAAGGTGAGCGACGAAGCCCGCTTCTATTCGGGTCCGCAGACGCAGACGCGTCTTGAAGCGCTCGCCCCCGGTCTCGAACTCGTGGTGGACTACGGCTGGCTCACTTTCCTCGCCAAGCCCATTTACTGGCTGCTTTCGTTCCTGCACGGCATCGTTGGCAACTGGGGTTGGGCGATCGTGCTCCTCACCTGCATCGTGAAGGCGATTCTCTATCCGATCTCCGCGGCCGGCTATCGCTCCATGGCCCGCATGAAGGAAGTGACGCCCCGCATGAAGGCGATTCAGGAAAAGTACAAGGACGACAAGCAGCGTCTGAATCAGGCGATGATGGAACTCTACCGCTCCGAAAAGATCAATCCGGTCGGCGGTTGCCTCCCGATCATGCTGCAGATTCCGGTCTTCCTTGCCCTCTACTGGGTGCTTCAGGGTAGCGTGGAACTCCGCGGTTCCTCGTGGATCTTCTGGGTGCAGGACCTTGCCCTGCCCGATCCCTGGTTCGTGCTGCCGGCTCTGATGGCCGCCACCATGTTCCTGCAGATCCTCCTGAATCCGAAGCCCACGGATCCGGTTCAGGCGAAGGTCATGTACATCATGCCGCTCGTCTTCTCGGTGATGTTCTTCATCTTCGCTTCGGGTCTGGTGCTCTACTGGTTGACGAACAACGTTCTGTCGATCATCCAGCAGTGGTGGATCAACAAGACGATCGCGGCCGAGCGTCAGAAACGGATGAAGTAACCTCCCGAACGGGAACGGTTCAGCGAAACGGGATGCTCCGAAAGGGGCGTCCCGTTCGTTTCTGTGCCCCGTGAGATTCACTCTTTTTCCGTTTTCCGGCGGACCGCAGCGGCCGCGGCCATCAACGGCCACAGCCAGCTTGAAACCGTCCAGAGAAGAATTCTCTTCAGGGTCGGACGGCTCGTCGAGCGGCGCGTGAGGTAAAGAAGCACGCCCGCGCCGACGACGCTCCAAAGAAGCAGCGACACGTAGACGAGCGCTCTTGTCTGATAGTCGTCTCCGACGCGCGAGCCGATCAAAGCCGCGACGATCAGGGAAAGCAAGACGCTCAGGACGGCGCTCAGGAGCGCGCCGAGACTCGGACCGGACGGATTGGGTCTTTGCAGGGACATGGAAAGAGACGGAAAAACAGGGGAAGACTTTCGATTCCGCATTAGAATGCACGCGAACCGAGACACTATCAACAGAGTACGCGAACATGCACAGCGATAAGGATCCGATTGTAGCCACTGCAACGGCCGCCGGTCGCGGAGCGATCGGCATCGTACGCCTTTCGTTTCCCGAGCGTTGGAACGAAGCCGTTTTGCACGCCCTTTTCGGCGACCGGGTCGTTCGGGCCCGCCATGCACATCTCTATCCCGTTCGGGATGAGAACGACCGCGTGCTTGATCATGCGATCGTTTTGTTCTTCCCCGCTCCCGCGAGCTACACGGGAGAGAGCGTGCTTGAACTGCAGGTTCACGGCGGACCGGTTCTTCTGCGCATGGTTCTGCGTTCGGTGCTGAAGAAATGCGCCTTCTGCGGCATGCGGCTCGCCCGTGCCGGCGAATTTACGGAGCGCGCCTTCCTAAACGGACGCATCGACCTTGCCCAGGCCGAAGCGGTGACGGACCTGATCGACGCGGCAAGCGAAACCGCGGCCCAGGCCGCGCAGCGCTCGCTTTCCGGGGACTTTTCCCGGGCCGTCCGAGAGGTCGGAGGCGAGCTCGACGACGTGCGCGCCTACATCGAGGCCATTCTGGACTTTCCCGAGGAGGAACTCGATCCCTCCTTCTTTGCGAATCTCGCCGAGAGACTCGAGGGAGTTCGGGACGGCCTGTCGAATCTCCTGAAGAACGCCGGGCGCGGCAAGGTGCTGCGCGAAGGCATCACGGTGGCCCTCGTCGGAAGCCCCAACGTCGGGAAGTCGAGTCTTCTCAACGCGCTCGCTCAGGAAGACGTCGCCATCGTCACCGACATCGCCGGGACGACGCGCGACCGCGTGGAGCACTGGGTGAATCTCGGCGGCGTTCCCATCCGCATGGTGGACACGGCGGGTCTTCGCGAAACGGAGGACCTTGTCGAACAAAAGGGGATCGAGCGAACGCTCGACGCCATCGCCAAGGCCGAAATCATTCTTCACCTCACCGACGCCTCGGGAAGCGTGGAAGATAACCGCGAGGTTCTCGAGCTCGTTCGCTCGCGAGCGCGACGCGACGCCGTGCTCGTGCACGTCGCGAACAAGACCGATCTCTTGCCCGAGGGCGCGTCCCTGCCGGTCGACGGCATCGCTCTCTCCGTCAAGACCGGAAAGGGACTCGAGGAACTTCGGGAAACCCTGCTGCGGCACGCCGGAATGAACGCCAACACGGAAGGTCTCTTTATCGCCAGAGAACGTCATTTGGCCGCGCTCACCCGAGCCCGGGAACATGCGGATTGGGCGCTGGAACGCCTGCACCACAACGAGGGTTGGGAGCTTGTGGCCGAAGAACTGCGTCTCGCGGGCGAAGCGCTCGGCGAAGTACTCGGGCGCACGTTGCCGGACGATCTCTTGGGCAAAATTTTCAGTCAATTCTGCATCGGCAAGTGATGCAAACGAAGTCTCTCGGACGGAGTCGATTTTTTTATGCTTTTCCCCGAATCCTTTGAAGTCATCGTGGTCGGTTGCGGTCACGCCGGCGCGGAAGCCGCGCTCGCGAGCGCCCGCATGGGGAGAAAAACCCTTCTCATCACGCACAATCTCGATACGATCGGGCAGCTCTCCTGCAATCCTTCTATCGGCGGCATTGGCAAGGGACATCTCGTCAAGGAACTCGACGCCATGGGCGGCGCGATGGGCGTCGTTACGGACGAAGCGGGCATTCAGTTCCGTATTCTGAACCGCTCCAAGGGCCCGGCCGTGCGCGCGACGCGCGCTCAGATCGATCGTCAGCTCTACCGAACCGCCATGCGGCGTCTGGTGGAGTCGCAGCCGAACCTTTGGCTCTTCCAACAGGCGGTAGACGATCTCGTCGTCGAAAACGGACGCGCCGCGGGCGTCGTGACGCAGACGGGCATCCGCTTTGACGCGCGGGCCGTGGTGCTTTGCGCCGGCACTTTCCTGAACGGTTTGGTGCACATCGGCTTGGAACACTACTCGGCCGGCCGCGTGGGCGATCCCGCGAGCATTCGTCTTGCCGAACGCCTCAAGGACCTCGGCATGCCGCAGGGTCGCCTGAAGACGGGGACCCCGCCTCGCATCGACGGGCGCTCCATCGACTACAGCCGTTGCGAAGTGCAGTGGGGTGAGCTCGATCCCGTACCCGGATTTTCGCTCTTTTTGCCGCAGCGTCCCCACCCCGAACAAGTGCCCTGCTGGATTACGCGCACCAACCGCGAAATGCACGACCTGATCCTCGCCAATCTGGATCGCTCCCCCATGTACACGGGCGTGATTCAGGGGATCGGGCCCCGGTACTGCCCTTCTATCGAAGACAAGGTCAAGCGCTTCGCCGACAAGGACAGCCATCAGGTGTTCCTGGAACCCGAAGGGCTTGCCGTAAACGAGATTTATCCCAACGGCGTGTCGACAAGCCTGCCCTTTGACGTGCAGATCAAGATGGTTCGGATGATGCCGGGTCTCGAACACGCGCATCTCCTGCGCCCGGGGTATGCGATCGAATACGACTATTACGATCCGCGCGGCCTCAAGAAGAGTCTCGAAACGAAGGCCATGCCCGGTCTTTTCTTTGCCGGGCAGATCAACGGTACGACGGGATACGAAGAGGCGGCCGCCCAAGGGCTGTTGGCCGGCCTCAACGCCGCCCGTTTCGTGCGTGACGAGGAACCCTGGGTGCCCCGCCGCGACGAAGCCTACCTCGGCGTGATGGTCGACGACCTCACGACGCGGGGCGTGACGGAACCCTACCGCATGTTCACGAGCCGTGCCGAATATCGCCTGAGCCTGCGCGAAGACAACGCCGACGAGCGTCTCACCGAAATCGGGCGCTCGCTCGGTCTCGTGAGCGACGAGCGCTACGCCTACTTCGAAGCCAAAAAGAAGGCGGTGGAGTCGACGCTCGAGCGCCTGGGGTCCGTGTGGGTTCATCCCAAGAAACTGCAGGACGGCGAGGACGAGCGCGTCCTTTCCGTGAAGCTCGATCACGAATACAACCTCCGCACGCTCCTTTCCCGTCCGGGCATGGATCTTCGGACGCTCGCCTCGATGAAGCTCGAAGAAGGGGGCGATGTGCTCGACGTCTCCGAGCTCGCCGACGACGTGGTGGAGCAGATCGAAATCGCCGTGAAGTATTCGGGCTACATCGACCGTCAGCGCGCCGAAATCGCCAAGACCCTCGCCAACGAAACCCTTCGCATTCCCGCGGAACTGAATTTCGACGACGTTCCGGGGCTCTCCTTTGAGGTTCGGCAGAAGCTTCGCGCAGTGCAGCCGGAAACGATCGGTCAGGCCTCCCGAATTTCGGGCGTGACGCCCGCCGCCGTGTCGCTTCTCCTCGTGTACCTGAAGCGCAAGTACTACTACAACCGCCAGAAGGGAACCAAGGATCCCTTCAAGGAGACTAAGGAATGACCGCTCGGGAAGAAATGCTCGCCCGCGGGCTCGAAGGACTGGGACTGCCTTCGGACGAACGGACGGTGACGCTCCTCGGACGCTTCGCGGACCTTCTTTTGCGTTGGAACCGCACCTACAATCTGACGGCCATTCGGGAAGAGTCCGAGGTGGTGACGCACCATCTTCTCGATTCGGCCGCTCTCGTGCCGATGATCGCGAAGATTGCGCCCGAAGCGAAGACGCTTCTCGACGTGGGAAGCGGCGGGGGACTGCCCGCCGTTCCGACGGCGCTTCTGCGCCCGGACCTTTCCGTTCATGCGGTCGACACGGTGAAGAAAAAGGTCACCTTTTTGCAGCAGGCTCAGATTGAGCTGGGCCTGAAAAATTTTCGCGCGCATCACGCGCGGGTGGAGAATCTGCGTCTTTCCCCGTTTGACGTGATCACTTCGCGCGCCTTCGCCTCTTTGGCGGACTTCACGAGTCTTACGGAGCACCTTCTGAAGCCTTCCGGCGTTTGGCTCGCCATGAAGGGCGGCGTTCCCGAAGAGGAAATGGCCGCTCTTCCCGATTTCGTAAGGGTTCGGGAAATTCTTCCGATGACGGTGCCCGGACTGCATGAATCCAGACATTTGATCGTTATGGGGCGCAACGAGCGTTGCGGACTGTCATGATTTCAGCCTTTCTCAGTGCCTTCGTTTTCGCGTATTCGACGCTGGTGCCGGTGATCAATCCCTTCAGCGGAGCGATGCTCTTCACCACGATGACGCCTGACGTTCCGGATCGGGACAAAGCGTATGTGGTCAGGCAGATTGCGATTTTCTGTCTGATCATCATGCTCGTGTGTCTCTTTGCCGGGCACTTTATTTTGAGTTTCTTCGGCATTTCCGTAGGCGCTCTGCGCGTTGCAGGCGGCTGCGTGCTCTTTGCCGCAGGGTGGAATGCCATGAACGCTCCCGCCCACGACGGAACCGAGGACAATGGTCGGCCGCAACGAATTTATTCGCGCACGCAACTCAAGTCGATGGCCTTTTATCCCTTTACGTTGCCGCTTACCACGGGGCCTGGATGCATTGCCGTGACGGTAGCGATTGGCACGAGTCTCCCGTACGACATTCCGAACATCGCCGGAACCGTCGCCGCAATCATCGCGACGATGGCCACGATTTGGGTTTGCTATCGTTATAGCGACCGCATCAGCAAAGCGGTGGGCACGGCGGGTGCCGACGCGTTGGCTAGAATCATGGCCTTCATCCTGATCTGCTTGGGCGTGTCCGTTTTCTGGCAGGGTTTCTCGGAACTGTGGAAGACCCTGTAAAACCGCGGGAATTGAATCAATTTCGGATGTTCTGATGGCGAAGATTTTTTGCATTGCGAATCAAAAAGGAGGCGTGGGGAAGACCACCACGGCGCTGAATCTTGCTGCTGCATTAGCGCAGAAGAAGCGCCGTGTGTTGTTTGTTGACCTCGATCCGCAGGGAAACGGCACGACGGGCGCGGGATTTGAGAAAGGGGATCTCTCGGCTTCGGTCTATGAACTCCTCATCGGCGCGAAGTTTTTCGACGAGGTCGTTCTGCACGCCGAGTCCGGTTTCGACGTTCTTCCCTCCAATCGGGAACTTGCGGGAGCGGAGGTTGAGCTTGTCGGCATGAAGGACCGCGACGCGCGTTTGCGCGTGGTGCTTGACGCGGTGCGCGACCGCTACGACTACGTGCTGATCGACTGCCCGCCGAGTCTTTCGATGATGACGATGAACGCCCTCTGCGCGGCCGACGGAGTCGTGATTCCCATGCAGTGCGAATACTTTGCGCTTGAGGGACTCACCGATCTCGTGGGGAGCGTGCGCCGCGTGCACGCGGAGAAGAACAAATCGCTTCGCATCATCACGCTTTTGCGCGTAATGTTCGACCCGCGCATTACGTTGCAGCAGCAGGTGAGTGAACAACTCATCAAACATTTCGGCGACAAGGTCTTCGAAACCATCATCCCCCGCAACGTACGCCTCGCCGAGGCGCCGAGCTACGGTAAGCCCGGCGTCGTCTACGACCGTTCAAGCAAGGGGGCGAAGGCCTACCTGGCCTGTGCGGACGAGTTGATTGCGCGGATGGAAGGCAAGCGCGCATGAGGGATGAGCAATGAACAAGAAGGAAAAAAACAAGGGATTGGGGCGCGGCCTCGATGCGCTGTTCGGCGCTCCGCTCTCCGAAGACTGGATGTCTGACGAAAAGGACGGTCTCGCCGTCGAGGAGCTCCGGCTCTCCGAGGTCGCTCCCGGGCGCATGCAGCCGCGTTCGCGCATGGAGCCCGAAGCGCTCGAGGCCTTAGCCGCCTCCATTCGCGAAGAAGGCATTCTGAGTCCCCTCATCGTGCGCAAAACCGACGCGGGCTACGAAATTGTGGCCGGGGAGCGGCGCTATCAGGCCGCCAAGATGATCGGGCTCGAAACCGTCCCCGCCATCGTGAGGGAGCTCGACGATCGGCATGCGCTCGCCGTGGGACTCATCGAAAACATCCAGCGCGAAAATCTCAATCCCATTGAAGAGGCGCTCGGCGTTCGTCGCTTGCAGGAGGAGTTCGGATTGACGCACGAGGAATGCGCCAAGGCGATCGGCCGCTCGCGATCAGCCACCACGAACCTGCTGCGGCTCCTTGGTCTCAACGAAGAGGTCCAGGCGATGCTCGCTCGCGGCGAACTCGAGATGGGGCACGCCCGTGCGCTCCTGGCTCTTGAGGGGGCGATGCAGGTGGTCGCCGCCAAGCGCGTCGCGCTCGAGGCTCTCTCGGTGCGGCAGACCGAGAACCTCGTCAAGAAAATGAAGGAAGGCGGCGTGCGCAAGGAACCCAAGAGCCGCGTCGTCATCAAGACGCGCGACGACGAGCGTCTGGAAGAGGCCCTGGCTCACACGCTCGGCACGGTCGTGAAGTTGAGCGCCTCCCCGAAGGGCAAGGGGAAGATCGTCATCGAGTTTTCCAATCTGGAGCAGCTTCAGGGCATCGTCGATCGGATTCAACGATGAGTAGTTCTTTAAGCTTAGTCACTACGACTTAGTTTCGTAACAGAAAGTCCCCCTTCTCCTCTTTTTGACTAATTGTGAAGGGATGCAACAGAACTTTATACTCCATCCGTTTCAAATTTCCCTAGTCTGTGCAAGTCATGTACGTCATTTCTGATATGATGCGCGTTTCTCTTGCGCAGTTCGTCCTGACCTTTTTGGTTGCCGCTCTTTTTGCTGTTTTCGTAGGGCAGGAGGCAGGGGTTTCGGCACTGATCGGCGGGATTGCTTATGCATTTCCGACGGCGCTTTTCGCGCTTTATTTGGTGACCGCGGGACGAAGAACTTCGGGACGGTTCAGTCCGTACCGGGTACTCGTAGGGGAATTTGTAAAGATCTTGGCGGTCCTGCTCATTTTGGGCTTGAGCGTCAAGTACTACGAAAACTTGTATTGGCCCGGCTGGATTCTCGGAATCGTGGTCGTCGTCAATGCAAACTTTATCGTGCTGTTCAAGAGAAACTAAGGATCGGTATCCATGGCAACCAACGCCCCTACCGCTACTGAGTACATTCAACACCATATGGCGCATCTGTCTTCCATGAAGCAGGGCGTCATTGTTGATTTTTCCGTGCTGAACTACGACACCATCTTCTTCTCCATTTTGATGATGGTCGTCATGTTCTTCCTCTTGAGAGCCGGTGCCAAAAATGCAACCTCCGGAGTTCCTGGTAAGGTGCAGTGCGCGGTGGAAATGCTTGTGGAAATGGTGAACAACCAGGCCAAAAGCATCGTCCACGGCGACCGTACCTATATCGCTCCGCTTGCATTGACCGTGTTCTGCTGGGTCACGTTGATGAACTCCATCGACTTGATTCCGGTGGATCTGTTCCCGATGATTGCGGGCTGGTTCGGCCTGCATTATCTCCGTCCGTTGCCCACGGCCGACCTGAACGGCACGCTGGGGATCTCCTTCGGCGTGTTGCTCTTGATGTTCTACTACGGCATCAAGGTCAAGGGCGCGACGGGCTTCGTCGTGGAACTCTTTACGGCTCCGTTCGGCAAGAACCCGCTGCTTTGGCCGTTCAATCTTCTTTTGAACCTGATTGAATATCTGGCCAAGTTCGTTTCTCTGGGCATGCGACTTTTCGGCAACATGTACGCCGGCGAGTTGTTGTTCTTCCTTCTTGCCTTGCTGGGGGGCTTCGCTCTCGAATTCGGGCCCATCGGGGCTGCGAGTGCCGGACTCGGCCAGATCGCCGCTGGGTTGGTCTGGTGGCTTTTCCACGTTCTGATCGTTCTGTTGCAGGCGTTCATCATGATGATGCTCACGCTTGTCTACATCGGTCAGGCCCACAGTAGCCATTAATTAGGCATAACATCTTTTCTTTTTCACTACTCCCTTTTTTCTTTCGGTTTAGGAGTTCTTTCAAATGACCAACGTCGCTCTCGTTGCTCTTGCCTGCGGTCTTATCGTGAGTCTTGGTGCCGCTGGTGCTTCCATCGGTATCGCCATCATGGGCGCTAAGTACCTTGAATCGGCCGCTCGTCAGCCGGAACTCATGGAACCCCTTCAGACGAAGATGTTCCTTCTCGCCGGTCTTATCGACGCCGCCTTCCTTATCGGTGTCGGTATCGCCATGATGTTCGCCTTTGCCAACCCCTTCGTCGGTTAATTCTTTCCGGCGCGAAAGTTACAACGTCTTTTTCTTAATGACGACGAGGCTGCGCTGAATCCTTTTCTTTTCGCCGCGGCCTCGTAACGGGGTTCAATAATGAATATCAATGCCTCTCTGTTTGTACAGATGGTCGTGTTCTTCCTTGGTGCCTGGATCACCATGAAGTACATCTGGCCGCCGTTGATCAATGCGATCGAAGAGCGGCAGAAGCAAATTGCAGACGGGCTCGCCGCCGCCAACAAGGGCGAACGCGCGCTGGCCGTCGCCACGGAGCAGGGCAAGGCGATTGAAGCCGATGCTCGCGCCCGTGCTTCCAATCTTGTGGCCGACGGCGAAAAGCTGGGTCAGAAGATTGTCGAGGACGCCAAGGCCCAGGCTCAGATCGAAGCCGACCGCATTCTCGAAGCCGCTCGCGCGGAAGCCGCCCAGGAAATGGAGCGTGTTCGCGAACAGCTCCGCAGTCAGGTTGCGGTGCTCGCCGTCGCCGGTGCCGAACAAATTTTGGCCCGCGAAGTGGACAAAACGGTTCATGCTCAGTTGCTTGAACAATTGAAGGCGAAGCTCTGATTATGGCTGAACTTTCGACGATTGCGCGCCCCTACGCCTCGGGCCTCATGAAGGCCCTTCAGGAACGTAAGGCCGGCGCTGATGAAGTGGCGGAGGTGCTCCAGGCGCTGCAGGCGATTTGTGCCGTTGCGCAGGACCCTCAGGTCGCCACGTTGGTGGGCGATCCGAAACTGACTGACGATCAACTTTTCAATCTGATCGAGGATGCTTGTGGCGGCTCCCTTCCCAAGGACGCCGCGAATCTTCTTCGAGTGGTGGTGGAAAACGATCGTCTGGAAGTGATGCCGGAAATCGCTCGTCAGTTCCATGAACTGAAGAATTTGTCCGAGGGCGTCGCCGACGTCCACATCGAGACGGCCTTCGAGCTCAGCGATGAAGAGCTCAAGGGGCTTTTGGACAAGCTTGCATCGAAGTTCCCGGGAGTGAAACTCACGCCCATCGTTCGTGTTAATCCCGAACTGATCGGCGGTGTGGCGGTAACGGTCGGCGACCAAGTGATCGATGCGACGGTCCGCACCCGTCTCGAGCAGATGAAAACGATGCTCACCGCTTAAAAAATTCGGAGCTGTAAGATGCAACTCAATCCTAGTGAAATCAGCGATCTGCTGAAGAAGCGTATCGAAGGCCTCGGCGTTTCCGCTGATCTTCGCACCCAAGGCACCGTAGTTTCGGTGACCGACGGTATTTGCCGTGTTCACGGTCTCAGCGACGTGATGCAGGGCGAAATGTTGGAATTCCCCAACAACACCTACGGCCTGGCTCTCAACCTTGAGCGCGATTCCGTCGGTGCCGTTATTCTCGGTAATTACGAACACATTTCCGAAGGCGACGTGGTCAAGACCACCAAGCGCATTCTTTCCGTTCCCGTCGGCCGCGCTCTGATCGGCCGCGTGGTCAACGCCCTCGGTCAGCCGATCGACGGCAAGGGCCCGATCCAGACGGAAGAATACGACGTGGTGGAAAAGGTCGCCCCGGGCGTGATTGATCGTCAGTCGGTTTCGCAGCCGGTTCAGACGGGTCTGAAGTCCATCGACGCCATGGTGCCGATCGGACGCGGCCAGCGCGAACTGATCATTGGTGACCGTCAGACGGGTAAGACCGCCGTGGCCATCGACACGATCATCAACCAGAAGGGCAAGGACCTCATCTGCGTTTACGTCGCCATCGGCCAGAAGGCCTCGACGATTGCGAACGTCGTTCGCAAGCTCGAAGAATCCGGCGCCATGGCCTACACGATCGTCGTGGCCGCCACGGCTTCCGAATCGGCCGCCATGCAGTACATCGCTCCGTACGCCGGCGCCACGATGGGCGAATACTTCCGCGACCGCGGTGAAGACTCCCTCATCGTCTACGACGACTTGACCAAGCAGGCCTGGGCTTATCGCCAAATCTCCCTGCTGCTGCGTCGTCCGCCGGGACGTGAAGCCTATCCTGGCGACGTCTTCTACCTGCACAGCCGTCTGCTCGAACGTGCCGCCCGCGTGAACCCCGACTACGTCGAACGCTTCACCAAGGGTGCCGTCAAGGGCAAGACCGGTTCGATGACGGCTCTGCCGATCATTGAAACGCAGGCCGGTGACGTGACCGCCTTCGTGCCGACCAACGTGATTTCGATTACGGACGGTCAGATCTTCTTGGAAACCGACCTCTTCAACGCCGGTATCCGCCCCGCTATCAACCCGGGTATTTCCGTGTCCCGCGTCGGTGGCGCCGCTCAGACGAAGATCATCAAGAAGCTCGGCGGTGGCGTTCGTCTCGCCCTGGCTCAGTACCGTGAACTGGCTGCCTTCGCGCAGTTCGCTTCCGACCTCGACGAAGCGACCCGCAAGCAGCTCGAACGCGGCCGCGTCGTGACCGAACTCATGAAGCAGCCTCAGTACCAACCTCTGCAGGTTTGGGAAGAAGCGCTCGTGCTCTACTCCGTCAACATCGGCGCTTACGACGATGTGGCGGTGGCCGATGCCCTGCGTGTTGAACGCGGCATGCGCGAATACGTCAAGACGCACTATCCCCAGCTCGTCGAATCGATCGAAGCCAAGAAGGAACTCGTCAAGGAAGACGAAGCCGTTCTGAAGAGCGCGATCGAAGAGTTCAAGAAGTCTGGCGCTTACTAAGCGTTTAACCGATCTTAGAGGACCAAAAATCCATGCCTAGTACTAAGGAAATTCGCGGGAAGATCAAGAGCGTACACAATACGCGCAAGATCACCAAAGCGATGGAAATGGTTGCGGCCTCGAAGATGCGCAAGGCGCAGGATCGGATGCATGAAGCTCGTCCCTACGGCGATAAGATTCGCCTGATCTGCTCGCATCTGGCTCAGTCCCGTACGGAATATCATCATCCGTTCCTCGCCGAAGATAAGGGCGCCAACAAGAAAGTCGGTCTGATCCTCGTGACGACCGACAAGGGGTTGGCCGGTCCTTTGAATACCAACATCCAGCGTCTGGTCCTTCAGCAGATCAAGACCTGGACCGCCGAAGGCAAGAAGATCGAAGCCACGGCGATTGGTAACAAGGGACTCGGCTTCCTTCAGCGCCTGAACATGCCCGTGGTCAGCCAAGTCGTTCAGCTTGGCGACCACCCCAACCTCGATCGTCTGATCGGCGCCATTACGGTGCAGATTCAGGCGTACATGGAAGGAAAGGTTGATTCTGTGCATCTGGCCTACTCGCGTTTCATCAATGCCATGAAGCAGGAACCGGTCATTGAACAGTTGCTGCCCATCACGGACCGGATGCTCGACGCTCCGGACGAAAAACGCGATTACTCGTGGGACTATCTCTACGAGCCCGACGCCCAATCCGTTCTCGACGACCTTCTGAAGCGTTACGTTGAGGCTTTGATTTATCAGGCGGTTGCCGAAAATATGGCTTCGGAACAGAGCGCCCGTATGGTGGCCATGAAGGCCGCTTCGGACAATGCCAAGAAGCTCATTGACGAACTGCAACTCGTCTACAACAAGACCCGTCAGGCCGGCATTACCAAGGAAATCACCGAAATCGTCGGTGGTGCCGCCGCCGTGTCTTAACGAAACAAGTATCGATAACTGAGGAAATCCCATGAGTATCGGACAGATCGTTCAGGTTATCGGCGCCGTGGTGGACATCGAGTTCACCGGCGGTGAGATGCCTAAGATTTACGAAGCCCTCGTCCTCGAACAGGATGAGAGCAACACCCTGGCCGAAGCCGGCCTCACCTTCGAAGTCCAGCAGCAGCTCGGCGACGGCGTGGTTCGTACCATCGCCATGGGCTCTTCGGAAGGTCTGCAGCGCGGCATGAAGGTCAAGAGCACGGGCCGCGGCATTTCCGTTCCGGTCGGCCCCAAGACCCTCGGCCGCATCATGGACGTTCTGGGTCGCCCGATCGACGACGCCGGTGAAATCGGCGCCGACGAATACCGCGAAATTCACCGCGAAGCCCCGAAGTTCGACGAACTCTCCCCGTCCGTCGACCTCTTGGAAACCGGCATTAAGGTTATTGACCTGATCTGCCCGTTCGCCAAGGGCGGTAAGGTCGGCCTCTTCGGCGGTGCCGGTGTGGGCAAGACCGTCAACATGATGGAGCTCATCAACAACATCGCCAAGCAGTACGGCGGTTACTCCGTGTTTGCCGGCGTGGGCGAACGTACCCGTGAAGGTAACGACTTCTACCACGAAATGGGCGAATCGAAGGTTCTCGACAAGGTGGCCATGGTGTTCGGTCAGATGAACGAACCCCCGGGCAACCGTCTGCGCGTCGCCCTGACGGGTCTGACGATGGCCGAAGCCTTCCGTGACGAAGGCCGCGACATCCTGCTCTTCGTGGACAACATCTACCGCTACACCCTGGCCGGTACCGAAGTGTCCGCCCTGCTCGGCCGTATGCCGTCCGCCGTGGGCTACCAGCCGACGCTGGCCGAAGAAATGGGTAAGCTGCAGGAACGCATCGCGTCGACGAAGACCGGCTCCATTACGTCGATTCAGGCCGTGTACGTGCCTGCCGACGACTTGACCGACCCGTCGCCTGCGACGACCTTCGGCCACTTGGACGCCACGGTCGTTCTGTCGCGTGACATTGCGGCCCTCGGCATTTACCCCGCCGTGGACCCGCTCGACTCCACGAGCCGTCAGGTTGACCCGAACATCATCGGCGAAGAACACTACAAGGTTTGCCGCCGCGTTCAGGAAACTCTGCAGCGCTACAAGGAACTCCGCGACATCATCGCCATTCTCGGTATGGACGAACTCGCTCCGGAAGACAAGATGACGGTTATGCGCGCCCGTAAGATCCAGCGCTTCCTGTCGCAGCCCTTCCACGTTGCCGAAGTCTTTACCGGCGCCCCGGGCAAGTACGTTCCCCTTAAGGAAACGATCCGCGGCTTCAAGATGATCGTCGACGGCGAATGCGACGAGCTTCCCGAACAGGCTTTCTACATGGTCGGTACCATCGACGAAGCCTTCGAAAAGGCCAAGACTCTCAAGTAATGCTTGTCGGGCCGAGCAATCGGCCCGCATAAGCGCCCGACAAACGGAGCAACATGTATGGCTACTCTTAAAGTCGACGTCGTCAGCGCCGAAGAAAGCATTTTCTCCGGTGAAGCTGAGTTCGTCTCGCTGCCCGGTAAGTCTGGCGAATTGGGGATTCTGCCCGGACACCTTCCGCTCATTACGCTTGTGAAGCCCGGCTTCGTCCGTATCCGTACGGGCAAGGAGGTTGAAGAAGTGTTTGTTGCGGGCGGTGTTCTGGAAGTGCAACCGCATCACGTGACGGTGTTGGCCGATACGGCGATTCGTACCAAGGACCTCGACGAGGCCAAGGCTGCGAAGGCGCTCGAAGAAGCCCGCGCGCAACGTGCTCAGGTTACCGGTGAACTCGCGATTGCCAAACTCGAAGCCGAAATGTCCGCCATGGCGGCTCAGTTGGCGGCGATCAAGAAGATTCGTCAGCGCCAGCATCATTGATCGAGGGCGCTCGATCGGAAAAACGGAGTTCTCCCGAAAGGGATGGACTCCGTTTTTTTTTCGGACGCACGGTCGATTTGCGGTAGGATTACGGGTATGACGTGCGGGTTTCCGCAACACTGAATGGAGAGGCAAAAATGAGCGATGTTAAGGTATTGGTAACGACGGACGGTTCTAATTTGAGTGAGCAGGCCGTCGATACGGCCGTCAAACTTGCCAAGGCGTTGGGCGGTTCCCTCGTCGGCGTGACCGTCGTTGTCGCTCCTCCTCCCGCCGGCGGCTTCGAATGTGAAGATCCCGCGGTTCGCGAGCGTCTGACGAAGATCTCCGATAAGGCCCGCGAGGGCGGCGTGGAATGCGAAATCGTGGCGGAACACGCCGGTACGGTTTGGGAAGGCATTCTCGAGTGCGCGCATCGCCTCGATGTGGACTACATCGTCATGGCGAGCCGCGGCTTGGGCTCCTTCGGTTCGCTTCTTCTCGGCAGCGAAACGCAGAAGGTTCTTCATCAGGCGGACCGCCCGGTTCTGGTTGTTCGCTGAACCGCAACGGATTTCGTTTGACTGCGGAGGCTTCTTCCCCTCGGGGCGGAAGCCTCTTTTCTGTCACTTGGCTTTGACGGCGAGGGCGGCCAGAGCGTTTTCGCCGCAGCGTACCGCGACGCGTTTCTCCCGGCTGGTTTCGCCCGCGATCAGCGTGACGCCGGACTTGGCGATGCCGAGAGACTTGGCGAGAAACTGCACGAGCACCTGATTGGCCTTTCCGTCCACGGGCGGCGCAGCCAGTGCGATCTTGAGTTTTTCGCCGTACAGACCGACCACCGCGGTGCGTTTCGCACCGGGCTGCACGTGAAGCGATAAAACGAAGGTTTGCGCGTCTTTTCGTTGCACCCAGGGGGCGTTGCCGGCCGGCGTATCGAGGTTTTCCTTCATTTTTCTATCCTTCTTCCTAATTTCATCATGCAACCGATCAACGACTGCTTCCTGCGTGCGCTTCGTCGCGAAAAGACCGATTTTACGCCCCTTTGGCTCATGCGCCAGGCGGGCCGTTATCTGCCCGAATACTGCGAAACCCGTGCGCGTGCGGGCAGCTTCATGGGACTTGCCAAGAACCCCGACTACGCGACGGAAGTCACGCTGCAGCCGATTGATCGCTATGGTCTCGACGCGGCCATCCTCTTTTCCGACATTCTGACGATTCCCGACGCCATGGGCCTCGGCCTCTCCTTCCGTCAGGGGGAAGGCCCCGTCTTCGAGCGTCCCGTCCAGACGGAAGAGGCCGTGCGCAATCTCTACGTGCCCGACCCTGCCGGGGAACTGCGCTACGTCACCGACGCCGTTACGAGCATTCGCCGCGCACTCAACAACCGCGTGCCGCTCATCGGTTTCTCCGGCTCTCCCTTCACCCTCGCCTGCTACATGGTGGAGGGTCGCGGCAGCCGCGACTTTCGCACCGTCAAGACGATGATGTACCGTCGTCCCGATCTCTTCGAGAAGATCCTTGAAGTGAACGCCGAAGCGGTCGCCGTCTACCTCAACGCCCAGATCAAGGCCGGGGCGCAGGCCGTTCAGATCTTCGACACCTGGGGCGGCATGCTCGCCGACGGTGATTTCCAGCGCTTCTCGCTTCGCTACACGAAGAAGGTCGTCGACGCGCTCATCAAGGAAAACGACGGCGCCCGCGTGCCGAGCATCGTCTTTACGAAGGGCGGCGGCGAATGGCTCGAAGACATCGCCTCGATCGGCTGCGATGCCGTCGGTCTCGATTGGACGACGAACATCTCGCGCGCCCGCCGCGTCGTCGGAGACCGCGTCGCCCTGCAGGGCAATCTCGATCCCTTCGTGCTCTTCGGCAGTGAAGAAGCCATCCGCCGCGAAGTGCGCCGCGTGCTCGACGGCTACGGCGAAGTGGGCGCGGGCGGCCACGTCTTCAACCTCGGCCACGGCATCAATCAGTTCACTCCGGTCGAGAGCGTGCAGATCGTGGCGGACGAAGTGCATGAATACAGCCGCCGTTATCACGGATAATATCCGTCGATTCTTTTGCCGCGAACCTCGGCGAACGGAGTTTTGCACAGGGGTCGAAAAGAGTTGACAAATGAAGAAAAAAGGGCGGGAGTTATCTTCTCGTCCTTTTTTCATCTTCCTCTATTCATTGCGGTAGAAGCTAAGAGGTTTGATGTGCCTCTGTGAAACACCTTGGTGTTTCACAGGTTCTGACCGGAAAAGGAAGTTCGTCGAAATCCTCTTAATCCACAAAGTTATCCACAACCGCTGAGGAGCTATGAAAAGCAACGACCTGATCGCCAAGGTGATCGTCGACGTGCCCACCCTCGGGGAACTCGACTACAAGGTTCCCGAGGACATGCTCGTCGCGCTCGGAGACCGAGTGCTCGTCACGCTCGGCAGACGCCGCGTGGTCGGGATCGTCGTAAACCTCGTGCGGGGGTCGGAGATTGCGCAGAATCGTCTGCGCAGCGTCACGGCCGTCCTGAACGACATTCCTCCCCTGCCCAGCGAATGGCTACGCCTCACGCGTTTTGCGGCGGGCTACTATCAGCGCTCCTGGGGGGAGGCCGCGCTCTCGGGACTGCCTCTTTTCCTGAAGCGCGCGCCGGGGAAGCGACAGGCCGCCGTGATGGAACGGATGAGAAAGCCCCTCGAGAGCGGCGGTCGGCCGGTGGATGTGCCGGAATTGAACGACGAGCAGAAAACGGTGCTCGACGAACTGAATCGGGCCGAGCACTTTAAAACTTTCCTTCTCTTCGGCGTGACGGGATCGGGGAAAACCGAGGTGTACCTGCGGTGGATGGAAGAGACGCTTCGCCGCAAAGCGGACGGCCAGATTCTCTTTCTCGTCCCCGAAATCAATCTGACGCCGCAGTCGGTGGACCGGATTCGGAGCCGCTTTCCCGAGAGAACCGTGGCCGTTTTGCACTCCGAACTCTCCGACGGAGAGCGGGCGCGAAACTGGCTGGCCGTCCACGAAGGGCGGGCCGACATTCTCGTGGGCACCCGCACCGCCGTCTTTGCGAGCTTCAAACATCTCGCCCTCGTGATCGTGGACGAGGAGCACGACGGCTCCTACAAGGCGGGGGACGGACTGCGGTTTTCCGCGCGGGACCTCGCCGTCTGGCGGGGAAAGGCCAACGACGTCCCCGTACTGCTCGGTTCCGCCACGCCTTCGCTCGAATCGTGGATGAAGGCTTCGGCGGGACAGTACAAGCTTCTCACCATGGCGTACCGCGCGTCGGGTCGCGCCGTGCTGCCCGAGGTTACGCTCACGGATCCGCCGGAGAAGGGATCCCGCCGTTCGCTCACCGACTTCACCGTCTCCGCCATGACGAAGGTGCTCGAGGCGGGGCGGCAGGTGCTCGTCTTCATCAACCGCCGCGGCTATGCGCAGGTTTTGAGCTGTCCGAGCTGCAATTGGGTGAGTTCCTGCCGGCACTGCTCCACCTTCACGGTCTTTCACAAGAGCGACCGCTCGCTCGTCTGTCACCACTGCGGTTGGCGCAGCAAGGTTCCCGAAGCCTGTCCCGTCTGCGGAAACGTCGACATCCTGCCCCGGGGCAGCGGGACGGAGAGAATCTTCGAAGAGCTGGAGATCCGCTTTCCCGGAAAGCGCGTCCTTCGCATCGACCGCGACAGCGTCTCGCGAAAGCACGAGGCCGAAGAAGCCTTCGCCAAGGTGCATGCGGGCGAGGTGGACATTCTCGTCGGAACGCAGATGGTCGCCAAGGGACACGACTTTCGCAACGTGGGACTCGTCGTGATCCTCAACGCCGACGCTCAGCTTCTGAGTCCCGCGACGCGCGCTAGGGAAATGCTCTTTGCGACGCTCATGCAGGTGGCCGGCCGCGCCGGGCGCCACGGCGAAGCCGGCCGCGTGGTGATTCAGACGCGCTTTGCGACGGATCCCTTCTTCGAGGCGCTCGCAAAGCAGGACTACCGATTGTTTGCCGATGCGCTCCTCGACGTGCGTCGGGAGAACTTTCTCGTGCCCTTCACGCACCAGGCGCTCCTTACGGCGCAGGCGCCCACGCTCGCGCAGTCGCTTCGATTCCTCGAAGATGTGGCCGAAGCGGGCCACGCTCTCGAGGGGGACGCAGTGCGCATCTACGATCCGGTTCCCATGAACATCGTGCGTCTTAAGGAATTGGAGCGCGCGCAGCTTCTCGTCGAGTGCGACGACCGACCGGCCCTCAACCGCTTCCTTCGCGCCTGGCAGTCGACTTTCCGCGCGCCCGCGGGGGTGCAGTGGACCTTGGAAGTGGATCCCGCGGAGGTCTGATCGGCGGAAAGGATCCGAGGGCCGCGTGACGGGTTTCACGTTAGGTGGTTGATTCTTGTCGTGGGAACAAAGGTCGGAAAATTTTGCGTCGAAAGAGGACTTTTCGCTATAATTCACCTCCTCTCCACGTGGTGAAATGGATATCATGCGGCCCTCCGAAGGCCGCGTTACAGGTTCGATTCCTGTCGTGGGGACCATTTCGATCCGTCTCGAGTTCTGATTCGAAGAAGCTGTCCCGGCGCCGAGTGCGGTGTCGGGTTTTTGTTTTTTTAGCGGGGTGAAAGCATGCTGGTTCCCGAATCCGTAACGGTCTCCCAGAACGGGACCCGGGTGGAGTTGACCTATCCAGGCGAAGCGCCGGTCGTACTGAGCGCTGAATTTCTTCGTGTCCATTCCCCTTCGGCCGATGTCCAGGGACATACCCCCGACGAGGCCGTGCTGCAGGTCGGCAAGGCCGACGTCCGCATCGAAGGAGTTGAACCGGTGGGACTCTACGCCCTGAAGCTCGTTTTTTCCGACGGTCACGACAGCGGTCTCTACAGCTGGGATTACCTGCGCCGCCTCGCGACGGAACACGACCGGCTTTGGGAGGAGTACCTCCGGGCTCTGAAGGAAAAGGGCGCTTCGCGCGACCCGAACGACCCCGCCAACGCGCCTTTCCAGCCCAAACCCCGTCACACCTGTTCGCACGCCTGAGAGCCAGTGAAGATGTCCAACGAAAAGATTTCGGAAAAGCCCCAAGAGGAAAACGCCTCCCACAAGATTGACTTCGGCTACCAACTCGTCGAAGAAGACAAGAAGGCCGATCAGGTCCGCGAGGTGTTCGACAGCGTCGCCGCCAAATACGACGTCATGAACGACGTGCTCAGCTGGGGCTTTCACCGTTGGTGGAAGTTCGTCTGCGTGCGCCGCGCCGCGGTGCAGCCGGGCATGAAGGTGCTCGACATCGCGAGCGGCACGGGGGACCTCGCCCTGAAGTTCGCCAAGAGCGCGGGCGCGGGGAACGTGACGGCGAGCGACATCAACCATGAAATGCTCGCCATCGGCGCCAAGCGCCTGCGAGAAGCGGGCCTGCCTTCGCCCGTCGTGGAGGCCGACGCCGAAGCGCTTCCCTTCGCCGACAACACCTTCGACGTGGTGACGGTTTCGTTCGGCGTGCGCAATATGACGCACAAGGATCGGGCGCTCGCGGAAATGCACCGCGTCCTCAAGCCGGGCGGACGCCTTCTCGTGCTCGAATTCTCCCGTTGCTGGAAGATCATTCGCCCCTTCTACGACTTTTACTCCTTCAGCGTCATGCCGCACCTAGGCCAGATGATTGCGGGGGACGCCGATTCCTACCGCTATCTCGCCGAATCCATCCGCATGCACCCCGATCAGGAAACCTTCGCGGGCATGATGCGCGCGGCTGGGTTTGCCGAGGTGACCTACGAGAACTTCACCTTCGGCATCTGCGCTTTGCATATTGGTACGAAATCTTCGGCCTCCTGATCGGGCGGGGCCGACGAGATCGTTTACCATCAGCATTCCCGGTCCGCTTCGGCGGACCCTTTCTTCACCGTTACTGATACGTGAACCGAACCGTGAAAAACTTTCTGGCCGCTTTTGTTCTTTGTCTCGGTCTGATGACCGCCTCCGTGGATGCCGATGCCGCCCGCCGTTTCGGCGGTGGCGGCAGTTTCGGGCGTTCCGCGCCGACCTTCTCGCAAAAGGCCGCTCCCTCGGCGCCGGGGGTGCAGCAGCGTGCGAATCAGGCCCGTCCGCAACAGCAGCAACAGCAGACGCGCCCGCAGCAGGCTCCGCAGCAGCGTCCCTCCATGATGCGAAGCGTCCTCACCGGCCTTGCCGCCGCCCTCGGGATCTCCGCCCTGCTCTCCATGCTCGGACTCGGCGGCGCCGAAATGGCGAGCCTCGTGATGGGGGCGATTCTCGCCGTGGTGGCCTTCTTCGCCATCCGTTTCCTGCTCGGCGCCTTCCTCGGCCGCAAGACCGCGACGGTGCGCGGCGCGCCGGTGGAAATGCCGCGCGAACCCGTGCGTCCCGCCGAGCCCGAACGCCCCGCCGAACCCCTTCGTTCCTCGCCCGTCGAACCGATGCGCGAAGAGCCCGTTCGCCGCGGCAGCGTGATGGATGAATTCCGCTCGGGCCGCTTCGGCGCTGCGCCCGAAGAGGCGGTCGCCGCGGATGCCGGCACGGTCGACATCACGCCCGACGACTTCGACCGCGAAGCCTTCCTGCGCGTGGCGAAGGAAAACTTCGTGAAGTTCCAGAAGGCTTGGGACACGGGCAACGTGATCGAACTCTCCGACTTCACGACGCAGGATCTCTTCATCGAGATCACGCACGCCCTGCGCGAGCGCGGTGCGCAGAACTACGAAACGACCGTCCTGCAGCTCGACAATCAGCTCGTGGGCATCGCCCAGCAGGGCGATGAGTACGTGGCCGTCGTGCACTTCACCGGCAAGCTCTCCGTGAGCGGCGAAGAGGAAGTCGTCGACGACGATTGGATCCTCACGAAGCCCGTGAACAAGGAAGGCGGTTGGCTGCTCGCCGGCGTGTCCGGCAAGGCCTGAGCCTGACGCTTTTTCCCTTCAAAGGACCCGGAGTCGACCCGTTCGGCGCCGGGTCTTTCCGTTTTCAGGGACCCTTTGTAACAAGGGATGACCCCACGGAAAGCCCAGAAGGGTGCGGGGACGCCCTCTGATAAAATGCCCTTCCGACACAAGAACGGATCCCCCGGCCGCCGATCGGCGCGGTCGCGAGGGTGTTTTCGGAGCTATTCATGAACATCGTGATTCTCGCCGCCGGCATGGGAAAGCGCATGCATTCCGTATTGCCGAAGGTGCTGCAGCCGCTCGCGGGCCGTCCCATGCTCGAGCACGTGCTGGAAGCGACGTCCGGTTTTTCCTCGTCTCCCCGCGTCGTGGTCGTGGGACATCGGGCCGAAGACGTGAGGGCCCGCTTCGGCGGGCGCGACGACGTGACCTTCGCACTGCAGGAGCCGCAGCTCGGCACCGGACACGCCCTCAAGGTGGCTTTCGACAGCCTAGATCCCTCCGACCCGAAGACGCTGGTGTGCCTCGGCGACGTGCCGCTTCTCTCGCGTGAAACGATCGCCGCGATGCAGGAAGAGGCTTCCGGACAGGACCTGGTTCTGCTGACGGTGGAGCTTCCCGATCCGACGGGATACGGCCGCATCGTGCGCGACGAATTCGGGCGCGTCACGGCCATCGTGGAGGAAAAGGATGCCACGGTTCAGGAAAAGGCTATCCGCGAGGTGAACACGGGCATCATGGTGCTTCCGACCGACCGTCTCGAGCGTTGGCTCTCGAACCTCTCCAACGAGAACGCCCAGGGCGAATACTATCTGACGGACGTGATCGGGCTCGCCGCGGCGGAAAACGCCACGATCTCCACCGTTCATCCTCGCCACGTCTATGAAGTGGAGGGCGTGAACTCCAAGGTTCAGCTCGCCCGACTCGAACGCATGTGGCAGCGCGCGCAGGCGCATCAGCTCCTCGAAGACGGGGTGACGCTCCTCGATCCCGAACGCATCGACATCCGCGGACGCCTCACCTGCGGCCGCGACGTGGAAATCGACGTCGGTTGCGTGTTCGAGGGTGACGTCGTGCTCGAAGACAAGGTTCGCGTGGGCGCCTATTGCGTCCTCAAGGACACGGTTGTGCGCCGCGGGACGGAGATTCTTCCCTTCACGCACAGCGACGGCGCCGAAGTGGGCGAAGACTCCCGCATCGGTCCCTACAGCCGGCTTCGCCCGGGCGCGAAGTTGGCCGGGGAAAATCACATCGGCAACTTCGTGGAAATCAAGAAGTCTTCCGTCGGCTCGCAGAGCAAGATCAATCACCTCTCCTACGTGGGAGACGCCGAAGTGGGCGCGCGCGTGAACATCGGCGCGGGAACGATCACCTGCAATTACGACGGGGTCAACAAATTCAAAACCGTGATCGGCGACGACGCCTTCATCGGTTCGGACACGCAGCTTGTGGCCCCCGTCACGGTGGGTGCCGGGGCGACGCTCGGGGCCGGGACGACGCTCACCCGCAATGCGCCCGAAGGAAAGCTCACGCTTTCCCGAGCGAAACAGATGACGGTGGAGCACTGGGTGCGCCCGACAAAAAAACACTAAGGAGAAGAAATTATGTGCGGCATTGTGGCTGCGGCGAGTCGCCGCGACATCGTTCCCACGCTCGTGGAAGGGCTTCGCCGTTTGGAATACCGCGGCTACGACTCCTGCGGCGTGGCCGTTCTCCACGAAGGCGGTCTGCGGCGCGCCCGCAGCGTGGCCCGCGTGAAGGAACTCAGCGAACAGATCCGCAAGGAAGCGCTCACGGGCACCACGGGGATCGCGCACACGCGTTGGGCGACGCACGGCGCGCCCGCCGTCTGCAACGCGCATCCGCATTTTTCCGGAAACCGCATCGCGCTCGTTCACAACGGCATCATCGAGAATTACGAAGAACTGCGCGCGGAACTCCTCGAAAAGGGCTACGAATTTCAGAGTCAGACCGATACTGAGGTCCTGACGCACTACATTCACGAGAAGGTGAAATCGGCTTCCTCGCTTCTCGACGGCGTGATGGCCGCCCTGCCGCAGCTGCGCGGCAGCTACGCCATCGCCGTGATCGACGCCAAGGAACCCGGTCACGTCGTCGTGGCCCGTCAGGGTTCGCCCCTGGTGCTCGGGCTCGGAGAAGGGGAAAACTTCGCCGCCTCGGATGCCATGGCCGTCGCTGGCATCACGGACCGCTTCGTCTACCTCGAGGAGGGCGACGTGGGCGAAATCACGATCGACGACTGGAAGGTCTTCCGCCGTACGGAAGAGGGCGGCTACGCGCCCGCCGACCGTCCGGTCAAGGTCGTGCACGCCTATTCCGGCGCCGTGGAGCTCGGGCCCTATCGTCATTACATGCAGAAGGAAATCTTCGAGCAGCCGCGCGCCATCGCCGACACGCTCGAGGGTGTGATGGGCGTGACGCCGCGTCTCTTCGGTGAAAAGGCCGAGGCGATCTTCCCCGAAGTCCGCCGGCTTTTGTTCCTGGCCTGCGGCACGTCCTACTATGCGGCGCTCACGGCCAAGTACTGGATCGAAGAGCTCGCGCAGCTTCCGTGCGACGTCGAAATCGCAAGCGAATACCGCTATCGTCCTTCGGTGCCCGATCCCGACACGCTCGTCGTCACGATTTCGCAGTCGGGCGAGACTGCGGACACGCTGGCCGCCCTGCGTCACGCCCGCGACGAACTCGGCATGAAGAAGACCCTCACCATCTGCAACGTGGCCACCTCCATGATGGTCACCGAGTGCGAACTCGCCTACGTGACGCGCGCGGGCGTGGAAGTGGGCGTCGCTTCGACCAAGGCCTTCACGACGCAGTTGACGGCGCTCTATCTGCTCGCCCTCACGCTCGCCAAGGTGAACGGCCGTCTCGACGCCGAGACGGAGGATGCGGAACTGAAGCGTTTGCGCCACATTCCGACGGCGCTCGGCGCGGTGCTCGCCCTCGAACCGCAGGTGATGGCTTGGGCGGAACATTTCGCCTCCAAGCCCCACGCTCTCTTCCTCGGGCGCGGCATGCACTATCCGATCGCGCTTGAGGGCGCGCTCAAGCTCAAGGAAATCAGTTACATCCACGCGGAAGCCTATCCCGCGGGCGAACTCAAGCACGGGCCGCTCGCGCTCGTCGACAAGGAAATGCCCGTCGTGACGGTGGCGCCCAACGACGAACTGCTTGAAAAGCTCAAGAGCAACATGCAGGAAGTGCGTGCGCGCGGCGGGGAACTTTACGTCTTTGCCGACGGCGATTCGCAGATCGAGGCCAAGGAGGGCGTGCACGTCATTCGTCTGCCCGAAAACTACGGCCGCCTCTCGCCGGTTCTTCACGTCGTGCCGCTGCAGCTTCTCGCCTATCACACGGCGCTGCAGCGCGGAACCGACGTCGACAAGCCCCGCAACCTCGCCAAGAGCGTGACGACGGAATAAGGAGGCCGTTCGGCGCGTTGCGCCCCATGCCTCAGGGGAGCCTTCGGGCTCCCTTTTTCATGGGCGTCTCAGGCGCCCGCCATGAAGGTTCGGATGCCCGAACCCACGAACTGCACGCCGATGCAGATGAGGATGAAGCCCATGAGCTTGCCGAGCACAAGCGTGCCCGAGGGGCCGAGTCGGCGCGTGAGAAGGTCGGAGTAGCGCATGACGGCCCAAGAGGCCGACGCCGTGACGATGATGGCCGCGGCCGTCCAGCCCAAGGCGACGGCGAGGTCCACGTAGTCCTTGAGTTCGGCGATTTCCGTGGAAAAGCCGATCACGACGGCGATGGTCCCCGGACCCGCGATGCCGGGCATGGCGATCGGAAAGAAGGCGTAGTCGTCCTTGTCGCGCCGCACGATCGGGGCGTTGTTGGGGGTGTTGCCGCCGAAGAGCATCTGATAGCCGATCATCGCGACGACGAGCCCGCCCGCGATACGCATGGCGCCGTAGGAGATCCCGAAGAAGGCGAGGAGCATGTTCCCGCCGAGCAGGCTCACGAGCATGATGGCGGCGGAGTAAATGCCCGCCCAGAGGGCCTGCTGTCGGCGCCGTTCCTCGGACATCCCCTGCGTAAGACTCACAAAGAGCGGGAGCTTCGAGAGGGGATTCGTGATGACGATGAGGGAGACGAGCGCTCCGAGAAAATATTGGAGGTGAAGCGTTTCAACCATGACGAAGCATCGGGCTGAGTGGGGATGGGGAGAGCCTTGAAGGGCGAGTCATTCTAGTGGGAAAACGCCGAAAAGGATACAAGTTTTTTACCTAGAACTTGCCAAAGGCGGGGAGAATTCGTGGATAATACTGAACACTCATTCAAAAACTGAACGTTCATTCAGTATTGAGATTTCGTAGACAAGAAAAACACAAGGAAAAGCCTCTTATGTTCTCTAAGAAAAGCCAGTTGGCGTTGGCCCTGGTGTGCGTTTTGGGTACGGGCGCTCTCTTGACGGGCACTCAGGAACCCCAGGCGGCCGATGCGCCCGCCGCAGCAAAGGCGGCGGCTCCTGCCGTGGAAGTGACCGTCATCACCACCAAGGCTTCCGACGTGGCCATGGAAAGCACTCTTTCCGGCCGTACGAACGCTTATCGCGTGGCGGAAGTGCGTCCCCAGGTGAGCGGCATTCTGATGAAGCGTCTTTTTGAAGAAGGCGCGGAAGTGAAGGAAGGTCAGCCCCTCTATCAGATTGACGATGCCACCTACAAGGCCGCGCTCGAAACGGCCAAGGCGCAGCTCGCGCAGGCGCAGGCCACGCTCGTTCAGGCCCGTGCCGACGCCAAGCGTTCGGCGGAACTTGTGAAGATCAAGGCGGTTTCCGAACAGAGCAACGACGCGGCGCAGGCCGCCAAGAAGACGGCCGAGGCCGCCGTGCTTTCGGGCAAGGCCGCCGTCCGTACGGCGCAGATCAATCTCGACTACACCAAGGTCCGCTCCCCGATTTCGGGCCGCATCTCCCGCTCCGAAGTGACCGAGGGCGCCCTGATGCAGGCCTATACGGGACTGATGACGACGGTGCATCAGCTCGATCCCATTTACGTCGACGTGACGCAGACCTCGGAAGATCTCATGCGCATTCGCCGTGAAATCGCCAACGGCACGCTCAAGACGAACCCCGACGGCAGCGCCCGCGTGCAGCTCGTCCTCTCCGACGGCACGACCTACGAGCACGAAGGGAAGCTCACCTTCACGGACGCCTCGGTGAGCGAGTCCATGGGCACGGTCAATCTTCGTGCCGTCTTCCCGAATCCGGACCGCTTCCTCATGCCCGGCATGTACGTGCGCGCCAAGCTCTCCGAAGGGGTGCGTCCGAATTCGATTCTGGTCGACCAGCAGTGCGTCATGCGCGACCACCTCGGCCATGCCTACGTTTACGTCGTGACGAAGGACAACAAGGTTGAGCAGCGCATGGTGGAGGCGCTCAGCACGATCGGGACGGCCTGGGTGATCGGAAGCGGTCTCTCCGAGGGAGAAAAGGTGATCTTTGAAGGCATGCAACGCGTGCGCGTCGGTGCGACCGTCTCGCCCAAGGAACTCGACCGCTCGAAGATGACGCCGACCCGCGCTCTCTTCTGATTCCCGGGAGGCTTGAGAAATGTTGTCCCGTTTTTTCATTGACCGACCGGTGTTCGCATGGGTGGTGGCCATCGTCATCATGCTTGCCGGGCTCCTGTCGATCTTCAATCTGCCCGTGAGTCAGTACCCGATGATCGCGCCGCCGCAGGTGGCCATCTCGGCGACCTATCCGGGGGCCTCGGCCGAAACGATTGAAAACACCGTGACGCAGGTGATCGAACAGAACCTGACGGGTCTGGACGGTTACCTCTACATGTCGTCGACCTCCGACTCCTCGGGCCGCGTGAGTATCACCGTGACCTTCGAAGCCGGCACGAACCCCGACATGGCGCAGGTGCAGGTCCAAAACAAGATTCAGACCGCCTTGTCGACGCTGCCGCAGGTCGTGCAGCAGCTCGGCGTGAAAATTGAAAAGACCTCCGCCAACTTCCTGATGGTGGTGGGCTTCATCAGCACCGACGGCAAGCTCTCGGCGGGCGACCTCGGCGACTTCCTGGTGTCGAGCATGCAGGAACCGCTCTCGCGCGTTCCCGGCGTCGGTGAAGCGCAGGTGTTCGGCGCTTCCTACGCCATGCGCATCTGGCTCAACCCGGAAAAGCTCGTCGAATACGCGCTCAATCCTTCCGACATTGAAGCGGCGATCAGCGCGCAGAACGCGCAGATTTCGACCGGCGGTCTCGCGCAGCAGCCGACCGACGGCAAGCAGCAGTACTCGGTGACGGTTTCCTCGGCGAGCCTTCTGCAGACGCCGGAAGAATTCCGCAACATCTTCCTCAAGGTGCAGGAGGACGGTTCGGAAGTTCGCTTGGGCGACGTCGCCCGCGTGGAGATCGGCCTGCAGAGCTACACCGCTCTCGGCACTTACGAAGGAAAGGCTTCCTCCGGCATGGCCATCAAGCTCGCGTCCGGCGCGAACGCGCTGAGCACGGCCGAAGCCGTCATGAACCGCGTGGAGGAACTTCGTCCGACCTTCCCGGAAGGCGTGGACGTGGTCATTCCGTTCGATACGACGCCTTTTGTGCGGGCCGCTCTGCATGAAGTGGTGAAGACCCTCGTCGAAGCCATCGTGCTCGTCGTCATCGTGATGTTCCTCTTCCTGCAGAACTGGCGCGCCACGCTCATTCCGACGATCGCCGTGCCGGTCGTTCTGCTCGGCACCTTCGCCGTGCTGGCGGCGGCGGGCTTCTCCATCAACATGCTGACGATGTTCGCCATGGTGTTGGCCATCGGGCTATTGGTGGACGACGCCATCGTGGTGGTGGAAAACGTGGAGCGCGTGATGCGCGAGGACGGATCTTCACCGCGCGACGCGACGATCAAGTCCATGGGACAGATTCAGGGCGCTTTGATCGGCATCGCCATGGTGCTTTCCGCCGTGTTCGTTCCGATGGCCTTCTTCGGCGGTTCCACGGGCGTGATCTATCGTCAGTTCTCGATCACGATCGTTTCGGCCATGGTGCTCTCCGTCGTGGTGGCTTTGACCCTCACGCCGATGCTCTGCTCGAAGATCCTGAAGCCGATCGACCATGAAGAGCACGCCGCCAAGAGCGGTTTCTTCGGGTGGTTCAACCGCGGTTTCCAGAGCTTCACCGACGCCGTGACGGGTTTTGTGGGCCATTCGCTCAATGCCAAGCTCATCATGGGGGCCGCCTACCTCGTCGTGGTCGGCGCCATGGCGCTCGGTTTCGTGAAGTTGCCCACGGGCTTCATGCCGAGTGAAGACCAGGGCGTTCTTCTCATGCAGACGCAGCTGCCCGACGGCGCGTCCATGGAACGAACCGACCGGTCGCTTCGCAACATCGAAGCGTTCCTGAAGGAATCGGAACAGGACAAGACCCTTTCCTCGGTCTTCACGGTGCGCGGCTTCTCGTTTGCGGGTACGGGCTCGAATATGGCCATGGGCTTTTTGAAGCTCAAGGACTGGGAAGAGCGTCCCAATGAAGATCAGTCCTACGAGGCGGTCATGGCGCGCGTGCAGCCGCCCCTGATGATGGATCCCCGATTCCAGGACAGTCAGACCTTCGTCTTCCCGCTTCCGGCCGTGCCGGAACTCGGCGTGGCCGACGGTTTCGACTTCTTCATCCAGGACGGCAGCGGTCAAGGACATGCCGCTCTCGTGAAGGTCATGAACGACTTCCTGCGGGAGGCCAACGCGGATCCCCGTCTGCGTCAGGTGCGCCACAACGACATGGCCGATACGGCCCAGATGCGCATCCGCTTTGACTATGCGAAGCTCTCCGCGCTCGGTCTCGACATTGCGACCGTCAATAACACGCTTTCCACCGCGATGGCGGGCAGTTACGTGAACGACTTCCTCGACCGCGGTCGAATCAAGGAAGTCTGGGTGCAGGGCGACATCGACACCCGCATGCAACCGAAAGACATTCTTCGCTGGCACGTGCGCAACAACAAGGGTGAAATGGTTCCGTTCTCGGCCTTCTCGACGATCAGCTGGGAATACGGCAGCCCGCGTCTGGAACGCTTCAACGGTCTCGCTGCCGTGAACATCCAGGGCAACCCCGCTCCGGGCTACGCTTCGGGTCAGGCCATGGAGGCCGTCCGCGAAATCGCCGCGCGCGTTCTGCCGGTCGGCTACGAAATTTCGTGGAACGGCGTTTCCTACCAGGAAGAACAGACCGGCAAGCAGGGTCCGACCCTCTACGCGATTTCGCTGCTCGTCGTCTTCCTGTGTCTCGCGGCTTTGTACGAAAGCTGGTCGGTGCCGATTTCGGTGCTGCTCGTCGTGCCCTGCGGCGTGGTCGGGGCCCTGGGGCTCACCTACGCGCTCGGCATGAACAACGACATTTACTTCCAAGTGGGTCTTCTGACGACGATCGGCCTGGTGAGCAAGAACGCCATTCTGATCGTGGAATTCGCCAAGGATTTGATGGAAAAGGGTGAGGATGCGCTGCACGCCGCAACGCACGCCGTGCGTCTGCGCCTGCGTCCGATTCTGATGACGTCGCTCGCCTTCGGTCTCGGCGTGCTGCCGCTCGTCTACGCCCACGGGGCCGGTTCCGGCGCCCAGAACGCCATCGGCGTCGGCGTCTTCGGCGGCATGGTCACGGGGACGATCCTCTGCGTCGCCTTCGTGCCGGTCTTCTACGTCGTGGTGGCCCGTCTCGGTCATCTCGAAGACAAGAAGAAAGCGCAATAACATGATGCGAAGGACGGTCGGGTTGAGAGGCCCGGCCGCCCCGCAACAAGGAACAGAACCATGATCAAAAAAATTCTCCCCCTTGTCGGCGCTCTGATGCTCGCGGGCTGCGTGAACCTCGCGCCCGAGTACGAACGTCCCGAAGCGCCCGTGGCGCAGGCCTGGCCGACGGGTGAAGCTTACGAGGCCGCTCAACTCAAAGCCGAACAGCTTCCTTCCTGGAACGAATTCTTTGTGAACGAGTCGCTCAGGGAAGTGATTCGTCTCGGTCTTGAAAACAACCGCAGTCTCCTCGCCGTTGCGCACACGGTCGAGCAGATGCGCGCGCAGTACCGCGTGCAGCGCTCCGAACTCTTCCCGACCGTAGCCGCCGCGGCGCAGAACGCCGTGACGAATACGTCGCGCATGACGCAGGCGCAGGGTCTTGACATCACGTCCCACAACTACACTGCGCAGCTTGCGATGGCGAGCTACGAAATCGACTTTTTCGGTCGAATCCGCAACCTGAACGAACAGGCGCTTCAGGCCTATCTCGCGAGTGAGGACGCGCACCGATCGGCGCGCAGCACGCTCATCGCGGAAATCGCGATGATGTGGCTGCAGCTCGGCGCCGACCGCATGCAGCTCGCTCTGCAGCAGGAAACGCTCAAGAGCCAGGAGGAATCCTTCCGACTCATCGAAGAGAGCTACAAAATCGGCTCCGTCAGCCGCCTCGACTACGAACAGGCCCGTTCGACGGTCGCCACGGCCCGCGCCTCGATCGCGAGCTACGTGCGCGCCGTCGCGCAGGACCGCAACGCGCTCGAACTCCTCGTCGGCACCAAGATCGACGACTCGCTCCTGCCCGAGAAGCTCGACATCGATGCGACGCTCGTTCCGACCCTGCCGCCGGGACTTCCCGGGGAGGTGCTCCTCAATCGTCCGGACATTCAGCAGGCCGAGCGTGAGCTGATCGCCGCGAACGCCGCGATCGGCGCCGCCCGCGCCGCCTTCTTCCCGAACGTGTCGATCACGGCGGGGGCGGGCTCCAACGTGCTCCATCTCTCCGACCTCTTTGAATCGGGTTCGGGCATGTGGACCTTTACGCCGAGCGTGAACATTCCGATCTTCACGGGCGGTCTCAACCTCGCGAACCTCGAAGCGGCCGAGGCCGGGCAGAAGATCGCCGTGGCGAACTACGAAAGCGCCATTCAGAGCGCCTTCCGCGAAGTGGCCGACGCGCTCAGCACCGAGGGCACGATCGAAAACGAACTCAAGGCCCGCGAGGATCTCGCCGACGCTTCGACCCAGGCCTACGGGCTTGCCGACAGCCGCTACCGTCACGGCGCGGCGACCTACCTCGAAGTGCTCGACGCCCAGCGCTCCATGGTGAGCGCCCGCCAGGCGCTCATTTCCACGCAACTTTCCCGCGCGGCGAGCCGCGTGACCTTCTTCAAGGTTCTCGGCGGCGGAGCGGAACTTCCGGCGACGGAAGAGACGACGAAGCAGGCGAACGGCTGAAATGAGGTACGACAGAAACAAATCGGACGAGTTGACGAAACGCCGCCGCCTTCAGATCATCGAGGCGGCGGAGCGGTCGTTTCGAAAGCGCGGCTTTCACGCCACGACCCTGCGTGAAATCGCCGCCGAGTTCGGCATGAGCGTCGGGCACATCTACAACTATTTCTCCGGAAAAGATGCGATTCTCGAGGCGCTCATTCATCAAAAGATCGACGATTTTTTTTCGATTCTGACGCGTCCCCATCCCGGCGCGAACACGTTGCGCGACCGCCTAGGGCGAATCGTGGACATGTACATCGATCCCGAGGTGGCGCCCATCGTGCTCGCGGTCAACAGCGAGGCGCTCATCAACGAGAGCGTGCTTCGGATTCTGAAGGCGTCGCGCCAGAGAATGGCCGAGTACATCGTGGATCTCGTCCGCAAGGACGGAGAGAAGGTGGGCGAGTGGACGGCGGAACGCACCGCGGTCATCCGCCACCGCGTCATCGCCACGCTCGCCATGCTCGAGGGGCTGCACATTGCGGTGTTCTTTGACGACGTGGACGGTGCGGTGCTTCGGGAGGTCGTGATCGATCGACTGATCTCTCTTCGGGACATCGAAAAGGAACTCGATTCGAAGCGGTTTGCCGCCTGATCGACCGGCTTCAGGCCGCTGCAGGGAGGAGTCCAATGACTCCTCCTTTTTTTTATTGTCTTTTCCCTTGAAAGGCGGGAGAAGTGGTATCTTTTGAGGGTTTTTGAAGAGGCGTCCGCCACAACAACATACAACACGGAGAACAACCCTCATGACTACGGCCAAAAGAAAAACGCCGATCTACAAGGTGCTCTATTTCCAGGTGATCTGCGCGATCGTCATCGGCATTCTGCTCGGGACCTTCATGCCCGAAGTCGGAGCCAAAATGAAGCCCTTGGGTGACGGATTCATCCGTCTGATCAAGATGATCATCGCTCCCGTGATTTTCTGCACGGTGGTGACGGGGATCGCCGGCATGGAAAACATGAAGACGGTGGGAAAGACCGGGGGCTTGGCGCTCCTTTACTTTGAAGTGGTCTCGACGATCGCCCTCATCATCGGGCTCGCGATCGTCAACACGGTCGAACCCGGTTCGGGCATGCACGTCGATCCGAGCACGCTCGATGCAACGGCCGTGGCCGCCTATACGGGGCCGGGCAAGATGCAGTCGACGACCGAGTTCATCATGAACATCATCCCGAATACGGTGGTCGGCGCCTTTGCGGACGGCGAAATCCTGCAGGTGCTCTTCTTCTCCGTTCTCTTCGGCTTCGCCCTGCACAAGTTCGGCGGCCGCGGCACGCTCATTTTCGACGTGATCGAAAAGAGTTCGCACGTGCTCTTCCAGATGGTCGGCATGATCATGCGCGTGGCACCCGTGGGCGCCTTCGGCGCCATGGCCTTCACGATCGGCAAGTACGGCATCGCGTCGCTCATTCCGCTCGCGAAGCTCATGGGCACCTTCTATCTGACGTGCCTCCTCTTCATTCTCGTCGTGCTCGGCGCCATTTGCCGCTGGCACCGCTTCTCGGTGCTGCGCTACCTCGCCTACATCAAGGAGGAACTTCTCATCGTGCTCGGCACGTCCTCGTCCGAGTCCGTGTTGCCCCGCATGATGACGAAGATGGAGCAGGCCGGGGTCTCCCGTTCCGTCGTGGGCCTCGTGATTCCGACGGGCTACTCCTTCAATCTTGACGGCACGGCGATCTACCTCACCATGGCCGCCGTCTTCATCGCGCAGGCCTGCGACGTGTCGATGACGCTCACGCAACAGCTGACGCTTCTCGCCGTGCTGCTTCTCACCTCCAAGGGGGCGGCGGGCGTCACCGGGTCGGGCTTCATCGTGCTCGCGGCCACGCTCTCGGCCGTCGGTCACGTTCCCGTTGCGGGGCTCGCCCTCATTCTCGGCATCGACCGCTTCATGAGCGAGGCGCGCGCCATCACGAACATGATCGGCAACGGCATCGCCTGCGTGGTGGTCGGACACTGGTGCAAGGAAGTCGACAACGACAAACTCGCCCGCGTGATGGGATTCAAACGCCCGTAACCCAGTACACCGCACAAAGCAAAGCCCCGGAGCGAACGGATCGCTTTGAACTGTCCCCACTTTGCGAGACAGATTTTTAATCGATCGGGCGTTCAAGC
>UQTE01000012.1 GCA_900543805.1 uncultured Sutterella sp.
CCCACGACCCTCTGGTTCGTAGCCAGATACTCTATCCAACTGAGCTACAGCCGCGTTCTGAAGTGCAGGACGTGAACTATACCGAAACTTGAGAAGTTTGTCAAGGGTCCGTGAAAAGAAATTTTCGATTTGCCTCGGATTTCGAGAAGTCGGAGGGGTTCGGATCGCCCCGAGATCCTCCCGATGGGCTAACATGTGGGGAATTTCGGGTGCCGTCCGGGCACCCCTTTCGGTTTGTGTTTTTCACGGGGAGTCGTTTCGAGTGATCGATACGCTTTTCTTTTTTGCGGCGGTGCTCGTTTTGCTCCTTCGTCTGCTCTATGAACTGTGGCGTGCCTGAGGCCTCTACGGTGACGCTCTATGCTCGACACGCTCGAACTCTTCACGCTTTTTCTCATCGCGCTCGCGATCGTCGCGAAACCTCTGGGGCTCTGGTTTCTTCCGCTCGCCCAGGGGCGCGCGCCCGCCTGCGTCGCAACGGCTGACCGCTGGCTCCTGAAGGTTTTCGGCCTCAAACCCGACGCGCAGGAAAACTGGCGCGACTACGCGTTCTCGGTCCTTCTCTTTCACGTCCTCGCCTACGTCTTTCTCGTGGCGGTTCAGCTCGCGCAGGGCTGTCTTCCCGGCAATCCCGCGGGGTTGCCGGGCGTCCCCTTCGTGACGGCGCTTCACACCGCGGCCTCCTTCATTTCGGGAACCGCCTGGCAGGCCTATTCCCCCGAGACGACGCTTTCGCTTTTATCGCAGGCGCTCGGAATCGGCGTCGCGCAGTTCGTCTCCACGGCAAGCGGCATCGCGGTCGCCTTCGTCGTCATGCGCGGCTTCGCTCTCTCCGCGACGAACGTTCTCGGAAACTTCTGGGTGGACCTCCTTCGCATTCTCGTCTGGGTCCTCTTTCCGCTCTGCACGCTCTACGCGCTCTTTCTCCTTCTGATGGGCGTGCCGCAGGCCTGGATCGGCCCCGTCGAGGTCGTCAACGCCGTCGGGCGCGAAACCTCGCAGCTCATCGGTCCCGTCGCCTCGAGCGAAGCCGTCAAGACGATCGGCACGATCGGCGCGGGCCTCTTCGGCGCGAATTCGGCGCATCCCCTCGCAAATCCTTCGGCGGGCGTCAACTTCGCCGCCTCGGTCGGGATGTTCGCGATTCCCGTGGCGCTCACGCACACCTTCGCGAAGCTTACGGGCGATCCGAAGGAAGGCCGGAGCCTTCGTTGGGCGATGTGGCTCGTCTTCGTGCTCGCGCTCTTTTCCTTCGTGCACGACGAAATTTCGGCCGGGAACTTCCTCTCCCAATACGGCATCGACGCCCGAGGCTTCATGACGGAAGGCAAGGACTCGCGCTTCGGACTCGCTCAGACCGCGCTCTTTACGGTGACCTCGATCGCAAGCGGCACGGGCGCCGTCAACAATCTTCTCGACACGCTCGCGCCGGGCGCGGGGATGGTGCTCCTTCTTCTCATGCTTACGGGCGGCGTCTTCGGCTCGGCGGGCGGGGGCTTCTGTTCGCTTGCCGTCTACATCGTGCTCGCCGTCTTCGTGGCGGGTCTCATGATCGGACGTGCGCCGGAATATCTGGGAAAACGCATCGGCGTTTCCACGATCAAGCTCGCCGCTTCGGCGATGCTCGTCGTTCCGATGGTCGCGTTGACGGGGCTCATCGTGACGCTTCTCATGCCGATCGCGCAGGAGGCGGTCGCCAACCCCGGCGCGCACGGCTACACGGAAATCCTCTATGCCTGGGCCTCGGTTGCAAGCAACAACGGCTCCGCCATGGCGGGGCTCGACACGAGTTCGCCCTTCTTTGAAATCGGGCTGGGGCTTGCCATGCTCGCGGGCCGCGCGGGGCTTTTGGGCTTCCTTCTCGCTCTTGCGGGCGACGTGGGGCTTGAGCGCCGCTCGCCCCACACGAAGGGGGCGCTCGTGACGAGCGGACCGCTCTTTGCGGTCTTCCTCGCCTTCGTGATCCTGCTCTTCGGGGCGCTCACGTATCTCCCCTTGATGGCGCTCGGCTCCGCCGCCGAGCAGCTTGAGTACTTCGTTCTCTGAAGGAGCCCGCGATGAAGTTTCCCCGTTTCACCGCCCGGCTCTACGAGCAGCTCGTCAAGGACGCGCTCAAGCAGAGTTTCGTGAAGCTCGACCCGCGAGTGCTGTGGGCGAACCCCGTGATGTTCCTCGTCTGGTTGGGGGCGCTCTTCACGTTCGCCGTGGGCGTCGCAAGCCTTCTCGGCCTTTCGAAGGAGCCCGCGGGCCTCGCCTTCGCGGTTTCGGGCTGGCTCTGGTTCACGGTCCTCTTTGCAAACTTCGCCGAGGCCCTTGCCGAAGGGCGGGCGCACTCGCAGGCGGCTTCGCTTCGCAATCTTCGAAAGAGCACGCCCGCGCGCATCGTGAACGCCTCCGACAAGTTCGGGCCCGACATGCCGCATCAGGTGGTCGACTCGATGACGCTTCTCGGCAACGACCTCGTTCTCGTCCTCCCGGGCGACGTCATTCCCTGCGACGGCGAAGTGGTGGCGGGCGTCGCCTCGGTCGACGAGTCGGCCGTCACGGGCGAGTCCGCGCCGGTCATCCGCGAAGGGGGCGGCGACTTCGCCAACGTCACGAGCGGCACGACGGTCCTCTCCGACTGGCTCGTCGTGCGCCCGAGCATCGCAAGCGGCGGGGGCTTTGTCGAGCGCATGATCCGCATGGTCGAAGGGGCCGAGCGAAAGGCGACGCCGAACGAAACGTCGCTCTCCGTCCTTCTCATCGCGCTCACCGTCGTGTATCTCCTTCTCACGGCGTCGCTCCTTCCCGTGTCGATCTTTACGGTCTCGCGCTCGGGCGTGGGCTCGCCCCTGAGCTTCACCTTCCTCACGGCGCTTTTCATCAGCTTCATTCCCTCGACGATCGGGGGGCTCCTGAGCCCGATCGGCATCGCCGGGATGACGCGTCTTCTCGCCGCGAACGTCCTCGCGCGCTCGGGGCGCGCCGTCGAAGCGGCGGGCGACGTCGACATTCTGCTTCTCGACAAGACGGGGACGATCACCTTCGGCAACCGACGCGCGACGCGTCTCTACACGGTCTCGGGCGTGAGCCGCCGAACGCTCCTTGAAGCCTGTCTTCTCACGTCCTACGCGGACGACACCCCCGAAGGACGCTCGGTGATGGAACTCGCCGCGCGAGAACTCGGGCTCGATCCCGATGCGCTCGAGCCTCCGGAAGAGGGCGTCTTCGTGCCCTTCAGCGCGCAGACCCGCATGTCGGGGATCAATCTCGAGGACGGCCGGCAACTCCGCAAGGGCTCGCCCGAAGCGATCAAGGCGCGCGTCGCGCGGCTCTCCGGGTACTTCCCGTATTCGCTTCAGGGCCAGGTCGACGCCATCGCCTCGCGCGGCTCCACCCCGCTCGTCATCGCGGTCGACGAAAAGGTCCTCGGGATCATCGAATTGAAGGACGTCGTGAAGCCCGACATCGCAGCGCGCTTTGCGAAGCTTCGCCGCATGGGCGTGCAAACCGTGATGATCACGGGCGACAACCGCCTCACGGCCGCCGCCATCGCTTCGGAAGCCGGCGTCGACGACTTCATCGCCGAATCGACGCCCGAGTCGAAGCTCGCCGCCATCCGGGCCTTCCAGAAGGCGGGTCACTTGGTCGCCATGACCGGGGACGGCGCCAACGACGCTCCCGCCCTCGCGCAGGCCGACGTGGCGCTCGCCATGCACGGCGGCACGAACGCCGCCAAGGAAGCGGCGAACATGGTCGACCTCGACTCGAATCCGACGAAGCTCATGGAAGTGATCCGCACGGGCAAAGAAATGATGATCACCCGAGGGGCGCTCACGACCTTCTCGCTCATGAACGACCTCGCGAAGTACGTCGTGGTCGTCCCGGCGGTCCTGAGTACGACCGACCCGGTTCTCGCGAGCTGGAACGTTCTCGGGCTCGCCTCGCCCGAGTCGGCGCTTCTTTCGACCGTCATCTTCAACGCCATCGTGATTCCGCTTCTCATGCCGTTTGCTCTGAAGGGCGTGGAGCCCCGCGCCGTGGGCGCGTCGGAACTGCTGATGCGAAACCTCATCGTCTGGGGCGTAAGCGGCATCGTCGCGCCCTTCGTCGGGATCGCACTCATCGATCAACTGCTCCGCCTGACGGGCTTTTTCTAAAGGGAGGCGCCGTGGATTTTCTCGTTCGATTGCTCCGGGCCCTGGGCGTTCTCGTCTTTTCCGTGCTGCTCCTCGGGGTCGTCTATCCGATGATCGTGACGGGGGCGGCCGAAATTCTTCCGGGCGCCAAAAACGCCGACGCCTTCGCGACGCCGGAACTCGCTTCGCAGAACGTGCGCATCGGCGTCGACTGGCGCGACACGGGGCTCTTTGAAGGGCGGCCTTTGCCTGAAGCGCGAAAGGGCGCGTCGACGGGGTCGAATCTCGCGCTCACGAATCCCGCCTTCGCCGAGGACGTGCAAAAGCGCGCCGCGCTCTGGCGCGCCCGCGTAGGGGGCGACGAACCCGTCCCCGTAGCGCTCGTGACGGCCTCGGCTTCGGGGATCGACCCGGACCTCCCGATGCGCGCCGCGATTTATCAGATTCCCTATGTCGCCCGTCAAACGGGGCTCTCCCCCCAACGGCTCGACGAACTCGTCCACGGCGTGATGCGCCGCGAGATGATCCGCTTCGGCTTCGAGCGCCTCGTGAACGTTTCGGATTTGAACGCGCTCGTGCTCGCCGAAATGAAAAAAGAAGGCAAAACCCTGCCGAAAGGCCGCAACACTGAGGAGAAGCCGTCATGAGTCAAGAAGACCTGCGCCCCGATCCGGAGGCGATGCTCGCCGAGACGCGGGAAAAAACGCTCGGCAAACTGCGCATCTTCCTCGGCATGGCGCCGGGGGTGGGGAAGACCTACGCGATGCTCGCCGAAGCCCATCAGCGCAAAAACGCCGGGCTCGACATCCTCATCGGCTGGGTCGACACGCACAAGCGCAAGGACACCGAGGCGCTCACGCGGGGACTCGAGATTCTCCCGAGAAAGCGCATCGAGTACAACGGGATTTCCGTCGACACGCTCGACATCGACGAAATCCTGCGCCGTCACCCGTCGGTCGTCGTGATCGACGAAATGCCCCACAGCAATCCCCCGGGGTCGCGCCACGCGAAGCGCTGGCAGGACATCGAAGAGATTCTCGACATGGGGATCGACGTCTGGACGGCCCTCAACATTCAGCACCTCGAAAGTCTGAACGGCGTCGTCGCGCGCGTGACGGGCGTGAGCGTCACGGAAACGGTCCCAGACCGCATGTTCGACCGCGCTTCCGAAGTGCGGCTGATCGACCTCCCGCCCGACGACCTCCTCGCGCGTCTCGCCGCGGGGAAGATTTATCTCCCGAAGGTGGTCGAGCGCGCCAAGGACGCCTACTTCAAAAAGAGCAACCTCATTGCGCTTCGCGAATTGGCGCTGCGCGCCATGGCGAGCCGCATGGAGACGCAGATCCGCTCCGAGCGCCTGCGCTCGACGCGAAGCAGCGTCGAAGACACCCACTACGGTCTCCTGCTCGTCCTTGAGTCCGTCTCGGAAGAGTCGGTGCGAGAGGTCGCCCGCATGGCGCGAGCGCTTTCCTCTCCCTGGCACGTCGTCTGGATGGACGGCATGGGAAACGAGCGCTCCGACAGCGAGGCGGTGACGAAGTTCTTCGACTACGTCGAGGAATTGGGCGGCCGAAGCGACGTGCTCGCCGGGCGATACGGCGAGACGGTCGCGCGCTATGCGCGCGAGCACAATCTCTCGCTCGTCGCGATCGTCGGCACGAGCGAGCGCGCGGTCAATCAGCGGCGCCGGGACCTTCGACGCGCGGCCCCCGAATTGAACGTCCTCGTTCTCGCCGACACGGAGGAAGGGAAGAAGTCCCGCTCGGGCTGGAAGCGCTGGCTCTCCGAGTTCGACTTCGGACGTCCCGGCGTCTGGCAGGCGATGCTCACCGTTCTCGCGGGCGCTCTGGTGCTCACGCCCTTCTGGGACGTGATGGAGCCCACGAACCAGGCGATGGTCTACCTTCTCTGCGTGCTCTTTTGCGGGGTGCGCTTCGGGAGCGTCTCCGCGGCCCTCGCCGCGGTCTTCTCGGTCCTCATCTTCAACTTGACGGCGATCGAGCCCCGCTGGTCCTTTGCCGTGACGGACGCGCAGTACGTCGTGACCTTTGCGGTGATGCTCGTCGTGGGGCTCGTCGCGGGACAGTTGGTCGCACACCGCGAAGACATGGCCAAGGCCGCCAACGAGCGCGAACATCAGACGCGCATGCTCTTTGACGCTTCGCGCGAACTCTCGCAGGTCTTGGTCGAAGAGGACGCCTACAAGGTGATCTCGGGCACGCTTCGTCATCACCTCGAAGTCGAAGCCGAATTCTGGGTCCCCGAAACCGAGGAGGACGACGAAACGCTGCGGCTCGAGCGCTTGGAGATGGTCCTCAAAAACGTCGACCCGGGGATCGTGCGCTGGTGCTTCGACCATCGGCAGCCGGCGGGGGCGGGCACGCACACGCTTGCGTCCTCTCCCTACTGGTACCTCCCGATGATGGCGGGCGGCAAGGTCCTCGCGGTCCTCGTTCTCGCGCCCCGCGAAGGCGAGTCGCTCGATTTGACGCAGCGGCGTCTGATCGGCACCTTGGCGGGCCTCGGCGCTCAGGCGCTTCTTCGCATCGGCTTTGCTTCGGAAGCCCGCCAGACGCTCGTCTCGATGGAGTCCGAACGTCTGCGCCATGGTCTCATTCAGTCGCTCTCGAACGACCTTCGCACGCCGATCACGCTTCTCAAGAAGGCGAGCGAAGGCTTTTTGGAAAAGGTCGAACGTTCGGGCGCGCCCGCGGACCTTGTGGCCGACGCCGAGAAGCTCTTTGACGGCGCGAGCCGCATGGAGCACCTCGCCATCAATCTGCAGGACATGGCGAAGCTTCAGTCTTCCGACTTCGAGCTCCACCGCGCCCCCGTGGGCGTTCGCGCGCTCTTCGAGTCGGCGATCGCGGAAATGGGGGCCGAACTCGAAGGCTACAAGATCGAGTGGAATCTCGAAGAGAACCTCCCGCCGCTCGACGGCGACGAGGAACTCCTTCGCCGCGTGATCGTGAATCTTCTCGACAACGCCGTGAAGTACTGTCCCGAGGGCTCGCGCATCATTCTCGGCGCGAAGCTTCGCGGCGACCGCGTCGCCGTGACGGTGTCCGACAACGGGCCGGGCCTTCCCGAAGGGAATCCCCAGCGCCTCTTCGACCCCTTCCGCCGCGGACAGGCCGCCTCGGGCGCGGGGATCGGTCTGGGGCTCTCGGTGTGCCGGACGATCGCGCGCGCGCACGATGCGGAAATCTTTGCAATGCCTTCGCGCTTCGGCGGGGCCGCCTTCACGCTCACGCTTCCCTATTGGGAGGAGCCCGAAGCCGAGGAGAGCGAAGAGAAGAGTCTGCCGGACAAGGACGAGAAATCCGCGAAGATTGAAAAGTCCTCGGAAGCGCCTTCGGACGAGACCGCTGCGAAATCCCACGTCGGGAAGAACGACTGACGGGCGTTGCGTTGAAGAGATGAGGGGCGGGCCTTTTCGCCCGCAAAAGAAGACCCCGAGGGCCGAGGGGCCGTCGGGGTCCGAAAGATAGTCAAGGAGGAAACCTCGGATCGGGGAGCCTGCGCTCCCCGACGGCAGAGGACGATCAGAACTGATCGAAGTACTTCTGAATTTCCTTCCAGTCGGTCGTCTTCGTGAGGGCGAGCTGCAGGAGGACGCGGGCCTTCTGCGGGTTGAGGTCGCCCGACGAAACCCAGCCGTACTTCTTGTCGTCGATTTCGGCGTCCTTCGTCGTCGCGCCCGTCGGGACGCGGCTCGAACGAACCACGGCGATGCCGTCCTTCGCGGCCTTTTCAAGGATCGGGAAGATGGACTTGTGGATGTTGCCGTTGCCCACGCCGGCGCTCACGATGCCCTTGTAGCCGGCCTTGACGAGCGCTTCGGCCTGAACGCCTTCAACGCCCGCGTGGTTGTAGACGATGCCGACCTTCGGGAGGCTCTTGAGGTTCGTCACGTCAAAGGGCGTCTTGTGGTCGACGCGCAGGGGCTTCACTTCATAGCGGACCTTGCCGTTGAAGATCGTGCCGAGACGGCCGTAGTTGCCGCCCTGGAAGGTTTCGGGCTGCACCGTGTTGGTCTTGATGACGTCGCGGGCGCCGACGATGGTGTTGTTCATCGCGACGACGACGCCGAAGTCGGCCGATTCCTTCGTGGCGGCCGTCAGAACGGCGTTGTAGAGGTTGCGCGGACCGTCGGCGGAGAGACCCGTCGAGGGAAGCATGGCGCCCACCATGACGACCGGCTTCGAGCACTTCTTCGTGAGCTGCAGGAAGTAGGCCGTTTCTTCCATCGTGTCGGTGCCGTGCGTGATGACGAAGCCGTCATACTTGCCGCAGTCCTGGTTGATCGTCTTGGTGAGCGTGAGCCAGACTTCGTCGGACATGTCCTGCGAACCGATCTGGGCGACCTGAACGGGCGTGACGTTCGCGATTTCGGCTAGCTGCGGCACGGCGGCGACGAGGTGATTCACCGAGACCTTGCCGGCCGTGTAGGCCGAACCCGTGGCGGACGTGCCGGCGCCGGCGATCGTACCGCCCGTGGCGAGCACGGCGACGTTCGGAAGCGAAGCGGCGCAGGCCACGCCCGAGATGGCGGTGACGGCGGCGGCGACGAGCGTCTTGGAAATCTTCATGGTCATTTCTCCTCGAAAAGGGCCCGAAGGCCCGAAATGTGACAGGATCGCGGAGGTTGCGTCCGCGAGCAGGAACACTATAGCGGGGGACCTAAGCAATTTCTCTAGGGATTTTTACGGGCGGTCAAGAAGCTTTTTGTCCGAAAGCAGGGCGGGGCGGGGGATCCCCGTTTCGAATGGGCGCCGAGGAACGGCCCAAATGTCGACAATTGCGGGGATTGGTTGGCAAGTGCGGGAAGCTCTCTAGGGGATTCATAGGAGAGGGGTTGCGTTTGTCGGGGGAAGATCGAAAAAGCGCCGGCGGCCCCGAAAGCGGGGCGACGCCTTGGGGATAATCCTCTCTAACAACTCCCTCATTCAGGTCCCTCACTTTTACGGAAGAAGTCACCTATGTCTCAGACGATTTTGCAGAGTGTTCCGGTTGGCGAAAAGGTCGGCATCGCCTTCTCCGGCGGTTTGGATACGAGCGCTGCGCTTCGCTGGATGAAGAACAAGGGCGCGCTCCCCTATGCCTACACGGCCAACCTCGGCCAGCCCGACGAAACGGACTACGAGGCCATTCCGCGCCGCGCGATGGAATACGGCGCCGTCAAGGCCCGCCTCGTCGACTGCCGCTCGCAGCTCGTCCATGAAGGCTTCGCCGCCATTCAGGCGGGCGCCTTCCACATTTCGACCGCGGGTTCGCTCTACTTCAACACGACGCCGCTCGGCCGCGCCGTGACGGGCACGATGCTCGTCGCAGCCATGCGCGAAGACGACGTCCACATCTGGGGCGACGGCTCGACCTACAAGGGCAACGACATCGAACGCTTCTACCGCTACGGCCTCCTGGCGAACCCGAACCTTCGCATCTACAAGCCCTGGCTCGACGTGCAGTTCATCACCGAACTCGGCGGCCGCGCCGAAATGTCGGCCTTCCTGCAGGCCGAAGGCTTCGAATACCGCATGAAGGCGGAAAAGGCCTATTCGACCGACTCCAACATGCTGGGCGCCACGCACGAAGCGAAGGACCTCGAAGAGCTCTCCACGAGCATGAAGATCGTCGAACCGATCATGGGCGTCGCCCACTGGCTCGATTCCGTTGAAGTCAAGCCCGAAGTCGTCAAGGTCGAATTCAAGGAAGGCGTTCCCGTCGCCCTGAACGGCAAGACCTTCGGCGACCCCGTCGCCCTCATGGAGGAAGCCAACCGCATCGGCGGTCGTCACGGCCTCGGCATGACCGACCAGATCGAAAACCGCATCATCGAAGCCAAGAGCCGCGGCGTCTACGAAGCCCCGGGCATGGCGCTTCTCTTCCTCGCCTACGAACGTCTCGTCACGGGCATCCACAACGAAGACACGATCGAGCAGTACCGCATCAACGGCATCAAGCTCGGCCGTCTCCTCTATCAGGGCCGTTGGTTCGACAGCCAGGCGATCATGCTTCGCGAAAGCGCCCAGCGCTGGGTCGCGCGCGCCATCACGGGCGGAGTCACGATCGAACTGCGCCGCGGCAACGACTACACGATTCTCAATACGGTTTCGCCCAACCTCACCTACGAACCGTCGCGCCTCACGATGGAAAAGGGCGATTCGATGTTCACGGCCGTCGACCGCATCGGTCAGCTGACGATGCGCAACCTCGACATCACCGACACGCGCCAGAAGCTCGGCATCTACTCGAAGGCGGGCCTCATCGGCACGGCCGACGGCGTGGCGCCGATGCTTTCGAAGTAAGAAGCGTTCTTTTTTACGCCTAGAAATGAGAGGGATTCGCAAGTGTTGCGGTCCCTCTTTTTATTTGTTTTTTCGCCTCCGTGTCCGTAGAATGTAGGGTTCGAAATTTTCTTTTCCTCCCCGCATCGTCATGGCAGAAACCACTACTCCCGCCCCTCATGAGCACGACCGCTTCGCGAGTCACGGAAAGGGCGACAGCGCCTACGTTCACGTCGCCGACAAGGTGAAGACGAGCGTCCTCGGTTTCGCCGTGGCGCTCACGCTCGGGTTCTCCTTTCTGGAACTCGTGGGCGGCCTCTGGGCCAATTCGCTCGCGCTGATCGGCGACGCCGGGCACATGGTGACGGACTCGGCGAGTCTCCTTTTCGCGCTTCTCGCGAACATGGTGGCGCGCCACGGGGCGGACGACAACCACTCCTTCGGACACGGCCGCGTCGAGGTGCTCGCCGCCTTCATCAACGGACTCGTGATGCTCGTCGTCGTGGGCTGGCTCTTTTACGAGGCCGCGGGCCGTATCGCCGAACCCGAGGCCGTGGGCGGCTGGTCCGTGATGGGGATCGCCTTTGCGGGCCTTCTCGTCAACGTCGGCGTCGCCTGGTCGCTTTCGCGCGACAAGAAGAACGTCAACACCCGCGCGGCGCTCCTTCACGTCATGGGGGACCTCCTCGGGTCGGTCGCCGCCATCGCGGCGGGCCTCATCATCGCCTTGGGCGGCCCCTCGATCGTCGACCCGATCCTCTCGATGATCGTCGGCTGTCTCCTCCTGCACGCCACCTACGAAATCCTGCGCGATTCCGTGCGGGTGCTCCTGGACAGCGTGCCCGAAGGCGTCGACTACGAGGCCGTGGGGCGCTTCGTCGAAACGATTCCGGGCGTCGTGCGCGTGCACGACCTGCACGTCTGGACGATGAGTCCCGGACACGGGGCCATTCAGTGTCACGTCGCGATCGAATCGCACGAGTGCTGGCCCAAGATTCTCGACGCGCTGCGCACGGGACTCTCGCGCGAATTCGGGATCGATCACGTGACGGTGCAGCCCGAATGGATCTTTTCCGGAAACGACGCGGCCTGCGCCGTCTGCGCGCAGGGACTCTGCAAAGAGGACTTCTCGGGCGACCTCCGCGAGGCTCCTGCGCCGGAACTCGATCTCTCGGGAAAGATCTGAAAAAATTCTTCGGGTTCCCACTTTTCTTCGGCGCAAACCCTGATAGAATGACATCCCGACCAAACGGCCCGGTCCGCATTTATTGCGTTCCGGGCTTTTTCGTTTTGTACTTTTTCCACGGGACGAAGGCGCGGCGCCTTCAAGGCGCTCCGGCGCTTCGGCCCGACGAACGGATTTCCGAGCGCCCCGAAGGACTTTGCTCCGAAGGGCTTTGCTCGTATAATCCCCCTGTTTTCAAGCTGTTCCTGCATTACGAGGCTTCTCATGACCAAGTATGTATTTGTCACCGGCGGCGTTGTCTCCTCTCTCGGTAAAGGCATCGCCGCCGCTTCTTTGGCGGCCATTCTCGAGTCCCGCGGCCTGTCGGTCACGATGATCAAGCTCGACCCGTACATCAACGTGGACCCGGGCACGATGTCGCCCTTCCAGCACGGCGAAGTGTTCGTGACGGAAGACGGCGCCGAGACCGACCTGGACCTTGGTCACTACGAACGCTTCATCTCCTCGAAGATGCACAAGACGAACAACTTCACTTCGGGGCAGATCTACGAAAGCGTCCTGCGCAAGGAACGCCGCGGCGAATACCTCGGCAAGACCGTGCAGGTGATTCCGCACATCACCAATGAAATCCAGGAATACATCGTCCGCGGCGCCAAGGCGGCGGGCGATCCCGACGTCGCGGTCGTGGAAATCGGCGGCACGGTGGGCGACATCGAATCGCTCCCCTTCGTCGAAGCCGTCCGTCAGATGTCCTTCCGCGTGGGCCGCAACAACGCGTGCTTCATTCACCTCACGCTCTGCCCGTGGATTCCCTCGGCGGGCGAATTGAAGACGAAGCCCACGCAGCACTCCGTGCAGAAGCTCCGTGAAGAAGGCGTCTATCCCGACCTTCTTCTCTGCCGCGCCGAACGCATGATTCCCGAAGGCGAACGCGCGAAGATCTCGCTCTTCTCGAACGTTCCGATGGACTGCGTCATCAGCGTCGCCGACGCTTCGACGATCTACGAAGTGCCCCTCATGCTCCACGCCCAGGGCCTCGACGACATCGTCTGCCGCAAGCTCGGTCTTGAAACGAAGCCCGCCGACCTCTCGGCCTGGGAAAACATCGTCTATCGCCTCAAGCACCCGAAGCGCCAGGTGACGGTGGGCATGGTCGGCAAGTACGTCGACTACGCCGACAGCTACAAGTCCCTCAACGAAGCGCTCACGCACGCCGGCATCCACACCGAAACGAAGGTCGTCACGAAGTTCATCGACGCGAGCGAAATCGAAGAAAAGGGCACCGGCGTCCTCGAAGGCCTCGACGCCATCCTGGTTCCGGGCGGTTTCGGCAAGCGCGGCACCGAAGGCATGATCAAGGCGATCGAATACGCCCGCATGAACAACATTCCGTTCCTCGGGATTTGTCTCGGCATGCAGATGGCCGTGATCGAATTCGCCCGCCACGTCTGCGGCTTGGGCGGCGCCAACTCGACCGAACTCGAGCCCGACACCGCGCACCCCGTGGTCGCCCTCATCACCGAGTGGAAGGACCGCACGGGCTCCGTGCAGAAGCGCGACGAATCGTCCGATCTCGGCGGCACGATGCGTCTGGGCCGTCAGGAAGTCCCCGTCAAGCCCGGCACCCTCGCTCACAAGATCTACGGCGACGTCGTGGCCGAACGCCATCGTCACCGCTACGAAGTGAACAACGCCTACGTGCAGCAGTTCGAAGACAAGGGTCTCGTCTTCTCGGCGCGCACCCCGTCGGAAAACCTGCCCGAAATGATGGAACTCCCGGGTCATCCCTTCTTCTTCGCCGTGCAGTTCCATCCGGAATTCACGTCGAATCCGCGTTTCGGCCATCCGCTCTTCAAGGCCTACATCGAGGCCGCGATTGCGCACGCCGAAGCCAATAAGAAGGCGTAATTTTTCGTTGCGAACCCGAGGCCGCCTGCAGAAGCTTTCTGCGGGCGGTTTTCCTACAATTCGGTATCGAAATTTTTTTTTTGGAAGGATGACCCATCGTGCAACTCTGCGGATTTGAAGTCGGTCTCGACCGCCCCTTCTTTTTGATCGCCGGCCCCTGCGTGCTCGAAGGCGAGCAAATGGCCCTCGACATCGCGGGCACCCTCAAGGAAGTGACCGACGAACTTGGCATTCCCTACATCTTCAAGGCGAGCTACGACAAGGCCAACCGCACGTCGGGCGCGTCCTTCCGCGGCCCCGGCATGGAAGAGGGCCTGCGCATCCTCGAGAGCGTCCGTGAAAAGATCGGCGTCCCCGTCCTCACGGACGTGCACACGGCCGAAGAAGTCCCCGTCGTCGCCAAGTCGGTCGACGTCCTGCAGACGCCCGCCTTCCTTTGCCGTCAGACGGACTTCATCCGCGCCTGCGCCGTCTCGGGTCGTCCCGTCAACATCAAGAAGGGACAGTTCCTCGCTCCGGGCGACATGAAGAACGTCATCGAAAAGGCCCGCGCCGCGGCGCGCGAAGCCGGTCTCTCGGAAGACCGCTTCATGGCCTGCGAACGCGGGGCGAGCTTCGGCTACGGCAATCTCGTCGCCGACATGCGTAGCCTCGCCATCATGCGCGAGGCGAACGTCCCCGTCGTGATGGACGCGACCCACGCCGTGCAGCTCCCCGGCGGCAACGGCGTCAGTTCGGGCGGTCAGCGCCAGTTCGTTCCGGTCCTCGCCCGTGCGGCGGCGGCCGTGGGCGTGGCGGGCTTCTTCATGGAAACGCATCCGACCCCCTCGACCGCGAAGTCGGACGGCCCCAACCTCGTGCCGCTCTCCGAAATGAAGACGCTCCTTTCGACGCTCGTGGAAATCGACCGCGTCGTCAAGGCCCGTCCCTTCCTCGAAAACACCATTTGCGACGCCGCGCGCTGACGTGCGGCTTGAACCTTTTTCCTCTCAGTCTCAACAGGAAACATCATGAGTGCGATTATTGACATCATCGGCCGTGAAGTGCTCGACAGCCGCGGCAATCCCACCGTTGAAGCCGAAGTCTGGCTCGAATCGGGCGCCGTCGGCCGCGCCGCCGTTCCCTCGGGCGCCTCGACGGGCGTCCGCGAAGCGATCGAACTGCGCGACAAGGATCCGAAGCGCTACTGCGGCAAGGGCGTGCTGAACGCCGTCGCCAACGTTTCGGGCGAAATCGCCGATGCGCTCCTCGGTCTCGAATCGACCGATCAGGCCTACATCGACCGCACGATGATCAACCTCGACGGGACGGACAACAAGGGCCGTCTCGGTGCCAACGCCATCCTCGCCGTCTCCATGGCCGTGGCCCGCGCCTCCGCCGAAGAGGCCGGGATGCCGCTCTACCGCTACTTCGGCGGCATGGGCGCCCTGCAGATGCCCGTCCCGATGATGAACGTCATCAACGGCGGCGCGCACGCGAACAACAACCTCGACCTGCAGGAATTCATGATCATTCCCGTGGGCGCTCCGACCTTCCGCGAAGCCCTTCGCTACGGCGCCGAAACCTTCCACGCTCTGAAGAAGATCATCAACGGCCGCGGCATGTCGACGGCCGTGGGCGACGAAGGCGGCTTCGCTCCGAAGTGCGAAAGCCACGAAGAAGCGATCGAACTCATTCTCGAAGCCATCCGCACCGCGGGCTATGAACCGGGCAAGGACATCGCGATCGGTCTCGACTGCGCCTCCTCCGAATTCTTCGAAGAAGGCCGCTACGTCATGAAGAAGTCCTCGGGCGCTTCCCTCACCGCCGAAGAATGGATCGACGTCCTCAAGGGCTGGTGCGACAAGTACCCGATCATCTCGATCGAAGACGGCATGGCCGAAGGCGACTGGGAAGGCTGGGCCAAGCTCACGAAGGCGCTCGGCGAACGCGTGCAGCTCGTCGGCGACGACCTCTTCGTCACGAACCCCGCGATCCTCAAGGAAGGCATTGAAAAGGGCGTCGCGAACTCGATCCTCATCAAGGTCAACCAGATCGGCACCCTCACGGAAACCTTCGAAGCCATCGAAATGGCCAAGCGCGCGGGCTACACCGCCGTCATTTCGCACCGCTCGGGCGAAACCGAAGACAGCACGATCGCCGACATCGCCGTCGGCCTCAACGCCGGTCAGATCAAGACGGGTTCGATGAGCCGCTCGGACCGCATGGCCAAGTACAACCAGCTCCTTCGCATCGAGGAACACCTCGCCGAAGTGGCGGTCTACCCGGGCCTCGACGCCTTCTACTCGATCCGTCGCTGATAGGGCATGCGCTCCTGGTTCTTTCTCGCGTTTTTCGCCTCGGGCCTCGCGATCGTCTCCTGGCAGCTCTTCGGTGAGGAGGGCAGCCACGCGCGGCTTGCGATGCTCGAGACGGCGCTCGCCGAGCAAAACCGGGTGAACGAGTCGCTTCGTCTTCGCAACGAAGAGCTCGCCGCCGAAGTGTTTTCGCTCGAAAACCGCGAGGAGGCGATCGAGGAGCAGGCTAGGCGCCACCTCTACATGATCCGCCCCAACGAGGTCCTCTTTCGCTACGAAGGGGGACCGAACGCCAAGGGCGATCTCTCGATCGTGGACCTCTATCCCTCGCCCAAGCTCGAGAGCGGGGCAAAGCCCACCTTCGAGCCCAAGCGATCGGACCTCTACCGGGTTCCCGAGCGCCTGCGCGCCCCCAAGGCGAGAAACCGCCGCGACTGATGTCGATTGCAACCCCGACCGAAGCGATTCGGCCGGGGTTTTCCTTCTGAAAGTGGGGAAAAGGACACGAAAATTTTCGTCGGAAAAATTCTGATGATCGTTTGCGCCGCAAGAGAATGCGGGCTTAACTGCTGCAGGGCGCGGGAAAAATTTTGCACCAGAGGCGAATTTTTGCCCGTTTCGGCTTGCCCTCACAAATTTTTCACCCTATGATTCGCGTGTCGAAGGGCGGACGCGTCCCTTGACCACCGTACGAGCGGAGACAACCGCTACGACAAAAAACGCAAGGCGGACCGTTTGGACGACGGCCGTCTTTCACAAACAAGCTGCGATTGTCGGACTAGCTTCGAAGCGAGATCACTCGTCGAAGACAAGATCCTGAGTCCTTGGGTAAACAGCCTGTACCCTCGGCGCTAGAACGCAAACGCAGCACTTTTGGGAAAGGCGAAGTCAATGAATTCCCAAAATGTTACGGCGAACAACGAGTCCCAATTTCAGCGCTCGATGCGGTTGCGCCACTTGATCATGTTGAGTCTCGGCGGCGTAATCGGCAGCGGACTCTTTTTCGGAACGGGTCACGTCATCGCGAACGTGGGTGCCTTCGGCACGATCGTCGCGTATCTGATCGGCGCCTTCATGGTGTACCTGATCATGCTGAGCCTCGGAGAGCTCTCCGTGGCGCATCCAGAACCCGGTTCCTTCCATCTCTACGCGAGCAAGTACATCTCTCCCGCCGCGGGCTTTTCGGTGGCGTGGCTCTACTGGCTCAACTGGACGGTCACGCTCGGCACGGCCTTCACGGCCGTGGGCTTTGCCATGCAGTACTGGTTCCCGCAGGTGCCGGTATGGGTGTGGTGCGTCGTCTTCGGCACGGTCATCTACCTTCTGAACGTCATCGACACGAAGTTCTTCGCGGAGAGCGAATTCGCGCTCTCGATCGTGAAGGTCGTGACGATTCAGATCTTCATCGTGCTCGGCGCCTGCGCCTTCTTCGACGTGATTCCGTTCGGCGAATCGGGCTCTCCCGGCCTCACGCACCTCATGGGGGACGGCGACCTTCTCCCCAACGGCTTTGCGCCCTTGCTCTTCACGATGGTGACGGTGTGCTTTGCCTATTCGGGGACCGAGCTCATCGGCGTCGCCGCGGGCGAAACGGACGCGCCCGAACGCGTGATTCCGATCGCCGTTCGCGCCTCGCTTCTGCGCCTCGTCGTCTTCTTCGTGGGGACGGTCCTCATCGTCGCGACGCTCGTCGCGCCCGAAGAGGTGACGGTCTCGAAGAGCCCCTTCATCACGGTCTTTGAGAACCTCGGCATTCCGTACGCGGCGGACGTCTTCAACTTCGTCATCATCACGGCGATCCTCTCCTCGGCCAACACGGGCCTCTACGCCTCGGGCCGCATGGTCTGGGCGCTCGGGAAGGACGGCATGATGCCCAAGAGCCTCGCCAAGCTCAACAAGCGCGGCGTTCCCGTGAACGCGCTCGCCTTCAGCATGATCGGCGGGCTCCTCGCTCTCGGTTCGAGCGTCATGGCGGCCGACACGGTCTTCGTGATCCTCACCTCGATCGTGGGCTTCTCGACGGTCGCCGTGTGGCTGAGCATTTCGATTGCGCACTACCGCTTCCGCAAGCAGTTCCTTGCCGAAGGGCATGATCTCTCCGAGCTCAAGTACAAGAGCCCCTGGTTCCCCTTCGTGCCCGTCATGGGGGCGATCCTCTGCATCGCCGTCATGGTCGGCATGGGCTTCGATCCGGATCAGCGCATCGCGCTTTACTGCGGCATTCCGTTTACGGTGCTCTGCTTCGTCGTCTATCACCTGACGCAGCGCGTTCGCAAAAGCCGCGCCGAGCGCGCCGAACGTACGGCGCCGCTTGACACCGCCGCGCCCCTCGAAGCGCTCGCGGGAAGCTGATCGCCCGCACATCCCGTCCCCGCGACGGGGGCCGTAACGATTTCCCCGGCCGGACACGCCTCCGACCGGGGATTTTTCGTGCCGAAGTTTTCGGCCGATCAGAAGGTTTTTCTCTCGTTGTCGTTAGAGCGTCAATGGATAACGAGGATCGAACAACTATCGGCTTTCGTCGGTAACTTTGTCATCGGAGGTTGCATCTGCGCAGGCCCTTGCGATTCCAACCGGGGTTGTGTGTCCGGAGTTTTCCGCCAAATGGAAGATTTTTCTCTCGATATCACAAGGGCCGCAATGGATAACGAGCGTTGGTCAACTATCCGCTTTTGTCGGTAACACTTCCCTCGGCAGCATAAGCCGCGGTTGGGGGCGTCTCTTGGAGACCGTGGTGACTCCGACTGGGTTTGTGCGTCGGGAGTTTTCCGCTAAATGGAAGATTTTTCTCTCGATATCGCAAGGGCCGCAATGGATAACAAGCGTTGACCAACTATCCGCTTTTGTCGGTAACGTTTTCTTCGGCAGCATCATCCGTGGTTGGGTTGGATCTTGGAGACCGCTACGACTCCGACCGGGTGTGCGTCCGGAGTTTTCCGCCAAATGGAAGATCCTTCTCTTGATATCGAAAGAGCCCCAACGGATAACGAACGTTTATCAACTATCCGCTTTCGTCGGTAGGGTTATCTGGTGGAGATCGTTTCGACTGCGTCGAGAGGTCCACCTGTCGCACGCACGAAGGATTTTGTCGGGGAAGGTCGCTAGGCGTGACGAGGGCGCAAAAAAGTCCCTCCGCCTCGGAAGAGGTGAAGGGACTCGTTGGGGATGCGAAAGCTGTCGGGCGATTACTCTTCGCCGGGTTCGCCGTAGAGGTCCTTGTCGACCATCTTGGCCACGCAGCTGTCCGACCAGACGTTTTCGGCCGTTTCCAGCATGTCGAGCACCGCGTAGAAGGGGAGAATGACGCCCATGAGAAGAATCGGGACGTTCATGCTCGCCAAGAGGCTCGCCGCAAGGAAGAAGCAGCCCATCGGAACGCCCGCGTTCCCGACGGCGGCGACGGTCGCGATGAGAATCCAGCTCGCAAGCGTGCCGATCGTGATTTCGGCGCCGGCGTTCTGCATGAGATAGACGCAGGTGATGAGGATGAAGGCGGCGCAGGCGTTCATGTTGATCGTCGTGCAGATCGGAAGGACGAAGCCCGAGACGCTCTTGCGAACGCGCATGTTCTCTTCGGCACAGCGCATCGTGACGGGAAGCGTTCCGGCGGAAGACTTCGAGAAGAAGGCGACGGTCAAGGCCGGCAGCATCGCGCGGAAGGTCTTCACGGGGGAGATCCCCTTCACGAGGAGGATCGCCGGCAGGATCACGAAGATCTGCAGGAGGTTCGCCGTGATGATCGCCGCGAAGTAGGTCCCGAGACCGCCCAGGGAAACGCCCGCCTGCAGGTCGCGGCAGAGCACCGTGACGAAGCCGAAGATCCCGAGGGGAAGGATTTTGATGAGCCAGGAAACGAGGATGAAGAGGATCTGCTGCGCCCCCGTGAAGAAGGCCGTGAGAACTTCCTTCGGGCGCGAATCCTTTTCAAGATGCGAGAGAGCGAGACCGATGGCACCCGAGACCAGAAGGACAGAAATCACGTTGGCCGACAGGAAGGGCGAGAGGAAGTTGTCGGGAATTACCGACTGCACGTACTCAAAGTAGGAGTGCTCGACCACCTTGGGGACGTTTCCCGCCTCCGTCGGAAGCGACACGTTGGCGGGCGCGTAGAGAAGGAAGAGCGCGGCCGCCACGGTCGCGGCGATGATCGTCGTAAAGAGCGTGTAGAAGATCGTGCGCCGGAAGATCTGGCCCGACTCGCGGCTCTCGCCGAGTTGCGCGAGGGTCGAGATGAGCGAGACCGCGATGATGGGGATGCTGATGAACTTGAAGAGTCGGATGAAGACGGACGAGAGGAAATCGCCCGCCTGGATGGTGAGGTCGGTTCCGTAGAAGCCGTTCAGTACGCCGAGCGCGATCGCCGCGGCATAGAAGAGCAGAATGCGCAGCGTCGCGTTGGAGCCGGCGGGGTTGGATGCGGAGGCCATGAGGGTCACCTTCGAATTTGTTCTCGGAAAAAAGAAAAGTCCTTATTCCCGATTGATTTGCTCAGGAATATGGACTCCATTCTAGGGAACTTTTCTTTTCTTCGGCAAGCGACGGGCGGGAAAAGTTGCCTTCGCCCGCCCGATTTTTGCTTTTTGCGAGAGGTTGAGACCTCAGCGCGGCGTTTCGCTTCGCACGAGTCGTTCGGGATAGGTGTAGACCGTCCCGCGTCCGGGACGGCAAAAGGCCGAGAGCGTGAGGCCCGAGCGTTTGGCAAGATCCACGGCGAGCGCCGTCGGGGCTGACACGGCGAAAAGAATTTCGACGCCGCACATCGCGGCCTTCTGCACCATTTCGTAGGAGGCGCGCGAACTCACGAAAAGGGCGCCCTCCTTCCAGCCGTTGAGCGCTCGAAGCCCCAGAAGCTTGTCGAGCGCCACGTGACGGCCCACGTCTTCGACGCCGCCCGCGAGCGTACCGTCGGGATTCACCCAGACGGCCGCGTGCGTGCAGCCCGTCAGTTCACCGAGCGCTTCAACGTCATCGAGGTAGCCGAGCCCCTGCTCGTAGTGGCAGAGATCAAAGGTCTGCGTCACGGGAAGGCTCGGCGCCGGGCGGATCGCCGATTCGAGGTTCTCCGTTCCGCAGAGGCCGCAGCCCGTGCGGCCCGTCATCGCGCGGCGGCGGTCCTTGAGCTTCCAGAAGGCTTCGGAGGAGATCGTGATCGCCGCCTCCTTGCCGCGGCAGGCGTCGCGGATCTCGACGTCGAAGATTTCGTCGACCGACTGGCAGATTCCTTCGGCAAGCGTGAAGCCCACCGCAAAGGCTTCAAGATCGAAGGGAGTCGTCATCATGACGGCGTGCGAAATCCCGTTGTAGACGAGCGCCACGGGCACCTCTTCGGCCACGCAGTCTTGATCGGCGCGGTCAAGGCGCGAAAGCGACCGCGTCTCCACCGTACGGAAGCCTTCCGAGAGGGGCGAAAGACCCGAGCCGAGCCCCAAGGCGGAAACAGGAAAAAGGTTCTGAACGGTCGTCTTCATGATGACTCCTCAAAGATTCGACGGTGTGCAACCTTATTGGGCGCGGCTCTCTTCGTAGGCGGCTTCGAGCCCCGTGAGGCGAAGGCGCTCGACTTCGGGCGAGAAGGATTCGGCGTCGCCCGAAGCGAAGAACGTGGGCGTCGCCGCACCGCAGGCCTTGCAGACGTGAAGGCGTCGGGCGGGATCGGCTTCGTCGTGCACGTAGGAGAGATCCGAGACGGCGCTCGTGCCGCAGGCGGCGCAGCGGATGCGCTCGAACTTCCAGTGCGCGCCGCAGGTGCCGCAGTGAAGGTGCTTGACGTTGCCGTTCTTGGGCGTCGCATGCACCGACGCGAAGTCGGGAAGCCCGCCGCAGACGGGGCAGACGAGCGGACGGTCGTGGTCCGTCACGTCGTCGGTACGATCGATCGCGGCCGAGACCTGCGCGGCGAATCGGTCGAGAAGGGCGCGAAGCGCAAAGCCGAGAACGGGGAGGATGTAGTAGGAGAGAAGGTCGTCGCCTTCGGCCGCTTCTTCCACGCGGTCGAAATAGTCGGACGGGCGCGTACGGGCGACCTCGACGAGGTCGGGCGTCGTAAAGCGCGTCCAGTCGACCGCCTTCATCGCGTCCGAGAGACTCCCTTCGGCGTGGGCGGCGTCGTGGAGCACGACGGCGAATTCCCGAACGACCTCTTCGAATTCCGCCGGATCGATCGCGACGGGGCCGTCGGCGAGGAGCGTGCGGTCGGGGCGGATGAGCGCCTCTTCGATGCGCGCCTGCTCGGGCAGTTCGGCCGTCGGAAGGCGACGGGCGACTTCGCAGACCTTGAGGAGCGCCGGGCCGAAGTAGGCGAGGCGGTCGGCCACGACCGGGTCGTCGACGGAGGCGTTCTGAAGAGCCGCTTCAAGCGTACGTTTCTGCATGGTGTTTCCTTTTGCGGTGGGTTACCGAAGGAAAGCGTCGCGCACGGCGCTTTCCTTCGGGCGGTCCGCCCGATCGGAACGGACCGCTTCGATTGGAGCCCGTTTACTTCACGGGATCCTTTTCAACGGTGACGTTCTTGCCGAGCGCCAATTCTTCATTGGCCCAATACCCCCAGTGGTAGGCGGCATCGGATTCGCTCACCTTCCCGTCGCCGAACATGATGCGGGCGGTGCCGCGGTACGGCTGGAAGATGCCCGCACCGAGATAGATGTGGGCGATCCCGACGAAGACCGTGAGGAAGAAGAAGACGTCGTGCACGAGACGCGCGACGAGGAGCGTCTCGGGGCTGAAGGTCACCTTCCAGCTGCCGTCGGGGAGAAGACCCGTGTTGAGCCACAGGATCATCCCGGAGACGGTGAGGAAGACGCAGAAGAAGATCAGCGCGCCGTCGGCGAGACGCTGCGCCGACTTCACGTGATGCTGCGGCGGCATGTGAACCTTGCCCGGGGCGAAGAGGTAGAGCGGGAACTTCATCGCCCAGGCGAAGTCGTCCTTGTCCCACTTCCCGAAGACGTCGTCACGCATGAGGTGAACGAAACCCTTGGGGCTCTTCAGAATCGCAAAGAGCGGCACGAGGACGAACGGAATCGCGAGGACGCGGTGGAGCATGCGCATGGCATGCGTGAAGTCGCCTCCCATGATGCCGCCTCCGAGGCTCGGCACGAAGACGAAGAGTCCCGTGACAGCCAGGAGAATGCACGCGATGGCGGCCACGCCGTGGGTGACGCGCGTGAGCAGCGAATGACGTTGAATGTAGCGGGTCATGTCGTTTTCCTCCTCGGTTATTCGGCCGACTCGCGGCGAAGGGCTTCGGCGACCTCGCGGTCGGCCTTGGCGCGCTGTTCGGGGGTCCAGCCGGCCTTGGCCTCTTCGATCGAGACCTTCTTGCGGCGGTAGCCCGCGGCGGCGAGGAAGCTCACGGCGAGACCCGCGACCACGGCAGCGGTGCCGACGGCCGTGACGGGCTTCATGGCCTGGATCGCGGCGAGCGTCGTGTCGGGCTTCGGGTCGGTCGGAAGACCGTAGGCTTCGTGACCGTACTTGCAGACCTGCAGGATGTGCAGACCGCCCATTTCGTGTTCGCCGTAGAGCTCGGCCTTCTCAAAGCCCTTGGCCTTGAGGAATTCGACGCGCTGCTTCCCGAGGGCGATCATTTCCTCGCGCGGCCCGAACTTGAGCGCTTCGGGCTGACAGGTCTTGACGCAGGCCGGGACTTCGCCTTCTTCGAGGCGGTCGAGACACATCGTGCACTTGTCGATGCGGCCGTCCGTCGGACGGAAGCGCGGCACGTCGAAGGGGCAGGCCGACTGACAGAAGGTGCAGCCGTTGCACTTTTCCGTGTCGAACGCGACGACGCCCTGTTCGGTCTTGTAGAGGGCGCCCGACGAACACGCCTGAACGCAGCCCGCGTCCGTGCAGTGGTAGCAGGAGCGCCTGCCGATCGCCCAATTGATCGGGCGGTATTTGTCGCCCGAGGGCTTTTCGTCGAAGGTCATCACGAGGCGCGTGTCGCCGTTCAGGTTCGGCGGATTCTGGTACGACCCGTGAAAGACGTTTTCGTTGAGTCCCATGGGCGAGGGCAGCATATTCCACTGCTTGCACGCCACTTGACATCCCTTGCAGCCCGTGCAGCGGGACGAGTCAAAGAGCATGGCGATTTCTTTTTGAGCCATTTAGATATCTCCTGTGCCTCAGGCGGCTTTTTCAAGGTTGACAAGGAAGGCCTTGTATTCCGGAATGAACGACATCGGGTCGCCCACGTTCGGGGTGAGGTCGTTGACGTTGTCGCCCGTGGCGAGCTTCGTGGCCCAGGAGAAGTGGTGCGGCATGCCGACGACGTGCGTCAGCTTGCCGTTCACCTTCATGGGCTGCATGCGGATCGTCACGACGGCCTGGACCTTGACGCTGCCGCGCTTGTTCCAGACGCGGACCCAGTCGCCGCTCTTGATGCCCTTTTCACGCGCGAGCTCCTCGGAAATTTCGATGAAGTTCGCCGGCATGATTTCGTTCAACCACGGGATGTTGCGCGTCTGCGTGCCCGACTGCCAGTGTTCGACCACGGAGTAGGTCGTCACGGCGTACGGGAACTCTTCGGCACTCGCGCGCTGCACGGAGGGATCGTCCGTGTAGAGCGTCATCGGGGCGTTGTTGCGACCGTTCAAGACGTTCTTCGTGGGCGATTCCCAGGGCTCGAAGTGTTCGGGCAGGGGACCGTCACCCATCGAATACGCGAAGAGGCGGGCGTGCTGCTCCCACGTCATGAAGAAGGCGTTTGTGTCGGGCGGAAGCGCGGTCACGAAGTCGCCCACGTCGTTCTGCTTCCACTTCTGGCCGTCCCATTCGACGAGGACGCGCTTGGGATTCCAGGGCTTCCCTTGAGCGTCGGCCGAGGCGCGGTTGTAGAGAATGCGGCGGTTCGCGGGCCATGCGAACGACCAACCCGGATAGAGGCCGAGCCCCGTCGGGTCTTCCTTCGAACGACGCGTCATCGGCTGCTTCATCGGATCGAGCTTGGCTTCCTCGTTGTTGTAGTAGCCCGAGAAGATCCAGATGCCGCAGGCGGTCGAGCCGTCGGCCTTGAGGTCGCCGTAGCCCTTGAGGAGCTTGCCGGTCTTGACGTCGAAGCCGTTCAGAGCCCAGCAGAGGGCGCGGATGTCGTACTTGCCGTCGATCTTGTAGCTCATCTGAGCCTTGAGGATCGGATCGGGACAGGCGCCGCCTTCCTTTTCATAGAGGGCGCGGATGCGCTCGAAAAGAAGCTCCATGATTTCAAAGTCCGACTTGCACTCTCCCGGAGGCTCAATCGCCATTTGCCTCCACTGGATCCAGCGGCCGCTATTGTTGATCGAGCCCGTCTTTTCATAGATGAGCGCGGCCGGCAGGAAGTAGACCTCCGTCTGGATTTCTTCAGGATTCATGTCGGGCGCTTCCCAGAAGGTCGCCGTTTCCGTGAGGAACCAGTCGGCCACGACGAGCCAGTCGAGTTTCGCCATCGCCTTGCGGGCGTGCTTGGCGTTGGGCGTCGAGTGCGCGGGATTCATGCCCCAGCAGAAGTAGCCCTTCGTCTTGTTGTCGCGCATGGCGTTGAAGGTCGTGATCGTCGCGTAGTCGCCGTAGGACTTCTTCGGGCTGATCTTCGGGAGAAGGTCGTAGCAGTAGTCGTTTTCGACGGTCGCGTTGTCGCCGAACCATTCCTTCAAGCTAGAAATCCAGAACTTGGGTTTATTGGAATAGTATCCGGCCGAATAGGTTTCCTTCTCGAGGTAGTCGCGCAGGGTCGGGTGCTTCTTGCCCGTGGGCCAGGAGAGATAGCCCGGCGCCTGATGGCAGGAGGCGCCGACGTCGGTCGAACCCTGAACGTTCGGTTCACCGCGGAGTGCGTTGATGCCGCCCCCGGCGATGCCGACGTTGCCGAGAAGAAGCTGCACGATGCACATGGCGCGGCAGTTCTGACTGCCGTAGGAGTGCTGCGTCTGGCCGAGCGCGTAGAGGATCGATCCCGACTTGTCGGGGCGGCCCGTGGAGGCGTAGACGTCCCAGATCTTGAGCATGACGTCCTTGTCCATGCCGGTCACTTCCGCCACGACGTCGGGCGTGTAGCGTGCATAGTGGCGGGCCATGACGTTCAAGACGCACATCGGATCCGTGAGCGTTTCATCGCGCTTCAGGACCTTGAGGTCGGGCGTCGTGAATTCGGGCACGCCCGGTTCACGAACCCACGCGAAGGACGAGCCGTCGGACGTATCCCACTTTTCCTTGTGGTCGACGTCATAGCCCCAGGTTTCATCGGAATAGGTTTTCGTTTCCGGATCCCAGCCCGAGAAGAGCCCGGTGTTCGGATCGAATTCGTAGTCCTTGCGAAGAAGACAGGCGGCGTTCGTGAAGGCCACGATGTAGTCGCGGTGATAGAGTTTCTTCGAGAGGATGTAGTTGATGAGACCGCCGTAGAAGGCCAGGTCGCTCCCCGGACGAATGCGCCCGTAAATGTCGGCCTGCGCGGCCGAACGCGTGAAGCGCGGGTCGACCACGATCCAGGTGGCGCCGCGGTCCTGGGCGCGTTCGACCCATCTGGAGCTCAAAGGGTGATTTTCCACATTATTGGAGCCGATCGACATGATTACGTCCGCATTCTGGAAGTCGCACCAGTGCGAGGTCATCGAGCCGCGTCCGAAGCTCGGAGCGAGACCGGCGACGGTCGAGCTGTGGCAGACGCGCGTCTGGTTGTCGATCGCGACGATGCCGAGAGTCCGGTTGAACTTTTGCGTCAGCCAGGCTTCCTCGTTGTTGAGCTGAGCGGCGCCGAGCGAGGCGATGCCGTCGCAACGGTTGACGGTCACGCTGTCTTCCTTCTCGACGAAGGTGGCGTCGCGCGTCGTCTTGACGCGGCGCGCGATGCCGTCAAGAGCTTCTTCCCACGAGATACGCTCCCACTCCTTCTTGCCGGGGCGGCGAACGAGCGGATAAAGCACGCGGTCGGGGTGCAGTTGGGCCTTGCGGTCCTTCGTCACCACATTGCGCAGACCCCACATGGCGGCGCCCTTCGGGCAGAGACCGCCGAGGTTCACCGGGTGGTCCGGGTCCCCCTCCAAATTGATCAGTTGGCCGTCGCGGGTCGAGCAAATCGTGCCGCAGCCGCCCGAACAGTAGCAGCACACATTAGTGGACTCTTGCACATTCGCGAGCTTGTAGACCTTTTTCTCCTTGGGAGCGGCAAACGCGCCGCCGGAGAGGGAAGAGGCGAGACCGCCGCCGCCCAAGAGAAAGCCTCGCTTTAGGAATCCTCTGCGGGAGAGCTCCATGAAAAATCCTCCTTGGGGAAAGTTGCCGTCGGCGGAAACCACCGACGAAAGAGAGGGTCCGGCATGGCCGGTTGTTGGTTGACGGGAATCGATGTTCTTAAAAAAAAAGAGAAGGTGTTCTCGTCGTAGGCCAAAAGTTTCTTCGTTTTTCCCCTAGTTGCCCAGTCTTCGAAAGAAGGAGGAAAAGATCGTTGATCTGAATAAGAGGGGAGGGGAAGCCTAAGGAAGTAGTGTCTTATCGGGGAAAACGCTATGTAGACGTAAATTCTTGTGAAAACCTCTCTAGGTGCGCCACACGCGCTATTCAGAAACAGAATAACGGTGATGCGACCAACTTTTGTTTGAGAATGATTCGCGAATGGAAAGAATGGAGTTGTTGCGATGGTAGTAGAAGAGGGTGGAATCGATCATCCGAGAGGCGTAGCTTGTTAAAAAGAAGTAGATCGAAAGATTTTTGCGTTTTGCCAAGAAGTTTGTATGAGGAAAGTCGCGGTCTCTTATGGTAGAAAGCGGCTCCTATGTGAGAGTAACCTGGCAGGCCTTGAGCGATGCATTTGGTTCCGTGAGGGAGTTCATCAACGATCTTGCGACAAGATTTTTCTCATGAAATGAATACGAGTGGACGCTGAGCAACAATCAATTTTTCTTTTGAATATATTGTGCGGCAAGGAATTATTGATGGTTTTGAGACGAAAGTCAGATAGAGATTTTTGTTGAGCCGCAGATCTAAAACCAAAGAGCAAAAATCTAATGTATGCTCTCTCCCGCACGGGAAGTACGGCTTCCTGTGGCTCTGTGCGAGCTTTCCCTGCTTTAGCGGGGGTGTTTCTACTGAGGAAGGGTGGCTTCTGCAGAAGTTAATTCGACCTTCCTCACGTCAGTGGGGGTGTTTCTAACGTCGAAAAGCATCCGCTGTCCAGGAGCTGGGCAATCGCACGGTTTTCCCCGCGCGAGTGGGGGTGTTCCTAGCGGGCGGTGGATCCAGTGGTGTGAGCAGGCGTCTTCCCCGCGTAAGCGGGGGTGTTTCTAATTCGGGGCGGTGGATTCAATGGCGAGAGCCGACCTTTTCCCTGCGCGAGCGGGGGTGTTTCTAGCGGACGGCGGGTCCAGTGGCGGGAGCAGGCGTCTTCCCCGCGTTAGCGGGGGTGTTTCCGGGAGAGTCCTGCTAAGCCGTTTTTGTTCGGTTTGGTAGGACAATCTGTGGGTAGTTTTATTCTTGCCTTTTTCTTTCAAAAATGTGCATCTTTCTTAATTAATAAGTGATGCCGTCATTCTGATCTTTCTACTGAAAGACAGTAATTTTCAGTGTATAAAAAGAAAGAAGTCGTGAATTAAAAATCCACGACTTCTCACTAATAAATGGCGGAGAAGGGGGGATTCGAACCCCCGAGGCCCTTATTCGGACCTGCACCCTTAGCAGGGGTGTGCATTCGACCTCTCTGCCACTTCTCCGCTCTATATAAATTGTGGCGCGGCTGGCAGGATTCGAACCCACGACCCTCTGGTTCGTAGCCAGATACTCTATCCAACTGAGCTACAGCCGCGCAAAAGAGAAGTGAATTCTATCTTGAGGCATGGTGTTTTGTCAAGAGTCTTCGTGCAAAAAGTTTGAAGAAGGTATTTATCTTCATGTGAAGCAAAAAGTGTGACGAAATCATGACAAAACCGCCCCGAGGCGGGGGCTGAATCCCCTAGAATGCGGTGCAACCGAGAAAATCGGACCCGCTCCGATGATTTCGCTCCGTGGCGCAGCTTGAGTCGAAAGACTTGCTGTGCCTCTTTGTCGTTCCCAAATTCTTCGGTTGTGATGACACCACGCCTCCAGCTACGCAACATTACCAAGCGGTATCCGGGCATCGTCGCCAACGATCACGTGTCCATGGAAATCGCCCCGGGCGAAGTTTTGGCCGTCCTCGGCGAAAACGGCGCCGGCAAATCCACGCTCATGAAAATCATCTACGGCGCGACGACGCCGGACGAAGGGGAGATCGTCTTTGACCGCGTTCCTTTGGCCGTGTCGAGTCCGGCGGAGGCGCGAGACCTGGGGATCGCCATGGTGCATCAGCACTTCGCGCTCTTTGAGACGCTCACCGTGACGGAAAACGTCGCTTTGGGGCTTGCCAAGGGGATGACGCTCGAGGCGATCGCCTCGGAAGTGCGTCGACTCGGCGAAAACTACGGCCTCGAAGTGGATCCCGAATCGGTGGTGCACGACCTCTCGATGGGCGAGCGTCAGCGCGTCGAAATCATTCGCGCCCTCATGACGCACCCGAAGCTTCTGATTCTCGACGAACCGACTTCGGTTCTGACGCCCCAGGCCGTGCGAAAGCTCTTTGTGACGCTGCACAAACTCGCATCGGAAGGCGTTTCGATTCTCTTCATTTCGCACAAACTCGACGAAATCCGCGAGCTTGCCGACCGCTGCGTCGTGCTTCGTTCCGGAAAAATCGTCGCCTCCGTCAATCCGAAGGAAGAAACGGAAGATTCGCTCGCGCGCCTCATGATCGGCAAGGAACCTCCCGTCGTGCGCGCGGCGGAAGGGACGCCGGGCGACGTGGTGTTCCGTCTGATCGACCTTTCGGCGCCGGGCACGCAGCGCGTGTGCGGGATCCAGAACATTCTCCTGAGCGTGCACTCGGGCGAGATCGTCGGGATCGCCGGCATTTCCGGAAACGGTCAGGCGCGCTTCATGTCCGCGGCGAGCGGCGAATACCGTTCCGACGCCAAGGCGGTCGAACTCTTCGGCAAGCCCGTCGGGCACCTCGACACGAAGGAGCGCCGTGCGCTCGGTCTTCGCTACGTCCCCGAACAGCGCCTCGGTCATGCGGCGGTGCCCGATCTTCCCCTTCGCGTCAACACCTATCTCACGGGCGACGACTTTGTGGAGAAGGGCTTCATCCTTCGCAAGAAGGCGCGCGACTTTGCCGAAAAGGTCGTCGAGCGCTTCCACGTGAAGACCCCCTCCGTGGAAAAGCACGCGGGCGGTCTCTCGGGCGGCAATCTCCAGAAATTCATCATGGGCCGCGAAATCCTGCAGCGCCCCAAGGTGCTTCTCGTCAATCAGCCGACCTGGGGCGTCGACGTGGGCGCGGCCGCCGTGATCCGCAATTCGCTCATGCGCCTTCGCAGCGAAGGCGCCGCGATCATCGTCGTCTCCGAAGAAATCGACGAGCTTTTTGAAATTTCCGACCGCATCGCGGTCATGTACCGAGGACATCTGTCGCCCGCCGTGCCCAAGGAAAGCCTCAACATTGAAGAGGTCGGCCGGTGGATGTCCGGCCTCTGGCCGGGCGGTCCGGGTCATAAGAACCAAAACGTTGAGGAGGCGGCATGAATTTTCCCATTCAAATGACGGCGCGGCCCGAACCCGCCCGCTCTCTTCGCTGGGCGAGTCCCGCCGCGGCGCTTCTCCTGACGGTTCTTACGGGGGCCGTGCTCTTTGCGCTGCTCGGCCAGGATCCCTTGGTGGCGCTTCGCACCTTCTTCGTCGAGCCTCTCGCCACCGTGCGCGGGTGGTCGGAAGTCGCCGTGAAGATGACGCCGCTTCTTCTCTGCTCGGTGGGGCTCGTGGTGTGTTTCCGCGCGAACGTCTGGAACATCGGCGCCGAAGGACAGCTGATCGCGGGCGCCATCACGGGCGGCGCCGTGGCGCTTTGCGCCGACCAGACGACGGGGCCCGCCTTCGTGATCCTCGTCATGCTCGCGTCCGCTCTCGGGGGCGCCGTGTGGGGCGGGATTACGGCCCTTTTGCGCCACCGCTTCCACGCCAACGAAATTCTCGTGAGCCTCATGCTCGTCTACGTGGCGCAGCTCCTCCTCGCCTGGGCCGTGCAGGGTCCGATGCGCGATCCGCAGGGCTTCGGCTTCCCGCAGACGCGGCTCTTTGACGCCGGAGCGCTGCTTCCCGTCCTCATCGAAGGCACGCGCCTTCACGCGGGCGCGCTCCTCGCGCTGATTTCGGCCGTCGGAATCTGGATTCTGATGGACAAGATGGCGCTTGGCTTTCAGTTCAAGATTTCCGGCATGGCGCCGCTTGCGGCCCGCTATGCGGGCTATCGCCCGGGTCACCTCATCTGGGCTTCGATGCTGATTTCGGGGGCCCTGGCGGGACTTGCGGGCGGCATTGAGGCGACGGGCCCTCTGGGGCAGTTGACGCCCACGATCAGCCCGGGCTACGGGTTCGCGGCCATCATCGTGGCCTTCGTCGGCCGCCTGGCGCCGCTCGGCTGCATTCCCGCGGCCTTCATCATGGCGCTCTTTTATCTCGGGGGCGAACTTGCGCAGAGCCGTCTGGGACTGCCCGCCTCGATCACGGGCGTCTATCAGGGGCTTCTCCTCTTTTTCATTCTCGCCTGCGACACGATGATCTTCTATCGCCTCCGCTGGGTGGGCTTCAAGGAGGCAAAGTAAATGGAACTCTTGGCTTCGATCATTTCCTCCACGCTCAACGCGGGGACGCCTCTTCTGATCGCCGCGGTCGGCATTCTCATTCATGAGAAGTCGGGCGTGCTCAACCTCGGGATCGAGGGGATCATGCTCATGGGCGCGGTGACGGGCTTCGGCGTGACGCTCTCGACGGGGAGCTTCGCGCTCGGTTTCGCCGCGGGCTTCGGCGTGGGGCTTCTCCTCGGCCTTCTCTTTGCCTTCTTCACGATCGGCATTCACGCGAACCAGTACGCGGCGGGTCTGGCTCTCACGCTTTTCGGCACGGGGCTTTCGGCCTTCATCGGACAGCCCATGCAGGGGGCGGCCTTGCCTTCGCGCGCGCCGCTCGGCATCCCCTTCCTCGAAGACGTTCCCTTCTTCGGTCCCGCCTTCTTCTCGCTTCACGCCTTCGTCTACGTCGCGCTCATTTTGCTCGCGCTCGTGTGGTACTTCCTCTTCAAGACGCGAGGGGGGCTCATTCTGCGCGCCGTGGGCGAATCGCCCGAATCGGCTTATGCGCTCGGCTACCCGGTGCGCCGCATCCGCCTCTACGCGGTCGTCTTCGGCGCTTCCATGGCGGGCTTGGCCGGTGCGTACCTGTCGCTTGTCTACACGCCGCTTTGGGTGGAAGGCATGACGGCGGGCCGCGGCTGGATCGCGCTCGCGCTCGTCACGTTCGCCACGTGGCGTCCGGCGCGCGTCGTCTTCGGGGCGTATCTCTTCGGCGGCGTCACGATGCTGCAGTTCGCCTTCCAGGGGATGGGGATCGCCGTGCCGCCGCAGTTCATGGCGATGACGCCCTACCTCGCGACGATTCTCGTTCTGGTGCTCATCTCGCGCAATCCCGAGTGGATTCGCCTGAACGTCCCGGCTTCGCTCGGGAAACCTTTCCAGCCGAACCACTGAGATCCAAGCGAATCGCGAAAAGGGGAGCCTTCGGGCTCCCTTTGTCGTCGGAGGCTTCGAAAGTATCTTTCCTGAAAGGAAAAAGAGGGCTTTCCCCCTTCTACGACTAGGGGATCTTCCTTACAATACGGGCAAAATTTTTCACCATTCTCCTTGGAGATCTTTGATGCAAAAGCGTACTTTGATCAAGGTCGCCGTGGCTTCCGCCACCGCGCTTCTGTTGACGGCCTGCGGCAAGGAAGAGCCGAAGACGGCTCAGCCCGCCCCGGCGGCTTCGTCCGCCCCCGCCGCCAAGGCGGAGGCTTCGGGCCCCCTCAAGGTGGCCTTCGTTTACGTGAGCCCGGCCAACGAAGAAGGCTGGTCCTCCCAACACGACAAGGCCCGTCAGGCCGTCGAAAAGCACTTCGGGGACAAGATCAAGGTCACCTGGCTCGAAAACATTCCCGAAAACGCCGACGCGGAACGCGTGATCCGCGACCTCGCCACGCAGGGCAACAAGCTCATCTTCGCGACGTCGTTCGGCTACATGAATTCGCTCATGAAGGTCGCCAAGGAATTCCCGGACGTGATCTTCGAGCACGCCACGGGCTACAAGACCGACAAGAACGTCACGAACTACACGGCGCGCTTCTATGAAAGCCGCTACCTCGCCGGCAAGCTCGCGGGCGCCACGACGAAGACGAACATCCTCGGCTACGTCGCCGCCTTCCCGATTCCGGAAGTGCTGCGCGGCATCAACGCCTACACGCTCGGCGCCCGTTCGGTGAATCCGAACGTTGAAGTCCGCGTGGTGTGGACCTCCTCCTGGTACGATCCGGGCAAGGAAACCGACGCGACGAAGTCTCTCATCGGTCAGAAGGCCGACGTGATCACGCATCACACGAATTCGACCGCCGTCGCCGCCACCTGCGAAGAAGCGAAGGTTCCGGTCATCTCCTACAATTCCGCCATGAAGAAGGCCGCGCCCACGATGCTCCTGGCGGGCGTCGTGCACCTCTGGGACGAGTACTACACGAAGCGCATCCAGATGGTCCTCGACGGCACCTGGAACAACACGCCGACCTGGGGCGGCGCGCCTGAGCACATGATCGCGCTCGAAGCCGTCACGCCGAACGCTCCGAAGGCCGTGGTGGACGACATCAACGCCACGATGGCGAAGATGGAAAAGCGTGAATTCCATCCGTTCACGGGCCCGATCGTCACGAACGAAGGGAAGACCGTCGTTCCGGAAGGCAAGGTCGCAACCGATCAGGAACTCCTCAACATGAACTATTTCGTTCAGGGCGTTGCGGGCAAGGTTCCGACGAACTGATTCCGCTTGTTCGGACGTACACTCGAAGCCTCGACGGGTTTTGCGCCCGCCGGGGCTTTTCTCATTTCCGACGTCTTGCGCGTAACCAACGGAAACACTCTGTCGGTTGTCGGTAACGCAGGGCAGAGGTCTTGCGCGGGAAGTCTTTCAGGACGGACGACAACGCCAAGGAGGAGGAAGGGGGCCAACTTTCCCTGCGGCGGCGCCATTGCTGGCCAAGCCGTCGAAAATTTCTGCTGTAATATAGTCCTCCTTTTTCGACGCCTCTCTCCATCGAGTTCGCATGCAGAATCTCCCGCTCGTCACCAGCCTTGTCGGCGCCTTCGGTTTGGCGCTCGTCTTCGGGTATTTGGCCGAACGCTACTTCAGGATGCCGGCCCTGGTCGGCTATCTGCTTTCGGGCGTTTTCGTGCAGTTCTTCCCGTGGCTCCCGCCGGTGGACCGGTCGGTGACGGAACAGCTCGCCGAAGTGGGCGTGATGCTCCTGATGGTGGGCGTGGGCCTGCACTTCTCGGTGCGCGATCTTCTGGCCGTAAAGGGCGTGGCTCTCCCGGGAGCACTTTTGCAGATGCTCCTCATCATCCTGTTGGGTGCGCTTTTTGCCTGGGGCTTTTGGGACTGGGGCGCGGGAAGCGCGACGCTTTTCGGTCTGACCCTCTCCTGCGCGTCGACCGTGGTGGTGACGAAGGCCCTCGAGATGGCCAAGCTCACGAACGCGCCCGAAGGCCGCGTCGCGATGGGCTGGCTCATCGTGCAGGACCTCGTGACGGTCATCATCCTCGTGCTCTTGCCGCCCTTTGCGTCCGTCATGCTCTCGAGCGGTCCCGTCGACGGCCGCGCGATCGTGGGGAACGTTCTCTCGACCCTCGCGGGCGTGGCGCTCTTCGCCTTCCTGATGCTGGGCGGCGGACGCCGCCTCATCCCCTTCATTCTGAAGCGCGTCGCCATGACGGGTTCGCGAGAACTCTTCACGCTGGCGGTCCTCGCGCTCGCGCTCGGCATCGCGTACGCCGCGGGCGTCTTCTTCAACGTGAGCTACGCCCTGGGAGCCTTCCTCGCGGGCATGGTGATGAGAGAGAGCCGTTACGCCAAGCGCGCCGCGACGAACGCGTTGCCGCTGCAGGACGCCTTTTCGGTCCTCTTTTTCGTCTCGGTCGGGATGATGCTCGACTGGCACATCTTCATGGAGGATCCCTACGAAATCCTTCTTATCGTCGCGATCATCCTGTGCGGCACGACGAGCGTGAGCTTCGGCCTCGTGCTTCTTCTGCGCTGGCCGCTCAAGACCGCCTTCACCGTGGCCGCCTCCCTCGCGCAGATCGGTGAATTCTCCTACATTGTCGCGGGACAGGGGATTGCGCTGGGTCTTGCCGACAGCAAGGTGATGAGCCTCATCGTAGGGGCGTCGATCCTCACGATCGCGCTCAACCCCTTTGTCTTCCGCCTGATTCCGCTCCTGACGAACCGCTTCGTGGTCCGCTGGTCCTGGGCGCGGCACGCCGCTTCGCGCGCGATTCCCACGATCGGTCACGACGAAGAACCCGCGACCGCGAAGCCCCTTCGCCGCGGCGGCGAAGCGATCGTGATCGGGATGGACGAACGCGTCCCGGGCGTGGTCGAAAGCCTCATCAAGCGCAAGTTCCCGGTGGTGCTCATTTCGCCCGAGCGCGAGTCCGACTACGACGTCGATCTTTCGCGCGAGACGATCGCGTTCCTCACGGGCGATCCGACCGACCCGATGCTCCTCGTGCAGGCGCGCATCACGTCGGCCTCGGTCCTCGTCGTGACGGGCGAGTCCGTCGCGAAGAGCCGCCACATCGCAAAGCTTGCGTCGGACCTCAATCCGGGCCTTCCCGTCGTCATCCGCACCGAACACTTCGACAGCGAAGAGGCCTTCGCGGACCTTTCGAACGTCACGGTCGTCAGCGACACGATTGCGACGAGCTTCTGCCTGGCGGCCGCCGCCGCGGACGCGGCGGAAAAGCCGAAGAAACCCAAGACGGAAGGCCTCGAAGAGGACGATGACGCTAAGGAAGGCATTGCCGAAACCTTCCGCAACGCCTATCCGCGCATCGTCCGGGGCCTGCGCCGACGCGGCCGCGCCGAATAACTTTCCCGAACCTTGATCGTGACGACCGAAACGCTTCTATGGGTCCTGACGGGCCTCGCCGCCCTTGCCGTCCTGTTGCTCGCCATTCTCCTTGTGCGGAGCTTTTCCGTGGGGCGCTATGCCGAAATTGCGGCCGACCAGGTCTCGGACGCCGTGCTCGCGCGCGAAGAGCGGCTGCGGGAAACCGTGCGCGCCCTGGAGCAGCGTCAGGTGGCGACCCTCACGCAGTATTTTCACCACATGGGAGAAGCCCAGAAGTCCGGGCTCGTCGCGGTGAACGGCATGACCGACGCCGTGCGAGCGACGCTCGCGCAGCTCGAGGCCCGTTTTCGGGAGTTGAGCGACCTGCAGGGCGCGCAGAGCCGGCAGATGGAGGGACGTCTTTCGGAAGCGCTCGAAAAAATCACGCTCGGCAACGAGGCAAAGCTCGAGAAGATCCGCGAGACGGTGGCGGAAAAACTCGACAGAACGCTCTCGGAACGTTTGACGGAGAGCTTTCGCACGGTCGACGACAAACTCGGCCTCGTACAGAAGGGACTGGGCGAAATGCGGCAGATGGCGCAGAGCGTCCGGGACCTTCAGGGGGTGCTCACGAACGTGAAGACCCGAGGAAATTTCGGGGAAGTGCAGCTCGCGCGTCTTCTCTCGGACCTCCTCGCGCCCGAGCAGTTTGCCTCCCAAGTGCGGCTTGATCCCGCCTCGCGCGAGGCGGTGGACTTCGCCGTGAAGCTCCCCGGGCGCGTCGAAGGCGAACCCTGCTGGCTTCCGATCGACGCGAAATTCCCGATGGAGGACTTCGAGCGGCTCCTCGCCGCCCGAGAAGCGTCCGACCGCGCGGCCGAAGACGCCGCCCAGAGAGCCCTTGCCAAGGCCGTCTTCGCGCAGGCGAAGTCGATTCGCGAGAAGTACGTGCGCCCGCCCGTGACGACGGAATTCGCCGTCCTCTTTTTGCCGTCCGAGTCGCTCTACGCGGAAGTGCTCCGCACCGACGGGATGTTCGAGCGCCTGCAGAAGGACTACCGCATCACGCCCGCGGGACCGACGGTGCTCGCGGCGCTCCTCAACAGTCTGCAGATGGGGTTCGTCACGCTCGCGATCGAGGCGCGTTCCGCCGAAATCTGGCGGCTCCTCGGGGACGTCAAGGCGGAATTCGGACTCTTTTGCGAGCAGTTCGAGCACGTTTCGAAGAAATTCGACGAGGCGCAGGCGAGTCTCAAGAAGATGCGCACCCGTCAGAACGTGATGGCCCGTAAAATGACGGAAATCGATCGGCCCGAGGACGATGCCTCGGGATGGATCGGAGTTTCACAGGAAAAGACGGGAGAAGAAAAATCATGAAGTTTCTGATTCTCGACGCCGGCTGTGCTTTTCACGGCCAAGGGGGCGAGCTCAATCATCTCTTCACGAAGGTCGCCAAGGAAACGCTCGAGGCCTTCGGACACGAAGTGGCCGTGACGGAAGTGGGCGGCGACTGGAAGGTTGAAGATGAGCACGAAAAGATCCGCGCCGCGGACGTGCTCGTCATTCAGACGCCGGGTTGGTGGATGAGCCCGCCCTGGCAGTTGAAGCGCTACGAGGACGAGGTCTTTACGACCGGCGGCTTTACGCGCGGGGACGGGCGTACGCGCACGGAGCCGACGAAGAACTACGGTACGGGCGGTCTTCTTACGGAGAAGCGCTATCTGCTCTCTTCGACCTGGAACGCGCCGAAGGAAGCCTTTGACGAACCGGGCGACTTTTTCGAAGGGCGCGGTATCGACGGCGTCTTCCTGCCCCTGCACAAAACCCTGCAGTTCCTCGGCATGCATCCGCTCGAATCCTTCATGGCCAACGACGTTCTGAAGAACCCGCGGATCGAAGCCGACATCGAGCGCTGGAAGGCTCACCTCACGGCGCTTTTCGGCTGATCCCATTTCATTCACACCAACCAATAGGAAAACCGGACATGCGCAAATTGATCATCGTGGCGGCCGCGGCCGCCGGCATTCTTCTCGCAGGCTGCCAGACCATGGAAGGCCTCGGTCAGGACCTCAAGAAGGGGGCGGACCACGTGAGCACGGCGATCGGCAAGGCGGGCGACAAGCTCTCCGAAACCGCCCGGGAAGCGCAGGAGTAAGCGATGCGCCGATTCATGCAGATCGGGATCGCTCTCGTCTTCGCGGCCTTCCTCCTCTGGGTGGGCGTCACGGTCTGGGGGCTTCTCCACCGTTCGGGCGTTCTCTGAGAAGGAGAGCGAAGTCCGCCGGGCGAATCGGTTCGACGCCGAAGCGCCGAAGCTTCTTTCCCGCCTTGAAGAGAAGCTTGTCCTTCGTCGCGAGCCACGAGGCGCCCGCCGCCCTGGCGAGCACGAGAAACTTCTGATCCAAGGGATCGCGGCAACGAACCGTAAGGGTCTTCGCAGAGGCGGACACCGCCTCTGCGGGGACCCTTTGCGCATTCCGGCTCCAGGCTTCGAGCAAAGTAAAGACGGCCTCCTCGTCGCCCGCGAGGAATTTGGGGCGTCCCAACACTTCCGCCGCCTCCTTGAGCGCTTCGTCGTCGAAGACCGCCGCGACGGTCCCCGTTTCCAACGCCCGACGAAGCGGTTCCGCCGAAGCGTCGTGCCAGAAGAGAAGGTCGAGGAGCACGTTCGTGTCGATGACGATGCGCGGACGGTCGGTATTCTCAGGGGCGCCGGGCAGGCGGACGAGGCGTTCGGTGAGCGTGTCGGAAAGAGGCATCGGATTGCAACAGGGAGTGGGAAAAGCGCGAGTGTAGCGTACGGCGCCGCTAAAATGAATTCAATCTGTTTTCTTGAGGAGAAGCATCATCATGAACCGTGAAGACGTCCTCCAACTCCTTCGCACGCGCTATACGACGAAACACTACGACGCGAGCCGTCCGGTCTCGGACGAAGACCTCGCGGTGCTTCTCGAAGCGCTTCGCCTCTCGCCCACCTCGGTGAACGGTCAGTACACGAAGTTCTTCGTCGCGAAGACTCCGGAAGCCCGCGCGCGCCTCATGCCCGCCGTCATGGACTTCAATCAGGAGCGCGTGAAGAACGCTTCGCACCTCATCGTCTTCGCCGTCCCGAAGACCCCGACCGAGGAGCATCTCCGTGCGGTTCTCGAGCAAGAAACGGCCGACGGACGCTTCCCCGCCGACATGCCCGAAGCGGTGCGCGACGCGGGTCGCCGCCGCTTCACCGACCGCAACAACGGCACGCCCGAGGCGTTTCGCGCGTGGACGACGGCGCAGGCCTACATCGCGCTCGGTTTTCTCCTCTACACGGCCGCGCTGATCGGCGTCGACACGACGGCGATCGAAGGGGCGGAATTCGACGAGGCCGACCGCATTCTCGGCTTTGACGAGATGAACCTGCGCACTGTGATGATGGTCGCCCTGGGTCACCGCGATCCGAACGACTCGAACGCCCGCCGTCCGAAGAGCCGTCTGCCGATGTCGGCGGTCGTCGAAGAAATCACGGGCTGACATCCACCTTCGGCATCCAGACTTTTGTCGCGTGCGGGACGGTTTGCTAGACTCTCCCGCACGCTGAATTTTCTATTTTTCCCACCCATGATCCGTCCGATTTTCCCGCTTCTTGCGATTTGTCTTCTCGCGCCCGCGCTTTCGCAGGCCTCTGAAAAGGATCCTCTTGAAATCGCCTACGAGAAGGCGCAGACCGTTTTGGAAGACCGAAGCTTCTACGAAAAGTGGAAGGACGCGAAGACCTTCCGCGACGCCAAGGAAGCGGACGCCGTCTCGGAGGCCGCCCGCGCGCAGCTGCGCGAACTCGAGCGCGCCATGAAGGATGTGGAGGCCTACTGCGGCGAACGCTTCTTCGTGAACAGCTGCGTCAAGGAGGGACGCGACAAGTCGAACGACCGGCGCCGCGAAATCAATCAGATCGTCATCAAGGTGAACGACTACCGTCACGCGCTCAACGTCGAGCGCCTGAAGGAGCGCCGCATCGCGCGTCCGGCTTCAAAGCCCATGGACATCGAGCCCGCGACCGTGAAGGAGCCTTCAAAGCCCGTGAATGTCGCGCCCAAGACGCCGCGCGCCCCTTCGGAGCCCGTGGCGTTCGACCGCAAGGAGCGCTCGCCCTCGGAACCGATGAGTCTGGGCGAGCGCCGCCGCGAAGCCTCCGAACCCGTGACGCTTTCGAACGACCGCGCCGCCGAAGTCGAGGCGCGCCGCGCCGAAGCGCTCGCGCGCCAGGCTCAGGAAGAAGCGAATCTCGCCGCTTATGAAGAAAAGCAGGCCCGCGCCAAGGCCCGTCAGGAAAAGGCCGAGGCGATGGCCGAGAAGCGTCGTGCAAAGCGTCTCGAGCGCAGCCGCGAACTCAACGAGACGATCGAAGAGCGCCGGGCCGCGCAGGAGCGCCTTGAAGAGCGCCGCCGCAACAAGGATTCGGGGCTTGAGGGATATTTCTGATGGCGACGGACCCGATCTTCGACATCAAGCGCCCCCTTCGGGAGCGCACCCGCATCGCGCTTTCGGCCGAGGGGCCGTTCGCGAAGGGCCGCAGGGAATTCCACGAACGTCCCTCGCAGATCGCCTACGCAGAGGAAGCGGCCGACGCGATCGAAAAGGCGGGAACCCTCATCGCCGAGGCGGGCACGGGCACGGGGAAGACCTTCGCGTACCTGACGCCCGCGCTGCTTGCGGGCAAACGCGTCATCATTTCGACGGCCGGAAAGCCCCTTCAAGACCAGCTCTTTCGCAAGGACCTGCCGATTCTGCGCAAAACGCTCGGGATCACCTTCGACGCGGCGCTCCTCAAGGGCCGCGCCAACTACATCTGCCACCACCACCTCGAGCGCACGAAGGGGGAGGAATACCTCCCCGAACGGGACTCCTTCGAAAAGCTCCGGAAAATCGAGCGCTTCGCCAAGATTTCTCAGACGGGCGACCGCGCGGAACTCCCCGACGTTCCCGACAACGATCCGCTCTGGCCCATGGTGACGAGCACGGTCGAGAGCTGTCTCGGGATCAAGGACTGTCCCTTCGCGGACGAATGCTTTCTGCGCCGCGCGCGCGAACGCGCGAAGTGCGCGCAGATCGTGGTGGTGAACCATCACCTCTATCTGTCGGCCATGACGATGGAGGAGGGTGCCGAAGGAATGCTCCCCTCGGTGGACCTTACGGTCATGGACGAAGCGCATCAGCTCCCGTCGATCGCGACGGACTTCTTTGCGACGAGCTTTTCGACCCGCGAAATCGAACTCGCGATGGAGCGGATTCAGGACCGCGGGATCGCCGAGGCGGCGGACTGTGCGGACTGGCGCAAGCTTCGCATTCGGATGAATTCGGCGATTTCGGCCCTGCGCGTGAGTCTCGAGTCGGCGGGGCTCGAAACCCGGGACAAAAAGTCGATTGCGGCGATGCCGCTTTTTCCGCGCATCGTTCCCGCCTTCCTGGGGCTTCTCAAGGAAATGGCGGTGGTCTCGAAAGCGCTCGGAAACGCCAAGGAGCGTGACGAGGAGCTCGCGGCCGCCGCGAAGACCTGGGACCGGATTCTGCTTGAAGCCGAGTCCTGGCGCCCCTTCATGACGGTCCCCGAAGACTTTCCCTTCCCGCCCTCGGACGACGAAGAGGTGCTGAAGCTGCGCGAAGAGGCGATGAAGCCCAAGGACGTGCCCGCCTCGGTTGATCTTTCGCCCGTACCGGGCGTGCCGTCGGTGCGTTGGCTTGAATCCTACGCTTCGGGGACGCGATTCACGAATACGCCCTTGAGCGTCGCGGGGGCCTTTGCGGAAATGAAAAACCGCGTGGGCGGCGCCTGGATCTTCACGTCGGCGACGCTCTCCGCAGGGGGCGACTTCAAGCATTTCCGGGGACAGCTGGGGTTGCCCGAAGAGACGCCCGCCTTTTCGTGGCCGAGTCCCTTCAACTACTGGGAGCAGGGGTGCTTTTATCTCCCGGAACTCCCTGCGCCCGCCAACAACACGAAGGAACACACGCAGCGCGTCGTCGAGTGCGTCTGGCCCCTCATTGAGGCGGCGGGCGGACGAACCTTCCTTCTCTGTACCTCGCTTGCGGCGGTCGACTATGCGGCGGAACTTCTTCGCGCACGACTTGAGGCCAACGGAAACCGCTATCCGCTTTTCGTGCAGGGCGACAAACCTAAGGGCGCGCTCATCGAAGCCTTCCGCGAAGCGGGCAACGGCATTCTCGTGGGCTCCATGAGCTTCTGGGAAGGCGTCGACGTGCAGGGCGAATCGCTCTCGCTCGTCGTGATCGACAAGCTTCCCTTTGCGTCGCCCGACGATCCGATCTCGGCCGCCAAGAGCGAGTGGCTGCGTCAAAAGGGCGTGCATCCCTTCGTGGCGATGACGCTTCCCTCGGCCGTGATCGCCCTGAAGCAGGGGGCGGGGCGTCTCATCCGAAGCGAAACGGACCGCGGCATGTTCGTCCTCTGCGACGTGCGGGTGACGCAGAAGGGCTACGGCAAGATCGTGCTCGCAAGCCTTCCGGACTTCTTCCGCACGCGACGCAAGGAAAAGGCGCTGAGCTTCTTCCTGCAGCCAGACCGCTATCGCGAAGGGCTCTACAGCGGCTGATCCGCAAAAGGCAAGGGGCGCAAAAGCGCCCCTTGTCGCAGACATACGTCGGAACGTCAGTTCCGTTCGAAGGAGCCCACCGTCTCGACGTGGAGCGCTCCGGGAAAGAGGTCGACCGTCTCGAGGGTCGTCAAGCGCAGTCCCGCGCGCTCCAACGCGAGGGCGTCGCGCACGAAGGTCTTCGGATTGCAGGAGACGTAGACGAGCCGCCGGGCGGGAAGCGCCGCCAGGCGTTCGGGAACGCCTTCCTCCATCCCCTTGAAGGCCGGGTCCGCCACGATCACGTCGGGCGTGAAAGGCAGGCTTTCAAGCGCCTTGCCGACGGGCGAAGCGAGAAAACCGACGTTGTCCATGCCGTTTGCCGCCGCGTTTTCCTTGGCCGCCTCGACGGAGCCTTCGAAAATTTCGACGCCGAACACCTCCGCGGCCGTCTGTGCGAGAAGCTGCGTGATCGTACCCACGCCCGAGTAGAGGTCGATCACTTTGTCTTCGGGACCGACGGCGGCGCGCTCGAGAACCTTTTTGTAGAGCCTTTCGGTCTCCGATGGATTCACCTGCAGGAAGGTGTCGGGCCCCACGAAGAAGCGCCGTCCGAGCAACTCGGTTTCGATTCGTTCGTCTCCCTCGATCACCGTGAAGCTTTCGCCCGTCGTGCGGTTGCCGCGGGCTTCGTAGCGGCTCCAGAGAAGGCTCGTGAGGTGAAGACCCCGGAGTTCCTCGGAGAGGAGCTTTCCGAGCACCGCTTCGCGCTCGGAGGAGAGGTCTTTGACGACGAAGACCGCCATGCGGCCCTTCGTTCCTTCGCGAAGGAGAAGACCGCGAAGAAGCCCAGTGTGCGTCGTTTCGTCGTAGACCGCGTCGGGCGCGTCGGCGAGCGCTTCGGAGAGAACGCGCGCGGCGGCCCGCTGACATTCGTTCATCCAGGCGGGCAACTGCGGACAGGCGTCGACCGCGACCTTCTCGTGCGTGCCCGCCGCGAACATCCCGAAGCGGATGCCGTTTTCCGTGCGAAGGGGCGTAAAGAAGGCCTTGTTGCGAAAGGCGCGCTGCTTCACGAAGAGTTCCGGCGGCGTCACGAGTTGGGCCCAGTCTTCGCGGCCGGCGGCCCGGCAGGCGTCTTCGAGGAGCTTCGCCTTGAGGCGGCACTGCTCGCGGTAGAGGAGCGTCCCCAGGGGGCAGCCTCCGCAGGCGGGCGTGCCGCACAGATGCGGACAGGGCTCGGGCGCGCGTTTGGCGGCGCGCTCGACGAATTCGAAGTGATCGATCACTTGCGATTGACGCCCTTTTTCCGGCGGCGTCCAGTCGCAGGCGACGACGTCGCCCGGAAGGGCGCCCGGCACGAAGGTGCGGATGCCGTCGGGGTAGCCGATGCCCGCCCCCGTCGGGGCGACGTCGATGATGGGAAAGGTCCGTTCCATGGTTTCAGGAAAGAAGGAAGCCGAGCGCCGGCCATCGGTTCTCGGCTTCAAAGATTACGTAATGTCGTCGGGATCAGAAGAACCACTCGGGACTCTTGCGGGCGGCGTTCGCCTCTTCGATGCGCGCAAGAAGGGGCGCCATCTTTTCGACGACTTCGGGCGGGAAGTTTCTCGCTCCGTCGGGACAGCTCTTGATGCAGGCGCGGCAGGCGATGCAGAGCTCGGGATCCGTCACGACGAAGTCGAGCGGATCGATGATCCCCATCGGGCAGTTGTCGGCGCAGTTGCCGCAGAGGTGGCAACGGCCGGGATCCACGATGCGGGGCGCGGGCGTAAGCGCCCCGTAGGGACGGTAGGGACCGTCGCCCCCGGGAAGCGTGGGACGCGCGTCGTCGTCCGAGGCGAGCTTCGCGAGGAAGGCCTTCATGCATTCGGCCGCGCTTCCGCGGTCGCGTTCGTCGGGACGGCCCGCGGCGAGGGTCGGGATGTTCGAGTGCTGCGCGATGAAGGCGGCTCCGCCCACGACCTTAAAGCCGTGGCGCTCGAGCACGTCACGCCACTCGCGAAGGGCGTCTTCATAAGCGCGGTTCCCGTAGGAGACGACGGCGAGCGCCCGCGCGCCGTTTCCTTCGAAGGGAAGCTTCGTCTGCAAGGGCGTCGGAATGCGTCCGTAGTAGACGGGCGCGCAGAGTACGACGGCGTCCTCTTCGGTGAAGCGGCGCATGCGGCGCTCTTCGGGGAGCGTGTATTCAAAGTCGCGGATCGCGAAGCCTTCGCGGGGCGTACCCGTGATGAGGGCGCGCATGACGCGGCGCGTGCCGCCCGTGGGCGAGAAGGCGCCGAAATGCAGGGTCTTGGGGGTCATGGTTGTTCCTGTTCTTTGGAATTTCCCCATTTTACGCGAGGGACAAGCCGAGGATCGCGAGCGCCGCGCAGAGAAGGAGATGGGGGACGAGCGCCAGAACGGCCGCGCGGCTTTCCCCCTTCGGAAAGACCTTCGCAAGCGATGCCGCAAGGAAGGCAATAAGGAGGGCGTATAGGAGCGCCGCGGCGCCAAACCCCAGAAGGAGTCCGCGCAGAGCGTCGCTCGTGAGGATCCCGTAGAGGACGCCCAGGAGCGTCACGGCACAGGCAAGACCGATCCAGACGGACCGGTGGGCGCGCCACTCGTAGCGCAGCGCCGCGAGGGCGCGGTCTTTCGGGGTCATATCTTCCTTTGTCTGAACAAGCAAAAGCCGCCCGAAGGCGAACCTTCGGACGGCGTGAGGAAAAGAAACGCGTCGATCAGAAGAGACCGAGGCCGCCCGCCGCGACGACGAGCACGAAAAGCGGACTCACGATGCCGATCAGAATGCGGACCGTCGTAAGGGTCGCGGGCGAGAGCGTGCGGGCCGACTGCAGTTCCTTCGCGGTCGTCTTCCAGGCCACCCAGGCCGCGGCGATCGCGATGCCGAAGGTCGAAAGCGGCATGCCGACGTTCGAGGTGACGTAGTCGAGGAGGTCGAAGACGTTCTTCCCGAAGAAGAGGACGTCGCTCCAGGCTCCGAAGGAGAGCGTGGCGGCGAGACCCACGAGCGCGGCGAGAACCGTCGTCACGACGATGGCGGTGTTGCGCTTCACCATGAAGGTCTGCGTGAGAAGGGCCGTGCAGGCTTCGAGCATCGAGACCGAGCTCGTGAGCGCAGCGACCATCAGGCAAATGTAGAAGAAGACGGCGAAGAGCTGTCCGAAGGGCATCTGCGCGAAGACGGCGGGCATCGTCACGAAGGTGAGGCCCGGACCCGCGCTCGGGTCGAGATGGAAGGCAAAGACCGAGGGCATCACCATGAGGCCGCCGAGGATCGAGCTCATGATCCCGAGGAAGGCCACCCAACCCACGGACGACGGAAGGTCGGCCTTCGGATTGAGGTAGGTCCCGTAGGTGATCATGGTGCCCGCGCCCAAGGAGAGCGAGAAGAAGCAGAAGCCCATGGCGTTGAAGAGCGCCGCGCCGTTGAAGTCTTCCCAACGGGGCAGGAACAGGTACTTCACGCCTTCCCAACCGCCCGGGAGCGTCACGCCGCGGATGATCAGGATGATCATCAGGATGAAGAGCGACGGCATGAGGATCTTCGAGAGCTTTTCAATCCCCGCTTCGATCCCGCGCAGGACGACGACGGTCGTGAGAAGAAGGAAGGCGAGGAGGTAGCCGTAGGCCACGGCGCCGTCCGAAACGAAGCCGCCGAAGTGGTCGCCGAGGAGCGCCGGATCCTTGATGATCCCGACCCCGGTGATCGCGTCGATCGTGTACTTGAGGCACCAGCCGCCGACGCAGGAGTAGAAGGACAGAATCAGAAAGACCGTCAGTACGCCAATCCCGCCGAAGATCCCCCAGGGTTTGCCGCAGACGTCATTGAGACTTCCGACCGGGCCGCGACGACCGGCACGACCCATCGCAAATTCCGCAATCAGGAGGGCGACCCCCACCGTAAAGGTGAAGAGGATGTAGGGGAGCATAAAGACCGACCCGCCGTTGGTGCCGGCCATGTAAGGGAACTTCCAGATCGCGCCCAACCCGACGGCCGAGCCCGCGCTGGCAAGAATGAAGCCGAGGCGGGAGCCCCAGCCGGATGCGCCTACTGATTGCGACATAAAAAATCCTATCTTTTTTTGAAAAATGTTCGGTGATGAAAAAGCGCCGCTCAAGGGAAGCGACGCTTTGCGCCTGATGCCGGTCCTGACAACCGGGGGACGTGGCGTGCAAAAACGCGCCGACCGAAGCCGGTGCGCGGGCTTCAAGACCGACGCCTGTTACCCGAAAAAGTGTTTCAAAGTGGTCGTTGAAGGGGAAACGCCTCTCCGAGTGACCTTTTTAGTGTATCGGCAAAAACCGCGTCCTTTGTAAGGCGTTTCTCCTAGTGCGTTTAGAAAAGTCCAAGCCCTTTCAACATAACGGTGAGGATCACGACGGGCGCAACGATCGTCATGACGACGCGAAGCCCCTGAAGAAGCCATGCGGGCCAGTGCTGATTGCCCGTGAGCTGCGAGCGGGTCATCGGCCAGGCGATCCAGCCGCAGACGACGGCGATCCCGAGCACCCCGATCGGCATCCCGATGTTGGAGGTCGAGTAGTCGAAGAGGTCGAAGATGGTCTTTCCGAAGATCTTCACGTCCGAGAGCACGCCGAACGAGAGGGCGCTCAGGGTGCCCAGGACGGCGAGGATGACCGTCGTGAGGGCGATGGCGTTTTTCTTCTGAAAGCCTTGTTCGTCGACGAGGTACTGCGCGCTCATCTCGAGGATCGAGATCGACGAAGTGATCGCCGCGACGAAAAGGCAGACGTAGAAGACCGCGGCGAAGAACTGCCCCGCGGGGAGGTTCGCAAAGACGGCGGGCATCGTCGCGAAGGTGAGGCCCGGACCCGCGTCGGGCGAGAGGCCGAAGGCGAAGACCGCGGGCATGATCATAAGGCCGCCCAAAATTGCCGCGGCCATCGCGAGAAAGACGATCCAAGCGGTGGACGAGCCGATCTTCGTTTCATCGCTCAGGTACGACCCGTAGTTCATCATCGAGCCCGATCCCACGGAGAGCGAGAAGAAGGAAAAGCCGAGCGCATTGAGCAGGGCCTCACCCGTGAAGGCTTCGAAATTGGGTTGAAAGAGGAATTTCACTCCCTCCATGGCGCCCGGGAGCGTGAGCCCGCGCACAATGAGGACGAGCATCATGAGAAAGAGAAGCGGCATAAGAACCTTGCTTACGCGCTCGATCCCCTTTTCGACGCCGAAGAGAATGACGCCCGCCGTGGCGCCGAGGAAAAGAAGATGCGCGACGACGGCCTCGACCGGGTCGGCCGCGAACCGCCCGAAGGTTTCGCGCATGAGGGCGGGGTCGTCCGTGACGCCGCGCCCGAGGAAGGCCTCGATCATGTAGTGCACGCACCAGCCGCCCACGACCGAATAGAAGGCGAGCACGAAAAAGCCCGTGAGGACCGAGACGAGCCCGATCCAGCCGCAGGAGCGCCCGCCCCAGCGGCGAAAGGCCGTCGCGGCGCCCGCGCGCGTGGCGCGCCCGAGGCACATTTCTCCGATGAGAAGCGCAAGCCCGAGCGTGAGCGAGAAGATGATGTAGGGGATCAGAAAGACGGCGCCGCCGTTGGTGCCGGCCATGTAGGGGAACTTCCAAATGGCGCCGAGCCCGACGGCGGAGCCGGCGCTCGCGAGAATGAAGCCCAGACGGGAATTCCATACGGAACGATCGGACATGAGGGTGTTTCCTATTTTTTTTTGTAGTGAAGCGTCGCGGGGACAAAAGAAAAGGCCGTCGGGCGCAGGGCCCGACGGACCGAGACGTTCCGTCAGAGGAGGCCCGTCACGAGGACGGTGAGGACCAGAAGCGGTGAGAGAACGAGAAGGAGGAAGCGAAGCGTCGCAAACCAGGCGCCGCTGCGTTCCCGGTTGCCGGCCATCGCAAAGCGCGTCTTCGGCCAGGCGTACCAACCCGCGAGGAAGAGAATCACGAGGCCGCCCACGGGAAGCGAAATGTTGCTCGTGAAGAAGTCAAAGAGGTCGAAGAAGGTCTTGCCGAAGAACTTCACGTCGGCGAGTTCCCCGAAGGAGAGCGCCGGAAGCGCCCCCACGACGGCGAGGAGCACCGTCGAGAGGACCGCCGCGCCGGGGCGCGTGAAGCGGTGTTCGTCGACGAGGAAGGCGACCATGATCTCCATCATCGAAACCGACGACGTGATGGCGGCGACGACGATGCAGAGATAAAAGAGGATCGCGAAGAACTGTCCGAAGGGAATCTGCGAGAAGACCGCGGGCATCGTGATGAAGGTGAGGCCCGGACCCGCCGTCGGGTCCAGTCCGAAGGCGAAGACCGCGGGCATGATCATGAGGCCGCCCAGAAGCGAGGCGATGACGCCCAGAAAGGCGATCCACGAGCAGCCCGTCAGCAGATTCGAGTCTTCGTCGAGGTAGGAGCCGTAGGTGAGCATGCAGCCGCAACCGACGCACAGAGAAAAGAAGGTGAAGCCCATCGCCTGCAGCATCGCGTCCCAGGAGAAGGCTTCGGGGCGGAAGGCGAAGAGGTATTCGACCCCGTCCCAGGCGCCCGGGAGCGTGAGGCCGCGTCCGATCAGGACGAGCATCAGAATGAAGAGGAGCGGCATGAGGAGTTTGCTCACGCGTTCGATCCCCTTCGTGACGTCAAGCGCCAGAATGAGGCCGTTCAAGAGCAAAAAGAGCCACTGAAAGCCCATGGCCGTCACCGGGTCCGCCGTAAGGCGTCCGAAGTGTTCGCCGAGTGCGGCCTGATCGGGCACGACGGTCGTGCCGGTGAGCGCGTCGCAGAAGTAGGAGAGGGTCCAGCCGCCGATCGCGCTGTAGAAGCACAAAACGAGAAAGCCCGTGAGGACGCCCAGATACCCCGCGGGCACCCAGGCCTTGCCGCCGAGATTGCGGTAGGCCGTGACGATGCCGCCGCGGCCCACGCGCCCCAAGGCCACTTCGGCGATGAGGAGGACGAGCCCCACCGTGAAGGTCATGAGGATGTATGGAAAGACGAAGGCGCTGCCGCCGTTCGTGCCCACCATGTAGGGGAATTTCCAGATCGCGCCGAGTCCGACTGCGGCGCCCGCGCTCGCGAGCACGAAGCCGATGCGGCTCGACCAGGTTTTTCGAGTGTCTGCCATCTGAGGGCTCTCCGTTTTCTTGTGTTATCGGTACGGATATTTGAGTAAAAACTCATTCTAGCCCCGGACGCCCGGAAAATTGGCCGGAGGCTAGGGAAAACTCGCCGCTGAAGTTCGGCGAACGAAAAGGGCGGCGCTCCCTTTCGGAAGGCAGCCGCCCGGCGAGGCTTTCCTTTGTCCGAAGGGGCTCAACCGAAGAGCCCCTGATAGAAGGCTACGAGCACCAGGATGGGCGAGAGGTAGGAAAGCATGAAGTGAATGAGTTTGACGGTGCCTTCGCTGTAGTGACGCACGGCGACGATTTCCTCGCGGATGACGGGCCAGGCGCGCCAACCGGCAAGAAGCGCAACGGCGAGGCCGCCCGCGGGCATGAAGAAGTTCGTGCAGACGAAGTCGAGGAAGTCGAAGAAATTGCGCCCCGCAATCGTAAAGCCGCTCCAGGTCCCGAACGAGAGGGCCGAGACCGCGCCGAGGAAGAAGAGCGAGATCCAGCAGCCGATCACGGACGTGCGGCGCGAGAGGTGCCATTCGTTCTGCAGGAAGGCGGTCACGACTTCCAGAAGCGAAACCGAGCTCGTCAGAGCGGCGACGAGAAGGCAGATGTAAAAGAGCGCCGCAAACACGTCGCCGAACGGGATCGAGCCGAAGATCATCGGGACCGTGATGAAGACGAGGCCCGGGCCGGCGTTCGGTTCGAGACCGAAGGCGAAGACGGCCGGCATGATCATGAGGCCCGCAAGGAGCGCCGCCTGAATGGCGAGGACCGCCACCCACATGGAGGAACTCGGAATGCAGGTCTTGTCCGAGAGGTACGAACCGTAGGTCACCAGAATCCCCGCGCCCAAGGAGAGCGAGAAGAAGGTGAAGCCCATGGCGTTCAGAATCGAGGCCGCCGTGAGTTTCTCAAACGAGAAGTCAAAGAGGAAGACCACGCCTTCCCAGGCGCCCGGAAGCGTGAGGCCGCGCACGATGATGGCGAGCATCAGGACGAAGAGCGTCGGCATGAGGTACTTCGAGAGACGTTCGATCCCCTGCTCCACGCCCGCGATCACGACGCCGCAGGTGAGCGACAGGAAGACGAAGTGCCACGCGGTGTTGCGCGTTCCGTCGGAGACGAGCGAATTGAAGTGGTTCTTGAGCATCTCCGGATCGGTCGACGTGGCGTTCCCCGTGAAGGCGTCGACGAGGTAGGAAACGCACCAACCGCCCACCACCGAGTAGTAGGAGACGATGAGGAAGGACGAGAAGACCGCGAAGGCGCCGAGGTAACCGAACCAGGGGCCCCCGAGTCGCTTCATGGCCGTGAGGGCCGAGCCGCGGCCGCGGCGTCCGATGGCGACTTCCGCTATCACGAGCGCTACCCCGATCGTGAACGTGAAGATGATGTAGGGAATGATGAAGGCGCCGCCGCCGTTGACGCCGGCCCAGAAGGGGAATTTCCAGATCGCGCCCAGACCGATGGCGGAACCGGCGCTAGCCAAGATGAATCCCAAGCGGGAACTCCATTCGGAGGTTGTCGAAGCCATAAAAATTATTCTCTTTCGTTATTCGTGGGAGACTCCGGCGAGGGGTAGACCGCGCGGGGCGGAGGGCGCATTTGTTGACGAGGGTTTCTGTGTGAAAGCAATCCGTACGCCGCATCCCCCGGCGCGACTCGCCATGGAGAACAAAAAAGGGCTTCGCGTTCGCCGTGCGAAACCCGCGGTCGGGGTCAGAAGGGGACCGCGACCCGAATTCCATTCTAGCCGTCGGGTTTTCGGCCATGGCTTCGGCGGGGGAAGAGAGGGTGAATATTTGGCGAAGTTATGCGCCATCGCTACTGAGCTAAGGTGTTCCTCCTAGCGTAATGCCCTAGAAACTGTAATCGCGAAGATGCATTTGGCAACATTCCTTGATCCGCAAAAAACATTGTTTTGAAAAAAAGGGGATAGGATGAAGGAAACGGAACCGCTCCTCCCTGCGGATTTCCATTCGTTCAACCGTCAGAAGGAATGTCAAGATGCGACGCACCGCCCTGCCGATTCTCCTTTTTTCCCTTGCCGTGCCGCTTACGCTTCACGCCGCTCCGCAACTGCAGCCGCAGGGAGTGGTCGTGACGCTTTCGGGCGAGGCCACGAAAACGGTGGCGAACGACGAGGCGCTCATCACCTTCACGGTCGAGCGCCGCGCGGCGACGCCCGAGGCCGTGACCGAGGAAGTGGTGACGGCCGGGAACAAGGGGCTTGAAGCGCTCGCCAAGTGGGACAAGAACACGGTCGTCGTCGAGACGTCGGACTTTTCGACCTGGCCCGTCTACACCCGGGCCCGCGAGGGCGAAGCCTCGATGATCGGCGGCTGGAGCGCCCGTCAGACGATCCGCGTCACCGTGCGCGACGTCTCGAAGGTGAGCGACGTCATGAAGGGCGCGGCCGAGACGATGCAGTACGACGGCATCACCTTCCGCGTGTCGGAAGCGTCGAAGAAGGCGGCCGAAACGGAGTTGCTCGACGCGGCCCTCAACGACGCCAAGCGCCGCGCGGGCGTCATCGCGAAGAACTTTGAACTCACCGACGACGCGTGCCAGGTGATTTCGCTCACGATCGGCGACGCCCCGAACGCTCCGATCCGCTATTACGCGGCGCCCCGCGTCGCCAACGACGCCGTCATGATGAAGAGCGCCGTGCCCGCTCCGGCCGTTTCGGCGGGCGAGAGCACGCTTACGATGCGGGTCGGCATGGAAGTGCGCATTCTGCCGAAGAACTGAGGCGGCCGCGCAAAATCGAAACTTTTCCTTCGGAGCCTTCGGTCATTCGCCGAAGGCTTCGTCGCGTTTGCGCCGCACGGCGGGGCCGAGAAGCGCGGCGAGAAGCAGAACGGTCGCCGTCAAAGCCGCGGCGCTCGCGGGCGAAGTGAGAAAGACCGAGAAGTCTCCGTGCGAGAGAAGAAGCGCGCGGCGCAGGTGTTCTTCAAAGAGAGGCCCGAGGAGGAAACCCAGCAAAAAGGGCGCTCCTTCGCAGCCCGTCTTCGCAAAGAAGAGGCCTATGAGTCCGAAGAGCGCGAGCGTGAGCACGTCCGAAGCTTCGAGCGAGAGGCTCAGCACGCCCGCCGCGCAAAAGAGGAGGATCGCAGGAAAAAGAAGCCGGTAGGGGATCTTGAGAAGCGACGCCCAAAGGCCCGCGAGCGGCAGATTGAGAAAGAGAAGAAGGACGTTTCCGATCCACATCGACGCGACGAGTCCCCAGAAGAGCTCGGGGTGGTCCGTGAGAAAGGCCGGGCCCGGCGCCATGTCGTGGAGCATGAGGGCCCCCGCCATCATCGCCATGACGGCGTTCGGGGGAATGCCGAGGGTGAGAAGCGGAATGAAACTCGTCTGCGCACCCGCGTTGTTGGCGGCTTCGGGGCCGGCGACCCCGCGCAGGTTGCCTTCGCCCACGGGCACCTCCGTCGCGTCGCGGGGGAGTTTCTTCTCAAGGGTGTAGCTTGCGAAGGCGGAAAGAAGCGCGCCCCCGCCGGGAAGCGACCCGAGAACGGTCCCGAGGACCGTACCGCGAAGGGCCGCGCCCGTCACGGGACGCACTTCCTCTCGGCGGGGCCAGAGCGATCCGGCTCTCGGCGCGACGTCGCCTCGTCCCTCGGGGTGGGTCACGTTCACGATGATGTCGGCGACGCCGTAGATCCCCATGGAGAGGACCGCGAAGTCGAGACCCTCCTGCAGCGTGAGGCTTCCGAAGGTGTAGCGAAGCGCCCCCGTCTGCAGGTCCGTGCCGACGAGACCTGCAAGAAGTCCGGCGAGCGTCATCGCGAAGGCCCGAAGAAGACTTCCCTGGGCGAGCACCATCGCGCCCGTGAGGCCGAGGATCATGAGGGCGCAGTAGTCGGCGGGGCCGAGCAGAAAGGCGGCTTCGGCCAAAAGCGGCGCAAAGAAGGCGAGCGCCGCCGTGGCGAGGGTGCCGCCGAGAAAACTTGCGATCGCGGCGGTCGAAAGAGCCGTCGCGGCGCGTCCCGCCCGCGCGAGACGGTGGCCGTCGAGACAGGTGACGACGGCGCTCGCTTCGCCGGGAAGATTCAGAAGAATCGCCGTGGTGCTCCCGCCGTATTGCGCGCCGTAGTAAATCCCCGCGAGCATGATGACGGCGCTCGCGGGCTCGAGCGCATAGGTGAAGGGAAGGAGCATGGCGATCGTCGCCACGGGTCCGAGTCCGGGCAGCACCCCGACGAGCGTGCCGAAGAGTACGCCCGCCGCGGCGTAGCCGAGGTTCGTGAGCGTGAGGGCCGTCGAAAAACCGAGCGCGAGCGACTCAAGCACGATCGCCTCCCGACAGGAAGTCCATGAGGCCATCGCCAAAGAGCGGCACGGGCATTTCGAGCCACCAAATGAAAAGCACGCCCGAGAGCGCCGTGAGGATCAGCGCGAGAAGAAGGGCCTCGCCCCAACGTCCGTCGCCCGCAGCGAGCCGTCCCACGAAGACGAGCGCGAAGGCGGCGGGGAGAAAGCCGAGGGGTTCGAGGAGGAGAGCAAAGAGGACGAGGGCTGTGAGAAGGAGTAGAGGCGCGCCCGGCGAGAAGGATTCACCCTTTGCGCGAAGGCCGCCCCTCAGAAGCCCCCGAAGAACGAGCAGCAGGCCCGTGAGCGTCAGAAGTCCCGAGACGACGGCGGGAAAGAAGCCCGGTCCCATGGCGCCGAGACTCCCGAAGTCGAGCTCCGCCGCGCCCGCAAGGCCGAGAAGCCCGAGCGCGGTGAAAAAGAGTCCCGCGAAAAAGTCCTTGCGGGCTTCGACTCTCGACGTCATTCGACCTTGGCTCCGGAGAAGCGGACGATTTCGGCGTACTTCGCGGATTCCTGTTCGATGAAGCGCGCGAAGTCTTCACCCTCGAGGTCGGCGACTTCCGCCCCGGTTTTTTCGATGCGGGCGCGAAGCTCGGCGTCGGAGAGCACCGTACGAAGGCGCTCCGTCCACAGGATCGCGTCCTCGTCCGAGAGAGACGAGTTTCCGAGAATGCCGTACCAGGTTCCGATGTCGAAGGCTTCTCCGGTGATTTCCGCGACCGTGGGCACGTCGGGGAGATGCGGGGAGCGCTTCGTCGACGCGACGGCGAGCGCCGTCAACTGCCCCGCCCGGATCGGCGCGAGGGCGTTTTGCAGGTTGTCGAAGAGAAAGGCCGTGCGGCCCGAAAGAAGGGAGTGCTGCGCCGGGCCCGCGCCCTGGAAGGGGACGTGCAGAAGGTCGAGCCCGAAGGTTTTCGCGAGCAGAACGGAGGCCATGTGCGCGCCCGATCCGACGCCGCCCGTCGCGTAGGGGAGCGCCTTTTGGGTCTTGGCCCAGTCGAGGAATCCGCGGAAGTCCCGCACGCCCGTTTCCTTCAGAAAGGCCGGACGCACGACGAGGACGTTCGGCATCGAGGCGACGAGGCGAAGCGGTCGAAAGTCGCGCTTTACGTCGTAGCCCGTGTCGGCAAAGAGATGCGGATTCACGGCGAGGGTCGCGACGCTTCCGACGACCAGTTGCGTGTCGCGGCCCTTGGCACGCGCCACGCGGCGCATTCCGATCGTTCCGCCCGCACCGGGACGGTTTTCCACGAGCGCCTTTTCAAACTTCGCGCCCACGGCGTCGGCGATGAGCCGCGTCGTCAGGTCGAGCGGTCCGCCCGCGGGATGCGGCACGACGAAGCGCACGCGCGGACGCGCGGCGAGCGCGGGAAGAGGAAGAAGAGAGAGCGCACCGAGCGCCAGAATGCCGCGACGGGAAAGCATGGCTGAGTCTCGAAAAGAGGGAAACGTTCATTATAAGGTCGGATGCAAAAGAGCTCTTGCACGCACGCCCGGCCCGAAGTAGGATGAGCGGATTCGATTGTAAGGAGGTCGAAAATGACCGAAACGAAACAAGCCTGGCCTTTCGCGCGCGTGACGGCGCACCGCGGCGCGGGCACGATGGCCCCCGAAAACACGCTCGAAGGCTTCCGCACGGGCCTTCGCTGGGGATTCCGCGCTTTTGAAACGGACGCGATGCTCGCCAAGGACGGCGTCCCCGTTCTGATGCACGACGAAAAGTTCGGACGCACGATTCTGAACGACAATCGAAGCGTTCCGGAACTCACGTCGCTCGAAGTGCGCGCCCTCGACGCGGGCAGTTGGTACGGTCCGCAGTACTGCGGCATTCCGCCCGCCGGGTTCGAGCAGGCCGTGCGCTGGTGCCGTGCCAACGGCGTGTGGCTCAACATTGAAATCAAGCCCGCCAAGGGTCATGAACTCGTAACGGGCCGCGTGGTGGGGGCCCTGACGAAGGAACTCTACGCCGACGTCGTGCGCCCCGAAGGCGACCGCATGGGGAAGGTCTCGGCCGCGGCGCCGCTCTTTTCGTCCTTCAAGCGCGACGCCCTTCGCGGGGCGCTCGAGACCGCGCCCGACATTCCGCGCGGGTTCCTGTGCGACGAAATTCCCGATGACTGGCGCGAAGTGCTGAAGGATCTGCGCTGCGTGGCGCTTCACTGCAACCACCGCCGCATCACGAAGGAATTCGTCGAGGAAGTGAAGGGCCTCGGCTACTGGATGTTCTGCTACACGGTGAACGATCCGGCGCGCGCCGAAGAGATTCTGCGCTGGGGCGTCGACGGCTTCTGCACCGACCGGCTCGACCTCGTGCGTCCCTATCTCTGACGCTTTCAAAGTCGTCCGAACACGACGAATGGGGATGTTGCCCGGGTCAGTGATGACTTCGGGGACGTCCCCTTTTTCTTTCGATGCCGGAGAGTCGATGAAGCAGCTAACCGGCCAAGTGCGCAGTAGGTGGCTGGTTACCTGCCATGTTGATCCCTAAATACGCAGTTACCTGCCATCTACCTGGTAGGTGGCGGGTACACGAAAACGAAAAGCCCTCGTTCCGACGTCGGACGAACGAGGGCTTGGGGACGGGAAACCGACCGTCGGGTGCGGGCAGCTCCTTTGCGTGCGGATATGCGATCAGTGGTGCGAATCGTGGGGATTGTCGACGCGGTGCGCGGCAAGCCAGGCGCCCTCGTCCGTGATCGGGCGCATTCTCTTCAAGCGCATGCGCTCTTCGAAGAGGCGGCGCAGATCGTAGTTGCCCGCTTCCTCGCCGTGCTGCGCGGGCTGGGCGCCTTCGCGCTTGTTGTTTTCGATCCCGAGCGACTGCAGTTCCGCGAGCTGCGTGATCATGATCGTGCCGCGGTCGTGGTCGGTCGTGCCCGAGACGATGGCGCGAAGTGCTTCGGGGTCGAAAATCCGCACGTGCTTCTGATTGACCTCGATGCAGCCGTCGTGATGGAAGCGCGAGAGAACGCGGCTCACGGTTTCAAGCTTGAGGCCGAGATAGGAGCCGATTTCGGCGCGCGTCATGCGAAGCACGAATTCGCTTCGCGAGTAGCCACGCTCTTCAAAGCGGTGCGCAAGCGTAAGGAGGAACGCGGCGAGGCGTTCTTCGGCGTGCATGGAGCCCAACAGAAGCATGACGCCGTGCTGACGCACGATTTCGTGCGAGAGAATCTTGTGAAAGTGCAGTCCCATGGCGGGGACCTGCATGCTCATCGCCTGGATGCGTTCGTAGGGAATGACGCACACGTCCGTGTCTTCGAGGCAGGTCACGTCGCAGGAATGCACGCCGTTGGCGATGCCGTCCATGCCGATCCATTCGCCCGCCATGAAGAAGTTCGTCACCTGTTCGCGTCCGTCCGAAGACATGACGGTTCCCTTGAGAAAGCCCAGACGCACGGCGTAGAGCGCCTGAAAGCGGTCGCCCGCGTGATAGAGCACTTCCCCGCGCTTCACGCGGCGGCGCGTGACGACGAGATCGTCGAGCGCTTCGACGTCACGGAGGGAAAGACCGCTCGGAAGGCAGGATTCTTTCAGGTTGCAGTTCGAACAGGCAACCCGGAGGGAAGACATGTTGACGACGTTCATTTTTTTTCTGGAGGTTGGGGCTCAGAATCAAAGGGAAGCCACCCGGGGGAGGCGCTTCTCCGAATAATGTCCGTGTAATCTTCCGCCGATACAATGGCCGGAACGCAAAGACGGGGCGGACGCTCGACTTTGGTCGGGCGACACGGTTTTGTTTCGATTTCATTGATCGGAATCAACGATTTCCGCCTTGCGAATTATCATATCAAGAAAACAGGCTTTCTAGTCAAGGAACCCCACTATGACGAACCCCGAAACGAGCGGCGTGGAACTGCCCGAAATGGATTTGCTGCGCAAATTTGATGTGCCTGCGCCCCGATACACCTCCTACCCGACGGCCGACCGCTTCCACGCGGGCTTCGGGGTTGAAGACTACAAGCGCGCGCTTGCGGGCCGCAAGGACGAAAAGGAACCCGCCGATCTGTCGCTCTACGTGCACGTTCCCTTCTGCAACGACGTCTGCTACTACTGCGGCTGCAACAAGATCGTGACGCGCGATCACACGAAGAGCGCCGAGTACATCGAAACGATCGGCAAGGAAGCCGAGCTCGTGAAGGAAGTCATCACGGGCAGCATGGAATTGAAGCAGCTCCACTTCGGCGGCGGCACCCCCACTTACCTCACGAACGACGAGTTCGCGCACATGATGGAGGTGATCACGAAGGTCTTCCCGCTCGCCGAGAAGGGAGAATTCTCGATTGAAGTCGATCCTCGCACCTGCCCGCCCGAAAAGGTGGCGATGCTGCGCAAGGTGGGGCTCAACCGCATGTCCTGCGGCGTGCAGGACTTCAACGCGGACGTCCAGAAGGCGATCAACCGCATCCAGCCCTTCGAAATGACGAAGGCGACGATCGACGCCGCCCGCGCCGAAGGGTTCGAGTCCGTCAACATGGACCTCATCTACGGTTTGCCCAAGCAGACGCGCGCGACCTTCACGGAAACGATCGACAAGGTGCTCGAGCTCTCGCCCGACCGCATCGCGCTCTATCACTATGCGCACCTGCCGAACCACTTCAAGGCCCAGCGCCGCATCTTCCCCGCGGACCTTCCCGACACGGTCGAGAAGGTGAACATCATGTTCGACGCCATCAAGCGCCTCACCGCCAACGGCTACCGCTACATCGGGATGGACCACTTCGCCAAGGAAACGGACGAACTCTCCATCGCCCAGAAGAACGGCACGCTGCAGCGCAACTTCCAGGGCTACTCCACGATGGCCGACTGCGACATGGTCGCCCTCGGCGTCTCGAGCATCTCGAAGATCGGCAACGCCTACGCCTGCAATCCACGTGAACTCGACGACTACTACGCCGCCATCCGCGAAGGCCGTCTGGCGACGAACCGCGGCTATCTTCTCAACGAAGACGACGCGATGCGCCGCTACGTGATCATGCAGATCATGTGCAACTTCGAACTCGACTTCAAGGACGTGGAAGAACGCTTCGGTATCGTCTTCAAGGACGTCTTCGCCTATGAACTCGGCAAGATGAAGCCCTACGTCCGTCACGAGCTCGTCGAACTCACGCCCGAACGCCTCGTCGTGAGCGCCAAGGGCAAGATCTTCGTGCGCGCGGTCGCGATGCACTTTGACCGCTATCTGCGCGAATCGACCCGCGCGGGCGGCTATTCCCGCATCGCGTAAGAAAATTCACGCAAACTGAAAGAAGGGCGTCGGCACTGAGTCGGCGCCCTTTGTTTATGGTCGGGAAAGCGCTTTCGGGGGCGGCGTTCGGACCGGCCGGAAGAAATGGGTACGCTTCAGTTCTGGGCGGAAAAATGCAACTTTTGGCGTTCGGCCGAGCATTCGCGAAGAGAGTCGATGAGAAGGCCGACCTCTGGTTTGGTTGCAAGCGTGATCTCCCGAACGCAGAGCTTGAGTTCCCGCAGGGACCAGGGCTCGTCGAGTTCGAGCATGGCGCCCGAAAAATCGGCAGGCACGCATTCTGCCGGCTGAATCGTGAATCCCACGCCCGTCGTGACCAAAAGTCAGCCGTGGCGTAAAAACCCACGCGCATTCGAATGCGCGGCGAAATGCCTGCTTCGGCAGCCTTTTCCTCCACGATTCGTTCGAGCGCAAAGTCCGACGTGAGACCAATGTACTCGTACTCAAGCGCCTCGACAAAGCGGACGGGACGGTGCAGTTTCGTCAGGGGGTGATCGAGCGGACAGAGAACGGTCAGACGATCCGTTTCGTAAGGGAGAAAGCGCAGCCCCGCAAAGTCGCCCGGAGAGGCCGTGACGCCGAGATCCGACTCCCCGAGGGCGACGTGCGCCAAGAGTTCGGACGCCCGCGAAAAATGGGTGAGTGTCACGGAAAGATCCGGATGCGCAGTCATGAAGCGTCCGACGTCGCCCGGCAAAAAGCTCGCGAGAGCATTGACGTTGGAGGCGATGCGAAGCGCCGTGTTGGAACGGCGAAAGCGCTCCGTGTCGGAGACGAGCGCTTCGGCTTCGAGAATCATTTTCCAGGCGTGCCGCACGAACACCTCGCCGGCGGGCGTGGTGCGCACGCCGTGGGAGCGCCGCTCGAAAAGCCTCACGTCAAGACGCGACTCGAGTTCCCCGAGTCGGGCGCTCGCGGAACTGACAGCCAGGTGAACGGTGCGTGCCGCTTCGCTGATGTTGCCGCAACGGTCGACCGCCAACACCAGTTTGAGGTCTTTGTCGTCAAAGTGAAACATCGGTGTTATCCCGTGAGTGTTTTCGTATTTTCCGAAATCAAGCTTCGGAGAATGCCGCAGATCTTTTTCGGTTTCTCATCCGCATCTTCTTTAGGCTAGAGCGCAATTGAGAGTACGGTGACTTCGCTCTCATCCTACGTCTTTTCGAATTTTCAGGAAAGAAAAAAAAGGAGATGACTATGAACGCTTTCAAACTTTCGGGACTCGCCCTTGCGATGCTTCCTCTGTGTTTCCTCAGCGTGGAGGGAACGGCGGCCGTGCCGGCCGAAACGGCGGTGGTGCAAAAGGCTCCGTATTTGCAGACGATCCGCTGGGACGCCGAATTCGACGTCGTGGTGGCGGGCTACGGCTTTGCCGGCGGTTCGGCGGCGATTGCCGCCGCGGACGCCGGCGCCAAGGTGCTGCTGCTGGAAAAGGCCCCCAAGGGGCAGGAAGGCGGCAACAGCCGTTACGCTGCGCAGCAGGCGATGTGGATTGACGACACGAAGGCGAGCGACGAGGAAATTCTTCGCTACTTCCAGCTCATGCGCGGAAAGAGCACGAACCCGAGCGACGAGGTGTACAAGGCCTTCATCGCCGAAGCGAAGAAGCAGGTGGACTATCTGAAGTTCCTCGGCGCCGATAATCCGCACAAGGGCTACTACGCCGAATACCCCGAATATCCGGGAGCCGCGGCGATCGGCTTGACGATCGTGAAGGCGCCGGGCGGTGACGGACGTCTCTACGGGCTCATTCAGGAAAACGTCGCAAAGCGCGCCGACAACATTGAGGTGTGGTACGAAGCGCCCGCCGTGAAGCTGCTTCAGGACCGCGACACGGGCATCGTGCACGGCGTCGTGGCGACCGTGAACGGGAAGTCCGTCAACATCCGCGCCAAGAACGGCGTCGTGCTCGCGACGGGCGGCTACGAAAACAATCCCGACATGTTCCGCAATTTCGCCAACACGCCCGTGGCGTACGCCAAGGGGGCCCGCTTCAATACGGGCGACGGCATCGTCATGGCGATGGACGTGGACGCCCGCATGGTGAACCTTGCGAACAACAACGGCCCCGATCCCAACGTGCTCAATCCCGCGACGGGCATTTCGTTCGGGTACATGACGGCGGGTCCCAAGGATTCGTCCTGGGGCGGCCCGGCCTTCACGCGCTACAACGTGATCATGGTGGGTGCCGACGGCAAGCGCTTCTGGAACGAAACCGAGAAGACCAAGCACGGCCGCATTCATTATCACAACGACTACCGTCATCTGCAGATGCCGGATCCGGCCTACATGATCTTCGACGATGAAGCGCGCACGGCATCCCGCGTGTACGGTTCCTGGAGCGAAGGTTCCGTGAAGGAGATCGAGTCGGGACTCGTGAAGAAGGCCGATACGATCGAAGAACTCGCCAAGATCATTGGGGTGGACGCTGCCGGTTTGAAAAAGCAGATCGACCGTTACAACGCCTTCTGCAAGGACGGCGTGGACGAAGATTTCGGGCGCCCGGCCAAGTTCCTCAAGCCTCTCCTGAAGGCTCCCTTCTACGCGGTGGAGGTGGTTCCGACCTACACGAATACGCAGGGCGGACCCGAAAAGGACGAGACGGCAGCGGTGCTGCACCGAGACGGCAGTCGTATTCCTCATCTCTTCAGTGCGGGCGAACTCGGGTCGATCTTCTCGAACAAGTACAACGGTACGGGCAACATCGGCGAGTCGCTTATTTTTGGTCGGATCGCCGGCGCTTCGGCCGCCAAGATGAAGAGCGACGTGACGCAGGAAAGCGTTCTGAAGGGACCGGCCTTCCGTCCCGCTTCTCTCAAGACGAACGCGCCGTCGATTCGTTCGGGGGAAAAGGTTGGACGCGCCCGCGGCATGGGCGGCGACGTGGTGCTCGGCGTGACGATGAAGGACGGTCGCATTTCGGCCGTGCGCGTAATCGAAGCGAACGAGACGCCGGGAATCGGGACGAAGGCTCTCGAAAAACTTCCCGACGAAGCCGTGCGCACGAACGGAGAGGTGGATACGGTTTCGGGCGCGACGGTGACGAGCGACGCCTTCCGTTCCGCCCTGAAGAATGCGCTCCGTTGATTCCGCTTTGATTCCGAGAAACGGGTCCGATCCTCCGCAGAGGGGGCGGACCCGTTTGGGTTTCTGCGGCCCGCTCGGGGCGTTTTTTTCTCGAATCGCCACCCCATCGCGGGCGGATGCTCCTAAAATAACAAACTTTAGGTCCGCCTTTTCGTGGTGGAACGTCATCCGCCGAGGTCCCTGCGGGGCCCCGACGGATGACTCGGAGATTCGGCCCCGACCCCACCGGTGCGAAGCCCCTTCTTCGCTTCTCGCAGGCCGAGTCCAAACCAAAGGATTTATTTCATGAAAGTTGCAGACATTCGACGCACCTTCCTTGAGTTCTACAAGAGCAAGGGGCACACGATCGTCCACTCGAGCCCGGTGGTGCCGGGCAACGACCCGACGCTTCTCTTCACGAACGCCGGGATGAACCAGTTCAAGGACGTCTTCCTCGGATTCGACAAGCGTCCCTACACCCGCGCCACGACCTCGCAGAAGTGCATCCGCGCGGGCGGCAAGCACAATGACCTCGACAACGTCGGTTACACCGCGCGTCACCACACGTTCTTCGAAATGCTCGGGAACTTCTCGTTCGGCGACTATTTCAAGCGCGAGGCGATCGGTTACGCCTGGGAGCTTCTCACGCAGCACTTCCACCTGCCGCCCGAAAAGCTCTGGGTGACGGTCTACGCCGAAGACGACGAAGCCTATGACATCTGGAACAAGGAAGTGGGCGTGCCGGCCGAACGCATCGTGCGCATCGGCGACAACAAGGGCGCGCGCTACATGTCCGACAACTTCTGGATGATGGGCGACACGGGTCCCTGCGGTCCGTGCTCGGAAATCTTTTACGACCACGGCGAAAAAGTGCAGGGCGGCCCTCCGGGGAGCCCCGATGAAGACGGCGACCGCTACATCGAAATCTGGAACCTCGTCTTCATGCAGTTCTACCGCGATGAAAAGGGCGTGATGCACAAGCTTCCGAAGCCCTCGATCGACACGGGCATGGGGCTCGAACGCATCGCCGCGGTTCTGCAGGGCGTTCACACGAACTACGACATCGACCTCTTTCAGAACCTTCTCGCCGCCGCCAAGGCCGCGGTGCAGAGCGTCTCGGAAGTCCCGGTCGAAGACGGCACGCCTTCCCTCAAGGTGATCGCCGACCACATCCGCGCCTGCGCCTTCTCGGTGGCCGACGGCATCGTTCCGGGCAACGAAGGCCGCGCCTACGTGCTGCGCCGCATCTGCCGCCGCGCCATTCGCCACGGCTACAAGCTCGGCGCCCGCGCTCCGTTCTTCTACAAGCTCGTCGACGCGCTCGTCGCCGAAATGGGCGAAGCCTATCCCGAACTCAAGAACCCGCGCATCGCGCAGGTGATCGAAGACGAAGAACGCCGCTTCTTCCAGACGATCTCGAAGGGCATGGAAATCCTCGAAGAGGCCATTGCCAAGACCGAAGACGGCGTGCTCGACGGCGAAGTGGTCTTCAAGCTCCACGACACCTACGGCTTCCCCGCCGACCTGACGGGCGACGTCTGCCGCGAACGCGGTCTCAAGATCGACCTGCAGGGCTTTGAAGACGCGATGGAACGCCAGCGCGCCGCCGCCCGCGCCTCGGCCAAGTTCAAGATGGCCGCGGGCCTCACCTACGAAGGCCCCGCCACGACCTTCACGGGCTACGACACCCTCAAGGAAGAGGGCGCCAAGGTGCTCGCCGTCTACGTGGGCGGTGAAGAAAAGGGCGAAGCCCAGGCCGGCGAAGACTGCGTCGTCGTATTCGACAAGACCCCCTTCTACGCCGAATCGGGCGGTCAGGTGGGCGACACGGGCGAATGCCGCAACGACACGTCGCTTCTGTGCGTGCTCGACACCTTCAAGGTGAAGGCCGACGTCTTCGGTCAGCACTGCCACGTCGCGGAAGGCTCCGTCAAGACGGGCGACGTCTTCACGCTCTCCGTCAACGAAGACCGCCGCCGCGCCATCATGCGCAACCACTCGGTCACGCACCTGATGCACAAGGCGCTTCGCAAGGTCTTGGGCGATCATGTCGCGCAGAAGGGTTCGCTCGTTTCGTCCGAATCGACGCGCTTTGACTTCTCGCATCCGCATCCGCTCACGGCCGCCGAAATCCGCCGCGTCGAAAACCTCGTCAACGAGGAAATCCTCGCGAACACGGAAACGACCGCCCGCGTCATGCCGATCGACGAAGCCAAGCAGACGGGCGCCGTCATGCTCTTCGGCGAAAAGTACGGCGAAGTCGTGCGCGTCCTCAACATCGGCACGTCCTGCGAATTCTGCGGCGGCACGCACGTCGCGCGCACGGGCGACATCGGCTCCTTCAAGATCGTGAGCGAAAGCGGCATCGCCGCGGGCGTGCGCCGCATCGAAGCCGTAACGGGCATGAACGCCGTGCGCGCGATGCAGGAAAACGCCAAGCTCCTCGCCGAATGCGCCGCCCGATTCAAGGCCCCCGTCTATGAACTTCCCGAAAAGATCGACGATCTGACGGAAACCATGAAGACGATGGAAAAGGCCCTTGAACAGTTGAAGAGCCGCGTGGCCGCCCGCATGGGCGACACGCTCGTCGAACAGGCCGTCGACGTCGCGGGCGTGAAGCTTCTCGCCGCGCGCATGGACGGCGCCGACGCCAAGGCCCTTCGCGAAACGATGGACAAGATCAAGGACAAGCTCGGCAGCGCCGTCGCGCTTCTCGCCTCGGTCAACGCCGACGGCCGCGTGCAGCTCTGCGCCGGCGTCACGAAGGATCTCACCGGCATCGTCAAGGCGGGTGAACTCGTCAACTTTGCGGCGGCCCAGGTGGGCGGCAAGGGCGGCGGCAAGCCCGACCTCGCCATGGCGGGCGGCAGCGACGCCACGAAGGTCGACGAAATGCTCGCGAGCGTCCGCGTCTGGGTGGCGGGGAAGCTCTGATGTCGACCGACGTCACGGAACTTTCCCTGCCGGACCTCGTCTGTCCGATGCCGGTCCTCAAAGCCAAGAAGGCGTTGGCCGGCCTCGCGCCGGGCGCGCTCCTTCGGGTGCGCTCGACCGACCGGCACAGCCTCGCGGATCTGCGGGACTTCTGCGAACAGACGGGACACGTCCTGGTCGAACAAAGTGAATCCGACGAAGGGGAGCGCCACTGGTTCGTGACGCTCATCCGACGCAGGGACTGACGGGCGACACGCTTCGCTTCGGGCGGACCGCTTCCTTTTCGGGGAGGCGGTCCGCTTTCTTTTGCGGGGTGCGTACGGGGCGCGGCGAGAGGGAAAGAGGGGCGGAAGACGACCGCTTTGAAGAGAGAATCTCCCTAAAAAGAGCGGTAAGGTTGGCGCAATTTTTGCGTGATATAAACCGTTTCCATGGAGGTTGAACGCGACCTCAAACAACCATTCGTACCCCACAAAAGAAGACAGGTAACCACAAAATGATCAAGACTTCGATTGCCGCCGCCCTCGCCCTCGCTCTCGCCGCGGGCACCGCCATGGCCGAATTCAAGGACTTCACGGTCAACGGCGAACTCGTGACCAAGGCTCAGCAGGAAGCCGTCGCCACGGAAGTGCTCGCCAACTCGGGGAACCCCCATCAGGCCATGATGGACAGCTCCATTGAAGAGCAGGTCAAGGACATGATCATCGAAACGAAGGTCATGGGCCGCTATGCCCGCCAGCAGGGTCTTGACAAGGATCCGGCCGTTCAGGAACAGATCGCCCGCGCCACCGACATGATCCTCATGCAGCAGGCCGTCAACAAGTTCCTGAAGGACAATCCCGTCAAGGAAGAAACGATCAAGGCCGAATACGACAAGGAAGCCCAGCGTTGGGGCGACACGGAAGTCCGCGTCCGCCACATCCTCGTTAAGACGGAAGCCGAAGCCAAGGATCTGATCGACCAGATCAACAAGGGCGCCTCCTTTGCGAAGCTCGCCGCGGAAAAGACGCTTGACGAAGGTTCCAAGGACGTCGGCGGCATCCTCGACTGGCAGTCTCCCTCCGTCTACACGGGCGGTCTGAGCACGGCCATCGCCGGCCTCAAGAAGGGCGAAATGGCCAAGACCCCGGTGCAGAGCCCGGCCGGCTACCACGTCATCAAGGTGGAAGACACCCGCAAGGCCCAGCTCTTCCCGAAGTATGAAGACCGCAAGATGGAACTGCGCCACATCCTCATGCAGCGCCACGTCAAGGCCTTCATCCACGAACAGGTCCTCGGCGCCGACATCAAGGACGCCAAGTAATCGTCCGACTTCAGAAAAGGAGGGTGCCCGAAGCGCCCTCCGAAACGACTTACGGACAGGAAGCGCCGCTCTCGAAATTCTTTCGGGCGGCGCTTTTCGAATGTACTGATCCGCACCGAGTCGTTTTTGGGAGGCTTCTCCCCTCGGGAGAAGCGACTGCAACCATCGGGAGGAAATCTCCGTGACTGCTGAAATCGGTCATTTCGCTCTGATCCTCGCGCTCGTCGTGAGTGCCCTCGGCGCCTTTCTGCCTCTGGCGGGCGCCGCCTGGGACATCCGCGGTTGGATGCGCACGGGTACGGCGAGCGCCTTCATTCTCGCGCTCTGCGCCACGGTGGCGATCGGCTCGCTTGCCTACGGTTTCGTGACGAGCGACTTCACGATCCTGAACGTCGCGCGCAACAGTAATTCGGCGCTGCCCTGGTACTACAAACTCGCCGCCGTCTGGGGCTCGCACGAGGGCTCGATTCTCTTTTGGGTGACGACGCTCTGTTGGTGGATGTTCGCCGTGGCGCTCTCGGCGCGGCGTCTCCCCGAAAAGGTGCTCGCGCGCATTTTGGGTACGCTCTCGCTCATCGCCTTCGGGCTCTTTCTTTTCATTCTGCTCACTTCGAATCCCTTCTTGCGTCTCTTCCCGGAAGCGGCCGAGGGGGCGGACCTCAATCCCCTCCTGCAGGACCCGGGGATGATCTTCCATCCGCCGCTCCTCTATCTTGGGTACGTGGGCTTTGCGGTCCCCTTCGCCTTCGCGGTGGCGGCCCTCATGGGCGGACGCCTCGACGTCGCCTGGGCGCGCTGGATGCGTCCGTGGACGACGGCGAGCTGGGTGCTCCTGACGCTCGGCATCAGTCTCGGCTCCTACTGGTCCTACTACGAACTCGGCTGGGGCGGCTGGTGGGCCTGGGACCCGGTGGAAAATTCTTCCCTCATGCCGTGGCTCACGGGCACGGCCCTGATGCACTCGCTCGCCGTCACGGAAAAGCGCGGTCTCTTCAAGATCTGGACGGTGTTCCTTGCGATTTTGACCTTCTCGCTTTCGCTGCTCGGGACCTTCCTCGTGCGCTCGGGCGTGCTCACGTCGGTGCACGCGTTCGCGAGCGATCCGCAGCGAGGGATCTTCATTCTCGTCTTCCTCGTCCTCGTGATCGGGTTCTCCTTCCTGCTCTTTGCCTGGAGGGGATCGTCGGTCGGACAGACGGGGAGCTACTCGTGGCTCTCGCGCGAGAGCGCGCTCCTTTCGAACAACGTGGTTCTCCTCGTCGCGATGGGCTCGATCCTTCTGGGGACGCTCTATCCGCTCTTCATCGACGCTCTGAACGGCTCGAAGATTTCGGTGGGGGCGCCCTACTTCGACATGGTCTTCGGTTGGATCATGATCCCGATGGCGCTCTTCCTTGCGCCGGGGGCCCTTGCGAACTGGAAGACGCAAAAGAGCGGCGCGCTCGTGCGCGAAATGGCCGTTCCCTTCGTCGTTTCGCTCGTTGCGGGCGTTGCGATTCCCTTCCTCATGGGTGAATGGAAGTGGCCCGCGGCCGCGGGCTCTTTCCTCGCCGTCTGGATTCTGACGGGCGCCGTCGCCGCCTGGTGGCGCCGCGCCGCCGTGGCGCGCCGTCAGGGCCGCTCGACCCTCAAGGAAGCGTTGCCCTGGTGGGGCATGCAGATTGCGCACGTCGGCGTCGCGATGACGATCTTCGGCGCCGTGATGGTGAGCTGCTATCAGGTCGAACGAAACGTCACGATGTATCCGGGCGACGTCGTCACGGTGCGCGACGTGACCTTCCGCTACAACGGCTGGTCCGAAGAGCGCGGTCCCAACTATCAGGCGGCCGTGGGGTCAATCACGATCTTCGACGGCGACGCCAAGGAACTCGTGACGCTCGAGCCTGAAAAGCGCAACTACGACAGCGTGGAAAACATGACGATGACGGAAGCCTCGATTCTGCACCGCTTCCACGAAGACCTGTACGTTTCCATGGCGACGCCGACCCCCGACGGCAACGGCTGGGTGATGCGCGCCTACGTGAAGCCCTTCGTTTTGTGGATCTGGATCGGCACCGTGCTCATGAGCGTGGGCGGCCTTTTTGCGGCGGGCGACCGCCGCTACCGCAGCGCCGGGCGTGAAGGAGGCAAGCATGCGTAAGACTCTTCCCCTCGTTTTGGGCCTCGTCCTCGCGGCGGGCCTTGCCGCCGGTCCCGCTTCGGCGGCCGACACGGGCGCTTCTTCTGCGCCCGCCGCCTCGACGCCCGCGGGCACGATCGGCGGCATGACGCTCGGCGAGGCGCTCTCGGCCGATCCCGCGACGCTCGAAGGTCTCCCCACGGCGCCGCGTCAGGCGGCGCCCGCGGAATTCGATCCGCAGCAAAACCCGCGCGTCTACGAGATCAGCCGCCAGTTGCGGTGCCTCGTGTGTCAGAACGAAAACATCGCCGACTCGAATGCGGAGCTTGCGATCGACCTTCGCCGTGAAGTCGCGGCGCAGGTGAAGAGCGGCAAGACCGACGACGAGATCATCGACTTCATGGTCGAGCGCTACGGCGACTACGTTCTCTACAATCCGCCCTTCAAGGCGAAGACCTTCCTTCTCTGGTGCGGTCCGGCGATCTTCTTCCTGGTCGCCTTCTGGGCCGTGTGGCGTCTGAACCGCCGCCGCAAGGCCGAGTCGCGCGCCCGCCGCGCGGCGCTCTCCGAAGAGGCGTACGCGCAGGGGCTCGCGATCCTCAAGGGCGAACTCGTTTTCCGCGATGGTGCCTTCCACCCCGTGAAGAAGGAGGCCTAAATGCTGCATTGGATCTTTATCGGCTGCGCCCTCGCACTCGTCCTTTTGACGATCCTTCTCCTCGCGCAGCGGCTCTTGAAGAGCGACGCGGGCAACGTTCGCGAATGGGCGCGCATTGAGGAAAACGTCGAGGCGCTTCGCTACGAGTACGACCGCGCGGTGGCCGCGAAGAAGGCCGGGCGCATGACGGACGAGGAATTCCGCGAGCGCGAAAGCGAACTCGTTCTTCGTACGCTCGACGAAACGGCTCTTCCCGACGAATCCGCCAAGGCGCAGAGCCACACGCTCCTCATGGCGACCATCGCGGCGATCGCCGTGATGGTGCCCGCCACGACGACGGGGCTCTACCTCTACTACGGGGACTACTCGTCGCTCGACCCGAAGGCGCAGGAACAAATCCGCGCCACGCGCGAAGCGATGCAGAGTCAGCGCAACATGTTCGAGACGGTGAAGCGTCTCGAGGCGGGGGTGGTCTCGCAGCCCGACAACCTCGAGGCCTGGGAAATCCTCGCCGAACACTACGCGCAGACGGGAAACCTCGCGCAGGCCGTGGTCGCCTACGAAAACGTCGTGCGCTTGAAGCCCGACAACGCGGTCGCCTACGGAGAGCTCGCCGACATTCTCGTCGCGACCCAGGACGGAGATCTCTCCGGAAAGGTGGCCGAGTACGTCTTCAAGGCGCTCGAGCTCGATCCCTATCAGATGAAGTCTCTCCTCTTGGGCGGGGCCGTCGCCTTCGATCAGGGCGACTACGCCAAGGCGGCGATTCTCTGGAACCGCTTCCGCCAGATGGTGCCGCCCGAAGACGAAATCTACGCGACGCTCACCTCGAACATCGAGATGGCGCTTCGCAACGGGAACCTCAAGGAAATTCCGCAGGATCCCGTCCCGCCGCCTCCGGCGGATCCCATGGGAATGATGGGCGCGGGAACGCCGATGGGCGGCAACCCCGACGCGGGCGGTGCGCAGCTCATGGGCGGGACGATGCCCAAGCCCTGATCGACCATCCGATCGACGAAGCGGAAGTTCCCTGGCGGAGCTTCCGCTTTTTTCCTACGGGTTCGATCGACTGGGGCGAGAAGCGTCGGTCGACTATACTGCAACCAATGCGAAATGCATTGTTTTCCGTAAGGAGGAGATCATGACCACGTCTTCGAAAGAAACGGTTGCGGCCGTGCCGGTACCGGTGAAAAAGCCCCGTGCGGCGCGAAAAGTGAAGGCGGTTCGCCCGAAGGTCGACCCGGTGGAAAACGGGGCGACCGTCAAGGCGGAAGTGAGCGACGAAGCCTTCCTCGAGGCGTTTCGCGCCTATCTGCAGGAAGTCTTCCGTCAAAAGGGACAGAAACTTGAAACCGAGCAGCAGCTCGCGAAGCGTTTCGGCGTGACGCGCTACCGCATCCGCAAGGCCCTGCAGGAATTCGACCGCTCCGGCATGCTGAAGCGCGTCAAGCGCGCGGGGTCGCTTGTCACCGACTTCGATCCTGTGAATCTCGCGGGCGATCTTCACTATCGTCTCACGGCCGGGTGCGGCGCGGACGAATTCGCGGACGCGCGTCTCTGGTTCCTCGAAGCGAGCGCCGAACAGTGGGCCGAACGCGTGACGCCCACGGTCCTCACGCAGCTGCAGGAAGTCGTCGACGGCGTCGCCCGGGCCGCGAACGAACGCGAAGCCTCCGAGAAACTCCGCGACTTCTGGACGAAGCTTGTCGCCACGTCCGGGAACCGCATCGTCGAAAGCGTGGCGGGCGCGCTCTTCGTGCCGCCTGAACTTCCCGCCGGGACGGATGCGGCGCTCGTGGCCGAGCGGCTCGCCAAGATCGTGAATGCGCTGCGCAAGCGCGACGACGGCAAATTGAAGAAGGCCGTTTTGCGCTTCTTCCGCGATACAGGCGGTGAAACGCCGGTCGAAGAAGCGGTGACCGAAGAATAAGGTCGTCCGACTCATTGACGCCCTAACGAAAGGCCCGAAAGAGCGTGTGGTGCTCGTTCGGGCCTTGTCCGTATTGAGGCGGCTCAGCTCAGGAGTTCGGGCGGTCGTAGTAGCCCGAAAGCGTCTCGAAGGTCCGCATCGTGAGCCCCTTGAGCGCGTCGGGGAAGGCTTTGAAGAGCGCGAGCGCGATGCGCCCGAGTCTTTCTTCCGTCAGGGCGTCGCTTTTCTCCCAGTGCAGTTCCGGTCGTCCCGCCGGATAGCGCAGGCGATAGCGTAGCCCCGCGGCGTCGGGGAGGGTTTCAAGAAAAGCCTCGACCTCGGCAACCGTGTCGAGGGCTTCGCGCGGGGGAGTGACGCCGTAGGGAAAGCGAGTCAAAAGGCAGGGGCGCGCCGCCTGATCGGGGGCGGGAAGGCCGATTGCCGCGCCGATGCGGCGGATGTCGGCCTTCGCGATGCGGGCCTCGGCCAGGGGCGAGAGAACGCCGAGCTCTTCGAGGGCGCGGCGACCGGGCCGATAGACCGTGAGGTCGGACGCGTTCATGCCGTCGCAAAGCGGCAGATCCGGACGGTCCTCCCGGAGTTTCGCGAGAACGGCCGAAAAGAGCGCTTTCTTGCAGACGTAGCAGCGCGCGCGTCCCGCTCGGGCCAAATCAAGGACGCTCGGATCGAAGGGAACGACCGTGACCGGGAAACCCATTTCCCGGGCGTGCGAGAGCGCGCTCTCCGATTCGGCGGGCGCGACGTGCGGGCCCGTCACGTGGTAGAGAAGGGGCGTGAGGCCCGTTTTCTTCGCCGAGAAGGCGAGAAAGCGGCTGTCGAGCCCTCCGGAATAAGCGATCGCGATCTCGCCCGAGCGCGAGGCGCTTCGGAGGGCGTCGACGAGCGCGGCGGGAAGTTCCGCCGTCACGGCACGTCCTCGAAGCGGTAGGGGGTGCCGAGCGCGAAGAGGGCGCCGTTGGGGACGTTTTCGAAGTACTTGTCGGTAAAGACCGTCGCGCGCTTCGTGATCGTCATGGCGGGCCAGCCGCCGAATTCGGCGCCGAGGCCCTTGAGGACCGCCAGCCCCGTGGGGGTCACGGCTTCGCCTTCGCCCGCCCAGGCGCGCACCGGGACGCCGTCGAGCATCGAAAAGAGCGCGGGCGCCGGATAGGGGATCGTTCCGTGGGCGCACTGAATGGCGCCGTCTCCGAGCGGGATGGGGCTCACGACCAGACGGGCGGGACGAAGGGTCGTCATCCATTCGGCGATGAGACCCACGGCGAGAACGTTCGCCATGCGGCCCACTTCGTGGAAGTGGACGTGCTCGACGGGCATGCCGTGCACGCCCGCTTCCCCTTCGCTCAACACCTTCCAGACGGCGGCGGCCGTCTGGCGGGCTTCGTCCGAAAGACGGCTTTCCGCATAGATCGCCGCGATGTCGCCGGGCGTACGGTGAGGGTGTTCGGGCTGGGTGAGGATCTTCGCCGTCACGCCCGCGATGTCGTTGACGTAGCGGTCTTCGAAGCGGATTTCCGCGGGAATGGTCGGAAAGAGACGGCGCAGAAAGAGCGTGGCCGTGCCGCCCGACTGATCGGTGAGCGCCATGAGCCCGGCGAGAAAGCTCGCCGCGTTGAAGCCCGCGTGAATGCGGACGGTGAGGATGTCGCGGCCGAAAAGTGCGTTTTGATCCATTGCGAATTCCTTATCGATAGAAGATGGCGCGAAGCGTGCGGGCGGCGGCGCAGGCGGCGCCGTAGCCGTTGTCGATGTTGAAGACGGCTACGCCCGGCGAGCAGGAGGCGAGCATGCTGCGAAGCGCCGTCTTTCCGCCGTCGGCGATGCCGTAGCCCACCGACGTGGGAACGGCGAAGAGGGGCTTCATGGTGAGGCCACCGAGGACGGTCGGGAGCGCCGCGTCGAGCCCCGCCACGGCGACCACCACGTCGCAGCGGTTGATGTCGGGAAGGGCCTTCTGAATGCGCCAGAGTCCCGCGACGCCGCAGTCTTCGAAAAGCCGGACGGTCCAGCCGAGATAGGTGAGGGTACGCGCGACTTCATGCGTCACGAACCCGTCGGCGGTTCCCGCCGAGACGACGGCGACGACGCCTTCGGCGTGCTTCGGGCAGGTGCGGTTCCAGGCCGTGCGCGAAAGCGCGTCGTAGTCGTAGGCGGCGCGCAAGTCGTCGGGGAGCGCCGCAAAGACGGATTCCTCGAGGCGCGTGAAGAGGATCGGCTTTTCCGCGGGATCGGCGAAGCGCCGAAAGAGTCCCTCGAGCGCGGCACGGGGTTTTCCCGCGCAGAAGACGGCTTCGGGAAGGCCGATGCGGGTGTCGCGTTCGATGTCGAAACGAACGCCGGGCGTTTCTTCGGTCATGGTTGTTTCAGAATGGTCCGTTTTCGTGGAGAAAAATATACCTCAGATGCCTCTCCCCTAAGACGGTCGCGAAGCAATTCGATACGAGCGGGCAAAGGAGCGAGACAAGCGCTCAAAAGAAAAGGGAGGCCGAAGCCTCCCGTATGCCCTCAGCGGGGATTCACGTCGAATCAGGCCTTGGTGTGGACCTGTTCAAGGGGACCCTCGTCCGTGACGACGGGCGCCACATAGGGGCGGCCCGGATAGATCACGGGTTCGTAGGCGACCGGACGAATGAATTCGTCGAGGGTGTGCACCTGCTCGAGACCCGTTTCCTCCGTCGCTTCGGAACGGACGACGCTGCGGCCGGGATAGACCAAGGCTTCGTAGCGGACCGGCGTCACGAGGTCGGCGCGCGTTTCCACCTGTTCGAGGTGGGCCGCGGCGAGACGTTCTGCGAGGTCGGTGAGAAGCGTCGACTTCGTACGGACGACCGTGTCGGCCGATTCGGAGGCGACGGGCGCTTCTTCGACGACGGCCTCTTCGACGACGGGCTCAACGACCGTCTTCGTTTCGATCTGCACGAGCGGTTCGTCGGCGACGACCGGCTTCGTCTCGATCTGTACGAGCGGTTCTTCGGCAACGACCGGCTTCGTCTCGACCTGAACGAGCGGTTCAACGGTTTCGACCGTCTTCGTTTCGATCTGAACGAGCGGCTCTTCAGCGGCGACAGCCTTCGTTTCGACCTGTTCGAGGACTTCGGATTCGACCGATTCGGTCTTCACCGTTTCCGTCGCGCGGGCTTCTTCGGCGTGGGCCTTGCGGGAGCGACGACCGCCGCGGCGGCTGCGCTTCTTGCGCTCTTCCTCGCCCTGAGGCTGCGCGCCTTCTTCGGTCTTGGGTTCCATCGCCGAGTAGTACTGCGTGAGCTGCTCGGAGATTTCATCCTTGGCGATCTGAAGGATCGCGTCGGCCATGGCGTCCTGGAGCGCCGGTTCGCGGCGGTTGCCGTTGAGGCCGAGGTGGCGGTCGGAGGCGTAGCTCTTCGGACCCGAGGAGACGAGCGTGTGCATCATCTCTTCGCGGGTGGGCCAGCCGGCTTCCTCAAGGAGCGGGAGAACGCTCGCGGCGTTCTTGGCGCTCTTACGCTTTTCGGCGGGCTTTTCTTCGACGAGTTCGACTTCACCCGAGATGAGGCTCTTCTGGAGACCTGCAACAAGGGCTTCGGTCGATTCGGTTTCGTCGACGACGGGCGCGGCCGCGGAGACGGCGTCCACCGGTTCTTCGGCCTGCGCGGGACGAGCTTCCGTCACGGGCGCGGCTTCGACGGACTCGGTCGCGACCGCTTCGGCGGCAGCCGCTTCACCCGTCTTGTCGGCGGCCTTGCGGCGGCGCGGACGGCGGGTGCGCGCGGGCGCGTCCTCGAGCTTGAACTGCACTTCGTTCGAACGGGAGGCGGGTTCTTCGGTAGCGGCTTCCTCGGCCTTCGCCTCTTCGGCCTCGGCCTTCACGGGCGCGGCTTCCGCGGCGGGGGCTTCAGCCGTTTCCGAGGCCTGGGCTTCCTGCGTCACTTCCTGGGCGACTTCGGCCGTTTCGCCTTCGGTCGTGCGGCTGCGGCGACGACGGCGCGGACGACGACGACGGGTTTCGCCTTCCTCGGCGGCCGCTTCCGCGGGCGCTTCGGCGGTCTGCACGGTTTCCGTCTGCACCGCTTCTTCGGCGACGACTTCCGTCACGGGCGCTTCAACGCGCTTTTCGGCAGGCGCCTCGGTCTTTTCGGCGGCGGGGGCCTTTTCCTCAATCGTCGCGGCTTCCGCGGCGACGACTTCGGTCGTGCGCAGTTCTTCGCGTTCCGCGTCCTTCTTCAGGGCCGGACGACGGCGCGAACGACGGCGGGACTTTTCCATTTCCACGGCCTGCGCGGCGGTTTCGGGCGCGGCGGGCTTCTCTTGACCTTCTTCGGTGCCCGTTTCCGACTTCGGACGGCGGCTGCGGCGAGAGCGGCGTTCGTCCATGCGGGCGCGGTCACCGCGGCGTTCGCCCGAGCGGCGGCCGCGTTCCTTGCGTTCGGACTTGGACTTTTCCTCTTCGGCCTTCTTGGGCTCGGCCTTTTCGGTCGATTCGCCGCCGAGGCTCTTGAAGAAGTCCATGACGCGGGCGAAGAAGCCCTTTTCGCGCTTTTCGGGCACCGGCGTCATCGGGACGGCGCGCGATTCGGCGCGGTCCGCCTTCTTGGGCTGTTCGACGTGCACGGGCGCGGGATCGCGCGGGAGCACGTTCTTGATGACGGGGACCTGCTTGGGACGAACGGGCTTTTCTTCGTTGCTCTTCATCGCGTACGGGTCGTCCGCCTTCTTCACTTCGAGTTCGGCGACGCGCTTGAAGCTCTGAATGTGGTCGTCGAGACGGTCGTCGTCCTGACGGATGCGTTCGATGTGATAGTGCGGCGTCTCAAGCGACGTGTTCGGGATGAGAACGATCGGCAAGCGGTGACGCGCTTCGAGCATCTGGATGTCGCTGCGCTTCTCGTTCAAAAGGAAGGTCGCGACGTCGACCGGAATCTGCGCGTGCACGGCGCCCGTGCCTTCCTTCATGGCTTCTTCCTGCAGGATGCGCAGGACCTGAATGGCGCAGGATTCGGTGTCGCGGATGACGCCCACGCCGTTGCAGCGGGGGCAGGTCACGTGGCTCCCTTCGGAGAGCGACGGACGCAGACGCTGGCGCGAGAGTTCCATCAGGCCGAAACGCGAGATCTTGGCCATCTGCACGCGGGCGCGGTCGTAGTGGAGCGCGTCCTTGAGGCGCTGTTCGACGGCGCGCTGGTTCTTCGCGTCGAGCATGTCGATGAAGTCGATCACGATGAGACCACCCAGGTCGCGCAGACGCATCTGGCGGGCCACTTCGTCGGCCGCTTCGCAGTTCGTGCGGAAGGCCGTCTCTTCAATGTCGGCGCCGCGCGTGGAGCGCGCCGAGTTGACGTCGATCGCGACGAGCGCTTCGGTGTGGTCGATCACGATCGCGCCGCCCGAGGGAAGCGGAACCGTGCGCGAATAGGCCGATTCGATCTGATGTTCGATCTGGAAGCGCGTAAAGAGCGGGATGTCCTCGTTGTAGCGCTTGACGCGGTTGATCATGTCGGGCATGACGTGCGCCATGAATTGCCGCGCCTGCTCGTAGATTTCGTCCGTGTCGACGAGGATTTCACCGATTTCGGGCTGGAAGTAGTCGCGGATGGCGCGAACGACGAGGTTCGACTCTTCGACGATGAGGAAGGGCGCGGGGTTGGCGCGCTTGAGCGGCTTGCCGTTCACGACGGGCGTGTCGACGAGCGAGGTCGTCTTGCGGCCGTTTTCTTCCGTGACGAGTTCGTACTGGGGCTTGGCGGCCTCGGCGATCGCCTCCCAGAGCTTGAGGAGGTAGTTCAAGTCCCACTGCAGCTCTTCGGCGCTGCGGCCGATCCCGGCCGTGCGGGCGATCATGGACATGCCCGACGGGCACTTGAGGCTTTCCATCGTGGCGCGCAGTTCCTGACGCTCTTCGCCTTCGATGCGGCGCGAGACGCCGCCGCCGCGCGGATTGTTCGGCATGAGGACGAGATAGCGGCCGGCGAGGCTGATGAAGGTCGTGAGCGCAGCGCCCTTGTTGCCGCGCTCTTCCTTTTCGACCTGAACGATGATTTCCTGGCCTTCTTCGACGGCTTCGCGGATCGTGCAGGTGCGCACGTCGACGCCTTCCTTGAAGTAGGCGCGGGAGATTTCCTTGAAGGGGAGGAAGCCGTGGCGCTCTTCGCCGTAGTTGACGAAGCACGCTTCAAGGCTCGGTTCGATGCGGGTGATGATGCCCTTGTAGATGTTGGACTTGCGGGCTTCGCGGCCGGCCGTCTCAATGTCGATGTCGACGAGTCGCTGCCCGTCGACGATGCCCACACGCGTTTCTTCGGCGTGCGTGGCGTTGAAAAGCATACGCTTCATGTTGGCTCTACTCCGGTGGTGGGGCGAGCTCTGCACACGACGGATGCCCGACTCCTGCGGGCAACGGCCTTCCTTTTGAACGCCGACGTCTCCCGACGCCGCACCGAAAAGCGCAACGGGGAGCCGCGACGTACCATCCTCGACGGGAGGCACCGTCCGGTTCTGTGTCCGCCGATCCAAAAGGGGAGGACCCGCGCATGGCACGGGTTGCGCACGCCCTTTCGTCGGCGCGTGGGGAGAGTCACGGCCCGGCCGCACGGGGCGCCGGGGGCTCCATCCCTCACAAAAATCCGCCTTTTCGTCCCTCAGGACGAATTCCCGTTCGAGACGCTAAGCGGCGGGGAAGGCGGGACGCGCGTTCGGGGAGGGAAAAGCGAGGGGCACGCAAAAAAGGGGTTCGCCCGGGGACCATCGTCAAAGCGCAGGTCTCTGTACCATCGGACCTGAGGCTTCGGGGTCGCGCACGGGGCTCCTCGTGGGGATCGCTGCGATCCGTTCGTGCCGATCGGCGCAAGGGGCGTCGGGCCGCTTGCGCGGGGCTTTTCCGCTCGGGGTGCGCATCGCCGTCCGTTCGACGTCGCTGACAGCCCTTCGGGGCGGAACATCCAAAAATCGTGTTGGCAACAAGCTCGGGCGAAACGGCCCGAAGTCGGGCGTTCGCCGGGATGCCGACGATTTGCGGGAGGACGAACTTCCTTCCGCACGGCGTCGGGCATCGGGTTAAAAACCGTTTCCGTTCCGACGACCCGTCGGGAACCGAAACGAACAAATTCACTACAAAACGTGAGAAAATCGCGGCACGACATTCAAAAGGTCGGGCGGGACTTCCCATCGCAACGCACAAGTATAAACCATCGACGCGAATTCGAAGGGTTATCGGGCGGTCGAAGCGGGACGTTTTTCGCATTTGGAAAACCTTTTTTTCGTCCCCTCCCGACCGCATACCGACTCATGACGACATCCGACATTCATCCCGAAGACTCCGCGCGCCTCGCGTCGCTTCCCTCGGACCGCGTTTCTTTCGTGCGGATCGGTCCCGACGCGGACGGCCAGCGCCTCGACAATTTCCTCGTGCGCGTCGCCAAGGGCGTTCCGAAGAGCCACATCTACCGCATCATCCGCTCGGGCGAAGTGCGCGTGAACAAGGCCCGCGCCAAGGCGGAGACGCGCCTTGCCGAAGGGGACCTCCTGAGGCTTCCGCCCGTGCGCGTCTCCGAGCGCGCCGTCACGAAGGCGCCGCCCGCGGCCTTGGCCGAGGGGACGGTGCCCGTTCTCTTTGAAGACCGTCATCTTCTGATCGTCAACAAGCCCGCGGGCCTCGCCGCCCACGGGGGCTCGGGGATCTCCCACGGCTTGATCGAGCGCATGCGCGCTTCGCGCCCCGACGTTCCCTTCCTGGAACTCGCCCACCGGCTCGACCGCGAAACGAGCGGCGCCATCATCCTCTGCAAGACCCGCAAGGCGCTCGTTCGCTTTCACGACATGATGAAGACGCGCGCCGTCGAGAAGCACTACACGCTGCTCGTCAAAGGCGACTGGACCGACGACCGCCGCCACGTGAAGGCGCCGCTTCTGCGCTACCTCCTCCCTTCGGGCGAGCGCCGAGTCCGGGTGGACGAAAAGGAAGGGATGCCTTCGCACACGATCTTCACGAAGTTGAAGCGTTACGGCGCCGTGACGCTTCTCGACGCCGAGCTCCTTACGGGGCGCACGCACCAGATCCGCGTGCATTCGCTCTCCGTCGGCTTCCCGCTCGTGGGCGACGACAAGTACGGCGACTTCGAATTCAACCGCCAGGTGGCACAGGGGGCGCTCGGCGTTCCCTTGAAGCGCATGTTCCTGCACAGCCGCACGCTCGCCTTCGAGCACCCCGTCACGGGCGAGGCCGTCCGCGTCGAGGCGCCGCTCTGGCCCGACTGCGAGGCGCTTCTCGCCGCTTTGGACAAGAAAGGACAAAAATGACCTCCACCTCCCGAAAGTACGATCTCGTCGTTTTCGACTGGGACGGCACCGTCATGGACACGACGGGCCTCATCGCCGAAGGTATCCGTCAGGCGGCCGCGGCGCTCGGCTGCCGCGTGCCCGACCGCAAGACGGCCTCGTCCGTCATCGGACTCGACTGGCGAAGCGCCATGGCGATCGCGGTGCCCGACTGTCCCGCGGAGCGCCTCGACGAATTCAACGAGGCCTACAAGGCCTGGTACCTTCCGCGCGAGCGCGACGTGTGCCTCTTCGAAGGGATCGAAGACCTCATGCGCCGCCTTCATGCGGACGGTGTGACGCTCGCCGTCGCGACGGGAAAGAGCCGCGCGGGCCTACGCCGCGTCTTTAACCGAACGAACGTCGAGGAACTCTTTTCGATCACCCGCACGGCCGAGGAAACGGCCCCAAAGCCCAATCCCGACATGTTGGAGGAAATCGGGCTCTACACCGACATTCCGAAGGAAAGAACGCTCATGGTGGGCGACACCGTGCACGACGTCGTGATGGCGCAGCGCTACGGCTGCGACGTCGCGGCGATGACCTACGGGGCGCAGCCGCGGCGCGACCTCGTGCTCTCCAATCCGACGTGTCTCTGTGACACCGTCGCGGATCTCGCCCGGTTCATCGGCTGTTGACAAAATCGCCTGCACAAGCCCCATCCTAACCGAGAAGCAGTAGGGTGGGGTCGAGCAGGCCGGGCGAAGCCCGAATCTAAGGAAATTCCTTGTCTGCTAAGGAATTGTGCTAGAGTTACTCGTA
>UQTE01000013.1 GCA_900543805.1 uncultured Sutterella sp.
GCGCGATTCCTCCCGCGACTAAAGTCGCAGGTTTCCTCGCGAGTTTCTATGAAAAAGTTCTTCGTCTATCTTCTCTCGCTCGGTCACCTGAGCGTGGACCTTGCGCCGGGCGCCCTGCCCGCGGTCCTTCCGTTTCTCGTGCTCCACAACGGACTCTCCTACACGGAAGTGGCGGGGCTCATGTTCGCGTCCTCCTGCCTCTCCTCCTTCGTGCAACCGATCTTCGGATTCTGGGCCGACAAGAGCACAAAGAACTGGTTTCTCTCGCTCGGGATTCTGACGAGCGACATCGGCCTCGGTCTCTCGGGCCTCGCCACGAACTACTGGCTCATCTTCCTCGCCGTCACGGTGATGGGGCTCGGGAGCTCCATCTTCCACCCGGTCGCCGCGCAGCTCGTCAACCGCACGTCCGAGCGCAAGGCCACCGGCATGGGGATCTTCTCGGTGGGCGGCAACATCGGCTTTGGGATCGGCCCGCTCGTCGCCGCAGCGGCCTTGACCGCCTTGGGGACTTCAGGGACGGTGCTCTTTGCCGTCTGGGGCGTCGCCACCGCGGCGCTTCTTCTCTGGGCCGTCCCGAAAATGCTCAAAAGCCTCCCCTCGGTCGCCGTAAAAAAGCACGCGAACGCGAAAGACATCGCGCACACGGAAACGGAAGGTGAAAACGACTGGCCGGGCTTTGCTCGCCTTTCGCTCGTCATTCTTTTCCGAAGCGTCGCCGCGACGAGCATCCTCTCCTTCATTCCGCTCTTTTGCATTCACAAGTTTGGGATCAGCGAAGCCTTCTCGAGCACGCTTCTCACCTTCCTCTCGCTTTGCGGCGCCTTCATGACTTTGGCGGGCGGGTGGCTCACCGACCGCTTCGGACTTCTTCGCGCCTGCAAGCTCGGCTACCTTCTCATGGCGCCCGCTTTCGCGCTCATCTACTTTGCTCCGTCCGTCTGGTGGGTCTTTCCGCTTCTCGCCGTCGTGAGCTTTACGCTCAACGGCACCTACGCCGCCTTCGTCGTGCTCGGGCAGTCCTATCTTGCGAAGAACGTGGGCTTCGCCTCGGGCGTCACGATGGGACTCTCGACGAGCCTCGGCGGGATTTTCACACCGATTCTCGGGATCGTCGCCGACACCTACGGAATCGAGAGCGTCATGATCGCGATGATCGCGATCGGCGCGCTCTGCGCCTTGAGTTCCTTCCTTCTCACCGAACCCAAGGCCCGCAAGACGCGGTAAGCCGCTGCCTGAGTCCGAGGATACGCAGAGTCAAAACGAGCCGCCTGCCCGAAAGCAAGCGGCTCGTTTGTTAGGCAGGAATCTCGCGGACGAACCGTCCACGGGAAACCAAGTTCTTCGTTACTTTGCCTTGCGGTTCGCAACGATGTGGTCGACCGCGATCTTGCCGCCGCAGATGGCCCAGGAGCTCGCCGTCCCTTCGGCAATGTGCATGTCGTAGGAGTCGGAATAGAGACCGCCCGCGTCCTGACCGATGGCGTAAATCCCCTGAATGACGTTTCCGTCCTTGTCCAGCGGTTGGAAGTGCTCGTTCACGTCGGCGCCGCCCGTCGTGGCGTAAGTACGCAGGCTACCCTTGATCGCGTAGAAGGGACCGATCTTCACTTCGCGCAGCCACTGCGCGTCCTTGTAGAAGTCTTCGTCCTTGCCGAGCTTGACGAGCTCGTTCATGCGCTCCGTCGTCGCCTTGAGGCGCTTGGGATCCATGCCGGTGAGCTTCGCGAGTTCTTCGAGCGTGTCGGCCTTGTAGCAGAAGCCGTCCTTCACGCCGCGGGCAAAGAGCTCATCGAAATTCGTGAACTTCGTCCCCGGAGTGACCATGCCGAAGTAGCCGCGCGGCAGCCCTTCCTTGATCATTTCTTCGCGGGTCTTGTCGTCGAATACTGCGAAGCCTTCGCCGCCCACTTCTTCGAAGGCGTTCGAGATGTATTCCAGCGGAAGCGTTTCGTCCGCGACGCGGTCGCCCTTCAAAGAGGTCTTGAGATAGGGCTGGAAGAGCGCGGCGAGAAGCCGCACGTATTCGGCCTTCGTGACGCCGTCCTTGCCGAACTGCAGGTCGGTCGGAACGCCCTTCAACCAGAGCCCCGCCTGCATGCAGACGTTCATGTTGACGAGCTTCGCGCCGGCGCTCTCGAGCATCAGAACGCCGTCGCCCGTGCGGCCGGGCGAACCCGCGCTCTCGTAGCCCGCGTACGGCAGGTACTTCTTCACCATTTCTTTGTTGTCGGAAAAGCCCCCCGTCGCGATGATGGTCGAATCCGCGCGGATCGTGAGCGTGTCGCCGTTCTTGGTCTTCGCCTTTACACCCTTCACCACACCCTTTTCGATGATGAGTTCGGTGGCGGGCGTGCTCGTCAGGATCTCACCGCCCTTTTCCTTGATTTGCTTGGCGAATTCCTGCACGAGAACGGTCCCGTGACCGCCCTTGTACATGTGCCAGGTGCGGTTGCCGTCGATGAAGGCGGTCTTGACGGCTTCGTAGTGCACGCCGTGGTCGGCGAGCCAATCGTAGACGCCCGCGGTCTGTTTGAGCCAGCTGTTCAATGCCTTCGCGTTGATGCGCCAGTGATGGAAGTCCATCACGCGCTTGAACTGGCGCTCGGGCGTCACGCCGATGTTGTCGGCCTTCTGCAGGGCGGAGCCCACGAAGAAGGTCCCTTCCATGTAGTTGCCGCCGCCACCGATCACGGCGTTCTTTTCGAGTACGATCGTCTTGAGGCCCGCGTCCGTTGCGGCGACGCCCGCCGTGAGACCGCCCGAACCGGCGCCCACCACGACGACGTCGGCCGTAAGCATTTGGTCCGCGGCCAGCGCGCCGCCCGCAAGTGTGAGAACCGCCATGGCGGCTACCGTGTGTTTGAGCAACTTCATAAGAAACCCTCCTTTACGGATTTGCATAAGGAGAGTATCGCCGTACGGAAGAAAGAAGTCCTCTGGGATTTGTGCGGATGGTCGCCGAGGTTTTGCCTACTTCTTCCAGGTGGAATAGGGATTCGCAACGAGGCTCGAATTGAAGTAGCGGGCGTCGCCCGAAACTTCTTCTCCGATCCATTCGGGCTTATCGAAAGCGGCGTCTTCCGACGGCAGTTCGATCTCGGCAAGAACGAGGCCCGCATTGACGCCGAAGAATTCATCCACCTCCCAAACGTAGGGTCCCGCGGGAATGCGGTAGCGCTTCTTCTCGACGATCGGCTTTTCGGCGAGCTCGTCCAGCATCGCCAGGCAATCGTCATAGGGGATCTCGTACTCGAACTCCGTGCGCGTGACGCCCCGGGTCGGTCCCTTCACGGTGAGAAAAGCCTTCTCGCCCACCGTACGGATGCGCACGGTGCGCTCCTTTTGACTGTTGAGATAACCCTGCCGGTAGGCGACGCCCTCGGCGAGCGCCCGCCAGGCGTCGCCCTTCACCAAAAACTTTCGTTCGATCTCTTTGGCCACGATCTTCTCCGCTGCGAATCCGTCGGTTGTGCGGGAGGTTCGTTCGGTTTTCGGAACAACCTCTTCGTCCGACGAACATTATCGCCAAGGTCGAAAGTTTTCGGAGACTTCTGAAAATGGAAGCGGCGCGGTTCCCGCAGGAAATCCGCGCCGCATTTGACAAAACGAGAGCCGAGGTTACTTCACGGTCTTCGCGTAGGCCGCCGCGTTCGTGCCGGCGATGCGTCCGAAGGTGACGATGTCGGTCACGGCGTTCCCGCCGATGCGATTGCCGCCGTGCACGCCGCCCGTCACTTCACCCGCAGCGAAGAGCCCCTGAATCACCTTGCCGTCCTTCGTGAGAACGTGGGTTTCGGGGTCGATCGTGACGCCGCCCATCGTGTGATGGATCCCCGGCGTGATCTTGGCCGCGTACCACGGGCCCTTGTCGAGCGCGATCACCATTTCGGGACGGCCGAAGGCCTTGTCGACGCCCGTCTTGTGGGCTTCCCAATAGGCTTCGAAGGTCTTCTTGACGTTCTCGACGGGCATGTCAAGCTTCTTGGCGAGGTCTTCGAGCGTGTCGCCCTTGACGGAGTAGCCGTGCTCGTAGTAGCCGCGCGAGAGCTTGTTCGAGTCGAAGATGCTCTGGTCGTAAACGAGGAAGGCTTCACCGCCCTTTTGCGCGAGCACGTGCTGCGAGACCACGTCGCGCGTCAGAAGCTCGTTGCAGAAGCGGTTGCCGTCGTGATTGAGCAGAATGCCGCCGCGCGAGCGCATCGATTCGGAAATGAGGTGTCCGTCCTTCTTGACGACGGTCGGGTGGATCTGAATCTGCTCGATGTCGGTGAAGCCCGCGCCGAGTTTCGCCGCGAGTTCGAGTCCCTCGCCCTGCGCACCGGGATGATTCGTCGTGGAGAAGCCCTTCAATTCGGGACGGTACTTCGTCACCATGTCGAGGTTCGCCCCGAAGCCGCCCGTCGCGAGCACGACGGCCTTGGCGTCCATCGTTTCGACGCCCTTCGGGGTCTTCACCTTGACGGACGAAATCTTTCCGTCCTTCATCTCAATGTCCACCACCTGATTCTGCTTGCGGATGTCGAGACCGATGGAATCGGCCTTCTTGAGCAGTACGCGCAGAACTTCGGGACCGACGGGCGAGCCGTCGCAGGGACCGTGACTGCGGGCGACCGACTGACCGCCGCCGCGCCCCTTGCGGAAGCAGAAGTTGGCGCCGAGATCGAGGAGCCATTCTTCCGAATACTTGGCGTTTTCCGTAAACACCTTGAGAAGCGTCGGATTGTTGAGGTTGTGACCGCCCTTCATCGTGTCCCGGAAGAAGATTTCCGGACTGTCGTTCGTGACGCCCGCGGCCAACTGCTGCTTGGTGCCGGCCGCATTCATGCCGCCCGAGGCGAAGTTGGTGTTGCCGCCGAGATAGGCCTGCTTTTCGAGCACCACGGTCTTGGCACCCGCTTCCTTGGCCATAATGCCCGCCGACAGACCGGCGCCGCCCGAGCCGATGACGACCACGTCGAAGCTTTCGGCCTGCACGCCGAAGGCCAGGGCCGTGATGACCGCGCCGGCGGCGAGTTTCCACTGCATGCGCATGAGCGTTCTCCTTTTTTGGTTTTCTAAAAAAATTACCGTTAAGAAGTGTAGGCACTCAACGCTCAGCACCGTAATAGGTACAAACAGCAAAGTTGCGCAATACGCAAAGTCTCGCGTCCCCGAATTTCACTCTTCTGCCCGGCAAAACGGACCGAAACGGCGCCGGAAGGCGCTCAGCTCTTTTCGCCCGCGAGCACTCTTTCGAGCAAGAAGAGTCCGTCGTGTTTGAGGACGAGGCGCGTCACTTCGAAGCGCTCGTGCTTGGGATTCTCCACGCGGATTCTGCGCACGAGATAGACGTGATAGAGCTTCGCGACGGGGCCGTGCGCGCGTTCGTCGTCTTCGTCGGCAAACGGCAGCTCCTCGAACTGCTGATCGATGTTGCTCGTCCAGGGCATTACGCCGAGGCGCGTGATGTCGTAGAGCGACGAGCGGTTCTCGTAGGAGTGAATCCACTCGTTCTTGAGTTCGACGTCCTTTCGGTAGTGAAAGATCGTCTCGGTCTCCTCCTGCGCAAACGGCACGTAGTGGGCCTTCGTGCGCAACGCCAGAATTTCGGGCGGCACTTCGGCGCGCTTGACGAATTCAAACGATTCGCGGCAGACGCCCACCATGCGCCCGTCGTTGGCGTAGATGAGCTGACGCCGCGACGGAAGCCAGCGCCGAAAGAGCTTTGCCAGACGCGTTCGCATCCAGTCCTTCAGACGGTCCTTGAAGATGTAGGCGATGACAAGCGCGAGAAAGAGGTTCCAGGAGAGCGCTCCGTACTTTCCCTGCCAGAGAAACGCCACGACCGTCGCGAAAATCATGGAGACCGCGGCGGCGATCCCGTAGAGCGACTGCAAAAGCCACGGATTTCCTTCGCGCATCTTCACCGTGAGAAAGAGCTGGCTCGAAATGAACTTCTTGAGCGAGCGCCAGCGGTAGAGCACGTCTTCCCGGGGCTGCCACGAAGCGCTTTCCGGATAGGTCTTTTCGCGGTAGAGCGCGTTTTCGGTGAGAAAGGCCTTGAGACCGCCGTCAAAGCGCGTGAGAAGGCGTTTGCCGTGATATTCGAGAATGGTCGCGAGATATTCGTCCGCGGCGCGGGCCGTCACGGCGAGCGCGGGTTCCTGCGGATCGGCCGCCGACAAAAGAAGCGGACGACTCGCCGCGATCATGCGGCGCAGTTCTTCGACCAGAGCCGTCACATCCTCTTCCGTCCCCGATTCGAGGAGCGTCTTGATGCGGCGTTTGAAGGAACCTTTGATGAGGAGCGCATAGCGCTTGAGCGCCGACGTTCTCAGTTCGATCGAGCCCGTCGGTTCGTTCAGAAAATTCTTGAGCCGCAGGTACTCTTCTCCCCCTTCCATGAAGTCGGCGAGCGGAAACTTCGGGAGCCGCAGGCGCACGTAGCTCTTGAGCGGACGACGAAAGTCCGCCTCCGAATACGTTTCCTTGTTGATGTAGAGCGCCGCCGGAAAGAAGAAGTAGCTCTCGACGCTGTAGCGGCTCCTCGAGACTTCCGGATCGATCTCGATTTCCTGTTTGATTTCGAGTTGTTCGGCGCTGTGCAGCTTCAGACTTTCCTTGACGAGCATGGACGACCTCAAAACCTCCTTGTGCGGGGCGACGAAATGAAAGCGGGATAGAAAACAAGGTAGCACAGGAACGCGTCCCGCGGGCATTTGTCTCTCCCAATGCGTGCGCCCCAAGGGAAAGCCCCGCGCCGTCGCGAAGGACGTGCACGGGGCTCCTGAGCTTCAGCGCTCAATGCCGGGGCGGTCTGCCCTGCGGTCCTCCGTGGGGACCGCCGTGCGGGCCCGGACCGCCGGGACCGAAACCGGGACGACCCGGATGCGGACCTCCGCCGGGACCGGGGCCGAAGCCCGGACGACCGGGACCCGGGTGCGGGCCGCTGGGGCCGGGACCGAAACCCGGACCGTGCGGCTTGGGAGGCCGCGGCGGCATCGGACGGGGCGGAGCGGGCGGACGGTGACCCGCGCGACCGATCAAAAAGCGGCGGTATTCGACGACCGTAAAGCGGCGGCCGTCATACCACCAGTGACGACCGTCCCAATGGCCGTCGCGGTAGTGATGGCGAATATAGTCGCGGGTGAACGCGTCGGCGACGCCCCGCAGGATGTCTCCGAGAAGGTCTTCGGAAGCGTTCGCGCCGGTGGCCGCAAGCCCGAGGGAAGCGGCGGTGAAGAGTATGACGGTTCGGCGTGCAATCATGTCGGTTCCTTTTGCGGTTGACTGAACATGCGTTCACTATAAAAAGGAGCGTCAGAAGAGAGAAGTCGCTCCTTGTCCGATTGTTGCCGCAGGGAGACTTTGGAAACAAAAGGCCGGACACCGAAGCATTCGATCCACAGATCTTTGCCGAATCTTTACGTTCGCGACTGCACCCCGCAATCTGCATTGAGGGATCACCGAAAGCTTTCCATCAATCCGTCAGCAAAGTGATAAATTGATAGAAAACTCCGTTGACACTAGGAAATATGATAGAAAAACTCCCTGCACATGAGAACGTACGCGTTGCCTTTTCGGGCGGATGGAATCGGACAACCCAAAAGACGATGATCGCCTTTGCGAACACGCTCGGCGGTGACCTCTACTTTGGTCTGAACGAAGAAGGAAAGGTCCTTAGGCTTGGCAAAAAGGAGGTCGAACGGATTGCCCGCTCGGTTTACGCTTTTTGCTCCGCCGAAACCGACCCCGTCATGCTCGGCCTCGTGTCGACGAAGGTGAAGGCCGTCCATGCCGGCGGCTACCTGCTGCGGGCAACCGTCCTCCCCGGCCAAGATCGTCCTTATGCCCTCAAGGGAGAACGCTACACGGGCGGCGCCTACGTCCGGGACGGCTCGGCCACGGTCACGGCCACCGAGGAAGAAATTCGCGACATGATCCGCGAGAGCGCCCCCGACTCCTGGGAGTCCCGTCTGAGCCGACGGACGGATCTGACGTTCGAGGAAGCCGCCTATGTTTTCCGAAAATACAACATCGACTTTGCGCCCGCTCACCACCGACAGTTGGGGCTTGCGAACGAAAACGGCTACTTCACCCGGTTGGGAGAACTCCTCTCCGACCAAAATCAGACTCGATTGGTGATCGAAACCTTTTCCCGGGACGCAGCATCATTATCCGTCCGTGCGCTTTCCGGATCGCTTCTGAGACAATTGGATCGAGCTTTCGATCTCTTTGCGGAGTCGAATCCAGAGACCTTCCACAAGACCGACGGTCTGGCAAACCGACGCTACTTCGCCTGGCCGCCCAAGGCGCTGCGAGAAGCGCTCGTCAATTGCGCCGTTCACCGCGATTACGCCGAACCCGAGCCGACCAAGGTCTCTGTCTTCCCGAACCGTTTCGAATTTTTGTCTTACGGGAGCATCCCCGGGCGACTCAGCGTGGAAGACATCGTTCTCGAAGGCGTCAGCAAGTGCCGCAACGAACACCTTGCGGACATCCTGAGGCGCCTAGGGTGGATGGAAAATTACGGCTCAGGCTTCCCGATGATCTGGCGGGAATACGCCAATTCCGGCGTGGAACCCAAGCTCGAAGCCACACGGCGGGTCTTTCGCATCGTTTTACCCAGAATTCATGACGAATCGCGCGGGTCGATCAAGGAGCGCTGCCGGGAGTTGTTCGAAAGCCACGACATTCTCGCCATGGCAGATGTGATGAGTTCGTTAAACATATCGAGAACTTCGGCCAACTCCGCCGTCAACGCCCTGCTGCGGGAAGGAATGATCGAAAAGTTCGGAAGCGGACGGACTACCCGATATCGTTCGCTGTTGCGGTAATTTCCGTCGACCCCAAAAAACGCATGCTTTCCCTTCAGATGCAATACCTTGTTTTGCAAGGCGTTTCGTGAAGAAGAGCGCCATGTGTCGAGCGACCATAACCTTTCTGTTCGAAACTTCAGAACGACAAACAAAAAGCGCCAGGCGCTGCGACGTCCACGAGGACGGCTGCAACGCTTCGGCGCTTTACGTCAGTGAAGGTCAGTGACGAGGCGGACGCCCTTCCGGACCACCCTGAGGTCCCCGTCCGGGATCACCCTGCGGGCCTCGGCCGGGTCCGCCCTGAGGTCCGCGGTCGGGACCGCGGTTCGGCGCACCGCTGGGGCCGGGTCGGCCGGGACCGCCCTGCGGACCGGGACCGTTGGGCTTCGGCGGCTGCGCGGGCGCCGGACGAGGCGGCTTGGCCGGCTGCGGGGGACGGGGCTTCGCGCGGTCGGCGAGGAATCGGCGGTACTCGTCCACCGAGTAGCGGCGGCCGTCATACCACCAGTGGTGCCCATCCCAACGGCCTTCGCGATAGTGCTTGCGGATGTAGTCGCGGGTGAGCGCGTCGGCGACGCCGCGCAGGATGTCGCCCAAGAGTTCGTCGGAAGCCTGCGCGCCCGTGGCCGCGAGCCCAAGCGAAGCGGCGGTGAAGAGGATGAGAGTTCGACGTGCGATCATGGCGTTTCCTTGTAATGTTTACTGAACGTACGTTCACTATACAAGACCCCGTCCGCTCCGTTGCCGATCGCCGTATCCGATTGTTTCCGCCGAAACAAAAAGATCGGGCGCCGAAGCGCCCGACCCACAATTCTTTGCGTTTTCTTTACCTTCGCATCAGCGGATGATGCGCGGCGCCTTCGCGAGCTTCGCCATGGAGCTCGTGTCGGGCTCGGCCGACTGACGGTTTTCGAGCATGCGGTCCATCTCTTCGTCGGAGAGATCGTCTTCGTCGTCTTCCGCAACAAGCTTGTCGGCCACCTGCAGGAAGCCCGGCACGACCGGACGTTCTTCAAGCCCCTCGGACTCGTCGGGTTCCTCGACCTTGAGGACGCGGATCGCGAACTGCAGACCGATCCCCGCGAGAGGATGGTTCGCTTCGAGCACGGCCTTCCCGTCGGCGACGTCGGTGACGCGCCAGAGGCGGCCGTCCGAGACGACGCCAGGAACCTCTTCAAAGACGAGGCCGGGCACTACCGTTTCGGGGTCGCCGAGATTGGCGACGTCCGTCATCACGATCGCGTCGCAGTCGTATTCCCCGAAGGCGTCGTGCGGTTCGAGATGAATCGTGAAGCCTTCGCCCGGGAAACGCCCCTCAAGCGCGGCTTCGATCTTCGGGAAGATGTCGCCGTGGCCGTGCCAGTAGGTGAGCCCCTCTTCCGGGCTTTCTTCCAGGGTTTTGCCCGTCATGTCGGCCATGCGGACCCAAAGCGTGACGAGACGATTGTTTTCAACAGCGAGTGACATGATGTTCTCGGTTTCGGCGGTCGGGCCAGCCCGTGGGGGCGTCCCGGCCGGGGAGGATGAAAAAGAAAAGCAAGGCGATTATATGCAAGACGGGGACGAGGAGCAAAAAGGCCCAGGCGCCCGAAAGCCCCATGTCGTGTGCGCGGCGCGCCGAGGCCGCCATGAGCGCGATCACCCAGAGGTCGATCAGCACCGAAGCGACGGGGATGAGCTTCTCGAAGGCTTCGTCGGAGAGCCACTCGGCCGTCTCCAAGGGAAGCGTCGCCCAATAAAAGGCGAAGGCGACGAGCGCAAGCGAGGCGACCTCCCGCAGAAAGGTCCTTCGGTCCGAACGCGAGTTCGGGTTGTAGACCGCGAGAAAGAAGCGCCCGATGTGCGCGAAGACTTCAGTTGCCCATCGCATGGACGCGGCGCTCCAACCGGAGGAAGGCCTCTTCGGAGAGTTTTCCGTTGCGAACGAGCTTGCGAAGCTTCTCCACCGTCTGCACCTTGAGCTGAAGGCGAATCGTAAGGTTCTCCCCTTCCAGATTCCCCTCGAGCTTTTTGAGAAGCGCAAGCGCCTCGGGCGGAAGCTCTTCTTCGTCCGTCATCGTGAGACGGGGCGCTTCGTCCGACGCTTCGATGCGGGGTGCGGCGGCTTCGTCGGGTTCCTTCACGCCGGCCGTCCCGTTCGGGCGGGAAACGCCCTCGTACACCTCCACGGGATCCTCTCCGCCGAAGCGGTTGCGTCCGCGGCGTCCCGGCCAGACGCAGAGAATGAGCGTCACGATCACGTTGATGCCCGGAAGGAGCAGATAGAGCGAGGCGACGCCGTGATAGCCGAGGTCGTGGAGCCGGCGCATGACGAGCATCCAATAGCCCCAGAATAGGAACCAGGCGGCAAGCAGCAATGCCGCGAGCGCGGCGTACTCTTCGAGGCTTGCGACGAAGGTCACCTGAATGTCCTCCGTCGTCACCCAGGCGACGTAGTGCTCAAACGAAAGCCCGTCCTCGACGAAGTAGGAAAGAAGGGTCGAAAGAAGGAAAAAGAGGATCGTTCCCGCGAAGAACGCGCCCCGCCCCGCACGGCCCGCGGCCGTGAGCGAAAAGATCGAACGGAATGTGTCGGTCATGAAGAGCTTTCCTTCCCTTGAAAGAAGAAAGGCGCGCGGCTTCTCGGAAAGGGAAACCGCACGCCTCTCGATGGGGCCGATGAACGCTTAGCGGAGCTGTTCGGCCAAAAGCGTCAGGATCGTCGGCGCAACGCCCGTCTTGTCGGGATTGCCTTCGGCGTCCACGACGGTGAGGCGCGTCTGCGAGCCTTCGTCCAAGAGAACGATGCGGTAGGACGGCGCATCGACCGGGGTGTCGGATCCGAAGACGTTTTCAAACCAGCCGCGTTCTTCCTTCTTGGCCTCTTCGTACTTCTGATCGAGGTAGCGGACGACGTAGTAGCCCGCCGCACGGTCGCGGTCCGTGAGTTCGAAGCCCATGCGGTCGATGACGAGGCCGACCGAGCGCCAGGCGCGGTCGAAGGCTTCGTTGATCACGACGGCGGAAACCGTGCCGTCGGCGGCGCGTTCGATTTCGCTCAGAGCACGCGTCGGAAGGTTCTGCAGTTCCTTGGCGATCTGTTCCTTGTCGACGGGCTTGGCGTCCGGATTGAACTGCGCGTCGATGTAGACGGCGAGGCGCTGCAGCATTTCGGCTTCGAGCGTCGGATCGGTCGGGCCGGGCTGCCAGATCGTGGTGTCGCCTTCCTTGCCCTTCACCACTTCGACCATCGAGCGGTGCGTCAGGAAGAGGTCCGTCTGACCGTCTTCGGTGCGTTCAAGACGCACGCGGTACTGGTCGCGTTCGCTCGTCGAATAGACGAAATCGAGGACCTTGCCGATCGTGCCGCGGATGAAGTCCTGCGGGAGACGGGCCTTGTTTTCGGCCCAGTTCGTTTCCATGAAGCCCGTGCGGGCGTTCTGCTCGCGAACCGTCAGACCGACGGAGGGCCAGAAGTCCTGAACGACGACCCAGAGGTCTTCGGCGGGGGCGTTCACGCGCAGCCAGCGCTGCTGACCGTCGCGCATCACCTTGGCGACGACCGTCGGAGCGACGATCTGCGCGGCGGGGGTCGAACCGTTCGTGTCGGTCGCCTCCTGAGCGCGGCGCGCGGCCTCGCCGCTTGCCGTCACGACGGAGGGACGGGTCGGAACGTCAAAACGCCCGTCATTGCCGATCGGCGTCATGTCGGGCGGAACTTCCAGATTGGCGCGCGTCGAAGAGCTTTCGTACTGAACACTCTCCTGATTGAAGACGTCGTCCACGCCGAGAACGGAACAGCCGCCGAGCGCGAGGAACACCGGGGCGAGCGCCGTGAGGCAGAGCGTATTTTTCTTCATGAAAAAATAACCTTTTTTTTGGAAAAGTCCGCGCCCCGACACAGGGGGCGCGACAAAACGGTGTGCAAAGTGTAGCAAACTTCGCCTGCGCCTAGCGGGATTCAGAAAAACGAAAACGTTTTCGATCGTTTCGCACGACGGGCGCGTCACGGCGCGGCAAGGGGCTCCACGAGCCGCATGCAGGGGCCGGGCTTTTGCCAGACGATCCGCTCGACGGCGAGCCCGCGCTCGGTCTCCCCGCTTTCAAAAGCGATAATGCGGGCGCCCTCGGGCGCAAGACGCAGAAGCTCCCCTTCCTCGAGGAAGTGGGACGGACGCGAGGGCCGCCCCCAGAGCTCCTTGTTGGCGCGCGTGAAGGTTTCCGTGACGAAGTGTCCGCCCGGGCGAAGGCTTTCCCAGAAATGGGGAAAGAGCGGCCGATGGAGGTAATTCGTCACGACGATCGCGCCGAAGCGCTCGGGTGCGTAGGGCCAGGGTTCGCCTTCGAGGTCGCGGCACTCAAGCGTGAAGTTTTCCGTCCCGACGAGGGGTTCGAGCACCGAGACGTCGCGGTCGACGGCGAGCACCCGGTGACCCGTGAGAAGGAGCCAGGCCGTGTGGCGTCCCTCGCCCGCGGCGAGGTCGAGCACCTCCTCGCGCGGATCGAAGAGCGGCGCAAAGCGCTTCACCCAGGCCGAGGGCCGGCGCATGGCTTCGCAGGTGATGCGGGGAAGATTCTCCATGTCGGCCTCAGACGATGAGATTCACGAACCAGTTCGCAAAGATGAGGAAGGGCTGCAGGAAATAAGAGAGAAGCCCCGTCGCCATCAGAACGAGGAGGATGAAGATCCCGTAGCGCTCGACGCGCTCGAACTGCACCGACCAGCGGTAGGGAAGAAAGCCGTTGAGGATCCGTCCGCCGTCAAGGGGCAGAATCGGCAGAAGATTGAGCGCCATGAGGATGAAGTTCACCGAAATGCCCGCCAGGCACATGTCGATGAAAAAGCCTCCGCGCAGTCCCGCAAGAAGCAGGATCTTGAAGAGGATCGCCCAGAAGACTCCCTGCAGGAAGTTGGCGGCGGGACCCGCCGCGGCGACCCAGACCATCCCCCAGCGCGGGTCGCGCATATAGCGCGTCACGACGGGAACGGGCTTGGCCCAGCCGAAGATCATCCCGCCCATGCCCGCGAGACTCGAGCCCACGAGCATGATGAGGGGAAGCGCGATCGTCCCGAAGGGATCGACGTGCGGCAGGGGATTGAGCGTCACGCGCCCGAGCATGCGGGCCGTGTTGTCGCCGAACTTCGAGGCCATCCACCCGTGGGCGGCCTCGTGCATCGTGATGGCGAAAAGAAGCGGAATCGCGTAGACGCAGATGGTTTGAATGGTGTGGGCAATGTTCATTTGTTTTGGTCGGGCTCTCCGGCGAAGCGCCGGGAAAACCGTCTCCTCCTTGTGGAATCTTGTGCGTATGGGTTGTCAGGCGTAACCGAAAAGCGTCCAGACGGGCGTGAGGTCGGCGGGAAGCGGCGGCTGACAGCCCGGACGCGGACGCGGCGAGCGGTCGCTGTGCCAGTCCGAGCCCGTGCTCGCGAGAAGCTTGCGGTCCCGGGCGACCTGCGCATAGTGCACGTTCGCTTCTTCCGACTGCGAGCCGGAAGTGACTTCAATCCCCTTGCCGCCCGCCGCAAGGAAGGCGTCGATCATGGCGTCCGCCTCCCAGCCGCGGCGCAGACGATAGCGCCCGGGGTGCGCCAGAATCGGAAGGGCCCCGCGCTCGAGCAGAAAACGCACTCCCTCTTCCAAAGAGGGCCAGGGCGCCTCGACGTAGGCGGGTCCGCCCTCACCCAGATAGCGGTCGAAGGCCTGCTGCTGATTCTTGACGACGCCCGTCTCCAAGAGCCACGCGGCAAAGTGCGTGCGCGAAAGCGTAAGCGGCGAATCCGCCCGGGCAAGCGCCCCTTCGTAGGCGCCCGCAAAGCCGATCCGCTCGAAGGCCTCGCCCATCTTCACGCCGCGCTCGGCGCGAAGGCGCGCGGTCTCGCGAAAGCGCTCGACGACGACGGGGTCTTCCGGGGCGATTCCGAGTCCCACGACGTGGAGCACCGTTCCGCCCCAGCGCACCGAAAGTTCCACGCCCGGAATGAAGGCGATTCCCGCCTCCTTCGCGGCTTTTTGCGCGCGCGGACACCCCGCCGCCGTGTCGTGGTCCGTGACGGACAAAAGCGTCACGCCCGACGCACGGGCGAGTTCGACGAGCGCCTCGGGAGTGAGCGCGCCGTCGGAAGCGTTCGTATGGGTGTGCAGATCCACCGTCATGATGAAAAAACTCAGAGCGACGTCAGGGGCTTGGGCGCGTTCGTCTGATAGGCGCTCGTGCCCCAGAGCGGCACGGTCGAGAGCGAATGCTTGAAGCTCCCCGTCGTTTCCTTCGTCGAGTACGAGACGTAGAGAAGCGTCTGCGTGTCGGCGTCGTAGATGCGGCGGATCTTCATCGTCTTGAAGAAGATGCTCTTCGACTTCGCGAAGACCACCTCGCCCGACTTCGAGCGGTCGATCTGCGCGATCATCTCGGGCGTGATGTCGCCCGTCTGACGGCAGGAAACCGAGCTGTCCGAGGGATCCGAAAGCGCGAGGTTCGCCTCGATGCTCGCGACGTGGCAGGTGACGCCCGGGACCTTCGGGTCGACGAAGTGTTCGATCTTGATGTCCTTCAACGTAAAGATGCCGAGCGAGACGTCGCCCACGGTGTCTTCCGAGCCCGTGCAGCCGGCAAGTCCCAAGGCCGCGGCAAGAAGCGAAGCCGTCAAAAGAAGTTTGCGTTTCATGCGGGAAAAATCCGTTTTGCGATGAAATGACTATTGTACTTGCGCCCGAGCTCGGGAAGCCCTTCCAAAGCCTTTCGAATTCTTTCGGATTTTTGCCGTCATGCTCGTTACCCCCTACTCGAACGGCGTCGGCTTCGCTACAATGTTCGATTCCCGTTTTTTCCTTCGTCTTCCCCTCTTTTGCAGGACGCCATGCTTTCTCATCCGGAAGTTCTCAGCTATTGGCACGACCGCGTGCGCGACGCGTTGGCATTCACGCCTCCCGAAGGTTTCTTCCCGCGCACGAGAGCGAAACACCTCACGGACTTCGCGGTCTCGGAAGGCTGCGTCGAAGCGCACGCCCCCTCGGGCGAGACGATCCGCTGCCGCGTCCAGAAGGCGAAGGACGAAGAAAAGGAACGCTTCGCGCAAAAGCTCGCCGACGCGCCCGACCTCCTGAGCGACTGGCTCGAAGGGAACCTGCGGCCCTCGCACGCGGACCTCGCCGAAGCCTCCGGGATTCCCTTTCTCGCGCCCTTTCACGCCGAAACGCCCGACGAAGCCGCGCTCTGGATGCTGACGGCCGAAGAAACGGGAAGCGACCCCGCGCGTCTTTTCCGTCTCTACGGGATCGATCCCGCGTCGCTTTCGCGCACGATCGGGACGGACTATCTGCAGCTCACCGCCTCGAAGGCGCCGACGCTCTCGGAGGTCGTTGCGCCGCTTGCCGCCGAAGACGCCATGAGCGCCGTCCCCGAGCGCGCGGAGGCCGAGCGCTTTTTGCACGCCGTCCCCTACGCGCTTCTTGAAAATCGTCCCGACGACTTTCTCACTCTTCTCCCCGAAGACATGCCGCTTGCGAAGTCGAAGAACTACCGCAAGCGCTTCCGCCGTGACTTCCGCAGAATCCGCGACCGCGTGGAGAACGTTCTGCGCGCCGTCGCCGAGGAAAACGCCCGCCGCAAGGAATCCTTTGCCGAGGGCGAAGCGCCCGCCTCCGACTCGGGCGACGCCGCCAAGGCCGCCAAGGCGCGCTTCGTGTCGCTTCTCGGCTATCCCGACGGATTTTTGTTGTCCGTGCGTCTTCAGACGACGATCGATGCGGGCGGCGCCGATCTGCGCCGAAAACCCGTGGAACGTCTTTTCGCGCGCTCCCGCATCCGCTTGACGAACGCCGAATTCGAAGCGCTCGAACGGGAAGTCACGCCCGCCCGCGAAGCGGCGGCTCTTCTCGCCCTCACGAACGCGGAAACCGAAGCGATGACCCGCGACATCGAGTCGCGCCGCGCGGTCGTGCGCGCCGCGGCGCGTCTGATCCTTTCGGGCCAGATCCGTCCGATTCTCTATCGGGCCGCCGGAGTCGAACACCCCGCTCCGCGTCTTCTCTGGGTGCCCGCGCTGCAAAACGACGGCGTCAAGGCCGTCTTTCAGACGCTCTCGGCCGCGCTCACCTACCGTACCGACGATCTCGTCGACCTCGAGACACTCGCAAACGCCGGCTTCCCGGCACCCGAACTCCCCGACGAACCCTCCGACGAAGCATCCGACGATTCCCTGAACGAAAAGGCCGAAGGTGTAAGCGGTGAAGAGGCTGCGCCCGCCCGCACGGCCGTGTCCGTTGCGGAAAACGAACGACGCGTGCGCACGATCGTTCTTCTGGCGCTCTCCGACGCGATCAAGGCGCTCTTTGCCGCCTACTCGGGCGACATCGAAAAGGCGAACCTGCCGACGGCGCTCCTTTTGGGCGAAGACACCTCTCCGCTCGACGGTCTCCTCACGGACCGTCCGATGAAGCTGCTTCTCGCGGCCTTCCGTCCCTTCCAGCTCGCAAGCCTCTACCCGTGGATGCCCGCGCTCACGCTCACGCGCCTTGCGAAGGGCAGAACCGAGCTCACCTTCGGGATTCTCTCGCGCGAAGCCTCGCACCGCGAACTCAAGTTCGACGCCGAAACGCGCAAAAAGGAAGAGGAACTCCACGAAAAGGGCGAGTTCGGGTCCTCTCCCGTCCCCTATTCGCTCCTTCTGGCGTCGCCCCGCTGGCAGACGCACCGCTACGCGGCGGCCTCGGCCCTCGCCGCCTTCGTGAAGGCCCTTCCCGCGCTCTCCGCCCTCTTGAACGGCCGCGGTACGATGACGCTCGAACCCGCGTTTCTCAAGACCTTCTTCACGGAGATCGCGCCGCAGATCACCTGGCTCGGCGTGCCGCTCGTGCTCCCCGGAAAACTGCGCGGCCTTCTGCGCCCGCGCCTGATCGCCCGCGTGGGCACGATTCCCGGAGGCGGCGTCGGCAGTTTCCTCACGCGCGAAACGCTCAGCGAATTCCGCTGGGAGGTGGCGATCGGCTCTCGCACAATGACGCTCGAGGAACTTCGCAAGCTCATGGACGAAGTCGGCAACGTCATTCCGATCGACGACGAATTCGTCTTTCTCGACCCGAAGCTCCTCGAAGACATGGAGGAGATCGCAAAGAAGTCGTCCGACCCCTTCGAGCGCCTGCGCGCGACCCTCACGGGCGAATGGCGCGGCGCCGAGGTGCTGGCCGACGACGACCTTCGCGAGCGCATGCGCGTCCTCACCGACGTGAAGGACTTTCCCGTCCCCAAGAATCTGCACGCGGAACTTCGCCCCTATCAGCACCGCGGCTACTCCTGGCTCATGAAGAACCTGCGCCTCGGTTTCGGCGGCCTCATCGCCGACGACATGGGGTTGGGCAAGACTCTGCAGGCGATCGCCGCGATGACGCAGCTGAAGGAATCGGGAGAACTCGCCGAAAAGAAGATTCTCTGCGTGCTCCCCATGGGGGTGCTCACGAACTGGGCGCGCGAAATCGAACGCTTCTCGCCCACGCTCACCGTAGGGCTCTACCACGGGCTCGACCGCGCCATGCCGGAGGTGCTCCCCGACGTGACGCTCACGAGCTACGGCACGCTTCGCCGTGACGTGGAGGTTTTGAAGAGCCGCCGCTGGCGCCTCGTCGTCCTCGACGAAGCGCAGGCCGTCAAAAACCCCGCCGCCGCGCAGTCGAGCGCCGTGCGCTCGCTCACGGCCGACGCCGTGATCGCGATGACGGGCACGCCCGTCGAAAACCGTCTGATGGAATACTGGTCGATCCTCTCGGTCGTGATGCCGGGACTGCTCGGTTCGGCCACGGACTTTCAGCGCGAGTACGCGACGCCGATCGAAATCGACCATGATCCGGCGCGCCTCGAAGCCTTCCGACGCCTCACCGCGCCCTTCATGATCCGCCGCGTGAAGTCGGACAAGTCGATCATCCGGGATCTGCCGGAAAAGAACGTGATCGACCGCTTCACGTCGATTACGAAGGAACAGGCGGCGCTCTACGCGAAGACGCTCGACGAATCGATGCGAAAGCTTCGCGGCGAAGACCGCTCGATGACGCTCGCGCAGCGCCGCGGGATCGTGCTCACGCTCATCATGAAGTTGAAGCAGATCTGCAACTCGCCCTCGCAGTTCCTCGGCACGCGCACGGAAAAGCCCGACGCCGGCAAGGGCGTGGCGCTTCTCGAAATTCTGTCGGAGTGCCGCGAGAGCGACCGAAAGGTCCTCATCTTCACGCAGTTCCGCGAGATGGGCGAGCGTCTGCAGGAGTGGATCGCCAAGGCGACGGGCGAGCGCCCCGACTTTCTGCACGGGGGCGTCACGCGCGAGCGCCGCGCCCGCATGACGGACCGCTTCCAGAACGACCGCACGGTGCGCACGATGATCGTGAGCCTCAAGGCGGGCGGGACCGGCCTCAACCTCACGGCCGCCTCCGCCGTCGTTCACTACGACCTCTGGTGGAATCCTGCGGTCGAGGATCAGGCCACCGACCGCGCGCACCGCATCGGACAGCGCCGCGACGTGCTCGTCTACCGCTTCATTTCGGCGGGGACCTTTGAGGAGCGCGTCAACGAACTTCTCGCGCAGAAGCGCCGTCTGACGGACCTCACGGTCCACTCGGGCGAAAACTGGCTCGGCGATCTTTCGAACGACGAGCTCGATCAACTCTTCCGTCTTTCTCTCTAAGAAGGAGCCGTCATGCGTTTGGATCTTGCCGCACGCGTTTTGAAGCGCATCGCCGAGGAAGGGCGCCTTTCGCTCCTTCCGCAGCTGCCGCCCTCGATTTCGTCGCTTCTCCACGAAGACGCCGAAGTGATCGCCGCGGCGCTCGAACGGCTCCCCGCGCCGATCCGCTCGGGGATGGCCGCGACCCTCATCGAAACGGGCGAGCGCGAAGGGCTCATGAACGACCCGGCGCCGGCCGTTCTCTCCGAAAGCTTGACGGAGACTTCCGAAGAGGAAGTTGAGGATCGCGACGAAGACGAGGAATGGGCCTCGGCGGGCGTTGCCTACGAACCCTCGCACGAGCCGGAAATGCGCTTTTTGCCGCGCCCGAACGTCTTTCCCTACGGACCGCTTGCGGGCGACTTTCCGCTCGTCTCCATCGTTTCGACCGACGTGAACGAGGCGCGCCTCGAACTCTCGCGCGCCCTCCCCTACGGAAGCTTCGTGCCGCTTACGACGGCGCCCGCCGAAGGAACCGATCCGCGAAGCGCCGTCGTGACGGCGCGCGAAACGCCGAGCTGGCCGCCTGTTCCGGCGAGCGACCGCGGCGTGGGCGTTCTCATTTTCGAGCGCGACGCCGTGGTGCTTCGCGCCCATACCGACGACGAAGTCTTCAATTCCTATGCGGCGGACCTTCTCGCCGCAACCTGCGGCGACGGGGCGATTTTCTTTTTCGTGCCGGGATGTTCGCGCTTCACGGCGATTCTTCGAAAAACGCATCCTTCGCTCGTGGGATTCTTCGCCGAGGTCCGCAGAGAAGACGTTTCGCTTCTTACGATCGGGAACCCCGGAAGCGAGCCGATCGTCGTGAGCGGACGCGTGCCCAACGGGCGTCCGATGTGCCGCTACACGCGCCCGGTCACCAAGGGCGGCGTTTCCAACTGCACGCTCGAAGACCTGCGCCGCTACGTGGCACGCCTTCTCGAAGCCTTTCCAGAATGCCGGACGCTCCCCGAAGGCGTGGCGGCGGCGCGTACCCTTCTCGGCGGGCTCACGGCCCGCAAGGCGATGCCGAGCGACAAATGGGCGAGGGACGTTCTCGCGCAGTACGGCATCGCGCCCTTTGACCGTTTCGCCACGGTCCACATGCCCTTCAACGACCCGGCCCTGATCGCCGCGGTCGACGCCGCCGCCCGCGTGGAGGCGGGACGGCGCACGCGCTGAGTCGTCAGACCTTACCGTCCGCGAGCCAGGATTCGGCCAGAGAAAGAAAGACCGCTTCCGCCTCGCGGATGCGGGCGGTGAGACAGCGCTCTTGATACGCGTCGTCGTTAACGGTTCCTCACGGCGACTCGGCGGATACACGTCCATACTCAGAGCGGCAGCGAAGGGTGACGAGACGGGAAGATGCGAAGATTTTCTTTCTGTCGAGCGCTCCAAAGGTGCGAATGTCTTTCGCCTTCCGACCGAAAAGATGCCGGCGAACTCTCGGAAACGCACTGAACCGCGCAAAACCAACCTTCCCCAAGCGAAGTGAGGGAAGCCGTGCTTGCCTCCCTCCTCCCGACCATACTCTGCATTCCCCACCCCCTCCGCTCATGCCCTCAAGCGGATGCCGCCGCAAGAAGATAAACGGCAATCTGCGACGCTGTCCGCCAAACCGCATGCGTCAAATTTCGACGTAGAGACCGTCATCCTTCTATTCGACGGCGGCGCCTCTACAGAGATCGCTTCGTCTCTCCGCCACTTGTTGCAGACCGTTCCGCGGGCACGAATTTGCACTCTGCTCCAGGCATTCTCCCGCAAGGGATTCAGCAATCACTTCCAATACAGCAAACAATCAATATGACAAAGAAAGAGATTTTTTCTTCCGAAGATTGGAAGCAACGCAAGTTCGCTTTGGTGCTCGGACGACTGACAGAAAAAAATGACCCGAAAGATCTTGAGGATGTGGAAATCATCCCGCTTTCCGCCGAAAAATTTCTCAAACTCTTTCCGAAAGACCAAATGAGTCTCTTTGACTATTACGGGCAATCGTCGTACCCGGAAGAATGGATGCCGTCCTGGAATGCTTTTTTCGACCTACTCATACGGCATCCCGATCATAGAGTGAGGACGGAACTCGCCAAAACCAAGTTTTTGACGTACGCGCACGTGAAGACGCTGAGCGAAGACGTTTCTCACGACGTCCGCGATGCTCTCGTACACAACGATTTTGCCTTGCCTCTCCTTTCGGCGGATGACTGCCTCCGCCTTGTTGCCAATGATGTTCGTCTTACGGACGATCTCATTACGAACTTGAGATTTTACGTGTGGCAAGCGTTGGTTTCCCAGTTGGAAGGGAATCATTGCTTGGCTCTCGAGGAACGTCTCTCCGTGCTCCTCGACGTCGCCTCGAGACTAGCGGACAACAAAGAGATGGGAATCATCGCGGATGTATATCGCATTCACAAATTACATCGAAAGATACGCTCAAAAACCTTTACGAGTGAAGACAACGAACTGTTGCAACTCGCCAAACAATCGCTAAACACACCGTGCGAATCAATCCACAAAGTCGACACCAAAAATTTCACCAACCCTAACCAATTCACTTTGTCGATTGCCGTGATCAAACCCGCAACCAACCGCAAAGCAAAACTGGAACCCACAACCCCAACAATCGGAGCATCAATTCTGGTTCCAGTTTGCGACTGGTTCGATATTCCGATCAAATTAAAAGAAAATAAGTTGTCTCAAAAAATAGAAATACAGTCAAAACAAAAATAAACTCACACAGCACTCGACACCAAAACAGTTACTATGAAAAACACTGAGGAATTCACAATCTCCGACTGGAGTCAATTTTCATTCGCCTTCATCTCGGGACGCATCAAAGACAAAAACCACCCAGAAGACCTCGACGACATCGCATACAGCACGATTTCCACAAAGGATTTTTACGATCATTTCGGTGCGTACGACCTCATGCCGTATCCGGGCGAATTTCAGAAATCCAAAATCGCGTTCTTCAACCTTATCGTCAGTCACCCCAACCAACGGATACACTGGGCCGCAGCGGCCAATACACGCGGCTTAACGCCGGAAAACGCGGAAATTCTCTGTGCGGACACGTACCGCGACACCCTCGTAGCACTTGCGGGCAACACAAGTGCCGTACGTCTTCTGTCAGACGAGGCCTGCCTAAACTTAATAAAAATCAAATCCGAATACAACGCCGACTCCATACATTTTCTCATGGGTTCTTTAAAGGAATTGATCCGAGAAGAAATCGCCCTGGAGAACCCTCACGTACTGGCCAAGCGCGTATCGACACTGCGCACCCTCATAGCGGAACTCGCGGACAGCAGGAATCCTGAAATTTCTTCAGCGGTGATTTCGGCGCAAAAATTTCTTAAGGAAGTGGACGCAGGAACCGTTTCGATTACGGGAAGGTATGCACCGAACATCATTACGGGCGTAGATTTCCATAACCGCGTTCTCGCCGAAAATACGGCCGTTCCGATTTTCGGTCTGCCAGAGGACTACAGTTTTGCCATGACCGTCATCAAAACACCTGCAAAACTGAAAACTGAGACACTCAACGAGAAACTCATTGCGGGACCGATGGTTTTCATCCCCATCGAAGACATAAGCAGTATTTTTGCCAGGATGAACGACGAAAAACTGTCGGACGAGCTCAAGAGCAGACTCGCACAATGTCGGTCCGCTCACATGCGAGCCGTTGCCGCCTCCTGGAGAACATTGCCGAAAATTGCGCTGGAAAGTCTGAAAACCGATGACGAGTACATGGTTCGCAAGGCCTTGCTCACCAATTTGCATGCCGTCCAAACGATGCAGGCAAAAGACATTGACCGCCTCTTCAAAAAAGACCCTCGACTTTTAGTGGAGGTCGTAGAGGCAATGGAGATTGACGATAAATATCGTCAGACCATTCGCGCGGCGTTCACCGACTGCAAGGATCCTCACGTTGCAAAAATCCTTCGGCAACTCGACAGAAATTTCGATTTTAAAAACCGGGAAAAGAAAAGGCTTCGTGCATGGTGGAAACGGTGAATGCCGGTCCCGTCCGGGACTTCCTTTTGATTGTCCTGCCCAAGACAACGAACCGCTCTTCGTTCACACCGCTTCGCTCGTCGCCGAGGTCAACGCCGCCGTCCGCGGGGAAGCGGGCAGCGCACGCGTTGAGTCTTACGTTTGACCGTTCGCGAGCCAACGCTCGGCAAGCGAAAGAAAGACCTCTTCCGCCTCGCGGATGTGGGCGGTGAGACAGCGCTCCTCGGGCGTATGAGAGAACTTCGGATCACCCGGCCCGAAGTAGACGGCGGGCACGCCGAAGCGCTCCATGAAGCCCGCTTCCCCCCAGCCCGTCATGTTCCCGAAGCCGACCGTACGCCCGAGAATGCGCTCGGCCGTGTCCTTGAGAGCAACCACCGCCGAGTGCGTCGTCGGCGTTTCCATCGCGGGCCAATCGCCCGTCACGGCAAAGGCGACCGAAAAGTCCGGATCCGCGGCTCGGCATTCGTCCGCGACTTCTTCCAAAAGCTCAAGATAGTCTTCGGGCGCTTCGCCCGGAAGATAGCGAACGTCGATCACCGCCTCGGCGTAGTCGGGTACGACGTTGGGTTCGGTCCCGCCTTGAAGCGTACCGAGACTCATCGTGGGGGCGCCTAACGGCGACGTGCGGGTCTTGAGCGCCGCGATGCGGGGTTCAAGCTTCGTCATGAAGCGGGCGGCCTTCATGAGGGCGTTGACGCCGAGCTCCGGCGTGCTCGAGTGGGCGCTTCGTCCCGCGAAGCGGCAGGTGATCCAACACTCGCCCTTCTGACGGTGCATGATCGAAAGGTCCGAGGGTTCGGCGATGACGGCGAAGTCCGCCTTGGGCACCGTTCCCTGAGAAAGCGCCGTCTTGATTTCCTCGCCCGCGTACTCTTCGTCGGTCGATAGCATGAGCCAGAGCGCGCCTTTCGCACCGGAAGACCGGAAGTGTTCGGCCGTCCGCAGGAACACGGCGATGAGCGCCGCGCAACCGCTCTTCATGTCGCCCGCTCCGCGGCCGATCAACCAATCGCCCTCGATGCGCCCCTCGAAGGGTCGCTGCATCTTGCCCGCGGGCACGACGTCGAGATGGCCTTCGAAAAGAAGCGTCCCTACGGGATCTTCCGCTCCGATGTGCGCTGTGAGATAGGGCGCATCCGTCTCGAAGTCGCAAAGCGTCGCCCGGGCTTCGGGCGCCTTTTCGTCGAGAAGCCTTTTGACGAGTTGAAGCGCCTCGCGCTTTCCGGCGAGTTCGTACGTATTGATGGAAACGAGCGCTTGGGTGAGCGCCACGCAGTCGGTGAGTGCAGCTGCGTCAAACGGTTCGGTCACGGTCATGACGATCTCCCTTCTCAACGGTTTTCACGGGCTTCGGCCACGGTTTCCTCCCAGCGGGCGGTGCGGTGGACCGAAACGCTGCCGAGGATTTCGCCCGAAAGCACGTCCGCTCGGAAGGCCTTGAGGAAGGCCCCGAAAAGCGCGATCAGGACGAAGAACATAGGAATCGACGACACCGTGATCATCGACTGGATGGTGGAAAGGACGTTGAGTCCCGGAATGGCGCGCTCCAGAAGCAGAATGCCGACGGGGAGCACCAAAAAGAGCATGCACCAGAAGGCCTTGAAACGCGGATCCGCTTCGTCTTCGCGGGCGAGCCCCTTCGAAGTGTAGAGGCTCAGGGCAATGCCGTTTCCGGTCGCGGAAGTCGCGAGATTGAAGAAGATGAGAACGAGGAAGACGAAGACCGCGAGCTTCGGCAAGGGGAGCGTCTGAATCACCATGAGGGCCGCGCCGTTCGTGCCGATTTCGCCCACGGCGTCCGACACCTTGAGACCGTGGAAGAGTTCCTGACCCATGCCGTAATTGCCGAGAATGCAGAAGGTGAGCCAGCAGGCAAGCGGCGCCCAGATGCAGTTGGCAACCGCGATTTCGCGGAAGGTGCGCCCGTAGGACGTGCGGGCGATCCAGAGCGCGCACATGTAGCAGATCGCGACGTACCAGGCCCAGTAGAAGATCGTCCAGGTCTGCACGAACCCGGTGTGCGCCACGGCGTCGGAATTGAAGCTCATGCGAAGGAATTCTCGGATGTTCGTGCCGATCGCCATCACGGAGTTGTCGAGAATGAAGGCTGTGTCGCCCGAAATCAGGACGAACGCGAAGAAAGCGAGGCCGAGGGCGACGTTGAAGTTGGAGATCCGCCCCATCCCGCGCGCGATCGAGCGCGAAGCCGAGAGCGTGAAGAACAAGCAGAAGACAAGAATCACGCCGAGCTTGAGTTCGAACGTGTTCGGAATCCCGAGCAGGTGGCTCGCAAGCTCGCCCATCACGGGCGTGCCGATCCCTACCGTCGTCATCATCGCGGCGAAGTAGCCGAAGACGATGGCGCCGTCCAAAAGGAAGCGCGCGACGCGCTTCCAGAGCGAATCGCCGCCCAGGATGCCGACTGAAAGGTCGGAAATGCGAAGCGACGCGCACTTCTTGTTCCAAAAGAGATAGCCCATCGCCAGGGCCGGCACGAGATAGAAGGCCCAGGCCGAGAAGCCCCAGTGGAACATCCCGTAGGCGGACGCCATTTCATAGGCCGCCGTCGACCCGGGCTCAAGCCCGAAGGGAGGGGTCTTAACGTAGAACATCCATTCACAAAGCCCGAAGATGAGAACGCCCGCCGCGAGGGCGTTGCAGATGTTCATGGCGTTCCACATGAAAGTGTTGAACATGGGCTTCGCGTCCCGGCCGCCCAAGCGGATGTCGCCGTACTTCGTGAAGAAGCACACAAAGGCGATCGCCGAGTAGGCGACGCCCATGAGAAGGAAGAGCCAGGCGAGGTCTTCGGTGAGGAAGTTGTAGAGGACCTTGATCACGCCGACCGTCGTCTGCGGGACGACGACGATCGCCGCGATGATCACGGCGAGAATGAGGGCGGCCAGGCCCACGAGAGACTTGTGTACGGTTTTGAGCATTGCGGTTGGTGAGGGAGGACGACGAAACGCTCCGGCACGTTTGGCCGTGCGGAGCCGACGTCAAGAGAAAAGGTAATTTTCCAATCCTACTTTCCGTCGGACCCCTCGTGGGAACGCAATGCTCACCACATGCGGTAATACCGCAAGAATCGGCGGGAAATGTGCTTTTTCGTCCCGAACCCGGCCGTTTTCTTCCTTTTCGAATCGAACCGACCACAGGACGCGTCGGGCGCTATAGACTGCTTCTAAGTCTTGAAAAGGACCGCCCCCGCTTGCCCGAGGGGCCCTTCTCTCCTCCAAAACGACAACCACAAAACGGCGGACTGACGCGTCGCCCCCGAACGCCGCCTCCGCCCCGAAGACGCATGACCGATGCCCCATCCATCATCGAGCGATTCCGCGCTGAGCGCGAAGTCCTCGTCGACCGTTACGAACGCGCCCCGCACGCGGGCGACTTTCTGCGCGACCACAGCCGTGCGCTCGACCGCGCGGTGACGGCGCTCGCCGACCTCTTTGACCTCCCGCGCGATGGTTTCGCCCTGGTCGCCGTGGGCGGCTGCGGGCGCGAAGAGCTCTATCCCTATTCCGACATCGACCTTCTCATTCTCATGGAGGACAAGCTCGCGGAGGATGCGGCGCTCGGCGAACGCATTTCGAATTTCCTTGCGGAACTCTGGAATTTCGGCCTCCCCGTAGGCGCCTCGGTGCGAAGTGAAACGGCCTTTCTCGAAGAGGCCGCGGGCGACGTGTCGGTTGCGACGACCTACCTCGAAGAGCGTCTCCTGCGCGGAGACGAAGCGCTTCTCACCCGTGCGCTCGAGCGCTTTCACGCCCAGCTCGACGCCAAGGACTTCTTTCAGAAGAAGATGCTCGAACTCGCGCGGCGCCATCAGCGCTACGAAGACACCCCCTATTCGCTCGAACCCAACATCAAGGAGAGCCCCGGGGGCCTGCGCGACATTCAGGTCTTTCTCTGGTGCGCGAAGGCCGCGCACATCGCGACCGACTTTCGAGACCTCTCGAAGTCGGGGCTTCTCTCCGAAGAGGAAGTCGAAACGCTCTACCGCGTCCACGACTTTCTCAGTCACCTTCGCATCAACCTGCACCTTTGCGCAAAGCGCCACGAAGACCGTCTGATCTTCGACCTGCAGGAAGCGCTCGCGCAACGCCTCGGGTGGCTGCCGGCTGGCCCCATGCGCGCCTCTGAGCGCCTCATGAAGGCCTACTACCGAAACGCCCAGCAGGTCGTTCAGATGTCGCAGCTGCAACTCTATGCGCTCTCCGACCGCCTTCTCGGCGACATGACGGGCGCGAAGGTTCTTCCGATCGCGCCGGGCTTTACGGCCCGCGGCGACGAAATGGACATCGACGACCCGAAGCTCTTTGAAAAGCGTCCGAGCGCCATGCTCGAGACCTTCCTCGTCTTTGCCGAGCACATGGAGTTGAAGCGCATGTCGACGCGTCTTCTGCGCGCGCTCTGGCACGCGTCCCTCGGGATTGACGACGACTTCCGAAACGATCCGAAGAACCACGAAACCTTCCTCAAGATCCTGCAGCTCCCGCGCGGCACCTACCACGCCCTGAAGCAGATGAACCTCTGGGGGATTCTCGGGCGCTATCTTCTGCCTTTCCGGCATATCGTCGGGCAGATGCAGCACGACCTCTACCACATCTTCACGGTCGATCAGCATACGCTTCGCGTCGTTCGGAACATCCGCCGCTTTGCGCGAAGCGACTTCGCGCACGAATACCCCTTCTGCTCGGACATCATGGCGGGGCTCGACCGGAACTGGCGCCTTCTCATCGCGGGCCTCTTTCACGACATCGGAAAGGGCCTCGGGGGCCGGCACGAGGAAATCGGAGCGAAGCGCCTCGAAGCCTGGGCGCGCTCCATGCGCTTTGCCGAGGAAGACATCGACTTCATGTGCTTTCTCGTGCGCGAACACCTCACGATGAGCCTCACGGCGCAAAAGCGCGACATTTCCGACCCGCAGGTGATCGACGCCTTCGCGAAGGTCGTGAAGACAAAGGAACGTTTGGACGCCCTCTATCTCCTCACGGTCGCCGACATCCGCGCGACGAGTCCCAAGGTGTGGAACCCCTGGAAGGCGCAGCTTCTCGAGGCGCTTTACCGCACCACGCTCTCGCGCCTCAAGGGCACCTGGGTGACCCCCAAGACCGCCGTTCTCGAACGGCGCCGAGAAGTGTGCGCAAAACTCGAAGGCAAGCTCTCCGAAGCCGAGCGAGACGCGCTCTGGCGCGAACTCGACGTCGTCTACTTCCTTCGAAACACGACGGACGACATCGTCTGGCACGCCCTCTCGACGGCGGGGCATCTGGAAGACCGCACGCCCTTGGTGCGCGTGCGCGAACACCCGACGCTCGGGGGCCTGCAGGTGCTCGTCTACACGCCCGACCAGAAGGACCTGTTCCTCCGCATGGTCGCCTACTTCGGCGCAAAGAGCCTCTCGATCATGGACGCGCGCATCCACACGACGCAGCACGGTTGGGCGCTCGACACGCTCCTTGTGACGGATCCCTTCGAGCACGACACGCCCGAGCGCACCGCGCAGAAGATCGAGCGCGAACTCCCCGAGGCGCTCAACATCGCGAACCCCATCCCGAAGCCCCGCCGCGGGAAGCTCTCTCGCCGCTCGCGCCACTTCCCGACGCGTCCCATGGTCACGATCGTCCCGACCGCTTCGGGGAAGGCCTGGCTGTTGAACGTCATCTGCACGGACCGCCTCGGACTCGTCTACGACATCTCCGACATCCTTGCACGGCACAACATCAACCTGCAGACGGCGAAGATCACGACGCTCGGCGAGCGCGTCGAAGACGTATTCCTCATCGACGGCCCCGTGCTACGCGACGAAGCGACGCTTCTTGCGATCGAAGCGGAGATCATCAAGGTGCTCGAACCCGCGGCGTAAAGCCCTCGAAGGCCTACTCCTTCGCGGGTCATAAGAATGCCGTAGGCGAAATATCTCAGTCGGTTTGAGAAGCCGCGCAAAAGGAGAAATTTCTTTTTGCACGACACACCGTCCGTCCCCGCCACGCCGTATAGTGGAGGGACTTTCACTTCGCACGACGAGGACAGCATTCATGCAAAACGAACTTTTTTCCCAACTTCAACCCCGGCCCGACGATCCCATCCTCGGGCTCAACGAAGTCTTTCAGAAGGACGAGCGCCCCGAAAAGGTGAACCTCACGGTCGGCGCCTACCTCACGGACGCGGGCGTGATGCCGCTCCTTCCGACCGTGGAGGAAGCCGCCCGACGCGTTCTCGCGCGCCGCGAACCCCACGCCTACATCCCGATGTCGGGCCTTTCCGCCTACAACGAGAGCGTGCGTCGTCTTCTCTTCGGCGCCGAGCGCGCCCCGGCGCTCTCCGAGCGCACGGCCACCGTGCAGACGATCGGCGGCACGGGAGCGCTCTACCTCGCGGCGCTCTTTGCGAAAACCGTTCTCGGCGTAAAACTCGTCGTCGTGTCGGACCCGACCTGGGGCAACCACATCGCGATCTTCAAGCTCGCGGGGCTCGAGGTCGCCACCTACCCCTACTACAACCGCACGCTCGGCGGCCTTCGCTTTGACGGGATGCGCTCGGCGCTTTCGACCCTTCCCGCCAACACGATGGTTCTCATTCACGCGTGCTGCCACAACCCGACGGGCGTGGACCTCCCGAGGGACGCCTGGAGCGAAGTCGTGAAAATCGTGAAGGAACGCAATCTCGTCCCGCTTCTCGACATCGCCTATCAGGGATTGGGCGACGGACTCGACGAGGACGGCTACGCCCCGCGCCTTTTCGCCGACGAAGGCGTCGCGGCGCTCGTTGCGGCGTCCTCTTCGAAGAACTTTGCACTCTATGGTCAGCGCGCCGGGGCCCTGCACGTCCTCACGCGCTCGAATGAGGAAAAGCGCACGGTCGAATCCATTTTGAAGAGCCTCGTTCGCTCCACCTATTCGAATCCTCCGAAGTTCGCGGGCTCGGTCGTCGCGGAAGTCCTCGCCGACCCCGAACTCGAAGCCCGCTGGCGCAAGGAAGTCGACGAAATGCGCGAGCGCATGGTGCTTATGCGGCGGCTTTTCGCCGAGGCGGGCGAGCGCCACGGCGTGGACCTTTCGTTTGTCGTCGGACAAAAGGGGATGTTCTCCTTCACGGGCTTCACGAAAGAAATGATGACGGAGCTTCGCGAAAAATACGCCGTCTACGGCGTCGCAAACGGCCGCATCTGCGTGGCCGGACTCAACCGCGGCAACGTCGAATACGCGGCCGAAGCCTTTGCGAAAGTGCTCGCCCGCAGGTAAACCCATACCGCCTTCAAACAAACTCCCGCAAATGTAACCGGCGGGACAGGACATGAGGTCCGCATCCGAAGCCCCGGAGGCGGACCGATTCATTTTCGGCAGGAACGTTCTCGTCGACGTGCAGTTTCGCCGCTGCCCGTCGGACGGTTACGAGAAACCAGACGACTACACCGGCGCATCCGTCACATCCTCCTTCCTCCCATTTTCCCCTGTCGCTCAATAGAAGAAACAAAAAAACACCAAAAAAGGGCGAAAATTTCTTTCTCTACGCCGCTTGTGCTTCCCCTGAACATCTTTACTATCAATATTGATATAAGGGATTTTTCTTAACAAACTCCACGTACATCAACACACAAGGCGTTTTTCTTCTCGACACTCCCTTGTCATCAACAAAAAATGGAATAATATGGAATAGTAATTTCCCGAATTTTTATTCCCATATTCTTCATCTCTTTGATTGTTGAACGCTGATCTTAAGAGCATGACTTCGAACGTTTTTGTCGCTTCGCGACAGCGTTCCGACACGCCCGCATCATTATCCCCCTCCTCGATTCCGGCACAGAATGCAGCTCGGAGGGAGACGCTTTCCCGGCAATACAGCCTCTTCGCCCTGCTGATCGAAAGGGGCGTCCGAGCCTCCGATCATGGCGTTTCAACCCCCCCCCTCCCGACAAGGGATCTCAGTCCGATCATCCTCGCTTTCCGCAGCCTTCGCGAAGGCGCGGGAAGCTCCACCGTCGCCGCCGCGGCCGCCTGGCATCTCGGCACGCGACGCGGGAGCCGCGTGCTCGCCGTGGCGCCGCAAGGCACTTTCTCAGGCTTTCGCACCCTCTTCAATCTTCCGCCCGACGTACGGCCTTCCGACATTTTCTGGCGCTACACGGATTCCATATTTATAGCGTTTACGCCTGACAAAACCGAGAACAATTATTCCTCACACCCTCCCGTCAATCTCGACCCGGCCGACCTTTGCGACCCGCATTTCACGCACGTCGTCGTCGACCTCGGCCACGACGACACCGAGACCGCGCAGCTTTGGCGCGGTGCGGCGGACGTGCTCGTCACCGTGGCGGAGCCCGACGCCCACACGGCGGTGAAACTCTCGGAGCACACCGTCGCCCGAAACGAATTGGTTCTCTTCAACAAGGCGCTCAGTTTTTCCGAGAGCCACACGGACGTGATGCAGTTCCTTCGCGCAACGCCGGGACTCTCCGCGCGCATTGCGCCGCAGATCGTTCCCCGCGACGAATTCGCCGCCCGGGCCGCCCTGCAGCGCGGCCCCGTGACGCAGCTCGCCCCCTTTGCCGAGAGCGCGCAGGCGATCACCGCGCTCTCCACCTGGCTGATCCTTCGCGCCGCCCGCCTTCGTGAGGAAGTGCGATGCTGATCAAGACCGTCCTGCTGCGGTTCTTCCGCGGCGTGGATCGGGAAGGCGCAGCACTCCTTGAAAAGTCCACGTCGCTCGTTTCTTCGCTCGTCAACGGCGCCCTTCTGGCGGCGGCATGGCTCTTTTTGCCTTTGGAAAACGCAAACTGGCGTGCGCTTCGCGCCCGGTTTTCCGACGTCTACCCGAACGTCGATCCGGCCCGAACCCGGCCGCTCGACGGTCTGCGGATTCTGATTCAGAGCCTCTTTCTCCTTTTTGTCCGGGGAAAGGGAAGCGCCCGCCCGACGTCCGTGCGCCCGAAGACACGCCCCCTTCCGGCGCGGCTCCTCTACCGGGCGACGGTTTTGCTCAAGGCATGGGACCGCCGCGAGGCGCGGCGTTTCGCCGAGACCGCGCCGCAGCCCTTCGGCCCGGTGCGCGCGATTCTCTGCGCGCTTCTCGGCGCCGTTGCGGTCGTTCTCTTTGCGCTTTGCGTGACGCAGCACCTTGATCCCCGCTTTCAGGTGCTCTTTTCGGCCTGCACGTTCGCCTTGGCGCTCGTGCTTCGGCTCGTGCGCATTCGCCTGACGGTGCTCCTGCTCGTTCTCCTTTCGCTCGTCGTCTCGTCGCGCTACCTCTGGTGGCGCCTCACCGAAACCGTCAACTTCGATTCGATCGGAGGGCACGTGTTCTCGGCGATGCTCATGACCGCGGAGATCTACACCTTCGTCCTGATGGCGCTCAGCTACTTCCAGACCTTCTGGGTGCTCGACCGCAAACCCTGTCCGCTCCCCGAGGACCGCTCCCCATGGCCGCACGTGGACGTCTGCATTCCGAGCTACAACGAGCCCCTTGAACTCGTGCGCACGACGGTGCTCGGCGTGCAGTCTATGGACTGGCCCAAGGAGAAACTTCACGTCTGGATTCTCGACGACGGCGACCGCGACGACTTCGAAGCCTTTGCGAAAGAAGCGGGCGCGGGCTACATCCGCCGCAAGGAGCACAAGGGCGCCAAGGCGGGGAACATCAACCACGCCCTCGGGAAGATTCACGGCGAATTCGTCGTGATCTTCGACTGCGACCACATTCCGGTGCGCTCCTTCCTCACCCAAACCATGGGCTGGATGCTGCGCGACGAGAAAATCGCGCTCGTGCAGACGCCGCACCACTTCTACTCGCCCGCGCCCTATCAGCGAAACCTCCGCCTCACGGACGCGGTCCCGCAGGAGGACGCCCTCTTTCACGTCTTCATTCAGTGCGGCAACGACACCTGGAACGCAACGCTCTTTTGCGGCTCCTGCACGGTCATACGGCGCAAGGCGCTCGACGAAATCGGCGGAATCGCCACCGAAACCGTCACGGAGGACGCCCACACGTCGCTTCGGCTCTATCGGCGCGGCTGGCGCTCGGCCTTCCTTTCGACGCCGCTCGCCGCGGGCCTTTCGACCGAGACGCTCGCCTCGCACATCGGGCAGCGCATCCGCTGGGCGCGCGGGATGATTCAGATCTTCCGGCTTGACAATCCGCTCTTCGGGCGGGGGCTTACGCTCGGACAGCGTCTGTGCTTCTTCAGCGGGATGTTTTACTTCCTGCTCGGCATTCCGAGGATCATCTTCCTCATCGCGCCGCTTCCCTTCATCTTTTTCGACACGAACGTCATTCAGGCGCCGGGACTGGCGATCCTCGCCTTCGTCGTGCCGCACCTCGTGCACCTCAACCTCTCGAACGAGTTTGCGCAGCGGGGCCTTCGCTTTCCGTTGATGGGCGAAATCTACGACACGGTGCTCTCCTGGTACATCGCGGTTCCGACGACCGTGGCGCTCTTTGCGCCGCACGTCGGAAAATTCAACGTGACGACGAAGGGCGCAAAGGTCGACTCGGACCACCTCGACTGGCACATCGCGCGGCCCTACCTCGTGCTCCTCGCCCTCAACGCCGCGGGGCTTTTGTGGCTCTTCGGGCGCGCGTTCACGTCAGGCGGTCTCGACGGCGCGACGATTCTCGTCAACGTCGTCTGGCTCTTCTACAACATGGTGATTCTTTCCGCGGCCGTGGCGGTCGCCGTCGAGACCGTGCAGGAGCGTCGTTTTCACCGCGTGACGACGCGCCGCCGCGCCTCGCTTCGCCGCGACGACGGCACCGTCTGGCACGCGACGCTTCGGGACTTCTCGCAAACCGGCGTGAATCTCGAGATGCCCGCTGAAGCGGCGGGGCGCCTGCGCACCTCCGAAACCGTTTCGCTCGTCCTTGAGGACGACGGCGTTGCGCACGAATTCCGCGGGATGATCCGCCGCGCCAACGCACGCGGCGTCGGCATCGAACTCACCTTCCGAAGCCTTGCCGAAGAAAAGCGATACATCGCAGCGACCTTCTGCCGCGATCACCTCTGGGACGACGCCCTGCACAAGCCGGGCGTGGGAATCGGTCAAGCCCTGCGTACGATCCTCGGCTTTGCTGGACTCGGCGTCCGATCGATCATCAGCCTCGCGCCCTCCTGGGCCGCCATCGGATTGGTGGACGTACAGCGTTTCCTTCGCTGGCTTTCGGACTTTGTCCCGAGACGTCCCCGACGACGCGAATTCTGACCCGAGCGCAACCTTGAAGGCCCGCTCCGAAAACGACCGAAAAACTTTGATTGTGTTGAAAACAATGACCCGACATCTCTTCGCCCTCAGCCTCCTGGGCCTGAGTTTCGCCCTGAACCCCTCGTTTGCGGCCGCTCAGGAAACGCTTCGGCCGCTCGCCGAAGCGCTTCTCGACGTGCAGGCCGACGCCGGAGCACTTGAAACCCGCATCGAAACGGAACGCTTCGCCGCGCTCAAGTCCCTGCCCGAGAACACGCCGATCCGCATGACGGGGCTCAACGCCAAGTGGCGCCTTCCCTTCGTCATCGCCCGCGACGAACTCGCGACGAAGGCTTCCGTCACCTTCAAGTGGACGCCTTCGCCCGTTCTGTTGCCCGTGAAGTCGCAACTCAATCTTCGGCTCAACGGCGAACTCGAACGAAGCCTCCCGATCACGACCGAGGAGATCGGCCGTACCGTGGTGACGACCGTTGAACTCAACCCCAAGCGCCTCAAGGACCTGAACGAGCTCGAATTCGAGTTCGTGGGCTCCTACGAACACAACTGCGAGTCACCCGCCGACGCGTCGCTCTGGCTTGAAATCGATCGGGAAAGCACGCTGACGCTCTCCAAGCAGAAGATCCGCGTCGCCAACGAGCTGCAGCTCCTTCCTTCGCCCTTCCTCGATCCGGGCGCGAGAAGCCGCATCACGCTTCCCGTGCTCTTTCCCGCGCGCCCCTCGGACAAGGCGCTGCAGGCGGCCGCCGTCCTCGCCTCGTGGGCGGGCAAAACGGCCGACTGGCGCGATCTCTCCCTGCCGGTGCACTACGGCGAAGCGCCCGCCGAAGGGCACTTCGTCGTCTTCGCGACGCCCGAAACCCTCCCCGAATTCCTGCGGGGCACGGCGGAAATCACCGGGCCGGAAGTGCGCATCGTGGACGCACCCCATTCCGACTGGGCCAAGGTGCTCGTCATCGCCGGCCGCAACGACGAAGAGCTCGTCGAGGCCGCGCAGGCGCTCGCGCTCGAAGGCGACCGCTTCGCGGGTCCGCGCGTTCTCGTGACGGAATCCCCGCGGCTCCCGCCGCGCCCCGCCTACGACGCCCGCAAGTGGCTCCCGACCGACCGCAAGGTGCGTTTTGACGAGCTCGTCGACCATCCTTCGCAGCTTCGCTCGCGCGGCACCTTCCCCGACCCGATCGCGGTCCATTTCCGCCTTGCGCCCGACCTCTTCGTCTTGCCGAGAACCAGCATTCCGATGGAGTTGAGCTACCGCTACACGCCGCCGGGCGATGACGCCGCCGCGAGCGTGCGCGTTCGCATCAACGACGCGCTCATGGGCTACGAAGTGCTCGAATCGGACGAATCGGCGACCGCTCCGGTCGTGCGCCGCGTAGCGGCGCTCGACGCGATGGCGGGTTTTCTGCGCGCCCTCAGTTTGCCGACCGTCCACCTCGACGCCGCCAACACGCTCGAATTCGACTTTCAGTACGACGTGGCGGTGACGGACAGCTCGCTCCCCGGGAAGTGCCCTTCGGTGTCGCTCACGGAAAACCAGGTGGAAATCGATCCCGCGAGCACGCTCGACTTCCGCGGTTTCTACCACTACGCGGAACTTCCGAACCTGCGTCTCTTCACGCTCTCGGGCTACCCCTATTCACGCTTTGCGGACCTCGCCCAGACGACGGTGGTTCTCCCGAAGAATCCCGAGGCCCAGGACGTGAGCACGATGCTCGCGGCCGTGGGCCGCATCGGCTCGCAGACGGGGACCGCGGGCGTCCTCGTGACGGTGTCGACCGATCCCTCGCCTGAAGCCCTGACTGATCGCGACGTGCTCGTGATCGGAAACCTCGGCTCGGGCGGAGACGTCCCCGCCGGAACGCCCTTTGCCGAGGAAATCCGACGCGGCCTTGCGCCCGAGAACGCTCCGGCCCTGCACAAGGACCGGGCGATCCGCGTGCGGACCGACTCGCCGGAGAGCAGCCGCCAGGCGGCGCTCGTGAGCTTCGAGTCCCCCGTGACGAAGGGGCGCACCGTTACGGCGCTCCTCTCGCAACCGGGCGCGGGCACCGCGCTGCTGCAGGATAAGCTCGGCGCTGCGGGCAGCTTCTACGACGTCGACGGGGCGGTGAGCTTTCTCACCCCCAAGGGAAGCGTCAACTTCCGGCCGGCCGAGGTCTACGCGGTGGGCGATCTGCCGTGGCATCAGCGCATCTGGAATCAGCTCCTCGACAAGCCCTTCGTGCTCTTCGGGATCACGCTCGTCTTCCTCGCGTGCGCGGCGCTCCTTCTCTACCTTCTCATGACGCGCGTCGTCGCGGGGCGACTGTTGAGCGCCCGCGACAAGCTTCGCGTTCCGTCCAACCGCAAGTCCTGAGGAGTGAGCCGATGATCGCCAAACGCAGTTTTCTTCAGGCCCTCGGCGCCGCCGCCCTTCTTTCGTCGCCGCTTGCACGCGTGGCCGCGGCGACCGACGGCGTCCGCCGAACCCTCTCCTGGAGCGCCTGGCGCCGCTTTGCGGCCGAAGCCGTAAGCGCTGAAGGCCGTCTCATCGATCCGAGCGACGCGCGCCAAATCACGACGAGCGAAGGACAGTCCTACGGGCTCTTCTTCGCGCTCGTCGACGACGACCGCGAGCTCTTTGAAAGGCTTCGCCGCTGGACGGTCGACAACCTCTGCGCCGGAGACGCCGGGAAAAACCTTCCCGCCTGGCTCTGGGGCAAGACGGTTGTACCCGCACCGAAAACCGCCGATTCGCGGCGCGCCGCCGAGAAACCCGCCCCCGTCGTGCGTTGGAGCGTGATCGACGCAAACAACGCGACCGACGCCGACCTCTGGATCGCCTACGCGCTCCTCGAAGCGGGGCGCCTCTGGAAGGAAGACGCCTACCGCGAAGAGGGGCTCGCCCTCCTCGACCTCGTCGGCCGCACGTGTCTGCACGAAACCGAGGCGATGGGCCCCGTCTGTCTTCCGGGCCGCACGGGCTTCGTCGACGGCGAAGGTCGCATCACCTTCAATCCGAGCTACACGCCGCCGCAGCTCCTTCGCCGCTTCGCCGCGGAAGACCCCCGATGGCTCGCCGCGGAACGCGCGGCGCTTCGCGCGACGCTGCGCGCATCCCCCGCCGGCGCCGCGCCCGACTGGGCCGTCTTCGACGAATCGGGCACGCTCGTCGAAGACGGGCGTCCCTTCGGGAGCTGGGACGCCGTGCGCGTCTACCTCTGGGCGGGCATGCTCCCGCAGGACGCGCCGGAGCGGGACCTGCTTGTGCGGCACTTCGCGCCGGTCTTCCGACTCGTCCGAGCCCGGGGAAGCGTTCCCGAACGCATCGACACCCGCACGCTCGCGGTCTCCGCGGCCGGCCCCGACGCCTTCGGAGCGGCCTTTCTCGCCTGGCGCCCGAATTCGCCCGAAGGCGACCTTCTTCGCGCCCGTCTCGAAAAGCTTCCGATTGCGGCCGAGAGCTACTACAAGAGCATGCTGACGCTTTTCGGGCTCGGCTTTGACGACGCGCGCTTCGCGTTTGACCGCGAAGGACGTCTGCTGCGCCCGATCCGCTCGGGAGTCCGGTCATGACGACCGCAAAGACCTTCGCCCCGATCCTAGCGGTCCTTGCCGCGCTCCCTGCGGCCGACGCGCTCTGCGCCCCGGACCGAGCGGGGATTCAGACGCGCTGGCTCGCAGGCCAGATCGAATCGGCGCGAACGACCGACAACGCGGCCGTGGAACGCGATGCGTTCCGACGGCTCCTCAGCATGTCGCCCGACGACGCGGAGCTGCAGCTTGACTATCTGCGCCACCTCTTTCGCTACGACGTCCCCGGAAGGGAGGACGAGGCGGAGGTCGCCGCGCTTCTCAAGAAACTCTGCGCTTCGCCCGACGCGAGGACCTGCCGCGACGCCCGCACGCTCGAGCGCGTGACCCGGGGCGATCTTGCCCAAAGGTACGCCGCCCTGCGCCTTCTCGCCGTCGCGGGACGCCACGACGAGGCCGCCCGCGAGGCGGAAAAGCTCTTTCAGGGCGTCCCGCCCGAGCCGTCGCTCCAACTCGAATACGCCGACATGCTGCTTCGGACCGAGACGCGACGCGCCGAAGGAAAGGCGCTCCTGGAAACCCTTCGCCGGTCGCCGTCGCTTTTCATCTCGCAGCGCGCCCAACGCCGTCTTGCCGACGAAGCCTTTGAAGAAGCGCTCGAACGGGCGCTCGAAGGCGTCTACCAAAGCGCCACGCGCGCCGAATGCGTCGCGACGCTCGAACGTCTCCTGGGCGAAAAGCCCGACGACCCGCGCTCGGAACGCTGGCGCAACGCCATTGCGGAGGGGCGCTACTGGCTCGCGAACGACCGCGGGGACGCACTTTTGAAGCGGGGCGCGCTCACGAAGGCCGAAGCCGCCTACCGCGAAGCCCTCGCAGTCGATCCCTCTCGGCCCTTCGCCTACGCGGGCCTCGCCGACGTGGCGCTTCGCCGCGGCGACCGAAGCGCGGCACAGCGTCTTCTCGAAAAGGCCGTGTCGCTCACCGACGACTCGCAGGCCGCGTACCGTGCGGTGCTGACGCGCCGCATCGCGGGGATTCATCAGGATGCGCTCGTAGCCAAGGCGGACCGCCTCGCGCCTCGGGTCGACGCCGAAGGGAATTTTCTCGAGACGCCTTCGTCCGAATACGTGGCCGCCTTGCGACGCGCGCTCGACGCGGGCGAAGCCGATCCCTGGACGACGGGTCGGCTCGCGCGAGCCCTGTGGGCCCGCGGGGAATTCGATGCGGCCGACCGACTTTGGAAAACGCAGGCCGAAAGAGCCGCGCCGTCCGAGCTCGGCGAATGGCGCTACGCCGAGGCGCTCTTTCGCCGAAGCGTCGATCAACCGGAAAAGGCCGTCGCCCTCGCCAAAGACTTTCTCGCCCGCCTTCCCGCCCGTCCCCGGGCGGCGGACGCCGAACGCATCCGGGCGATGCGCGATCTCGCACACACGTTGCGCACGAACATCGCGGTCGCGCGGGCCGAAAGCCTGGCCGAAGCGGGCCGCTTTGCCGAAGCCCTTCGGGCGCTCCCCGACGATGCGCTCCTCGAATCCTGGCGCTTGGCGAAGGCCGCGGACTGGGCGCGGCAGGCGGGCGACCCGGAACGTGCGCAGTCCCTCTGGCAAAAGACCGCAGCCGACCCCGCTTGGCGTGAAGAGGCGATCTACGGCGAAGTCGAGGCGCTTCTCGCCCGCGCTCGGGGGCGTCCCGAGAGCGTTCGGGGCGAGGTCGTCCGTCTGGTGCGGGGACTCGAGAGCGAAAACGACGAACGCGGCACGCTCACGGCCAAGAGTCTCGCGCGCATGACGGGCGCGCTCGACGACGCGGGCGCCGCGGACGAAGCGCTGGCGCTCGTCGAGCGGCACGTCGCTCTGCTTGCGGGTTCGGATCCCGAGGAGACTGAAGAGGCCGTCATGCTCTGGCGGCGCGTCGCCATGGCCCGTGAAGAGGAAGGTCGCTTTCCGGAGGCGCTCGACGCCTACCGGGGGGCCTTTTCGCGCGCGGGATTTCTCCGAAACGAACGAGGCGAAGCAATCTCCTTTACGCGCGCCATGCGTTTGCCCGACGGGGCGAGCGCACAGCCCGTGGAGGGCGCACCCGCTCTCGGTCCCGACGGCTGGCTCGCGCAGTCGCTTCGCAGCCGCGCGGCCGAGCGGTACGCCGCCCAAGAGCTGCGCCTTGCCTTCGGCGTCAACGTCGACGTCGACCCGGGGACGGGCGGCTATTCGGATCTCACGGCCGTCACCTGGATGAGCGAGGCGTCCTTTCCCGCCTTCGGCGGACGCGCGACGCTTCGCACCGACAGCGTGGGCTACGACATGGGCCACCTCGGCGCCGACTTCCGGGATTTCGGAACCACTTCGAACGCCGCGGCGGGCTTTCGCGCGGCCGATCCCGTCAACCGCGATTTCGGGCAGTCCGTCGCCTTCCGTTGGGAGGGACGGCAGCTCGATTTCGACGTCGGCACGACGCCCATGGGAATGCTCTACGGCGATCCCTCGGGGGCCGTCAACTGGTCCTGGGACGCCGGAAACTTCGGGCTCTCGACGGGCGTCTACTACCGCCCCGAATCCGGGTCGCTTCTCGCGCTCGGCGGTCAGCGCGACCCTGCGACGGGCCGCGAATGGGGCGGCGTGCGCCGTCTGGGCCTGCGTTTTTCGCTCTCCCACGACCTCGGTCAGCGCGACGGCTACTGGTCGGTCGCGATGCTCGAAAAGATCCGCGGTCACGACGTCGCCGACAACACCGCCTTCAAATTCATGGCCGGATGGTACCGGCGCCTCGTCGACCTCGCACATCACAAGCGTACGGCGGGCGTCTCGGCGCTTTACTGGCACTATGAGAAGGACCTCTCCGACTACACCTTCGGGCAAGGGGGCTACTACTCGCCCAACGACGCGGGCTCCGTCGGAGGGTTCGTCGAGGAATCGCGCCGAACGGGGCAATGGTCCTGGACGGCTCGGGCTCGGCTCTCTGTCGCAGCGTCGCGCTCCGAAGCGCGGGACCGTTATCCGCTCCAATCGAAACTCGCGGGACTCGGTCTCGCCGACATCGACGCGCGCGAGGAGGCGGATTCGTCCGTCGGTCTCGGCGTTTCGGTTTTCGCGGCGGCCGAACGGCGGCTCACGAAGCACGCCGTTGTCGGCGCATCCGCAACCTACCAGCATGACACGGACCGCTACGCGCCGTTTTATGCCGGACTCTGGCTTCGCTGGCACTGGGACGGCTGGGAGGGCGACCTCCCGCAGCCGCCCGCGCCGATGACGCCTTACGCAAAGTGGTGAGCGCTCCGCGCTTCACCGTCAGACTCACAGCACCACGCTAGGAACCGCATCCATGCACTTTTCACTCTCCGCCGGCTCTCACACCGATTTCGAGTCGCCCCACCTCTTTTTCGGCGAACTCAAGAGCGGACTCTTTCATCTCTCGTCGGACCTCTCGCGGGTTCTCGGCACGGATCCCGCACATTCCTGCCGGCTCGAAGAAGTCTTCGACGCACTGCTTGCAAACGAGTGCGACCGTGAAGTGCTGCGCGCCTTTTTCGACGAATTCCGCCGCGAATGCGCAAGCCGCGACCTCTTCGTTCGCCTGCGTCTGGAAGGCCGGGTTCTCTGGTGCCGCATCCGCGCCAAGTCCTATCGAAGCGACGCGGGCGACAGTACGCTCTTTTCCGGTACGGTCGAGTTTTACAACTTCGCGCGGATCTTCTCCGAACTTCTCGGCTTTTCCGACTTCACGAAGGAGGAGGTCGAAAAGCTCGTCCGCCTCGCATCGGCGCCCGTTTCGCACACGATCAGCGCGCTTCGCCTGACGTCGAACTTCCGCGCGACCGACTCGCTCGGACTCTTCACCGCGCAGATCGCAGAATCCATGCGGGAAAAGGCGAGCGACGGCGTCGTGATCGAGCAGTTCGACTTCGATACGCTTCTCATCTCAACCCCGGAGACGTCGTTTGACGTCGAGGCACGCGCCAACCGGCTTCTCGACGCCGTTTTGCGCGAGCACCGCGCCGACGCGGACGTTGAACCCCGGCTTCTCTTTGCGGAGGGCGCCGAATCGTACGTCGAGGCGATGGAAAAACGCCTTGTCTTCTGGCTGGAATTCGCCAACCTCTACCCGACGACGAACGCTCCCGAAAAATTTCAGCTGCGCGAGATCCTTCTTACGGCCTGCGCCTGCCTCAACGACTTCGAAGGGTTCAAGCTTCTCATGCAGCCTCTTGTCGACCGATACACGCGGCACTACACCGGCGCGGAATTTCTTCTGCGCTTCAAGGCCGACCGCGGCTTCGGACCGAACCGCTTCGTGCGGCTTCTCGAAAAGTCGACGCTTGCCGTCCCGCTCACGCACTGGGTCTTCGGGCACTCGCTCGAGCTCGCGTCGAAGATTCTCAAGGCGGCCCCCGAAGGCTTTACCTTCAACCTGAACCTCAATCCCATGCACACGGTCGACCGGAGCCTCTTTCTTTTCCTGCGCACGGCCGCCGAACGCAACGGGATTCCCTTCCGACGCATTGTGGTCGAATTCGTAGAAACGGGCGAAAACATCCCGCAGCAGGATCTTCTCGCGCTCATTGAAAAATGCCGCTCGCTCAGCATGCAGACCGCGATCGACGACTTCGGGACGTGCTACAACTCGCTCGCTTTTCTCCTGAGCGTTCCCTGCGACATGGTGAAGCTTTCGCGGGAAATCGCGCTCGGCTGTCTCTACGACGAAAAGCGCCGGCAGTTCCTCTGCCGCCTCATCAAGGCCTTCAAGGAACTCGGCCTCGTCGTCTGCATCGAGGGCATCCAGGACGAAGAGATGTACGCGCGGCTCGAGGGGCTCGCCCCCGATCAGCTGCAGGGCTACTGCTTTGCCAAGCCTTCGAACGCCGAGGAAATGCTCGCGCTCCTGCTGGAGGCGTCCGTTGTAGGCGCGGGGGAAGCTTCGGCTTGAGAGAGGAAGGTTCTTCATGAAAAAGATTCTTCTCACGGGTTTGGCCGCTCTTTTTCTGCTCGCGGGGTGGTTCCTCGCCGGGCGGGACGAGCGTCCGGCGCCCGCGCTCCCCGACGATCCGCTCGAAATCGGTGTGGAAGCCGACGTCGAGCCTTTTTCCTACGTCGACCTCCGAGGGGAACTCACGGGCTTTGACGTGGAGTTCGCGCGCGAAGTCTGTCGGGAACTTCACCGCGAATGCCGCATCGAACCCCTGGCGTTTGCGACGCTCCTTCCCTCGCTCAAGGCGGGCGAACTCGACCTTGTCGTCGCGGGACTCGCCAAGTCGAATCGGCGCGGCGGCGACTTTCTCTTCTCCGAACCCTACTACCGTTCGGGGAGCTTCTTCGTCACGACGCAGAAGCGCTTCGAACACTTCACGCCCGATCGGATCCCCGAGCTCGTGATCGGCGTGCAGGCAGGGAAACTTCAGGATGACTACCTCGAGGAACGCTACGTGCCGCAGGGCGCCCGAAAGCGGGCGTATCCTTCGTTCAACGCGCTCGTCGACGCCCTCCTTTCGGGAGAGGTCAACATAATTTTCATCGACAGCGTGCCGGGCTACACCCTCCTCAACAGTCCGCGCGGCGAGGCGCTATTCATCGGCGGACGAGCCGAGAACGTCGACGCCGAATTCACCGCCTGCCGCGTCGTGGCGAAGCGGGAAAACCGGGCCCTGATCGAAGGCGTCAACCGAACGCTTCACAAGCTGCAGTCCAACGGCGAATTTCAGGATCTCATCATCCGCTTCTTTCCTTTCTTCAGTTTTTGAGAGTCTCTATGGAAAGCTTCAGCAAAACGTCCGCGGGCAGGAAGGCCGTCCCCATCAGGCGGTTCCTCTTGCCGGTCATGGCGACGCTCATCTTCATGATGATCGGCTACCTCACGGTGGGCCTCAACATGAGCGAACGCATTCAGGCGTTTGCGTACGAACTTGAGGAACAGACCCTCAAGGACGTCATGCTCGCGCAGCGCAACTCCACCAATCTGCACTATCTGAGCAAGTCGCTGCAGGACCTCGTCTATGCGGGGAATCCGCAGCGCGCCCGCACGGCCTACGTGAACAACTGGGGACTCCTCACGGAAACGGTCTTCGAGCAACACGACGAAGCGAAGCCTCTGACGCAGCGGTTGATCGAGAGCCTCCAGAAAACCTGGTCGCTTCGTCAGGAGTACGAAGCGCGCCGAAACGAGGTGAACGTCGACTTCAACACCTTCCACCAGGATCTCCTGGCGGCGGCTGGTGTCGCCGCGGGACTCTCGAACGCCTCGACGAACCTTCTGATCGACCTGCGGCAACCCATCGTGCAGCATCTCGATCGGGAAGCTCCGCACCGGCGGCACCTCGAAGTGCTCGACGGCGCCGCCCGGGAACTTTGCACGGCCGCGCACCTGCCGTCGGACGACGAGAGACGGACCGCCTTTCTTTCGTACTGTGAAAACATGCGCGAACTGCCCCGCACGCTCGGGACGAAGCTCGACGCGCTCGCCTCTGCGCGCACCGAATTTCTCGCGCAGGCCGCCGCGATGAACGAGGACGCCCAAAACCTGAGTCACGTCTACGCCAAACTGGAAACGTCGGACCGCCTGGGACTCATCGACCAGATCACGCGCTTCAACGACCGCCTCTTCAGTTCCTTCTCCATCGCCGTCTTCCTCGCCATGGCGATGGCGACGGCGATCGCGCTCGCCGCCTTCTGGGTGCTTCGCCCGCTCGGCGAACTGCGCGAGGAAATGCGGCGCTTCCTCGAGACGAACAAACTCCCGAAAATGCCCGAAGGATCCCACATCGAGGAAATCAACGACGTCGTCGAGTGGCTGATGCACTTTTGCAATATGCTGCATCAAAAGCGCGCGTCCCTCAGTCTGCTCACTTCGCAGTACGACGAGCTCCTCAACGAATCCAACAAGGATCCGCTCACGGGACTCGCCAACCGGCGCGCCTTTGAGGCGCTCGTGGAAAAGGCCGACAACTTGCCGGCCAACTCCGCCGCGCTCATGATCGACATCGATCACTTCAAGCGCGTCAACGACACGCGCGGACACCTCTTCGGCGACCAAATCCTCAAGCGCTTCGGAGAGCTGATCCGCGATTGCATTGCGCAAAACGACGTCGTCTACCGCTACGGAGGCGAAGAATTCTGTCTTCTCCTCACGGGCGTCACGGCGAAGGCCGCCTACAACATGGCCGAGCGCATCCGGCTTCGCATGCGAAGGATTTCGCTTGCCGACGCGTCCGTGAGCGAAACGGGCGAGGCGCCTTCGCCCCTTTCCGTCTCGATCGGCATTTCCACGTCCACGAAGCACTGGGCGGAAAAGGACATCCTTACGCTCGTGCGCGAGGCGGACCTTGCGCTCTACCGCGCGAAGTGCCTCGGACGCAACCTCACCGTCCGCTACGAGCCGGAGGAAGTCCGAAAATCCTCGCCCTTTGCCGACAGGATGGAGGGACAACATGCCTGAACGCCGTCTGGAACTCCCCCTCAAGGGACTCGCCGAGAGCCGCCGCACGCTCAATCCGGGCTCGGTGGGCGTCGTGTGCGCGACGTCGATCGAGGAGGCCGTGCCGCTTCTCTTCGGGTGTCGCCTCCGTGAGGGCAAACGTCCCCCGATTCTCTTCGTGCGTCGCGACGACGGGGAAAGGAAGAAGGTTCGGGATTTCTTCCGTGAGCACGCGGCCGACCTTCAGGAAAGCCTCACCTGGAAGGTGCGCCGCATCCACAGGCTTCGCTTTCCTTACTACGTCTGGCCGCTAGAAGGCCTCGCGCAGGCGCTCTCGAACCTCTTTGACACCCCACAGACGATCCTCCTCTTATGTCGGGCCTCGGCCGTCGCGCTCGGCGACGAGCGCGCCCTCACGGACCGGCTCGCGCGAATCGCCGCGGCCGCGGAGAAGGGGAATCACATCGTGCTCCTCGTCTTCTACGGAAGCAGCCCGGGGGACGAGGAGTTCCTCTATCGCCTGCTTTCCTTCCGGCACCGTCTCGGCGGGCTCGCGCAGCTCACCAAAAAGAAGGACGGCTGTCTCTGGCAGGCCCGCTTCTGGTATGGTCTGCACCGCTTTACGGGACAGTTCGAGACGGCGCTCGTTCGCGACGGCGTGGGCTACGCCGCCCCGGAGGCGGCCGACGAGGAGCACGCCGTCCTCGAAGACGCCGACCTCGTCTACAGCGCCTCGGCCAAACTTAACGAACGCACGAGCGGCCTTCTCAATCTCCGGCACGTCGCGGACAACGAAGAGCTCGAGCGCATCGGACGGCGCGCGAGCGCGGCGACGCTCGTCTTTTCGCTCGAGAGCGCGAAGGAGTTCGTGCCGCTCGCAAGGACCCTCTACACGCTTCGCAAGACGCGCGGCCGACATCTGAAGCTCATCGTCGTCCCCGACAAAGCGCCCGTGCGCGCGACGTCGCTCGCCTTTTTGCTCGGCTGCGGCGCAAACGTCGTCTTCGAAACCTCGGCCGGGATCGAATTCATCGGAATGACGCTCGCGCAGATGCGCGACGCCGTCTTCACGCGCGTTCTCCCCGAAGATTTCGAGGCGTCGCTCGACTTCGTCCTTGCGGCGCACGCAAGGGGCGTGCTCGATCGAAACGAATTCACCGAACTCGTGCGGCGGCTCGTTACCTTCAGCGAGACGAATTTCGTTCCCCTCAACCGAGGTACGCTCGTCACGCTCGAGCCCGCCGAGACGCTCAACCCCGAAGACTGTCTCGAGCATTTCCAGCCCAAGCGCGCGGGCGACATCGCCTGCGCGGCCGGACGCCGCTGCGCGGTGTTTCTGAACGGCTCGCACCCCGCAAACGTCGAATTGGCGCTCGAGCGCTGCTTTGCGGTGGAACCCGCGGAACTCTTCGCCCACTACTCCCTCGTCTTCGAAACGGCCGACATCCTATCGGAGTTGCGGGCGATCGAAACCTTTCGCGAAAGTCCGACGGGCGAAACCGCACGGCGAACCTTCGCCCTGCGAACAGATGTCGCGAAGACCGACGACGCGTCGCCGCGCCCCAACCCCATCATACCGACACCGGCCGATTTTCTCTGGAAGAAATAACACATGCCACCGATCCTCTTTCCTCCCCACTTCCTTGCGATTGCGGTTATCCTCGCCTTCGCTGCGGGATATTTTTTCGCTCCGCGGCTCTCCCGCTTCGCTGCGCGGCTTCGCTGGCTCTTCATCGGCCGCCGCGCCGTCTCCGTCGAATATCGTTTGAGCGATTTGCTTGAGCTTTCCCCTGACTCCGTTGCGATGAAAGCTTCCGACGACAAATGACAGCCCCAAAGATTTCCCCGGACGCCCCGCTTGAAACGGTCTGGAAGGGCGCTGGCTGGTTCAACGTGTACTTTTTTGCGAAGTTCGCGCTCGCCTATTTCGGCTACCTGAACCTCGAGCCCGCCTACAACGCGCTCCTTTTCGCGGCGGTCGTCCTCCCGATCGGCACGCGCGCGTTCGATCTCCTGCGAAACGTCGTTTGCGCCCTCGCGGCCGCTGCACTCCTATGGCACGAGAGCTGGTTGCCCGGTCCCGAGGCAATCCGCGCCAACGCGCACAACCTCACGGACTTCACCGCTTCGTTTCTGCTCGACTTCGTCATCAACGCCGTGAATCCCGTCATCCTTGCCTGGCTCGCGGCAGGGATCGTCGCCTGGCTCTTTCTGCGCCGCTGGATCCGCTTTTCGACCCTCACCGTGATCGGCCTCGTCGTCACGGCCTTCCCGCAGCTCGTCACCTGGGCGCTTCCGACCGAAAAGGAGGCGCCCGCGAAGGAAGTCGCCGCCGCGCCCGAAAGCGCGCCCGCGCTCCGAAGTGAACGGGCGGCCGGGCCGCTTCAACCCCCGCAGCCCGCAAACGGTACGGGCGAAGACGTCGACCGCTGGCTCACCGCCTTTTTCACGCAAGAGGAAAACCGCGGCGTCAGTCTCCCTGCGGAAGCGATTCCCGAATCGGTTTCAGGGGTCTTCGACATCGCCGTCGTCAACATCTGCTCGCTCTCGAACGACGACCTCGCAGCGACGGGACTTGACCGACACGCCGTCTGGTCGAAGTTCGACGTGCGTTTCCCGGGCTTTTCGTCGGCCACGTCGTACTCGGGACCGGCGACGCTTCGCCTGCTCACCGCCGCCTGTGGACAGCCCCCGCATTCGGCCCTCTACAGCGAGCGCCGTCCGCAGTGCGAGCTTCTCAACCGCTTTGCGGCGGCCGGGTGGGAAAACCGCCTTTATCTCGACCACAACGGGCGGTTCGACAACTATCTCGCGTCTCTTCGCGAGTTGGCGGGGCTCACACCCGCCCTCAACGACCTCACGAAGCTTCACGTCCGCTACGAAGCCTTCGACGGCTCGCCCGTTTACGACGACGCAGACGTCTTCAACCAGTGGTTCTCGGACCTCTCGGCCAAGCCCGCGTCGAGGACCGTGTCGTTCTTCAATCTCGTGGCGCTCCACGACGGAAACCGCGCGCCCGGCTCCGCGAAGTCCTTCGACTATGCGCCGCTCGCGAAGAGCCTGTTGGACGACCTGGAAGGCATCATGAACCGTATCGAAAAGAGCGGCCGTCCGGTGCTCTTCATCGTCGTGCCCGAACACGGCGCGGCGGTACGCGGCGACAAGATCCAGATGGCGAGGCTTCGCGAAATTCCGAGCCCTAAGATCACGAACGTTCCCGTTCTCGTGAAGTTCTTCGGTCTGAAGCTCGACGGCGCCCTGCGCACAATCGAAGCGCCGACGAGCTACCTGGCGCTCGCCGAACTCATGGCCCGTACGGCGACGAGCGGCGTCTACCGCGATCGAGAGGCCGACGCCTCGGCCGCGGTCGACGCGATCCTCATGGATCTTCCGCAAACCTGGCCCGTCTCGCAGAACGCCAACGCGAGTGTCGTGCGCTTTGCGGGCGTCCACTGGGTGCAGCTCCATGCCGGAAAATGGATCAAGTATCCGGAATAGACCGACGCATCCCTCACGAACACAACATCAATGCCCTGGTTCCGCCATTACGGACTCGACCCCTTGGCAGTTCTTCGCGTCGGACTCTAGGACGAAAACTGAGGGAATTTTTTCCGGGCAACGCAGAGAGAATGCACGGCGTATCTGACGATTTCGATCGAATTCTCCTTGGTGTTCCTTTTGCCTCAAACACCTTTTGGAGCGAAAGAGCTTCTCTTTTATTCTCGACGCCGCACTTCGTCGAGATAACTGTAGACCGTCACCTTGGAGATTCCGAGACGGTCCGCGACGCGCTCGAGAGCACCCTTCATCAAGAAGATCCCGCGCTCGTTCATGAAGCGGATCACTTCGATGCGCCGCTCCTTGGTGTCGGTCTCGCGCGCTTCGTCGAGGATCTTGTCGATGAGGTCGTAGACCATCTTCTGGACGTTGCGGTCCCCTTCGACGGGCGCTTCGGTCTTGCGGGCCGAGGCTCGGGCGAGTCCCGCCTCGTCGAAGTCGGGCATCGCGCGATCGAGCCAGCGCATGCTTTCGCGCAGGTGCGTGCAGTCGACGTTGATGCACATCGCGCCGATGAGCGCGCCCTTCTCGTCCCGAATCAGAAGGCTCGAGGAGCGGATGAGACGGCCCTCGAACTCGTAGTAATAGTTGGCGACGAAGTCCTCCCCTTCCCCTCGGTCACCGCTGAAGAGCGCCTTTTGCACGAGGTTTCGGAAGCTCTCCCCGATGCGCCGGCCGGTCACGCGGTTGTTGGCGGCGTGCACGATCGAATGCTGCGGCGTCGTGAGGTCGTGAAGAAGCACTTCGCAGTCTTCGCCGAAGGTGCGCGCGACCATGTCGGCGACGGGAACGTAGGAAAGAAGAATCGGATGCATGACGTCTCTCGGGGTCTAGAGTTTTTTCTATGTCCGTTTTTCCAAGTCTAGCCGATTTTGCGGGCGGGCTTCCTTCGAGCTCCGATTCCGCCCCTCCTCCCGAAGAATCCGTCACAAAGACGAGAAGATCGGCGAAAAAGAAGCTCGACAAAATCCGCGCTCCCCGCTAGACTCTTCGGGCTTTGGAAAATTTTCGGCGCGGAAGCGTCGTGCTTCCGCAATAGAAAATTTTCCATTAGAATAGAATTTATTCTATAGATAAAAATTTCTACCTCCCCTTCCGTCCGCGTACGGAGGGGACGGCAGAACCATCGGACCGCCAAGGAAGACCTGTATGGACGAACTCATCTACGGCGTTTGGAAGGGGAAGGTGTACGACAACCGTCGCCGCGCCCCCGACGGCGCGCAAAGCGAGCTCCCCCTCGAGACGCTTCTCACCTTCAATCAAGGAAACCCCGTGGCGGGCTTCGCGGGTCCGCAGGGCTTTCTGATGTTCGACATGCGCGTGACGCTCGCGGAATTTCTGCGTCAGTACTACGCGCGCGCCGAGAGCCTCTCCTGCGGACGCTGCACGCCCTGCCGCATGGGGACGATCCTCATCGACGAGGCGCTTGAGAAGGCCGCCCGCGGCGAAGGCGAATCGGTCGACTGGGACCGCATCCGCGCGTTTCTCGTGCAGATGCGCGAGACGAGCCTCTGCGGGATCGGACAGACCGCTCCCGAGCCGCTCTGGGGCGCGCTCGAATACTTCCCCGAAATGCTGCGCCGGGCCCCCGCGATGCCCGAGACGACGCGCGACTTCTACGCCGTGGCGACCGCTCCCTGCATCGAGGCCTGCCCCTCGCACGTCAACATTCCGCGCTACATCGACTACATCCGCGACGGCCACCCCGAACTCGCGACGACCGTGTTGCTGCGCCACTACCCGCTCGTCGGCTCCTGCGGGCGCGTCTGCGTTCGTCCCTGCGAAAAGGCGTGTCTGCGAAACCAGATCGACACGGCGGTCGGCATCAAGGAACTCAAGCGCCACGCGGCCGACGAAGCGGGCGCCGCGATCGAAGACTTCTTCCCGAAGGAAGAGCGTCCGGTCTCCCCCGTTTCCACCTCGGTCGCGATCGTGGGCGCGGGCCCCGCGGGGATCAACTGCGCCTACCACTTGCTTCGCCGCGGCTACCGCGTCGACATCTTCGAGCAGGAAGCCCACGCGGGCGGGATGGCGCGCATCGGCATTCCCGCCTACCGCCTCCCGAACAAGCTTCTCGAAACCGAAACGGACGTGATCACGCGCCTGGGCGGCAACTACAAGTTCGGCCAGACCTTCGGGCGCGACTTCACGATCGACGAACTCTTTCACCGCGGCTACAAGGCGGTCTTCCTCGGGATCGGCTGCGCCCTGGGTCAGTACCTGGGCCTCCCCAACGAAGACACTTCGGCCAAGGGCTATCTCAAGGGTCTCGACTTCTTGGTCGACGTCGAGCATGCACAGTCGCGCGGCGAAACGCCGACGCTTGAAGGCGACATCGTGGTCGTGGGCTGCGGGAACGTCGCCATGGACTGCTGCCGCACGGCGCGCCGCCTTTTGAAAGGAGCCGGCAAAATCACGGTCTCCTACCGCCGCACGCGCCTTTCGGCCCCGGCCGATCCGGAGGAAATCACCGCCGCCATGGAAGAGGACATCGACTTCGACTTCCTCACGGCGCCCGTGGAAATCCTCACCGAAGACGGCCGCGTCACCGGAATCAAGCTCGTCCGCATGCGCGAAGGCGAACCCGACGCTTCGGGCCGCCGCTCGGTGAAGCCCATCGAAGGAAGCGAATTCGTCATCCCCTGCAGCACCGTGATCGCCGCGATCGGTCAGAAGACCGACACGTCGGTCTTCTGCGAAGCGGACGGAATCGAACTCTCGCGCCGCGGGACGATCGTCGTGAACGACGCGCTCGAGACGAGCCGCGAAGGCGTCTTTGCCGGGGGCGACGCCGCCGCGGGCCCGACGAGCCTCATCTGGGGGATGGCCCAGGGTGAAATCGCCGCGAATTCGATTCACGAATACCTCATGACGCACGCGACGGGCTTCATCCCGCGCCAGCGCATGAGCGCCATGATCCGCGAGGCGAAGTTACTCGAAGGCGAAAAGCCGCACCGCGAAGTGCCGCTCGTTCCACGCCAAAAGCAGACGCATCTGGCGGCGGACGTGCGCAAGTCCTCGTGGGAAGAGGCCGAACACGGCCTTTCGCACGACGACGCCCTCACGGAAGCCTCGCGCTGCATGCGTTGCTACCGCATCTTTGCCGTGTCCACGCTTCGTCCCATTCCGGGAAAGAGCGAACTCGAAGACTGATCGGGGAGAAGAAGATGAAAGCATTTTTGAACGACGTCCCCGTCCGCTTCACCGAAGGCGAAACGATTCTCGAGGTCGCCCGCCGCGAAGGGGTCTTCATTCCTACGCTCTGCGAATTCGCGGCGCTCCACCACCGTCCCGGGACCTGCCGCATGTGTCTCGTGGAAATCGTGGAGAAGGACCGCACCCGCACCGTCACGGCCTGCGACACGCGCATGAAGGAAGGCCTTCGCGTGCGCACGACGGGCGCGCAGCTGCGAAGCATGCGTAAGCTCCAGGCGGAACTCCTCTTTGCCGACCACTGCGAGCGCTGCTCCGAATGTCCGCGCCACGGCGACTGCGAACTCCAGACGGTCGCGAAGACCGTCGGCCTCGACGTCTCGAGTCTCTCGGGTCGCTTTGTGAACCGTCACGGCACCGACGCGACGGCCCCCGCCCTCACCTTCACACCCGACAAGTGCATCCGATGCCTTCGCTGCCTCGAAGTCTGCCGGCAGGTGCAGGGCGTGGGCGCCATCACGCTCGAAGGCTTCGGGACCGAAGCGGCCGTCGGTTTTGACGGCACGCCCTGGGGTGCATCCGACCGTTGCGTTCAGTGCGGTCAGTGTTCGCTCGTCTGTCCGACGGGCGCCATCGCCGTCAAGGATCAGTGTGAACGCGCGCTCGAACTCTTTGAAGATCCCTCGGTCACGACCGTCGTGCAGATGGCTCCGGCCGTGCGCTTCACGATCGGCGAAGCCATGGGGCTTCCCGCGGGCGAAAATCTCGAGGGCTTCCTCGTCGCCGGCCTCAAGAAGCTCGGCGCCGACCTCGTCTGTGACACGCGCTGGTCGGCCGACGTGACGATTCTCGAAGAAGGCACCGAACTGATCGAGCGCCTCGAAAAGATGAAGCGCGAAAACCGGCTCGACCGTCCCGACACGATGTTCACCTCGTGCTGTCCGGGCTGGATCAACCACGTGGAAAAGTCGGCCGCGGACCTGATCGACCACATCTCGACGACGCGCTCGCCCCAGGGGATCTTCGGGGCGCTCGCAAAGACCTGGCTTCCGCGCGCGCTCAAGATCGACCGCGAACGCATCCGCGTGATTTCGATCATGCCCTGCACGGCGAAGAAGGACGAGGCCGCGCGTCCCGCGCTCTCGCGCGACGGCATGCCCGACGTGGACCTCGTTCTCACGGTGCGCGAACTCGCGACGCTCTTTCAACGAAACGGCCTTACCCCCGACACGGTGAAGCCCGCGCACTTCGATTCGCCCTTCATGACGGAGGCGACGGGCGCCGCGCAGCTCTTTGCGACGACGGGCGGCGTCATGGAGGCGGCCCTTCGAACGGTCTGCGCGCTTACGGGCGGTCCCCGCACGGCGCACCTCGCGTTCGAACCCGTCCGAGGCCTCAAGAACGCCAAGGAAGCGACCGTCGAAACGGATGAATTCGGCAAGCTTCGCGTCGCCGTCGTCTACGGCATCCGCGAGGCCGACCGCATTCTGAAGCTTGTGCGCGAAGGCCGTTCCCCCTACCATTTCGTGGAAGTGATGGCGTGTCCGGGCGGCTGCATCGGCGGGGGCGGCACGAACCGCGGTCCCGCGTGGAGCCGCACGCTTCCCGTTCGTCAGGAAGCGGTCTACGACGAAGACGCCGCCATGACGGTGAAGTCCTCGCACGAAAACCCGGACGTCGCGCGCCTCTACCGGGAGTACCTCGGCACGCCGGGAAGCCGCCTCGCGCACGACCTTCTGCACACGCACTACGACGACCGCCGCACGCCCGCGAAGGCGCCGCTTTTCCGACAGCTCGTCGTGAAGCTTCACGCCGCCGAGTGCGAATAACCGATTTCTTTGTTTGGAGAGAAAAATGAAGCAACCCGTCCGCATCGCCGTCACCGGCCCCGCCGGTCAGATCGGCTACTCGATTCTCTTTCGCCTCGCTTCGGGCGCCATGCTCGGCCCCGACCAGCCCGTGTCGCTCACGCTCCTCGAGCGCCCCAACCCGACGAGCTCGGCCGCGCTCAAGGGCGTCATGATGGAATTGGACGACTGCGCCTTCCCGACGCTCGCCGAAATGAAGGCCGTTCGCGATCCCGCGGAGGCCTTCGACGGCGCCGAATACGTCTTCCTGATCGGCGCCCGTCCCCGCGGCCCCGGCATGGAGCGGGCCGACCTCCTCGAAGCGAACGCCTCGATCTTTGAAACGCAGGGCCGCGCCCTGAACGAAGCCGCCTCGCGCAACGTGAAGGTGCTCGTGGTCGGGAACCCCTGCAACACGAACGCCCGCATCGCGATGCTGAACGCCCCGGATCTGCCGCGCACGGCCTTCTCGGCCCTTCTGCGCCTCGACCAGAACCGCGCGCTCTCGCAGCTCGCGCAAAAGACCGGCTCGCACGTGACCGACATCCGTCACCTCTGCGTCTGGGGGAATCACGCCCCGACCATGGTCTCCGACATCACGCACGCGACCGTCGCGGGCCGTCCCGCCCTCGAACTCGTCGACGACGCCTGGGTGAAGAACGACTTCATGCCGGCCGTCGCCAAGCGTGGGAGCGCCATCATTCAGGCCCGCGGCGCAAGCTCGGCCGCTTCCGCCGCCTCCGCCGCGATCGACCACATGCGCGACTGGGCGCTGGGTTCGAACGGCGAATGGGTGACGATGGGCGTTCCCTCCGACGGCTCCTACGGCGTTCCCGAAGGACTCGTCTTCGGCTTCCCCTGCATTACGAAGGACGGCGGCTATGAGATCGTGAAGGATCTGCCGCTCACCGACGACATCCGCGCAGGCATCGCCAAGAACGTCGCCGACCTCGAAGCCGAGGCCGCGGCCGTCAAGGCTTTCGTTCCGGCCTAAGGCGCCGCTACAATGGGTGCGTCGCACGCGAATGCCGTGCGGCGCACTTTTTTTTTGCGCCCTCCGTCAACCGGGCGCATTTCCAAAAGGAGAGTCACATGGAATTCGTTCGTCCTCCCTTCCGCGGAGAAAACAAGGGCCACTACACCGCGGGCGTCATCTCGAAGGGGATGCTCTACGTTTCGGGACAGCTCTCGATCGACCCCGACACGCGCGAAGTCGCCAAGGGCGACATCAAGGACCACACGCGCCTCGCGCTCGACAACGTCGACCGCGTTTTGAAGGAAGCGGGCGTGACGCGCAACGACGTCGTCTTCTGCCGCGTCTACACCTCCGACGTCAAGTACTGGGGCCCGATCAACGAGGTCTACGCCGAATTTTTCGGCGAACACAAGCCCGGCCGCGTCGTCGTCTCGACGACGGAACTCCATTTCGGCTGCCTCGTGGAAATCGAAGCCATTGCGGAGATGCCCGAAAAATGAGTCAGCTCTCTTTCGTCTGCACGAAGTGCGGCAAGCGCACGCCCGTCACCACCCTTTCGCCCGCCTGCGAATGCGGCGGCCTCTTTGAACTCGACTTTACGCCCCCGAAGTGGGACGAAAGCAAGATCGACCGCAAGACCTGGAGCCAGTTCCGCTACCGCGAATTCCTCGCGCTCGAAGGCGACGCCTGGCGCGACGTCACCATGGGCGAAGGCCTGACGCCGCTCGTTCCCTTTGACGACGACGTCCTTCTCAAGATGGACTACACGATGCCGACGCTCTCCTTCAAGGACCGCGGTGCGGCGACCTTGGTCGCCCACATGAAGACGATCGGCGTCAAGTCCTGCGTGCAGGATTCGAGCGGCAACGCCGGAAACGCCGTCGCGGCCTATGCCGCACGCGCGGGGATCCGCTGCGAAATCTTCGTTCCCGAAGGCACGAGCCCCTCGAAAATCCGCATGATCGAGTCGCACGGCGCCGTGGCGAACGTCGTTCCGGGCACGCGCGACCACTGCGCCGACGTCTGCCGCGCCAAGGTGAAGGACGAGGGCGCCTACTATGCGAACCACGTCTACAACCCCTTCTTCTACGAAGGGATGAAGTGCTACGTCTACGAAATCTTTGAACAACTCGGACGCATGCCCGAACACCTCGTGATTCCGGTCGGAAACGGCACGCTCTTCATCGGTGCGGTCAAGGCCCTCGAACACCTCGAGGCCTCGGGCGCGATCGACCACTTCCCGCAGATCATTGCGCTGCAGAGCGAACGTTGCGACCCGCTCGCGCGCGCCGCGGAGGTGGGTTCCGAAGAGCCCGTGCGCGTCACGCCCGAACCCACCATGGCCGAAGGGATCGCGATCGGCGTTCCGATGCGCGGCCGTGAAATTCTCAACATGGCCCACCGCCACGGCATCCACTTCGTGACGGCCCCCGAAGAGAAAATCCTCAAAGCGCGCCGCGACCTGGCGCTGCGCGGCGTCTACTGCGAGCACACGACGGCCGCGAACCTCGCCGCCTACCGCCGCTACTGCGAACTCTGCGGACCGACGCCCGACACCGTCATCACGATGTGCGGCGCCGGCATCAAGTCGGATCACTGACCGCCGAGCGCAAAAAGAGCAAAAGGGAGAGGCCGCAACCTCTCCCTCTTTTTCGTCCGCTCAAGGGAGTCGAAAAGGCTTTTCGCCTCCCTCCAGATATAAGCCTCAGGACGCGGGCTTCTGCTCCGCAGCGGGCTTCGGATTGAGCCAATAGAGCACGAAGTTGGCCGCATAGGAGGCCGCCTGATGGAGCGTCATCTTTCCGTCCTTGGCGGGGCCGGTGGCGCGAAGCGCGACCTTGTTGCCTTCGTTCATCTGATAGACCATGCCGGTCAACTTCCCGTCCTTGGTGGCGACGCCGTAAGTCATCAGGCCCTTGCAGGCGGAAACGTTGTCTCCCGCCTTCACGACGCGCGCCGTAACGCCCGTCGCCTTGACGCCCTCGACAATGGCGCGCTCGAGCGCCTCGACGTTTTGCTTCGGATCCTGCACGACGCAGACGAGCACGCTCTTACGCTCGGCCGCCGCGACCGTCATCGTATTGGGCGACTGTTCCGCCTGCTGGTTTTGGGCGGGCGCCGCCTCCGCGGCGGCTTCGGTTTTGGCTTCGCCGCCGAGGTTCATCGAGCCGCAGCCCGCAAGCAGCGCGGAAAAGCTCGCCGCCAGGAGGGCGGAACGGACGGTTTTCCGAGTGGAAGTGAATTGGGTCAAGACGATTCTCCTCAATGAAGGTGTGTAGGAAAAACTACGCAATTCCTTCGGTTTCGTCAAGCGAGGAGCCCCGGAAACCTTCCGAGGCGGCGGACCGCGCTCTTTTCTTCTGCGTCGGACGGGCGTTCGTGGTACAAATTCTTCCGACAGACATTGATTTTGAGGAGCCCCTCATGGACATGCTCGAACTCGCCCGCACGCGCTACACCTGCAAACACTACGACCCGACCCGCGGCATCGCCCCGGAAACCCTCGGGAGGCTCGCGGAAATCCTGCGGCTTTCCGCGTCGTCCGTGAACATCCAGCCCTGGCGCTTCGTCTTTCTCGCGACGCCCAAGGCGAAGGCCCGGCTCATGCCCGCCGTGAAGGACTTCAACCTCGAGCGCGTCGAACACGCGCCCCTCATCATTCTCTTTTTGGCGAAGAACCGCCTCGACGAAGAGCACCTCAAAAAGCTCTTTGCGAAGGAAACCGAAGACGGCCGCTATGATTCGGCGGCCGACATTGAAAAGCTCTACGCCTTCCGCAAGGCCGCGGTCGACGCCTACTGCCGCACGCCCGAGTCGACCCGCCTCTGGACGCACGAACAGGTGATGCTCGCCATGGGGTCCTTCCTCACGTCCGCGGCGGGAATGGGGCTCGACGCCACCTGCCTCGGCGGCCTCGTGATGGAAGAGGTCGACCGGATCTTCGACTTTGAAAAGGAAGGCTTCCACACGGTCGTGGGCGTCTCGGTCGGCTACCGCGCAAGCGACGACCGCAACGCCTCGCGCCCGAAGTCGCGCTTTGCCTTGAACGACGTCGTCACCGTTCTCTGAGGTCCGCCATGACGCTCACGAAGGAAATCTTGCAGGAGACGTCCCTCGTTCGGATCGTCGACGACGATCCGGCCCTGCGGCGCGCCCTCACCTTCTTTTTGAAGGTGGAGGGCTGGAAGAGCGTTTCCTACGACGGCCCCTTCTCCTTTCTCGAAAAGGACGACCCGAAGATGCCGGGCTGTCTCGTGCTCGACCTCAAGATGCCGGGCGCGACGGGCACCGACCTGCAGCATCAGTTGAAGGTCGAGGAAAACGTCCTGCCCGTGATCTTTCTCTCCGCCCACGGCGACATCGACACGGCGGTCTACGCCGTGCTCGAGGGCGCGGTCGATTTTCTGCAAAAGCCCGTCGACGAGGAACGCCTTTTGCGCGCCGTCGAAAAGGCCTGCCGCATGCACCACGAAAGACTTCGCGGCGGTCCGGGAGAAGACGAAGCGAGGGCGCGCTGGGAGACGCTCACCGAGCGCGAAATGCGCGTGGCAAAGCTCGTGGCCGAAGGCCTCGTGACGCGCGTCATTGCGGAGCGCTTCGGCGTTTCGCCCCGAACGGTCGACGCGCACCGCGCGAATCTTCTTCGCAAACTCGGCGTTCGCACCCCGCGCGAAGTGGCCGAGATCGTGCGGCTCGTTTCGGACTCTGAATGATGCGCACCGTTCTCAGCCTTCTCCTCGCCCTGACGCTCGGTGTTTCCGTCGCAGAGGAGCGCCCGGCCACCGAGCGCCCCAAGCTCATCGTGGGCGTGACGGAATTCGCGCTCTCCGAAGACGGGCGCGACATCACGGAGGCGCTTCATCGGGCGGCGGCGCCGCTCGCCGACCAATACGACCTCGAATTCCGATCGATGCCCGTGCCGGAACTCGAGCGCGCCGCGCGCGAGCGCCGCGTCGACCTCGTGTTGGGAAGCGCCGGGCTCGTCGTGCGTCTCGCCGACGCGGGCGCAAAGCCCATCGTCACGACCTTGGGACACGGGGCGATCAACGCCAACCAAAACGAAGGCTCCGCCTTTCTCGTGCGCCGCGACCGAGAGGATCTGCAGACGCTCGGCGACCTGGCGGGAAAGAACCTCGTCGCCAACCGTCCCTCGGGGTTTTCGGGCTATCTGATCGCCATGGGCGAAATCGCGCTCGCAGGAAACGATCCGGACCATTTCTTCTCGTCCCGCACCTTCATCGGGGCGCAGAACGCCTCGCACGAAATCGCTAGGCAGGTCCGATACGGATTCGCCGACGTGGGGATTCTTCGGCTCTGCGCCTGGGAGGAACTTCTTGAAAAGGATCCGTCGGCGGCCAAGGATCTGCGGATTCTTGCGCCCAAGGAAAGCAGGAGCGCCTGCGTACATTCGACCGACCTCTATCCCGCGCACACGCTCGCGGCCCTTCCGCACGTGACGCCCGAGGCCGTGACGGCGACGACCCTCGCTTTCCTTCGGATGCCCCCGACTGAACGGGGTCGAAGCTGGGCGGTCGCGACCGACTATCTCTCGATCGACAAACTCTTCCGGGCGCTCAAGCCCGGTCCCTACCGCTATCTGCGAGAACCCGTCTGGAAGCGTTTTCTCGCCGAATACTTTCCCTTCATCCTGATCTTCCTCGGGGTGGCGCTACTCTTTCTCTGGCAGTTTGAGAACACCAAGCGCCTTCTCGAAAAGCGCACGCTCGAAGTGCGCCGCCTCGCGCAAAAAGAGGCCGAACAGGAGCGGCGCCTTCTCTTTCTCGAGCGCAACACCATGGTGAGCCAGCTCTCGAGCATGCTCGCGCACGAACTCCATCAGCCGCTCGCCGCGATCCGCCTCTACGCCCGAGGACTCGTGAAGCTTCTCGCCCGCACGAATCCCTCGCCCGAAGTGACCGAAGCGGCCGACGCCATCGCCGACGAGGCGACGCGCGCCAAGGAAATCGTCGAGCGCGTGCGCGCCTACGCGAGAAACCGCCGCGCGGAAAGAAAGGAGACGCCGCTCTCGGAGATCCTCCAAAACGCCGTCTCCCACTTTCAGAGCGGCGCCAAGGCACCCGTTCCCCTCACGATCTCGGGCGACACGGACGTCGTCGTGTCCGTCTCGGCGTTGGAAATCGAACTCGTCTTCGTGAACCTTCTCAAAAACGCGCGCGAAGCGGCGATGAAGGGACCGAACCCGAAGATCTCGATCACCGTGCGGCGCGACGACCGCAGGGTGGCGATCGACGTGCGCGACAACGGACCCGTTCTCGATGAAGAGGCGCGAAAGCGCCTCACAATGCCCGTTTCGAGCGAAAAGCCCGAGGGGCTGGGCTTGGGTCTCGGGATCGCCCGCGGGATTCTCGAGCAGCACGCGGGCAAACTTGAATTTTCCGTGAACGCCCCCGAACCCGGCCTCACCGCCACGGTGACGCTGCCGCTCCCTCATCAGTTGACATCCTCACCGCCCTGAAGGACGGTGATTCCCTACTGTGCCGTTGGCGGCTGAGCCGCCAACGGTCGCTTCGACGGGTTCCTGCTGCTGGACGACTCTCCCCTTGCGGGAAGGTCGACTCACTTGAGCTGCGTTCACAGGAACGAGCTCCCCACAGGCTCTGAGGCGCTGCCCGCGCCCGAGAATGTTGATCGCAGCAACGGCGTCGGCATTGTCCTCGTACCCGCAGGACGTGCATCGGAACTTCGCCTGCGTCCTGCGGTTTTCCTTCGATACGCACCCGCAGACGGGACACGTCCGACTGGTGTTCTGCGGAGGTACCGCAAATACCAGCCCGCCGAGTTCGGTCATCTTGGCGTTGAGGAGGGAAAAGAACATTCCCCATCCCTGATCCAAAATCGCACGATTCAGACCGCTCTTCTGCTTCACGTTCCTGCCCGGTTCCTCCACGGTCCCGCTTGACGACGCCGTCATGTTTTTGATCTTCAGATCTTCGCGATAGAGCACTGCGTGGTTTTGGCAGAGTCTGTTCGAGGCTTTCTGAAGCAGATCGCGACGGCTGTCGGCCACGGTCTTGTGGAGACGGGCAATCCGCTGTTGCTGCTTGATCCAATTCTTGGAAAACTTGACCATCCGCTTGAGGCGCCGCTGCTCCTTCGCGAGCTTGTCCAACTTGTCCCGCAGACAACGGACACCCTTCTCATAGGTGCCGTCGGAGCAGGTGTACAGACGCACAACGCCCATGTCGATGCCTGCCTCGTCTCCCTGCACGGGATGAACCGGGTCGGACACTTCCCGCTCCGTCTGCACGGAGACGTACCACCCGTCGACCTTGCGGCTGACGGTGACGTTCTTGGGCTTTCCTTCGATGAAGCGGCTACGGCGATACTTCACCCAGCCGATGCTCGGCAGGAAGATCTGTCTACGGGCTTCGTCCACTTTGAAACCCTGCGGATAGCGGATGGAATCTTCGTTGCGAAACTTTTTGTGAAACTTCGGAAAGTCCGCGCGTCCTTCGAAGAAGTTCGTGAAAGCACGCATCAGATCCTTGAGACTTTGCTGCAGGACCTGACTGTGGCACTCGGACAGCCACTTCGTTTCCTCTGCGGTCTTCCATTCCGGGAGCTGTTCGCAAAGCTTCGCATACGAGATCTTGAAGTCCGGATCCGACGAACGCTGATCGCGGTTCCAAGCCAAAGCCTTGTTGTAGACGAAACGAGCACAGCCGCAGAACCGGGAGAGTTTGCGGCACGTCGCCCCGTCGGGCTTGAGCTTGAATTGAAAGGCTTTTCGTAGGATCATAAGAGCATTATAGCACTTGGTCTTACGAAGTTATGGAAAGCATTCGAACTGGAAGACACTGCGTATTCGAAATTAATGTGCATTTGGTCTTCGTTACAAAATACCGAAAATCAGTCTTCACGGCGCAACACCTGGATGCGATGCGGGAGGTGGCGGGAAAGGTTTGCCGGGACTTCGGCGCCGAACTGCGGGAATTGGACGGAGAAAAGGATCACGTTCACCTTTTGGTGAGCTATCCGCCGAAGGTTGCGGTCTCGTCGCTCGTGAACAGCCTCAAGGGCGTGACGAGCCGTATGCTTAGAAAGCGGTTCCCCGAGTTGGAGAAAGCTTACTACAAGGGACAGCTCTGGTCACCCTCCTATTTCGCCGCCAGTTGCGGCGGGGCGCCTTTGGAGAAGATCAAGGAATACATTCGACAGCAGGAAACGCCGTCGAAGTGAAGAAATGGCGCCTTATATCCCCGCCCTGAAGAGACGGGGCTTTACGGCGCTTTTAAGTAATGCTTTGAGCGAACCCACTTGCGGGCGCCCTTCTTGGGGGTGCCGTTCTCGTTGTAGTTGTCGGGATTGACCGCACGAAGAGAGCGGTCCATCGCCCTTTGAAGACGACGGACTTCTTTGGCATCCTCCTTCGGAGCGGAGATGTCGATCTTCGCAACCGAGCCGTTCGCATGCACGCTGGTTACGTTCCGAAGGCTCGGATCAATCCCCATGCACTCTTCTTTCGGCGCGGCAACGGTCCGGGCGGGAGGGACGCCGTCCAAGACGAGATGGACGTAGAACCGCTCCTTTCCGCGAATTCGTTTCCGGACAAGACAGCAATACCGAACGCGCCGAGGCTTGGAAGGATCCGCGGGATCGGCCAGAGCCTCCCGGACATAGCGGTCCTTCGGGTCGACGACCGCCCTGTAGAGCCTCTTTCCGTAGCGAACGGACTGCTCCTTATGCTTCCAAACCACCCCGGTGGCCTTGTTTTTCCCGCGAAGGGAATGCAGGCCGCGGCCTCTCCCGCGGAATCGGGGACGTCCTTTCTTATGGAAGATCCAATCCGCATAAGACCGATACAGATCGTCGGCAATGATCTGCCCCAGGTTGCTGTTGAGCTGTTTTTTTTCCGTCCGCTTCTCTCTGCGTGTTCTTTGAGAATCTTTTCGAAATCATTGGCCGAGGACAGTCCGTAGTCCTTGCGGATCTTCTGAAACCTTTGGTTCCTTTCAGGTCCTTTGGGGAGCCTGCAGATTTCCTTCCACTCATCCGACTGCTTCATCTTTCGATCCCGTCGGAGGACAGTACCCAAAGTCGCGTTGCGCAACTGAAGAGCGTACAGAAAATCACGGGCGAACACCCGCCGCCCGGCCGAATCAACGCGGAACGGAAGCTTCAAAATAAAACAGGGGACGGTCTCTTTCTCTTCCATGGCAAGGAATTATAGCCGTCGATCGACAATTGTTTCAAGCCGCATTCCTCCCTCGAAGAAATTCGAGGGCTTCCTGCGGATATTCTGTGAAGACGTCGACGCACGACTGAGACCGGCCCGCCCGCTCTCGTCTCCGTCTCGGGCTTCCGCCCTTTTCCGGACCCTCGGCCGAGACCGAAGGTCCGCCCTCGGGCGGGCGGCGAAAAACCTGCGCTCCTCCCCGATTTCGTCCTTTTCGCCCCGCCCTTCAGGACTCTTTAAGTCGCATGTAGCATAGTCGCGACTAATCTCAATCATTGTGACAGAACAACCCTGAGGAGACCCAACCGTGATTCAAGGACTCTTTCGCAAGAGCGCCCTCTTTCTCGCGCTCGCCGGCCTGACGTTCGCCGCCCAGGCCTACACCTTCAAACCGGGCGCATACGAGGTGACCACCCGCGGCAACGCCGGCCCGCTCACGGTCGTCACGACCTTTTCGAAAAACCGCATTGAAAAGATCGAGATCAAGACTTCGAACGACACCTCCTACGTGGGCGGCGTCGCCATGGAAAAGGTGCGAAACGAAATCCTCTCGAAGCAGCACCTCGGCGTCGACACGGTTTCGGGCGCCACGATGTCGTCGGCCGCGCTTTTGCGCGCCGTGGGCGAAGCGGCCGAGAAGGCGGGCGTCAAGGCCGAGAGTCTCGTGCCCCACAAGAAGCCCGTGGATCCCGCCGCGCTTCCCGCCGAAAAAATCACGACCGACGTCGTCGTGATCGGGGCGGGCGGCACGGGTCTTGCGGCCGCCGCGACCGCCGCCGAAAAGGGCGTCAAGGTCCTCCTCATCGAAAAGATGCCCTTTGCGGGCGGCTCCTCCGCGCTCGCGGGCGGCGCCATCGTCGGCACCGGAACGTCCTACCAGAAGGCCGCGGGCATTCGCGACGACGTCGACGACATGCTCGAAGACTGGGCCGAACACGACGAAACGGCCGTCAAGGGCGGCGACAAGGACTATCCCGATCCGAAGCTTCGCCGCCTCATGCTCGAACGGAGTACCGAAGCCGTCGAATGGCTCGGGAAGACCGTGGGTCTCGAATTCGCCGAACCCCGTCCCTTCGGACACGGCGGCGACAAGCGCGCCCACGCCCCGAAGGCGAGCCCCGTGCCCGCGAGCGGCATGGGAAGCTCCCCGGCGGGCGGCGCCTTCGTCGTGAAGGCCGTGCAGGACTACGCCAAGAAGCTCGGCGTCACGATGCGGTTCAACACGACCGCCTACGAACTCGTCAAGAACGAGAAGGGCGAAGTGACCGGCGTTCTCGCCCACGACGGCAAGAAGCGCTATGAGGTCAAGGCCGACGCCGTCGTCCTCGCGACGGGCGGCTTTGCGCACAATATGGAAATGATGGCCGAACGTCTCCCCGTCTTCACGGTCGCGACCGAACGCTCCGTCGCCGCGAAGGGCGACACCGGGGACGGCCTTCGCATGGCGCTCAAGGCCGGTGCGGCCGAAGCCGACGACTCCTGGGTGATCGGGCTTCATCTTCTTCCGCGCTACGACGAACTCAAGACCGCCATTGCGGGCAAATCCAAGCAGCGCGACCTCGTCCTCGTCAATGAAAAGGGACAGCGCTTCGTGAACGAAGCCCTCCCCTACATTGCGGATCACTGCGGCATGCAGCGCGTCTGTTGGGTCGTCATCGACTCGTCCGACGAAAAGAAGGCCGACATCGCGGCCAAATACTTCAACTACGACGTCGCGGTCTACGGAGAAGACTTCGCGAAGCTCGGCCGCCGCATGGGCGTTCCCGCCGAAGTCTTCGAGAAAACCATGAAGGAATACAACGAAAACGCCGAGGACGGCGACGATCCGGTCTTCGGGAAGGACGAGGACTATCTGCGTCCGCTCGTCAAGGCTCCGTTCTTCGCGATCCGCGTCGAACCGGGGCTCGGCGGCACAATCGGCGGCGTGAAGACCACGTCCGACTTTGAAGTCCTCGACAAGACGGGCAAGGTGATTCCGGGCCTCTACGCGGGCGGCGAAATGGCGAACCGCCCCTACTACGCGCGCAACTATGAATCGGGCACGGGCCTCGGCCTCGCCTACGGTTCGGGCCGCGTCGCGGGCGCCGCGGCAGCGGAGCGCGCGCTCAAGAAGTGACACGGGAAATTTCCTTCGACCAAGGGTCCGTCAGGCGCACCGCCGGGCGGACCTTTTCTTTTGGAAAAGCCGCAACAATTTTCGAAAATCCTTTCTTTCGCCCGACCCCAGGCGTTCCGGGGCGTTGCCCCGGTAAAACGTCGGAGAGCGGCCTCTTCAGGCGTTGCGACATCAGACGGTTTCCTTACGTTCCGAGGCGGACATGGCAGAATGGGTAGCTCGTTCCACCACCAGAAAGGGAGACCGAAATGCGAACCGCAACCGCCAAACTGAGGAACCGCGACGACGAACTGCTCCGGACGCTCGTCCGGGAACTTGGGAAGACCGAAGAGGAGATTCTCGCCCAGGGCCTGCGCGCCCTCTATGCCGACGTCATGCTCGGGCGCAATATGGCGCGTTTTTCGGCTGACGATTTTCATGCCTGTCTGAAGCAGCTCGAGAAGAAAGCCAAGGAACCGCAGCCCCTTCGCCGCAGTATTGAACCTCGGGAAGAAAGCGGATCTCTTTGGGAGGAATTCTGACGAATGGGCTCAGCCCCTCAGTCCGAGAAGAGCGGGCGCTCTCCGAAGGCGTAGAGAGCGCTCGCGCCCCACACTCCGATAGTAGCCAGCATGAAGGCGACGATCACCCAAGGCTCGTGCACGAGATCGAAAAGCACCCCGCAGGCCCAGGGTCCGAGCCCCGCGATGACGTAGCCCGTACCCTGCGCAAAGCCCGAAATCAAAAAGAGTTCCGAGAGGTTCTTGGTCTTCCGGCTCATGACGAGCATGGCGAGACTGAAGGCGAGCCCCTGCGAGACCCCCGCCATGAGGCAGCCGACGAAGGCGACGCTGCCGCCCCGCAGCCACAGAAAGACCCCGACCGCGAAATTGAGCGCACAGAGGAAGGACGTCCTGCGCCCTCCCCCGCAAACGCGCACGATCCAGGGCGAGAAGATGCTCGCGGGCGCGCTGATCAGAAGAAAGGCCGCGACGCCGAAGCCCGCGTCCGCCGCGCTGAAGCCTTCGGTCTTGAGGATGGTCGGAAGCCACGCCGCCGTCGTGTAGATCGTCAGCGACTGCATGCTCATCACGAGCATCACCGCCCAGACCATGGGATTTCGCAAGAACCCCGCGCCGAAATGAAAGCGGTTTTCCGTGACGGCCCCCTTCTTGGGCGCCGCCCACCAAGCGAGAAGCGCCAGGGCCGAGAGCGCGACCCAGAGCCCGAAGGGAGCGGTGAGCGTCCCCCAGCGCTCCCACATCGGAACGGACACGTAGGTCCCGATCGCGCCCGAAAATCCGATGAAGCCCGTGAAAAGACCCATGGCCACGTCCGCGCGTTCGGGGAAGTTCTGCTTTAAAAGGACCGGCATCAGTACGTTGAGAAACGCAATCCCCGTCGCGATGAAGACGGTGGAAACGAGGAGCGCCGCGTAGTCCGTGACGAGGCGTCCCGCGGCGCCGACAAGAACGAAAAGGACCGAGAGCGTGAGCGCCCGCAAGAGGCCCGTGCGGGCGCTCACGACGGGGCCGAGCAGTCCGCAAAGCCCGAAGCAGGCGATCGGAAGGGCGCAGAGAAAGCCGAAGGCGGAGTATCCGATCCCGAAGGTCGTCATGACGGGTTCGGTCAGCACCCCCACGCAAGTGACGGGCCCGCGCATGATGAGGATCATGGCGAGAAGCGCCGTGAGCAGCATGACGAGCGATCCGGTTTTCTCTCCTTCCCGAGGCATTCTTTTCTTCCTTTTGAGGGGTCGGACGGCCGACGCGGCCGCCCCTTTAAATTCCTGAATTTTACGGCAGGAGGGACACCTTCGGTTTTGGCAAGGCGTCAAGTTGCTTGCGGGATGCGACAGAGCCGCTTCCGAGCAAAGCTTTCGTCTCCCGAGGAAGACGATTTTCAGGTTCTCACGCGGCTACTTCCCGAAGCGCCCGCTGCACCGCCGATTTTTTCCGCCTCTGATAGAATGACGAAACTCCATCGGCGGACGCCTCATCCACGTCCGCGTTTCATTTTTCAGAGAAGGAATTCATCGTGTCCGCTTTGATTCTCGGTCATAAGAACCCCGACACCGACAGCATCGTTTCCGCCATCGTCTGCGCCGACCTCTACAAGAAGCGCGGTCTTGACGTCGTTCCCGCCGCGCAGGGCAAGCCCGCCCCCGAAACGCAGTTCGTGCTCGAACGCTTCGGCTTTGAAGCGCCCGAAGTCGTGACGAGCGTTGCCGGACGCGACATCTACCTCGTCGACTTCTCCGACCGCGCCCAGGCTCCGGCCGACATCGACGAAGCCAACCTCAAGGGCATCGTCGACCACCACAAGCTCGGCGACGTGACGTCCTCTTCGCCCCTCGAATGCATCATCTGGACCGCGGGCTGCACGAACACGATCCTCAAGGCCATGTACGACTACTGCGGCATCGAAATCCCGAAGAACATCGCCGGGATCATGCTCTGCGCCATCCTCTCCGACACGGTGATCTTCAAGTCGCCCACGACGACGGACATGGACCGCAAGGCCGCCAAGGAACTCGCCGAAATCGCCGGCGTCGCCGACCTCGAAGCCCTCGGCATGGAACTCTTCACGGCCAAGTCGGCCGTCGCCGGCTGCTCGCCGCGCGACCTCATCTTCCGCGACTTCAAGGACTTCGACATGTCCGGCCACAAGGTGGGCGTGGGCCAGCTCGAACTCGTGAGCCTTGACCTCGTCGCCGACATGATGCCCGCGATCGAAGAGGAACTCGGCCGCATCCGCGCCGAAGGCCGCCACAGTGCCCTCTTCCTGCTCACCGACATCATGAAGGAAGGCTCCCGCCTCGTCCTCGCTTCGGAAGATCCCGCCCGCGTCGCCGGGGCCTTCGGCGTCGAAGTCTCCGACTTCATGTGGCTCCCCGGCGTCATGAGCCGCAAGAAGCAGGTCGTTCCGGCCCTCGAAAAGGCCTTCCGCTGCTGATCTTCTGATCCGCGCTGAAAAACCGTCGCCCCGCCGAAGTTTTCGCCGGGGCGATTTCCTTTCTTCCCAACCCTTTCGCCCATCATGTTCACCAAAGGCCTCACTACCGTCGGACTGCTCCTCGTCTCGAACGTCTTCATGACGCTCGCCTGGTACGCGCACCTGAAGCTGCAGACGGCCAAAGTCATCTCGAGCTGGCCTCTCTACACGGTCGTGCTCTTTTCCTGGGGGATCGCGCTCTTTGAGTACAGCTTCATGGTGCCTGCCAACCGCATCGGCTTCGACGGCAACGGCGGTCCCTTCTCGCTCGTGCAGTTGAAGATCATTCAGGAAGTGATCACGCTCTTCGTCTTCACGCTCTTTTCGCTCATCTCCTTCAACGTGCATCTCGCGTGGAACCACGTGGCGGCCTTCGTCTGCATGGTGGGGGCGGTGTTCTTCGTCTTCATGAAGTGAGGCCCAAAAAGAGGGGGGAGCCTTTCAGAGACTCCCCCTCGCGGTTGGTTTCTGCACGCATCGGGCGGCCGGCGTTCTTCGTCGGGCCGCCCTTTTCATAGAAACTCGCGAGGAAACCTGCGACTTTAGTCGCGGGAGGAATCGCGC
>UQTE01000014.1 GCA_900543805.1 uncultured Sutterella sp.
GTAAATTATTGATATAATATTACCGTCTTAAATTTTTATACATATTTAAAGGAGTAAAATTATGGCAGACGAAAAGAAAAAAATCAGTCTTGGCGGCATTGACAGTGCTGCTGAGGAAAAGGGTTCATTTATCAAGACGGTATGGCAGTTTGTTAAATTCCTTGTAGTATCAGGACTTGTAACAATCATTCAGCTTGTTCTTGCAAATGTTCTCCCACTCATCTTTGACAGCGTTACAGCTACACTTCCTGGATTCCTTCAGGGAATCTTCAAGCCGGATGTAATCTTTGATGCGTCAACAGCTCAGGGTGCTAAGCAAATCGCTAAATATGTTGTCGGCGGTGTAGTAACTTGGGGTTACTTACTTCCGTTCTTCCTTTCAAACCTTATTGCTAATATTTACGGTTTCTATCAGAATAAGAAGACAACATTTAAGTCAGATGCACCTTGGTACAACTTCGCTATCTACATTGTACTTATGATTGCTTTAATCCTCTTCTCAACTTGGTTCCAGGGTTGGTTAGTTGGTATTATCGCAAAAGCTCCATGGGCTTGGTTAAACGGTCTTGCAAGAACTATTGCAGGCCTTGCAGCAGGCTTTGTACAAATGGTAGTTCTCTTCCCTATGGAAAAGTTCGTTCTTCTCAAAGAAAAGAAGGCGGTGGTGAAACGGCGCACACCCTTCACCATTCAACTCACGATCGCCACGGGAGAAACGACGCAGCCCGTGACCCTCGGCGTCGACGCCGGGTACAAGCACGTTGGACTTTCGGCCTCTACCAAAAAGGCGGAACTCTATGCGTCGGAAATCGAACTTCGTCAGGACGTTTCCGAGCTTCTTGCGGGTCGCAGTGCTCTGCGTCACGCCCGTCGATCCCGCAAGACCCGTCACCGTGCTCCGCGGTTCGACAACCGCAAGAGAGATAAGGGATGGCTTGCGCCGTCCGTGGAGAACCGCATCGGCGCACATGTCTCCCGCGTTGAGGCGGTCCTGCGCATCCTGCCGGTTACGAAGATCATCGTGGAAACGGCGTCCTTTGACGTGCAGCGTCTGAAGAATCCCGACATTCAGGGTGTCGAGTATCAACAGGGCGAACAGCTCGGCTTCTGGAACGTTCGTGAATACGTCCTTTTCCGAGACGGACACGAGTGCCAACACTGCCACGGAAAGTCCAAGGACAAGGTTCTCAACGTCCATCACATTGAGAGCCGGCGCACGGGAGGCGACGCTCCCAACAATCTGATCACGCTCTGCGAGACGTGCCACAAGGCATTCCACCGCGGCGAGATCGAGTTGAGAGTGAAACGCGGCCGATCGTTTCAGGCGGAAACCTTCATGGGCGTCATGCGCTGGACGTTCTTCGAGCGGCTGCGGGCGAGGCACTCCGAAATTGAGGTTCGAAACACATTCGGTTATCTCACGAAGAACACCCGCATCACACACGGAATTGAGAAAACTCACTGCGCGGACGCCTTCTGCATTGCGGGCAACCTCAAGGCGAAGCGGCTCGGATACTACTTCTTTCAGAAACAGACCCGCCGCCACAACCGACAGATCCACAAGCTCACGATCCTCAAGGGTGGCGCTCGCAAACGCCATCAGACGCCGTACGAAATCAAAGGATTCCGTCTTTACGACAAGGTCCTGTTCCAGGGCAAAACGGCCTTCATCTTCGGCCGTCGTTCTTCGGGATACTTCGACATTCGAACGTTGGACGGGGAGCGGATTTCCGCCAGCGTCAGCTACAAGAAACTGCGTCTCTTGGAAAAACGTCGCACCTATTTGATTGAGCTCAGACGCAACTAACCATATAAGGAGCGGCGCTTCCTCCCCCGCATGAATGCAGGGGTTTCCGCGCCGGAATATCTATGAACGGCGGCATCTCTCTTCTCAACGAGAATTGAGATGGGGTGAGGTCGTGCAGTCTTGTTGAGTCCGAACAACTCCAGCTGCATACACAGGCTCCGCCAACGTTCGTGTTCCATTCGCATAACCGTTCTTTCTGTCTCTCGGCCGAAAGACTTCTGTAACGCTAAAGTCACTATGACGTCCGATTAGGGTTCGCCAAAAGAACGTTCTCTGCGCGAACACTGCGGAAAGATCCCGGAGCGAAACGTTTTTCGCTCCCAAGCCCAGGACCACACAACGCGAAGTACTCAACGGTCGTCAGAAAACGGATAGCCTTCTTCTTGCATCTTACGACAGAGCTCTTCGGATGTTTTGCCCAAATCATCCAAAGACAAGCAACAAAGGGTGGCCTTCCGGTCTCTCAGCACATCGTTGCAGGAGAAGAAAGCCGCCACCTTACCCGACAATTGGGCGAGACTGAACTTGGCGCGCGACCGTTTGACCTCGCAAAAATAGATTTCATCGTCATTGATCGCGACAATATCCATTTCGTTGAGCCCCTTCCTATCCCACCACGGTCCGATCTCCGTGAAGCGATGGCCGTTCATCAACGTCTGCAAGAAACACTGCTCCAGAGCATGCCCTGAGAACGTCGGATAAGCGCTGACGAAGCCTTGACGCATCGCCTCGTAGTTGTTCTGAGCCAACAGACTGGCTTGTCCGTCCACGAAATTGAACCAGAACTCCAGGTAACGATCCGTCATTTTGTAACGTGTTCGTCGGTAGTTCGGTGTCAACACCGGTTTGTTTTGCGCGATCAATTCGTACTGCTTCTCCAGACGCGACAAAAATCCACTGATGTTCACGTCCTGAATTCTGTCCTGCAATTCCTCCCGTTTTGTTTTTCCATGGGCAATCGCCTGCAAAATGGATCGGTTTACCATCGCATCGACACGGAACTCATTGGCCAGAAGGACTTCTCCGTCCATGATGAATTTCGACCCGGGCTGAAAAGCCACCCGACTCATGGCATCCAAATCAAAAGCGCTTCGGTCCATCAGGTCTTCGATAAACCATACTACCCCGCCCGTCAGCGTATAGAGAGCGAGAAGATCGTCAGGCTCATGTTCCGGAACGTAATCGGACAGGATTTCCGAAACAACGTCCATCGGAAACGGTCGTACAAAGACGAAACGGTCGACACGTCCGTACAGAGGTTCGCTGTAGGCCTGAAAAATATTTCTCATGGCCGATGCAACGGAACCGCTCATCACCAGGAAGGTCCGGGAGGTTTTCTTATTGAGATCCCAAATGCGTTGCAACTCAGACCAGAAAGTCGGCTCTATGAAGTTCAGATCCTGACATTCATCGATGGCAATGTTTATCGGACGGGTCTTGCCGATGAACATCAGGAATTCGATGACCTGGGAGAGTCGATCAAATGTGGGGTTAAACGGAAGTTCGACCACCTGCTCGATGGCCTTCAGCCACAATTTGATCAATTCGCGAGAGGTGGTCCGAGAGCAAAAGAGGTACACGAAAGGCACTTCCGTCTCCTCCCGTAGCGTTTGCAGGAGCAGTTCCGTTTTCCCCACCCGGCGACGACCGGTAACCACCACCAACCGGGATGCGGCCAGGTTGCGGCAAAGCTCGCGTTCTTCGCGAAGAATGGCTTGCTCGGTCTCGCGACCATAAAATTTTTTCAGCGGCATGGTATCCCCGGAGTGTCTATTTGGGTTCTTGAAAAGAACGTTCTCTGAAAGAACGTTCTTTTAGAGAACATTGTATCCGATCCTTGACCCTTCAGCTGCGCGGTCGCTTCTGACGAGCATTTGCGTACGGCGATAGGCCCAAACAATCCGCGTCATTGATCAGCATCGTCTCGTCCGGATTCCGAAACTCACCAAACCCTACTACTTTCGTCGGGTATTAGACGAAAAGAGCTCGACGGCAAGCATTTTCCTTTACTTACCTACCCTCCTAGACGAAAACCCTTACGCCGAATTTCCCTCCTTCGGAGGATTCGCAAACGACCGTCTCAGGCAGAGAATCAAACGTAAAGATTACGGCCCCAGCATTGATTAAAATCATGTCTGCTTGTGGCTGCAGGTTTCACTTTGGAGGAACAATCATGGAACGACGCAACGAATACGGTCTTCTGATCGGCGGTGAATGGGTGGCTGCGGAAGGCGGCAAGACCTCTGAAACGCGCAATCCCGCCACGGGCGAAGTGCTCGCCCGCGTGGCCGCGGCCTCGCCCGCCGACGTCGACCGTGCGGTGAAGGCCGCCCGCGCCGCTTTTGAAGGCTGGTCGAAGACCTCGCCCGCCGAACGCTCCGCCATTCTTCTGCGCATCGCGGACGACCTCGAGAAGGAGGCCGACTTCTTTGCGAAGATCGAAACGCTGGACAACGGCAAGCCCATCCGCGAGACCTCGCTCGTCGACGTGCCGCTCTCGGTCGACCACTTCCGGTATTTCGCCGGCTGTCTTCGCGCCGAAGAAGGGAGCGCCGTGCGCATCGACAACGACACCATGAGTCTCGTCCTGCACGAACCGATCGGCGTCGTGGGTCAGATCATCCCCTGGAACTTCCCGCTCCTTATGGGCGCCTGGAAGCTCGCCCCGGCGCTCGCCGCCGGAAACACGGTCGTGATCAAGCCCTCTTCGACCACCCCGCTCTCTCTTTTGCATCTCGCCGAAATCATCTCCCGCCACGTTCCCGCCGGGGTCGTGAACGTCATCACGGGTTCCGGCCGCACCGCGGGCGACGCAATGCTCAAGCACCCGGGCTTTGACAAGCTCGCCTTCACGGGCTCGACCGAAGTCGGCGTCGACGTCGCCCGGGCCGCGGCCGAACGTCTCATTCCCGCGACGCTCGAGCTCGGCGGCAAGTCCGCGAACATCCTCTTTGCCGACTGCAATCTCGAACGTGCGGTCGAAGGCGTACAGATCGGGATTCTCTTCAATCAGGGGCAGGTCTGCTGTGCGGGCTCGCGCCTCTTCATCGAGCGCAAGATCTACGACCAAGTGCTCGAGCGTCTGTCCCAAGCCTTCAAGGCCGTAAAGGTGGGCGATCCCATGGATCCCGCCACTCAGATGGGCGCACAGATCAACGAGGCGCAGGTCGAACGCGTTCTTCGCTACGTCGAAATCGCGAAGAAGGACGGCGCGCGCATCCTCGCCGGCGGGGAACGCGCCAAGGTGCCGGGCCTTGAGTCGGGCGCCTTCATGCAGCCGACCCTCATCGCCGACGTCAAGAACGACCAGTGCGTCGCGCAGGAGGAAATCTTCGGGCCGGTCGTCGTGGCGATTCCGTTCGACACCGAAGAGGAAGTCGTCCGCATGGCCAACGACAGCGAATACGGCTTGGGCGGCGCCGTCTGGACGCAGGACATCAACCGCGCCATGCGCGTCGCGCGCGACGTGCGCACGGGCCGCATGTGGGTGAACACCTACAACGAACTCCCCGCGCACGCCCCGTTCGGCGGCTACAAGCGCTCGGGCATCGGGCGCGAAACCCACAAGATGATGCTCGAACACTACTCGCAGGTGAAGAACATCTTCGTGAGTCTCGCCGAAGGGAAGCGCGGCTTCTTCTGATTCCGCCCGCTTCGTTTTTTTCCGCGTCGGGTCTTCCGCTTTTCGCTACAATGCGGATCTTTCGAATTTGGTTCGCGCCTTCGGCACCGTACGGAGGCAATGGAGAAAAGTCACATGGCCCGACGCAAGGAAAAAACGCCCGAATACTTCACCGTCGACGTCGAACGCCTCGACCAGGAAGGTCGGGGCGTCGCCCGTCGAGACGGCAAAGTCGTCTTCATTCAGGGAGCGCTCCCCGGCGAGAACGTCACCTACGAGCGTCTTCGCAACAAAACGTCCTTTGAAGTGGGCCGCGTCACGGCCGTGCACCGCGAGTCCGTGCAGCGCGTAAAGCCCGCCTGTCCCGCCTTCGGCCACGGCCCGGGAAGCTGCGGCGGCTGCGCCATGCAGCACCTCGAAGCCCGCGCCCAGGTCGCCTACAAGGAAAAGGTCCTTCTCGACACGCTCTGGCACATCGGCAAGGTCCGCCCCGAATCAATCATTCCCCCGATCTACGGTCCGACCTGGCACTACCGCCACCGCGCCCGCCTCACCGTGCGCGACGTCCCCAAGAAGGGAGGCGTCCTCGTGGGCTTTCATGAAAAGGCGAGCTCCTACGTCTGCGACATGAAGAGCTGCAAGATTCTTCCGAAGCACGTCTCCGACATGCTAGTCCCGATGCGCGAACTCGTCTCGGAACTCTCCATTCGCCAACGCATGCCGCAGATTGAAGTCGCCGTCGGCGGCGACGGCCGCACGGCGCTGGTCTTTCGCACGCTCGAAACCCCGACGCCTGAAGACATGGAAAAGCTTCTCGCCTTCGGCGACAAGTACGGCGCCGACATCTGGCTGCAACCCAGGGGGCCCGAATCCGCCCACGCCGTTCGTCCCGAAGCCGAACAGGCGCTCGGCCTCTACCTTTCGGAATTCGACGTGCGCATCGGCTTCAAGCCGACCGATTTCACGCAGGTGAACCATGCCCTGAACGAAACGATGGTGGGCCGCGCCGTGCGCCTCTTGGGCGTGGAACCCCACCACCACGTGGCGGACTTCTTCTGCGGTCTCGGAAACTTTACGCTCCCGCTCGCGCGCCTCGCGAAGACCGTGATCGGCATCGAAGGCTCCGAAGGTCTCGTCGCCCGCGCGCGTCAAGGGGCCGCCGACAACGGCCTCAAGGAAAAGACCTCCTTTACGGCCCGCAACCTCTTTACCTGGTGCGAAGCCGACTGGGACGATCTGCGCGCCCGCTACGGCACGATCGACCGCGTCTTGATCGACCCGCCTCGCGAAGGGGCGCTTGCGCTCGCGCGCACGCTCGCCGCGACGGACCACCGCCCCGAACGCGTCGTCTACGTCTCCTGCAATCCGGCGACGCTCGCCCGCGACTGCGCCATTCTTCACCACGAAGGCGGCTGGCACATCCGCGCCGCGGGGATCATGAACATGTTCCCGCACACGGGCCACGTCGAATCGATCGCCGTGCTCGAACCCGGTCCCAAGCCTGAAAAGAAGAGCGAAGAGGCCGAAGCCATCGAACGCCGCATCGAAGCTTCGGGCGACGACAAGGTGACGATGCATCTCGACGCCTGATCCACTCGCAAACAGATGACGAGAGCCCGCCCCGATTTTGATCGGCGGCGGGCTCTTTTACGTTGCGGCCGGGAAGACCAATTTGAACCGACACGACGGTTGCCGGACGGATGAAATCCTCCGCCAAGAGCATCGAATTCGACGTTATGCTCAAAAGCGTATGGGCATAACTTCTTTTCTTCCGGGAGAAAGCGCCATGATGCAGTCAGACGATCGTCCGGCCAAAGTAAGGTGGAACCTTTCCGTACCCCCTGATTTGGATGAGGCAGCTCGGCTCTATCTTGCCTCGCAGGGCGGTAAGAAGGGATCCTTGTCCGCTCTGGTCCGGAAAGCCGTTTCTTGCTACATCCTCTCCTCGCTTACCTCAGAAGCCAAGGAAAAGGTTCGATCCTCCGGTTTGTCTCAAGAGGAACTCGACAACCTCATTGCGGATGCGATCGTCTGGGCCAAGGCTCAGCCGCGGTGAAATTTCCGAAGCGCTTTTCACCCCGACGACCATTTTCTTGTGGCCGTCGGTGAAACCTGAGAATGTTTCGAAGAATCCGCAACTGTTGCCGTTCGCAAGAGAGTTCCCACGTCATCGAGTGCGCCCGATAGAATGACGGAGAAACGCGGCAAACCGTGCCGCACCTTTTCCCCATCCTATCGAACCGATTTCCATGGCCCGCTTCGAAGTACTTTCCAGCATCGATCCCCTCCTTCGCATTTCGCTCGAACCCGGTGAGAGCGTCGCCGCCGAATCCAACGCCATGGTGGCGATGGACGGCTCGATCTCGCTCAAGGGCGAAACCCGCGGGGGCTTCTTCAAGAGTCTTGCCCGCAAGTTCCTGAACGACGAAAACTTCTTCCAACAGTCCTTCGTCGCGGACGACGAACCCGGAAGCGTCCTCCTCGCTCCGAACCTCCCCGGCGACGTCGTGGTTCTCGACGTGGGCGAACGGCAGTACATGCTCTCGGACGGCGCTTTCCTTGCCGCCACCGACGGGGTCGAACTCGAAACGAAGACGCAAAGCCTCGGACGCGCCCTCCTCGGCAATTCCGGCGGACTCTTTCTCATGGCGACCCAGGGCCACGGACAGATCGCCCTCTCGGGCTTCGGCTCCATTCAGGCGGTCGACGTGAAGCCCGGTCAGAAGCTCATCGTCGACAACGGTCACCTCGTTGCCTGGGACCGCGAACTCGACTACGAACTCTCCATCAACACGGCTCGTTCGGGTCTTCTCGGCAAGGTTCTTCACAGCCAGCTCTCGGGCGAAGGGATCGTTCTGAAATTCAAGGGCGAAGGCAAGGTGTGGGTGTGCTCGCGCAACAAGGGCGGCTTCCTCACCTGGATCTTCTCGCAGATGCCGCAGGAAAAGGCCGTCTCGAACGGCTGACGCGACGTCGTTTCCGCAACTTCGCGGGCGCCTTCGGGCGCCCTTTTCTTTTCAGAGGGCTTTCTCGTCGTCCCGCAAAGCAAAGGCGCGGGCCTCATACCCGCGCCGCACAAGAAAAAGGGAGCGCGGCCCTGTATTCCGCGCTCCCCAGGAGACCTGAAAACTTTCCCGCCACGGTCCAAGCTTCGCGTCGGGTGATGTTCCGGACCGACCCCTCAGTCCTTTGTGTGGAACATCTCGTCTTCCGTTGAGAACCACTATACAGAACATGAGACGATTTCTCAAGTGATTTTCGGGTCGTGACATCCTTTTTTACATTCACTTGATCGAGCGCAACACTTTGTCATTCTCTCTGAAACGAAGCTTACGAAACCTTTTCAAGCTTACGAAATCCTTACAGAACCCCCCTCGGGAGTAGGCATTCAGTACCAGTCACACAAAAAGAAGGATTTTCTGCACATCTTTTCAACCCTCTTTCAGAATGCTCTTTCACTCCGATTTTCAGTCAAAAAACGTCCTGAAAGTAAAGCGTAAGCCTCGTTTAATCGTGAGAACTTTTCTCATCTGCACAATAGAAAACGCTCGGGTTTACCCGCAACGTCGCGTTGCATCCTGTCCTTTTCTTAAGAAAAGCCGACGATTTTCCTTGGGTTTCGCATCGTTTCCTTAAGAATCCCGCGTCCCCGGGATTGGTCAATCCGCTGAGAGTTTCTCTCAGCTCGAAACCGCCGCCCTCTGTATCCGCAGGAAAACGACAAAATTCGCCCGCCCGCAGGTTCTTAGCGTGCGTGTTACAGTGGAAGAATCTCCTCTTTCATTTGGGAGCATCGAATGACTCGACGCACTTTCCTCGGCCTCCTGCAGGCCGCGCTTTTTGGCTCCGCCGCGGCCGTCACCCCGACGGAGAGCAAGGCTTTCGACATTGACGAAGGACGCCGCTACGATGCGCAGGGCCGTTATCAGGGCCGCGTCGACGACAGCGGGCGCCGTTACGACGCGCAGGGACGCTATCAGGGACGCTCGGACAAGTCGGGCCGCGTCTACGACTCCATGGGCCGCTATCAGGGCCGAGAAGATTCGTCGGGCAGACGTTACGACGCGCAGGGGCGCTATCTCGGAAGAAAAGATTCGTCGGGGCGAATCTACGACTCGATGGGCCGTTATCAGGGCCGCGAAGACTCGTCCGGAAGACGATACGACGCCCAAGGCCGTTACCAAGGGCGTCGCGACGATTGAGAATGATTGAGTCCGGCTTACCAGGTCGGACGGATCGTACCGCGGAAGGTTTCCTCCACGTAGCGCTTCGTTTCGGGCGAACGGTAGCTCTCGACGAAGGTCTTCACCGCGTTGCTCTCCGCATTGTCCGGACGCGCGGCGATGATGATGAGCGCATAGGCCGCGTCAAGAGACTCGAAGGCGAAACCTTCCTTTTCGGGAGAGAGACCCGAGCTGATGACGTAGTTCATCGGGATCACCGCCACAGCCGTGTCGTCGAGGCTGCGCGGAAGTTGTGCGGCTTCCATTTCGAGGATCTTGAGGTTCTTCGGATTTTCGACGACGTCGGCCGGAACCGCGTCGTCCTTGCGGTCGGCCTTGAGTTTGATCAGGCCCTGGGCTTCAAGAAGCAGGAGTCCGCGGCCGCCGTTCGTCGGGTCATTCGGGATCGCCACGACCGAACCTTCGGGGATTTCGGCGACGCTCTTGATCGTCTTTGAGTAGCAACCCATGGGCTGCACGACCGCCTTCCCCACGACGCGCAGATCGGTCTTGTTCACCTTGTTGAAGTTCTGCAGGAAGGGCTCGTGCTGGTAGACGACGGCGTCGAGCGCCCTGTCGGCGAGCGAACGGTCGGGCGAGATGTAGTCGGTGAATTCCACCACTTCCACCGTAAGGCCCTTTTGCTTGGCGACCTCGGCCGCCTTCGTCACGATGTCGGCGTGCGGACCCGCCGTCACGCCCACGCGGATGCGGCTGGCATCGGCCGCCTTGTCGGAGCAACCGGCCGTACCGAGAAGAAGAACGGAGCAAGCGGCGGCGGCCGCGAGGGAGAGAAGGTTGCGTCGTTGCATGGTTGCCTCCGGGCAGTGTTCGTTGTCGATGATTTCCATTCTGCCCAAAGGTCGCTTCCGAATGGGAAAGGCCGTCGGGTAATACCACAACGAATGTGCAATTAGCAAAACCCCGCGGTTTTCCGCCGCGGGGTTCGATCTTTCTGGATTGCGTCAACCGGAAGTCAGGAAAGTTCCGCGAGGAGCGCCTCGACGTGGCCCTTTGCCTTGACGCCGCGCATCGCCTTCACGACGACGCCTTCGGGATTGATGACGAAGGTCGAGCGTTCGATCCCGAAGCACTTCTTTCCGTACATCATCTTCTCCTTCATCACGCCGTAGGCGCGGCACACGGTCTCCTCCTTGTCGGAAAGGAGCGTAATCGTAAGTTCCTGCTTCGCCTTGAAGCGGCAGTGCGACGCGACGGAATCGCGCGAGACGCCGAGAATGCGGTAGCCGAGCTTCGCGAAGTCGTCGGCCTTCGCCGTGAAGTCGCGGGCCTCGAGCGTGCAGCCCGCCGTGCTGTCCTTCGGGTAGAAATAGAGAATCACGCCTTCGCCGCGAAGCGCGGAAAGCGTCACTTCGCCTTCGTCGGCGGGCAGCGTGAAGTCGGGCGCGACGTCGCCTTCGCCGATCGGCGCGTTTTGCATTTCTGAGGTCATCGAAACATTTCCTCCACAATCAGGGATGCCGTCATTCTACGGCGCCGTGGCGCGTCAGCCCGCAAGAAAAACGTTTTGTATCACAGCCACCCAGACGGGGAGCGTCACCATGGCGGCGAGCGTGTGGGCCGTCGTGACTTCCGCGACGATCGGAGCGTTTCCCCGCATGCTCGCCGTCATGACGTAGCAGGACTGAGCCGTGGGCAGGGCCGCAAAAACCAGAAGCGCCGCCGCGCCCAAGGGTTCGAGTTGGAAAAACCAGGCCGTTCCCAGGGCGACGAGCGGGACCGCGACGAGTCGCTCCACGGTCGAGGCGGCGATGAGCGGAAAATGTGCGCGCAGATTCTCGATCTTGAGACCCGCGCCGATGCAGAGAAGTCCCATCGCGAGCGAAGCGTTCCCGAGGGACTTGAGGAAATGCATGAGCACTTCCGGAATCGGAACCGCAAAGACGTTCACGAGAAGGCCCGAGACGGTCGCGATGATGAGGGGGTTCGTGAAGATCGTCTTCACGGTCTTCTTCCAGAGCCCGCCCTTCTTTTGGACGTTCTCGGCCCGCGCCACCGCGCCCGCGAGCGCGCTCACCGCAATGGAGCTTGAAATCGGAACCCAGAAGGCCATGAGAAAGGCGAAGAAGGCAAAGCCTTCTTCCCCAGCGAGACGCATGATGATCGCAAAGCCCACATAGCTGTTGAAACGAAATCCGCAGTGAAAGACCGAGGCGTGCGTCACATCGTCGGCCGGCACGATCTTTCTTACGAGCCACGAGAGAAGTACGGCCAGAAACATGGTGCCCACGGCCACCGCGAGGAAGTACCCCGCGTCGGCGAGCGAGAGCTTCGAATTCGCGACCGACGTAAAGAGAAGCGGCGGAAAGAGAACGTAGAAGACGACGTTTTCCGCGCCCTTCCAGAAGCCTTCGTTGAAGTGTTGGCCGAGTTTGCCCTGCTTGAGGAGATAGCCGAGCAGGATGATGAGGAAGTCGGGAAGAATCAGAAGGACGCTGAGCATAAGGAGTCCTTTGCGCGAAGATCTCTACGCATATTTTCGTATGGTTTTGCGGGGTCGGCAGGCTCCTTATGGAAAGCATGCGATGAACCGCGCCTTTCTTCTCATCTTACGAAAAGCAATCCCTTCCGCCTATACCAAAGACTACGCATTTCCCATAAAAAAGCGCCTCCCGCAACCCGTATTGCGAGAAGCGCTTCCGGGAAGCGCCGCGGCAAGCGCGGCGCTCACCCGACTGTGCACGTCATTCGATCATGATGGTCTTCTTTTCAGGGATCGCGGCTTCCTTCTTCGGAAGCGAGATCTGCAGGATCCCGTTTTCGAACTTCGCCTTCACGTCCTCTTCCGTCAGCGCGTCGCCCACGTAGAAGGAGCGCGAGAGCGATCCGCTGTAGCGTTCGCGGCGCAGGTAGCGGCCTTCTTCCTTGCCGTCCTTCTTTTCGAGGCTCTTCTGAGCGGAGATGGTGAGGTAGCCGTCCTTCAGCTCGGCCTTCACGTCTTCCTTCTTGAAGCCCGGCAGGTCGATGTCGAGCTCGTAGCCCGTTTCCGTTTCACGCACGTCGGTGCGCATCAGACGGTCCGCGCGCTTCCCGAAGAGGGGATCGCGGCGCTGCGGCATGTCCATGAGCCCGAAGAAGTTGTCGAAATCATCGAAAATGTTGTCGTGGTAAAGAGTCGGAACAAACATATCATTCTCCTATCGTTCGTCCGTCCTTTGACCGGGAGGTCTCGCGGAACTTTGGCGTTCCGCCGGCCCTCGATGCGAGGGACATCGTTGTTATCAAAGGGGCTATGGAATCTTTTCCTTCCCCCTACACCTCATAGATGGGGTTGAAGCTCCCCGCTTCAAGGGGAAGAATGAAACAAGATGTATCAGGCTTTTCCCGCCCCTTCGCCCTTCTCTTCCTCCTCGGGCGTCCGAGCCTGCTATCCTTTTTTCGTCGCGCACCGCGCACAGAACAAGATTGAAAGGAGAACCCCATGGACCCGTACGTTCAAACACTGGCCGATCTCTGCCGCCACTTCGCCCTCTTTTTCCGCGGCGGCGCCGACGAAGCCTGGTTCAAGACCTGGCCGCAGGTGGCGGGCGTGCTACTCGCCCCGGCCGACGCCCGGGAACCCGTCGCGATCGCGGAACTCGACCCCAACGCCGTCGCGCAGAGCGAGGCGAAGCTCTTTTACGGCGTCTCGAGCGTGACGCTCCCGCTCACCGAGAGCTCCTGGTCGAACGCCGCGCAGCTTTACTGCCAGACGGAGACCTTCGCGACCCGCGCCGCCTATCGAGAAGAAGGCCTCGCGCTTGCGGACGACCTGAACCTCCCGGAAGACCATCTCGGCATTTCGCTCGAATTCCTCGCCTACCTCCTGGAAAAGGGCAAGAACGACCGCGCCCGCCTCTTCCTCTCCGAACACATCCTCAACTGGTGGCCCCGCGCCTCGGAAGCGATCCTTGCGCGGGACGACTCCGAGCCGATCCGTCCGGTCGTCAAGGCCCTCACCGCGCTTCTCGACGAGGTGAAGGCGACGCTCGAAGAAGCCTGATTTCCGAAGATTCGCCCCCAATACAAAACCGCACCCGACTCGCGCCGGATGCGGTTTTTTTTTCGTCAATTGCGGCAGAGGTTTAGCCGAGTACGCGGTGCGTCATGTCGACGAAGACCTTCACGCCGTTTTCCAGGTACTTCGGGTCAAACGACATGTTCGCGGCATGCAGGCCCGGCGTTGCGCCGACGCCCACGCCGAAGTAGGCGGCCTTGATCGAAGGCTTCGCCATCTTGAAGTTGTGGAAGTCTTCACCGCCGCCTCCGCAGTCCTTGGCGAGGGCTTCCTTGCCGAAGAGCGAGACGATGCTTTCGGCCACCATGGCCTTGAAGTCTTCGTCGTATTCGGCCGCGGGGCAGGAACCGCGTTCCGTCACGACGGCCTTGGCGCCGAAGGCGGCGGCCGTGTTTTCGACGGCGCGCTTGAAGGCGGCGCGCAGTTCGTCGGCGAGCGCGTTCGTGCCGGCGCGGCAGTCGAACGTAAGGCTCGCGTGCGGCGGAACCGTGTTCGTCGCGCCCGCATCGGCGTGGAACTGCGTGCACTTCATCGACCAGACTCCGGCCGGATTGAGCCAGATCGCCTGAACGGCCTGCACGACGGCGGTGCCGACGTCGATCGCGTTGATGCCGAGGTGCGGACGCGCAGCGTGGGCGCTGCGGCCTTCGATTTCAACGAAGGTGGTGAGCGAAGCCGAGTGCATGACGCCCGCGCAGATCTGACCGGCGGGAACGTCCTGGATCGGGCGGATGTGGGCGCCGAGCGCGTAGTCGACGTCGTCCAAAACGCCGTCCTTGATCATCGCGGCGGCGCCCGTGATGTTTTCTTCGGCGGGCTGGAAGACGAGCTTCACGGCGCCCTTCTTGATCGTGCCGACGAGGCGGCTCGCGGCGGCGAGAAGCATCGCGGTGTGCGAGTCGTGACCGCAGGCGTGAATGGCGCATTCCTTGCCGTCGATCGTGAAGGGAAGCGCGTCCATGTCGGCGCGCAGCATCAGAACCGGACCGGGTTCTTCGCCGCGGATGTAGCCCACGACGCCCGTACCGCCCACGTTGCGCGTGACGGGAATGCCGAGGTCTTCAAGGGTCTTGGCGACATAGGCGGAAGTCTTCACTTCCTGCATGGCGAGTTCGGGAATCTGATGGAGATCCTGCCAAAGGGCTACAGGATCGAGAATCTTGGACATGACAACTTCTCCTTCGAGTTGCGTTGTTTGGGGAACAAAGAAATTTTAAAGGATGGCGCCCGCAACAAGCTTAGGCGAAATACCTATCCGGCCGTCTTCTTTACGTTGCGTCACCGATTTTTTGCGGCGCATCCCGTCGCTCCGCGCTAGGATGGAATGGAAACCAGGGAGACTTTTTTATGCGACGCGCACTTCTTTCACTCTCCGCCCTATTGCTTCTTTCGGGCTGCAGCACCTACGTCACCGTCGTAACCGAACCCGAAGGGGCCATGATTTCCGATCCCACGGGTTCGCAGCTCTACGGCTATTCGCCCGTGGAAATCGAGTACGACACGGACCTTCTGCGCAATCAGGGAGGTCTCGTCCCGGGCTACCGCGCAACCTGGCAGTCGGGCGCGACCGCACAGACGGAATCCCCCTTCTACATCAACGACCTGCAGTACGGCGCCACCGTCAAGCTCGTGCGCCCCGAAGGAGCGCCGGGACTCGAAAAGGACCTCGACTTCGCATTGAAGCGCGCGCAGGAACGTGCCCGCCAGGCCGAAGCCGAGCGCGACCGAGCCTACCTCTACATGGACCACGGCTGGGGCTGGGGGCCCGGCTGGGGATGGGGTCCGGGCTGGGGCATCGGCGTGGGCGTTCCTTTCTGATGCCCGATCAGGTTTCCTTTAGGTTCGCGGGATAAATCCTTAAGCTTCGCGCAGGAGTGCCTGCGGTAGAATGCATAACGAACCGCGGGCACTTCGCCCGTACCTTTTGGAAGGAGAATTTCCGATGAATCTTCGCACCCTCGCCCTCTGCGCCGCCGTGGCCTCTTCGTTTGCCTTCGGCTCCGTCCAGGCCAAAGAACCGGTCGAACCGCAGCCCGCGACCCCGCTCACCTACGTGAACCCGGCCTATCACAAGATCACGCCGGACGTCGCCAAGAAGATGATGGAATCGGAAAAGGTCGTCATCCTCGACGTGCGTACGCCCGAAGAAGTGAAGGCCGACGGCTACATCAAGGGCTCCGTCAACGTTCCTCTGGATCAGCTCCGTCCGGGCGTCAAGCTTGAAGCCGCTCCCGACCTCAACCAGAAGATCCTCGTTCACTGCAAGTCGGGCGTCCGCGCCGAAAAGGCTTCGAAGATCCTCGTGGAAACGGGCTACAAGAACGTCTACAACTTCTACGGCACGCTGCAGTGGCCGTATGAACTGACGAAGTAATCTTCGGATTGCTTTTGCCAAAAAGGGAGATCCCGCGGGGTCTCCCTTTTCTTTTCCACGAACTGCGGCGGGTCCCGATACCGAACTTTTCCCTTGAGTTTCTTTTTCCATCGGTTAGAATGCTAGAGGTTTCAGGCGTTCCGGAGGATTCCCCGATGATTCTGCGCACCGAAAGAACGGTTCTTCGTCCGTGGCGGCCGAGCGACCTTCCCGCCTTCGAGAGGCTCTGCGCCGACCCGCGCGTCATGCGCTACTTTCCTCGCACGCTGCCGCCCGAAATGGCCGACGCGCTCGCGCGGCGCCTGATCGACGAAATGGAGAGAAACGGCTTCGGCGCCTGGGCGCTTGAGATTCCGGGCGAAGCGGACTTCGCGGGGTTCGTCGGACTCGGAATTCCTTCGTTTCGATCCGAATGGCGCGAGATTCTCTGGCGGCTCGATCCCGCCTTCTGGCATCGGGGCTTTGCCACGGAAGCCGCCGAAAAGGTTCTGGAGACGGCCTTTGAATCGCTCGGCTTTCACGAAGTCGTCGCCTTCACGTCCTATTGGAACGTTCCCTCCATCCGCCTCATGCGACGACTCGGAATGAAGCGCGACTGGGCGGGCGACTTCAATCACCCGGCGCTGCCGATCACGCACCCGCTTGCGCGCCATTGTCTCTTCCGCATGAGCCGGCGCCGCTGGTCGTCGCAGTTCGACGACTTTTGACCGTCCGACATTCGATCAATCCATTCTTTCTTCATGCAGAAAGGCCCGGAACCTTCGAGAAGTTCCGGGCCTTTGCTTCGCTTCTTCACCCGTCCCGACGGGGCGGGTGAGAAACGTCGAAGGCGAAGAGATTACTTCGCGGCTTCGGCAGCGGCCTTGCCGGCGATGCGGCCGAAGACGATGATGTCCGTGTAGGCATTGCCGCCGAGGCGGTTCGTGCCGTGCGTGACACCGGTAACTTCACCCGCAGCCCAGAGACCCGGGATCACCTTGCCTTCCTTCGTCAAGGCCTGAGCCTTTTCGTTGATGCGGATGCCGCCCATGGTGTGGTGGGTCGACGGTACGGCCTTGATCACGTAGTACTTGCCCTGGCTCATGTCCATGAGGCCGCCGCGGTGATGGAAGTCCTTGTCGTTGCCCTTGCCGGCCATGGAGGTGACGCGGTCAACGGTCTTCTTCAGCTGATCGAACGGGATCTTCGTGAAGTCGGCGATGCACTTAAGGTCATCGCAGGTCGCCATGATGCCCTGCTTCGTGAAGGCTTCGTATTCGGTCGTGTGCGTGCCGACCGTGTTGGAGATCTTGCCGATGTTGTCGTTCCAGAGAACCCAGCAGTAGCCGCCCGTCTGCTTCAGGATGGCTTCGGAGAGCACGTCGCGGCGGTCGAGTTCTTCCACGAAGCGCTTGCCTTCCTGGTTGAGCATGATGGCGCCGTCAAAGCGGGAGTCGGCGATCAGTTCGATCACGCCCGAGATCGGGTCGCAAATCGGATAGGTCTGGATGTAGCCCATGTTGACGAGTTCGGCACCGGCCTTTTCGGCGATGTAGAGGGCTTCACCCGTGGTACCCGGAGCGTCGGTCGTCATGAAGCGTTCGTCGATCTTCGGGTTGTACTTCTTGACCATTTCCTTGTTCGCGCCGAAGCCGCCCGTGGCGAGAACCACGCCGCCCTTGGCGTTGAACGTGTATTCGGCGCCGTTCATCGTGGCCTTGACGCCCGAGACGCGACCGTCCTTGTCAAGGATGAGGTCCGTCATCTTCATGTTCGTGATGACGGGAATGCCGAGTTCATCGGCCTTGGCCTGGAACTTCGTGATGAATTCCGTGCCGGTGTGGCCGACCGGAATCAGGGCGCGCTTGCGGCTGTGACCGCCGAAGAAGAAGAGGTTGTCGTCTTCGAAGCGCACGCCGAGGTAGTCGCGGCACCAGAGCGCGGCGTCGAGGGCGTTGTGCGTCATCACGTTGATGACCTTCATGTCGCCCTTCATGTCGCCGCCCTTGTAGGTGTCTTCGGCGTGGAGTTCGGGGGAGTCGTCGTTGATGCCGAGCTTGGGCTGGACCCAGTTCTTGGCGGCGTTCATTTCGGCGCCGGAAATGAGCGAGTTGCCGCCGACGGCGGGCATCTTTTCGAGCAGAACGACGTTCGCGCCGGCGTTCTTGGCTTCGATGGCGGCCGAGAAACCGGCGCCGCCCGCACCGACCACGACGACGTCATAGGAAGAGTTCTTCGGAAGATCCTTGGCGACCTTCTTGATGGCCTTCTTGTCGGCCTTCGAGAGCGTGACACCGGCCTTCTTGGCGGCGTCCTTCACTGCGTCGAGGAAGCCCTTGGAGGAGAACGTGGCGCCCGAAATCACATCGAGGTCGGCCGAGTTCGTAGCGATGACCTGATCCTTCAGATCCGTGTAAACGCCGCGGGCAAGAACCTTGTTTTCCTGTTCCTTCACGACCTTGATGTCGGTGATCTTGCCGCCGTCAAACGTGACGGCCACCGTCACGTCGCCGTGCTTGCCCACGCCCGTGCCTTCCGCCGTAACGGCGGCGGCCATGGCGCCGCCCGCAAAAACCGTGGCGATCAAGGCCGTAATCAACGTCTTCTTCATCATGATTTGTTCCACACCTTTGTGAATGGCCGACCCGTCCCATTCCGACGGACCGACGATGCAAAAGAAAAACTTCCGCATTCTCGGAAGCTGCGCGGAGTATATTCGACCGTTCGGTCGGTTTCTAGTCGGAACTAACCCTAACATCTATGTCTTTCCCTTTTACAGAGCAAGAAAGAGACACCTAGGCGTTTTCACTAGTTTACCGACCGATCGGTCGAAAATCTTGCAGAAGGAAGAGGACGGCAAAGATCGGCGGCGAAGCACCGAAGCCGCAACGAGAGCGCCCCGGTTCAGGCGCGGTCGAGAAGCGCGCGCATTTCGGAGAAGACGGCCTCCTTCTGATCGGCCGTCATGCCGTCGAGCGAAAACTTGCGGGTAAAGAAGAGCCCCTCCATCGCCATGAGGCAGAAGATCACCTTGGAGCGAATCCGGAAGGGAAGCGCTTCGGCCCGCGCGATGAGCCGCCGGTACCAGGCGCGCACGGGTTCCAAGAGTTCCGGATCGTGCGAGGCGAGCGCCAGAAGACTCACCCCCACCTGCGCCCACTCGCTGCTGTCGGCGTCGAATTCACGAAACCACCGCACGTAGGCGGCGATGAGGGCGCGGGCCCGAGCCTCTTCGTCGTCGCGTTCGGGATCGCTCAGATTCGCCACCGCCCAGGCTTCGTTTCGGCGCAGACGCTCCGTCATGTGCTCGGCGTACTCTTCGATGAGCGCCTGAAGAAGGGCGCGGCGGGTCTTGAAGTGGTACATCACGGCGCCCTTGCTTTTTTCGCACCGCAGGGCGAGCTGATCCATGCTGAGGCGGTCGATCCCGCGCTCCACGATCAGTTCCCGCGCCGAACGCAGCATGGCCGCGCGCGTCATTTTGGCTTTGTCGGACGACATGAGGTTCCCGGCTCCGTGAGTTTTCAAAATTTTCTTCCTGACGGACCGACCGAACCCTCCCCTTCTCGGGGCAAAGCCGCATCACAAAGTCCGTTCGAGCGTGACGGTCATTGTATAGGAAAGAAGACCGTCCCTAGGAAACCGATCCGATCCGAGCACCGGGGAGTCGTCCGAAAAGGCACGAAAGCGAATAAGCCGTAATTCTTTGTTTCTTCATTTTCAGAACATCAATTTTTCTCCTGACGTTTTCTCTTTCTCACCTTTCTAGGCTTTCTCGAGGACTTTCCCGACGTCGGTTTATCCTCCGTCAAAATTTCTACGGATTCACCTTCACTTTCCCGTATTTCCTCACCAAAATAAGAGGTAAGAAAAAAGGATGCGCCGTGATGCGGATCCTGCCGGCATCGCACCTGAAGGGTGCCGGACAACCATTCACTGTTGGAGGACTTTATGAGAATTCTCGTTCCCGTTGACGGAAGCCAACACAGTCGTCGTGCACTGCAATTTATTCGCGAAGCAAGCGAACTTACGGGTACCCGTCCCGAAGTGGAGCTGTTGAGCGTTCAGTCGTTCGTCTCCGACGGCATGGCCCGCATGTTCGGGGCGGAAGCCGTCAAGAAAGCCTACACGGACGAAGGTCTCAAGGTCTTTGAAGGCATGGGCGAAGAGATCGCCGCCCTCGGCGAAGGCGTCAGGAAGGAAGTGGGCTTCGGCGACCCCGGCGCCGCGGTGAAACAGGCTGCCGAGGAATTCGGAGCCGACCTCATCGTCATGGGTTCGCGCGGACTCAACCCCGTTCAAGGCTTCTTTATGGGTTCCTTTACGAACACGGTTCTCTCGCAGACGAAGCGTCCGGTCCTCATCCTGCGCGACACGACGCCCGCCCCGTCGGCCAAGAAACTGCGCGTCGGCGTGGCGCTCGACGGCTCGAAGTACGGCCGCGCCGCGGTGGACTTCGTGATTCAGCATCCCGAGTTCTTCGGCGACGCCGCCTATGAAATCATCAACGTAACGCCCGACTACGCCTTCCTCGCCGACACGTCGCCCGACGTCTCCGACACGATCGGCCACGAAAGCTTCTCGAAGGCTTATGAAGACGTGCAGAAGTCCGTCTTCTCGGAAACCGTCCGCGAAGCGATGGAGCGCTTCGAGACGGCCGGCAAGTCCGTCAAGGGCGTGCATCTGGAAGGCGATCCGAGCCGCGTGATCGGCCGCTATGCGAAGTACAACCTCGACATGCTCGTCATGGGCTCGCACGGCCGCGGAAACTTCACGGCCGCGGTGTTGGGCTCCGTCGCCATGCACGTGGCCGCAGGCACCGACATTCCCATCCTGATCATCCCCCGCTGATCTCTCCTGACGACGCGGCGCCCAGGGCGCCGCAGGGGTCTCTCGACGGCCGTCCCGCTTCGGGCGGCCGTCGGCGTTTTCGTTCATTTGTCGTAAACATCCCGCTTTTCACAGGATCTTGCGCTCAATTCACGGCATTTCCGCAAACCGAAAACGTAATATTTTGTAACCTCTCATCTCCGTTGTTTTCACAGGGATTTTCTTGACGGAGGGTGCGACAACAAAGCTCCGTACAAACCCTTAATCGAGCGTTTTAGGCAAGCCTCTCCAAAACACGTGTTACCCTGATAAGCATTCCGCGGATTCGAAAGCTAAGGGGTGCAATGAATTCAGACAAGCCCCGACATTCCTTTCATCCCGCGGCCCGTCTTTTGACGTACCGGCTCGGAACGCAGGGAAGAAGAAACGCATTCTCCCGGCGCTTCCGTCGGGCGTCCCTTTTCAAGGAGTTTCTTTTGTCTGATTCCAGTGTTTCTTCCTTTTGTCCTTCCCCCTCCATTGCGGGCCGCCGCACGAAAAGCGGTCTCGTGATTCGGCGCAGCGTCTTCTGGCCCGCCGTCCTCTTCATCCTCCTCTGCGTCGGTCTCGCGAGCGTCTTTCCGAACTCCATGGCGAGACTCTTCTCTTCGGCGCAGGACTTCATCGCCGCCAAACTTTCCTGGTTCTACATTCTCGCCGTGGCGATCATTCTCTGCGCCATGACGCTCATCGCCCTGTCGCGCTTCGGCTCGATCCGACTCGGCCCCGATCACGCTCGTCCCGCGTTCAGCCTCCCCGTTTGGTTCGCCATGCTTTTCTCGACCGGCATGGGCATCGGCATCATGTTTTTCGGCATCGCCGAACCGGTCATGCACTTTCTCGCTCCGCCCGAGGGCGAGGCGCAGACCGTGGCGGCGGCGCGCTCCGCCCTTGAAACCACTTTTTTCCACTGGGGGCTGCACGCCTGGGCGATTTACGCCGCCGTGGGACTCATGCTCGCCTACTTTGGCTTCCGCCGCGGACTGCCGCTCACCCTCAGGAGCGCCCTCTATCCGCTCATCGGCGAGCGCCTCTACGGCCCGATCGGAGACGCCGCGGACGTCTTTGCCGTGACGGGCACCGTCTTCGGCGTCGCGACGTCGCTAGGCTTCGGGGTCCTTCAGATCAATTCGGGCCTCGGCTACCTCTTCGGCGTTTCGACGAGCACGAGCCTTCAGATGGCCCTCATCTTCGGGATCAGCGCGATTTCGGCCCTCTCGGCCGCTTCGGGCCTCAACCGCGGCATCAAGCTTCTGTCCGAAGCAAACCTCATTCTCGCGGTGCTCCTTCTTGCGCTCGTCTTCGCCGTCGGCCCCACGGCCGAACTTCTCAAGCATTTCGTCGAAAACACGGGGATATACCTTTCAGGTCTCATTACGAAGACCTTCACGCTCTATGCGTACGAGCCGCAAAACACGGAATGGCTCGGCGGCTGGACCCTGCAGTATTGGGGATGGTGGATTTCCTGGTCGCCCTTTGTGGGCCTCTTCATCGCGCAAATTTCGCGCGGACGCACCATCCGCGAATTTCTCGCGGGCGTCCTCCTCATTCCCGCGGGCTTTACGCTTCTCTGGATGACGGCCTTCGGCAACTCCGCGATCGACCTCATCATGAGCGGCACGGGACCGGCGCTTGCCGCCGCCGTTTCGAACGACGTCTCGACGGCCCTCTACAAGTTCTTCGAATACCTCCCCGGAACGCCGTATCTCTGTGCGATCGGCATGGGCATGGTCATCGTCTTTTTCGTCACGTCGGCCGACTCGGGCGCCTTCGTGTCCGACACCATCGCGAGCGGCGGCGCACGCCGAACGCCCCCGGCGCAGCGCGTCTTCTGGGCCATGCTCCCGGCCGTCTGCGCAGCCGTTCTTCTGAAGGCGGGCGGCCTGCAGGCGCTGCAGACGATGACGCTCGTCTCGGCCCTTCCCTTCGCCGCGGTGCTCCTGACGTCGCTTTGCGGTCTCCTTCGGTCGCTTCGCTACGACGACATGCGGCGCCAGACGCGCCGAAGCACGGTGACGTCCTCCGCCGCGTCGGGTCTGCGGGACGACTGGCGAGAGCGCCTGCGCACGATCGTAACCTACCCGACCGAGCGCGATGTGAGAAAGTGGTTCGACCGTACGATCGTTCCCGCACTTGAAGACATCTCGACGGAATTCGAAAAGGCTTCGCTTGCCGCGCGGGTCGTCAGGCGGGACGATGCCGTCGCGCTCACGGTCGTCTATCCGGAAATGCCCGACTTTCTCTACGAAGTACGGCTTCGCCACTACGAAAGTCCGGAGACGACGCCCGAGAGCGATCAAAGCGCCTTCAGCCGCGCCGAAGTCTTCCTTCGCGAAGGAAGCCGCGACTACGACCTCATGGGCTGGAGTCGCGAACAGATCATCCACGACGTGCTCGATCAGTACGAGAAACACCTCACCTTCCTGCGCGCCGTCAATGCGCCGAGCGTAGCCACCTAACCTCCCAAAGCCTTCGCAAAGTACGGACGGACCGCAACCCGACCGGTCCGATCCGTCCGAATCATTTGAGAACGACGACGGATGGGAATCCGTCTCCTCTCTCGGGTTTTCAGGATCTTCCGCATTTTTCGAAGCGCTTTCGGGCGCGCTACGGTCTCTCGCCGCGCGCCTACCGCTCGGAAAGGGGCGCGACGAACAAAAGGACCGCAGAAAACCGCTCCGATTGACACCGCACAAAAGCCCTCCACCTTCTTCCCGACGTACGGCGCCGGAACGCTTGCTACGATCGAAGAACGCCTTCACGCCAAGGATTCGCGAAGGCAGTCCTTTTCATACCGTTGGAGGAAAGGCTTCATGTTTCGTTTTCTGTGCGCCATGGGGATCTTCGGCACGATCGGACTTTTTGTCCGTTGGGTCGATCTGCCCTCTTCCGCCATCGTTCTCTGGCGAGGGATTTTCGGCTCGATCGCGCTTTACGCCCTCATGCGCCTCGCGGGCCGGCGACTCAACGTCGAGGCGATCCGCAAAAACGGACTGCGCCTTCTCTTCACCGGTGTTTTTCTGAGCGCCAACTGGATTTTCCTTTTTGAAGCGTACAACCGCACGTCGATCGCGACGGCGACGCTCCTCTACTACATGGCGCCGGTCCTGCTGATCCTCGCCTCGCCCGTTCTCCTCAAAGAACGCATCACGCCCTTCAAATTCGTCTGCGTGCTTTTCGCGCTTCTCGGCATGGCGCTTGTATCGGGCTTTCCGGGCGCCTCCTTTGACGGGAACTGGGACGGCGTTCTCTGCGGAATCCTGTCGGCGGTCTTCTACACCGCGCTCATTCTCAACAACAAGTTCCTCAAAGACCTCCCCGACGACGACCTCGTCATCGCGCAGTTGGGCGTGGCGGCCCTTCTCACGCTCCCCTACGTCCTCGCGACGGAAGACGTTACGAGCTTTTCGCTCGATCTCACGGGAATTGCCGCGCTTCTCGCTATCGGGATCCTTCACACGACGATCGGCTGCAAGCTCTACTTCACGAGCCTCACGCGCCTTTCCGCACAGCGCATCGCGATCTTCTCCTACCTTGACCCCGTCGTGGCGATCTTTCTCTCCGTGGTCGTTCTCGGAGAAGCCATGACTCTTTCGTCCGCGGTCGGAGCCGTCCTCATCCTCGGCGCGGCACTCTTAAGTGAAACGGTCGGACGCAAGCCGGTCGAAAAAGAATCTAAGTAAGATTTACTATCATTTGTTGCGTTTTTAGCACAACGGTCGGATCCAAACGCGGTTTCGGCCGTTTTTTCTTCTTTTTTTATTGATATTGTTTCTCATTCTTTCTGAAAAAGGCGTAGGATAGATGCCACGACTTCACCGACACGGTGAACCGCAAGAGTCTTCAGACATAACCGCACTACAGAGATTTCCCTCATCATGAAAAAGAGTCTTATTTTCCTCGCCCTCGGTTCCGTCTTCGCCACCGCTCAGGCAGCCGACATTTCCGTCTTCGGCGCCGTTGACACCGGCCTCATGTTCTCGCACAGCAAGGTGAGCGGCGAATCCGCCGAAAACACGCTCTCGATGGAATCGTCGATGAACGAAACCTCGAGCTTCGGCATCGCCGGCTCCGAAGACCTCGGCAACGGCATGAAGGTCGCCTTCCACCTCGAAAACGAATTCGCTTCCGATTCGGGCTCGATGGCCACCGAAAACAAGCTGTTCGACCGCGAAGCGCGCATCACGCTCGAAGGCGGCTTCGGCGCCCTCTCGTTCGGCCGCATGGGCACGCTCTCGAGCGCCACGGGCACCTACGACATCGTCTACGTCGTGGGCGACAGCTTCGACGGCGGCGACAACAACATCTTCGGCCTCACGGGCGCCGGCGTCTACGACAACATGATCACCTATCAGACGCCCGAATTCGCGGGCTTCCAGGTGACGGGCCAGTATTCCTTCAAGAACGACTCCGCCGAAGAAGACGGCGTCGAAGGCAAGGCCACGGCCGACCGCTACGCCGGCATCGCCGCGACCTACACGATCGGCAATCTGCAGACCGTCATCGCCTACGATCAGATGATGTGGGGTTCGAAGGAAACGGGAGCGAACCGCGAAAAGGATCAGCACAACGTCTACCTCGGCGGCAACTACGACTTCGGCCTTCTGAAGCTCTTCGCCATGGGTCAGTACGTCAAGGGCGCCCGTGACTTCGCCGGCACGGAAGACTTCTTCAATGAAGACGGCGCTGATCTGCAATCCCGTGAAGGTTTTGACGGCTGGGGTCTCCACCTCGGCACGATCATGCCGGTTGCGGGCGGCGACTGGACGGTCGCCGTCTACTACGCCGACGGCGAACTCGACGACGGCACGGGTTCGATCGGCGATCTGCCCCCCGCCCTCGCCGACGTCAACGTCGACATCAAGTTCTACGGCATCACGACGCGCTACGTCTATCCGCTCTCCGAACGGGCGAGCCTCTATGCGGGCGCGGGCTACGGCGAGCGCAAGTATGACGTGAGCGGCGACGTCGACAACGTGCATGCGAGCGATTCGGCGAAGGAAAAGATCGGTCAGGTCTACGCCGGCCTTTCCTACGTCTTCTAATGTTTCCGAAGACCCGCTCCGCTCGTGAGCGGGCATGAGAAACGATTTCCGAGGGGAGCGGCTCTGCCGCTCCCCTTTCTTCGTCCGCCCGGTATCTCAGGGTTCGCGTAGCGCGGAAAGATGGCTCTGCGCGCCCGTCCAGAAGTTGTCGGCGGGCTTGAGAAGCCGCTCATAGCCCGCGCGGCGGACGGCCTCCAGGCTCGCAGCCTGCGCACACTCGAAGACGTCCGCTTCCGACACCGTGAGCACCTTGCGGTCGCGCATGAGCGCTCTGCCCGCCACAAAGACATCCGCCACGTCGCCGGGATTTCCGTAGAGCATCAGCTGATGAATCGGCATGAGTCTCGGCATAAGGTGCGGAGACGTCGTTTTGATCGTCGTAATGTCGGCGAGCTTTCCGACTTCGAGCGAACCGAGGTCCGCCTCGCGCCCGATCGCGCGGGCGGCGTCGATCGTGATCATCGCGAGGAGTTTGCCGGCCGGCAAAACGAAGGGATCGTTGGCCGCCGCCTGCTGCAGAAGCGCGGTATCGCGCGCCGCACGGAAGAGGTCGAAGGGCATGGCGGGCGCGGTGCCGTCGGTCGTGACGGCCACGTTGGCGCCGAGTTCGATGAGTTCGGGAACCGGACAGCGCATCTGCAGCTGATGCCAGGCGGGCGTCGTCGTGACGTTCGTCTTCGTTTCGGCGAGAATCATCGCTTCGCGAAAGGAAATCCCCTTGCAGTGCTGCACGTGCACGTCGGGCCCGAGGAGCGGATCGTCCGCCTGCGCGGCAAGCCGAATCATGCCGCCGAAGGCTTCGGTGTGAATCCGCACGTGCTGACGGCGGGCCACGTCGCGGATCGCCTTCATCATGTGTCGGTCCTGATCCGTAAGACGGCAGGCGAGGTCCGCGGGCGTCGCCTTGGATCCTTCAATCGAACTCACCATTACGAAGGGCGCGGCAAAGGCGCCGATGAGACCGTCGTGACTGCCGTTTACGAGTTCGATCGCTTCTTCGGCCTTCGCCATCAGTTCGTCAAAGGTAAAGCGTTTTTCGACGAGCCGACCGTTTTCTTCCTGAGCAAAGGCGCGCGGATACGGAGGATTCGAAGGACCGATCGCGGGATTCTCGCGCGTCCCCACTTCCGCGTGCCCGCGGACGTGCTCGACGACGATGCGGGGATCGTCGCAACGGGCGGCGTTGGAGATCACCGACACGCCGCAGGTGATGCCCGCCTTGAGGCGTTCGAGCGCGGCGAGTCGTCCTTCGGCGTACCAGTAGTCGGGCGTCGTGGAGTGGTGGTAGATCTTCGTGAGATAGTCCATCCACCGCGTGCGTGAGTCGAGCCCGAGCGAGCGGTTGAGGCAGTGACCCGCATGGGTGTGCGCGTCGATGAGTCCGGGAAGAATCATTTTGCCGGAGCAGTCGATGCGCTCGACCTCCTCCTCGCCGACGAGCGCGAGAAGATCCGAGGTTTTTCCCACCGCTTCGATGCGCTTTCCTTTGATCAGCACCGCACCGTCTTCGATGCACTCGAATCGGGCGTTCATGGTGACGACGTCCCCGTGGATCAACAACTTTCGTTCGGTCATGATTTCTCTCCGTTTCGTTTCGGTGTTGCGGTGCTTTCCACCGCAGGAATCGGGTCTGAGCCGAGCGTAGATCTTCCTTCGATTTTTGGTTAGCGCTCTGGCGCGTACGCACAACAACTTGGCGCGCAAGGTCACGCCGACTTCTCCTCGACCCCGATTCCACTCGAAATTGAGTTTTTTGAACCGTCCCCGCGCCGTCGGGAAGGCGCTATGCTTTTCCGTACCGTTCGAATCGTCAAAGCCGGGATTTTCCTCATGATCACCCTCACCCTCAAGGAAATCGAGACGCCCACGGGCGTGATGCGTTTGGGCGCTACGGAAGACGCCCTCGTTCTTTGCGACTGGCCCGACGCCCCGGGGGCGCCTCACTGTCTCAAAGCGCTTTGCAAGCGTCTCGGCGCCGTGCCCGTGACGGGCGACTCTCCGATTCTCGAAAAGGCCTCGAAGGCCCTCGAAGACTACTTCGCGGGACGACTTCAAACCTTCGACCTGCCGCTTCGCCCCTGCGGAACGCCCTTCCAGGAAAGCGTCTGGCGTGCGCTGCTCGAGGTTCCCTACGGCAAAACCGCCTCCTACGGCGACATCGCCCGCCGAATCGGACGTTCGACGGCTTTCCGGGCCGTCGCGCAGGCCGTGGGATCGAATCCGCTCTGCATCGCCGTTCCCTGCCACCGCATCATCGGCTCCGACGGATCGCTCACCGGGTTCGGAGGCGGTCTCGACCGAAAAGTCCTCCTGCTCAAGCTCGAAGGCCATAACCGCTTTTGATTTTTCGTAAGGGTTTTCACGGCGTTTTCACCCAGTTTTTCCTTATTTCGCATCCGTACAATAGGCGAGTGAACAATCGTTCGCTCATGGAACAAGGAAATGAGGAAACCCGTCAATCGCCGCACTCATTCCGAGAGAGAAAAGCAGATCATTGAAATCGCCTCCCGATCCTTCCGAGACCGCGGTTTCGAGGGCGTTTCGCTCTCGGACCTCGCGCGCGAAGCCGGCGTCACGAGAAATCTCGTCTATCACTATTTCCCCAACAAGGGGGCGCTCTTCGAGGCGGTGCTCGATCATCGGGCCGAACTTCTCCTCGAGCGGCTTCCCGAACCCGAGGGGGCGGATGCCGAAATGGATCTGCTTGCCCTCATCGAGGCGCTCGTGCGGCTCGGAGACGACTGCCGCGCCATTCTGCGCCTCTCGCTCGGAAGTCCGATGCGAAAACAGTTTCTCTATGCGCACACGGTCTGGGCCACGGAAATGGTCGAAGAGCGCCTCGCCCGCGCCCTCGGGCTCGCCTCCGACGATCCTTCGCAAAGGGCCGTTTCCGCCTTCACGGGGATGCTCCTGCATTTTCTCATGAACGTCCCCAACGAGCTCTACCGCGGGCGCGAGCGGGAATGGGCCGAATACTTCGTGCGCATCCTTCGGGAAATGATCGAACGTCTCCCCGTCACCGAACCCAAACCATTCTAAAAAGAGAGAGAAGCCATGCTTTTGGGACTCGACCTCGGATCCACCACCGTCAAGTACGTCTTGCTTGACGACGACCGCAAGATCCTTGCGCGTGACTACCGCCGACACAAGAGCGACCTGATCCTCACCGTCCGAACGCTCCTTTCCGAACTTAACGAACGCTTCCCCGGACGCCCCGTGCGGCCGGTGCTGAGCGGCTCGGGCGCGCTGGCGCTGAGCGATGCGCTTCACGTCGCCTTCCTGCAGGAAGTGGCGGCGGGCGCGACCTTCCTTGCGGAACGCCTGCCCGACGCCGACGTCGCGATCGAACTCGGCGGCGAAGACGCGAAGCTTCTCTATCTTACGAACGGGCTGGAACTGCGCATGAACGAAGCCTGCGCAGGCGGCACCGGCGCCTTCATCGACCAGATGGCGGCGCTCCTTTCAACGGACGCCGCGGGGCTGAACGAACTCGCGCTCTCGGCAACGGTCTCGCACCCGATCGCCTCGCGATGCGGGGTTTTCGCGAAGACCGACCTCGTCGCACTTTTGAACAGCGGCGTTCCCCGCTCGGAAGCCGCGCGAAGCGTCTTTGACGCCGTCGCGGAACAGACGATTTCGGGCCTCGCCTGCGGGCGTCCGATCCGCGGAAAGATCGTTTTCCTGGGCGGTCCGCTCTCCTTCCTGAAGGGCCTTCGCGAGAGCTTCATCCGCAAGCTCGAAGGTCCGGGACAAAGTTTCACGGCGCTCGACGACGCGCACTTCGCGGTCGCCCACGGGGCGGCGCTCACGGCCGACGAATCGCCGGAACTCGCAAACCTCGGCGAGCTCATCGACCGCTTCGCCAAGGTCCGCGTCGAAGCGGGCGCCGGACGTCTTCCCGCGCTCTTTGCGAACGACGAAGAGCTCGCCGCCTTCCGCGCGCGCCACGAAAAGGAAAAGGTGGAGCGCGCCGATCTCTCCGAAGCCCGGGGCGACCTCTATCTCGGGATCGACCTCGGCAGCACCACGGTGAAGGGCGTTCTGATCGACGGCGACGGACGGTTCCTCTCCGCCTGGTACGAACGAAACGAAGGAAATCCGCTCGAGCGCCTCTTCCCGCGCGTCAAGACCCTTGCGGCGTCCCTCCCCGAAGGGGCGCGCATCCGCTCGATCTGCACAACGGGCTACGGGACGGAGCTCGCCAAAGCGGCGCTCGGCGCCAACTGGGCTGAAGTCGAAACGCTCGCGCATCAGCGCGCGGCCGCGCACTTCGCGCCCGACGTGAGCTACGTGATCGACATCGGCGGACAGGACATGAAGTGCCTCGCCGTCAAGGACGGGCTCATTTCCGGGGTGACCCTGAACGAAGCCTGCAGCTCGGGCTGCGGCTCCTTTCTGCAGACCTTCTCGGACCAGCTCGAACTTACGCTCCCCGAATTCGTGGCGGCGGCGCTTCGTTCGCGCGCGCCCGTCGACCTCGGCACGCGCTGCACGGTCTTCATGAATTCCAAGGTGCGTCAGGCCCAGCGCGACGGCGCCTCAACGGACGACATTGCGGCGGGGCTTTGCCACTCGATCGTGCGAAACGCGCTCTACAAGGTCCTTCGCATCCGCAACGCCGACGAACTCGGCAAACACGTCGTCGTGCAGGGCGGGACCTTTTTGAACGACGGCGTCTTGCGCGCCTTTGAAACGCACATCGGGCGCGAAGTGATCCGCCCCGACATCGCTGGGCACATGGGCGCCTACGGGGCGGCCCTTCTCGCCAAGGAACGCACGACGGCCGAAACGCCCGTGCCCGAACTCGACGAAAAGACCTTTGATCTTACCGACGTAAAGCGCCGGGAGTTCCTCTGCCGCGGCTGCAGCAATCACTGCCGCCTGACGCTCCACCGTTTCGCGTCGGGCGAAAAGTTCGTAAGCGGGAACCGCTGCGAATTCGCTTTGAAGTCGCTCGGCCGCGCCGCGAAGAACGAAGTCTCCTTCCACGACGAAAAGACGGCGCTCCTCTTTGACCGACCCGTTCTCGAAGAGGCTCTGCGCGGGGCGATCGGGATTCCGCGCGTTCTCAACGTCTACGAACACTATCCCTTCTGGCACGCGTTCTTTACGAAACTCGGCTTCAAGGTCGTGCTCTCGCCCGCCTCGAACCGCACGATCGCGGCGAAGGGCACCGAAACGATTCCCTCGCAGACCCTTTGCTGGCCCGCGAAGCTTGCGCACGGCCACGTGACGTGGCTCGCGGAAGAAGGGGTCAACCGCATCTGGCTTCCGTCCGTCGCGCGCGAAGGAACGCCCTTCCCCGAAGGCGACGCCCGCTACGCCTGCCCTGTGGTCGGGGGCTATCCGGAGGTGCTCCGGCTCAATCTCCTCTCGACCTTCCCGAAGGTTTCGCTCATGGCGCCCTTCATCGACCTCGAGCGCGAGGACTCGGTTCTCGCGGGCGTGCGCGAATCCTTCCCGGAACTTCCCGTCGACGAAGTGCGCGAAGCCTTCCGTGCGGGCCGCGAAGCGCTTATGCGCTACCGCGATCAACTCCACGCGCTCGGCGAAGAACGCGCCGCGCTCGCTCACGCCAAGGGCGTGCCCCTCATCGTGCTCGCGGGCCATCCCTATCATTTGGATCCCCTCGTCAACCACGGGATTCCGACCCTCATTTCTTCCATGGGTGCGGAGGTCGTGACCGAGGACGCCGTCGCGCACCTCGTCCTCAACCCGAAGCCCCTTTCGGTCGTCAATCAGTGGACCTTCCACAGCCGACTCTACCGCGCGGCCGAATACGCGCTCGAGCACCCCGACGTCGAAGTCGTGCAGTTGGTGAGCTTCGGCTGCGGTCTCGACGCCGTGACGAGCGAGCAGATGAAGCGCTTGCTCGAGCCCGAAGGGAAGCTCTACACGCTTCTCAAGATCGACGAAGGCGACGCCTTCGGCGCGGCCCGCATTCGTCTGCGCTCCCTCATGGCGGCGCTCGACGACCGCCGCCGCACGGAAAAGCACCGCGTCATTCCGATCGCGTCGATTCCGCACGGCCATGCGGCGGACGAAGAAGAGGCGAAGCAGCCCAAACTCGAAAAGGGCTCGACCCTCTACGTGCCACAGATGGCGCCGATTCACTTCCCGGTCCTCGCTTCGGCTCTGGGATCCTTGGGTTACGACGTGCGGCTCCTTTCGGACGTGCGCCCGAGCGCCCTGGAACTCGGCCTTCGCTACGTCAACAACGACGCCTGCTATCCGGCGATCGTCGTGATCGGGCAGTTCCTCGACGCCCTCGCCTCGGGCGAAATCAACGCCGAAAAGCCCGTTCTCGTCCTCGCGCAGACCTGCGGTCCCTGCCGCGCGACGAACTATCCGAACCTGCTTCGCTGGGCCCTTCACGACTTCGGACGTCCCGAGATCCCCGTCTACTCGATTTCGGCGGGCACGATCGACCCCGTGCACGCGCTTCCGATCGGCGTCAAGGGCCTTCACCGCATGACGCACGCGGTGCTCTACGGCGACATGCTGCAGCGGCTCACGAACTCCGTGCGCGCCCGCGAAGCGACGAAGGGCGACGCCGAAGAACTCCGCAGGAAGTGGACCGACATCGTGTCGCTTCGCGTGAAGAACGGCTCCTACTTCGGCTACACCGACACGCTCCGGCGCATGACGGCGGACTTCCTGCGCGTTCCCGTGCGGGCCGAGCGCATTCCGCAAGCCGGGATCGTGGGGGAAATCCTCCTCAAGTACCACCCCGACGCGAATCAGCGCATCGTTGACGAGATGATCGAACAGGGCGTGGAGCCGGTCGTCGGAGACCTCTCGAGCTTCTTCCTCTACTGTCTCTACGACGACGTCTACCGCGCCGAACACTACGGGGACTCCAAGGGCAAAGCCTGGGCGGCGAAACTCATGATCGGCTGGATCGAATCGCTTCGCAAGCGCTCGGCCACGGTGCTTGCGGGCACGCCCTTCCCGAAGCCCCACAGCCTCGCCTCGAGCCTCGCGCACATCCGCGGGGTCGTGTCGGCGGGCCAACAGGCGGGCGAAGGGTGGCTCCTCACGGCCGAAATGATGGAAAGCCTCGAAAACGGCATTCCCAACGTCGTGTGCCTGCAGCCCTTCGGGTGTCTTCCCAACCACATCACCGGCAAGGGCGTCATGCGCACCCTTCGCGAACGCTTCCCCGAAGCGAACCTCTGCGCCATCGACTTTGAAGCGGGCACGAGCCGCGCGAACGTCTCGAACCGCCTCAAGCTCTTCCTTCGTCAGGCCAAGGAACGCTTCGAACGGGAACACGGAAAAGCTTAATTTGCACAAAAACAAGGCATTTTCAGCAACTTCCGTGACATTTCCATGACAAAGCCCCGAAAGTTCTGCACCGTTTCGGTGGACAACTTTCGGGGCCCCTTCTTGTGGATAACTTTTCTTTTCCTGAGCCGCAAAGGATTCTCCCGACTTTTCGACCGTCCTCATCGAAAGGAAAAGAAGCGCGGATTTTTCGAAAAAACGAGAGGGCCCGGGCGTCGTCAGACGTCGCTTCGGCGGCGAAGCAGTTCGAGCGCCGCGTAGAGAACGAGGGCGACCGCGGCGAGAACCGCGCAGAGCGCCGTCGCCGTATCGAAGTCCCCTCGTCCGACGGCGTTGTAGATTTCGAGCGACAGCGTGTTCGTCTTGTCGGAGACGTTCCCGCCCAGCATCATCGTGATCCCCACCTCCCCGCTCGCCCGGGCGGTCCCGAGCAAAAAGGCAGAGAGGACCGCGTTTCGCACGGTGGGCAAGGTCACGCGAAGGAAGGTCGTCATCGGCGTCGCACCGCAGACGCGCGCCGCGCACTCGAGGTCGAGGAGCGTCTTCGACTCGAAGGCTTCCTTCACGGGCCGGATCACGAGCGGCAGTCCCGCGATGAAGGCGGCGAGCGTCACCGCCGTCTGCGAAAAGACGATGCGGGTTCCGAAGGCGTTGTGCAGGACCGACCCCACGGGCCCGTTGATCCCGAGAAGGAGAAGAAGAAGATAACCCAGGGCCACCGGCGGAAAGATGAGCGGGAGCGTCGCGATGAAGAGGACCGCACGCGAGAGGCGCGTCTTCGAGCGCGCCGTATAGAGCGCGAGCGGCACCCCGATCACCGCAAAGAGGACGAGGCTCGAGAAGGCCGCCTGCAGCGTGAGCGTGATGGGAAAAAGAAGATCCGTGTCCGTCATCGGAATCCCTCCCCGACGTAGCCGTGGCGCGTGAGCACGGCTTCGGTGTCGTCGTATCCGGCGATCCGCCCCTTTTCGACGTAGAGCGCCTTAGGGGCGAGCCTCAGAGCCTCTTCGCCCATGTGCGTGATGTAGAGGATGGGAATCGACGTGCGGCGCGCGACCGCTGCGACCCCTTCAACGAGTTCGTCGCGCAGTTCCGGGTCGAGCGACGCCGTGGGCTCGTCGAGAATCAGCATCTCGCGCGCGGCGCAGAGCGCCCGCGCAAGCGACACGCGCTGCGCTTCGCCGCCCGAGAGCGTCGAGGGACGCCGGTCGAGGAGTTCCTCGAGATGCAAAAGCGCGACGGTCTCCTCCCAGGGAACGAGCGGCGTTCTTCCGCCGAATCGCTGCGGAAAGAGAATGTTCTCGCGCACGCTCATCGCGGGAAAGAGCCGGTGGTTTTGGAAGACGAAGCCGATTCCGCGCGCCTCGGGAGGAAGGCGCACGCCCTTTTCAGTGTCGTCGAGCACCTTGTCGCCGATCGCAAAGCGTCCGGCGTCGGGCGAGACGAGCCCCGTCATGAGGTTGGCAAGCGTCGATTTGCCCGAACCGCTTCGCCCGAGCACCGCCGTGAGGCCGCTCGTCGGGAGGCGTCCCGACAGATGAAAGCGGGCCCTCCCTCAAAACGCTTTTGGTAGTCGAACTCGATCACGGCTGAGTGTCGGGAGAGGCCGACATGCGCATCTTCACGTCGTGCGGACGCCCGAAATAGGGCCAGGACGTGACGAGAAAGTCCGCGCCCGTCCGGGCGTAGTCGGCCGCGTTCCCGGCGTTGACGCCGCCCGCGGCGGAGACGATGAGTCCGGAGTGCGACGCCTTGGCACGGGCGACGAGCACCGCCACGTCTTGCGGCGTCATCTTGTCGCACTGCAGAATGTCGGCGCCGAGATCCGCCGCGCGCACGCCCTCTTCCACGTCGGCCACTTCGACCGCGACCTTGCGTTCGGGATCGAGCCGGCGAAGCGTCTGCAGACGCTCGGCAAAGTCGGTCGAGAAGACCCGGTGCTGATCGAAGATCAGAATCGATTCCGAAAGCCCCGTGCGGTGCACGAGGCCGCCCCCCGCTTCGACGGCGAGAAGCGAAAGGCGCTTCGTCCCCGGGAAATGCTTGCGGGTCGTCACGACGCGGCAGTCTGGATTGGCGGCCTGCGCCGCCTCGACCATCGCGCGCGTTCTCGTGGCGATCCCCGAGGCGTATTCCATGACGTTCTGCGCGACCTTGTAGACCGCATGAATGCGGTCGGCGCGCCCGACGGCGCGAAGGAAGACGGTCTTGGCGGGCAGACGCGAGCCGTCCTCGGCCCGGCGGGTCACGGAAAGACCCGCCTTCAGAAAGAGCCGTTCGGCGAGTTCCGCCCCGGCGAGGACGCCTTCCTCCTTAAAGAAGCACTCCACGGCCCCTCGTGCGCCTTCGAGTCCGAGAAGGCGCGACGTGAGGTCGCCGTAGGGAATGTCTTCCGAGAGAATCGCCTCGATTTCGGCGTCGGGAAAGAAGTACATGACGCCTCCTTCTTAACGGACGCCCGCCTTTTCAAGGACCTTCTTGCCCTTGGGCGAAGCAAGGCAACCGAGGAACTTCCGGACGTCCGCGTCCTTTTCGGCGCCTTCCACGACGGCCGCGACCATTTCAATGGGTTCGTAACCCTCGTTGATGGCCATGACGCCGCCCAACTTCGCGCGGTTCTTCTGCGCGGCCTGCCAGTTGACGAAGCCTGCGTCGACTTCGCCCTGCAGCACGTAGGACATCACCTGCGGCACGCCCGCGACGCCGAGAAGCTTCGGCGTCAGAGCGTTCTTCACCGCTTCGGGGCGGCTCGCCACCCATTCGGTCCCGGCGCGGCCGTAAACGGCGGCCTTGGGATCGGGGTGCGCGATGCGCTTGACGCCGTCCTTGGCGAGGTCTTCGGGATTGGTGATCGTCACGCCCTTGCGCCAGACGAGCATGAGGGGCGAAACCCCGAGCGTCTGCATCGTCGAGAACTTGACCGGGGTCTTGCGCTTCAGGAGCGTCGTGCGGTCGGTGACGACGACGGACTTCACCTGCTCGAGCATCTGACCGATGTTGCCGCCGAAGCTCTTTTCAATCGGCGCTGCGGTTTCGTTCTTGCAGACTTCCACGAGCTTTTCGACCATCGGCACGTATCCTGCGCCGGTCGTGACCGTGACGGCGGCCAAAGCACCGAACGAAAAGGCGATGAGCGAAAGAGCGGTGAGCGTACGTTTGGGCATGAAAATCTCTCCCTGAGAAAATGCGCGGATGATACCCAAGTATGCCCTCGTTATTCCAAAAAAGCAAAACGCTTTCGGGTATTCACGCCCCCGCCGTCATCATTTGCCGCGCAGGAAGGCGAGCACCTCTTCGGTCTGCCGCTCGAAGTGCGGGTTGTAGGTGAGCCGCACGTAGACGTGCCCGTCGCGCTCTTCGCCCCAGGCACCGTACCAGATCTCGGACTCGGGGATTTCGCAGTGAAAGCGCGGGCGCGGATCGTTTTCGGGTCGGCACCATTCGGCTCTCGCCCCGCGCCCGTAATGGGGATTCTCGGGCGAGAAGTTGACCGAAAGATGCGAGAAACTTCGGATGTGTTCCTTCTCAAGATGAGAGGGAAGCGAAATCACCTTCATGACTTTCGTCTCGGGCGTTTCATCGCCGTACCAGATCGTGCGCGACCGGGGATTCAGAAAGCTTTCGTCCGCGGCCTCAAGCATGCGCTCCGTGTCGACGATCGAATCGAATTCGGAGAGCACCGTGAGAACGGGCTTGCGGTAGGGTTTTTCAAGCGCCTCTTCCGCATGGTCCATCGTGTCGCAATAGGCGACGAGTCCCGTCATCGGGAGCGTGCGGTAGCGAAACGCGGTGGTGCCCCCGCCCGCTTCCTCGGGCGTTCGGAGCCACTCGAAAAAGAGGGACGCGAAGGGAACGAGCCCCACGAGGTTCGTGCGCACGTAGGGCGCGGGCGAAAAGAGAAGGAGACCCTCCACGTCGGGGTCTTCGGCGCCGAGCGTGACGGCGATGTTGCCGCCCGTCGAAAAGCCCGCGAGCCACACGCGGTAGCCTTCCTTCTTCAGACGGTCCTTTTCGCGGCGCACGACGCTCTCCCAGGCTTCGCCCGTCGAGCGCGCGATCATGTCCTCGGGCTTCGTGCCGTGGCCGGGCAAGAGGACGGTGCGAACGAGGACGCCGTCTTCGGCCAGGCGCTTCGCCGTGTCGAGAAAGGTCCAGGGGCCTTCGCCCAGACCGTGCGCAAAGAGGACGGCCCGTCCGTCGGGGTGTTCGGGGCGCATCTCCCAGGGCGTGTTCCAGTCGATTTCCGACTGATGATCCGCCGTGGCGAAGCGCCGGTCGCGGGCGACCATCGCGCGGGTTTCCTCGACGTATTCGGCGAAACTCGCGGGCGTCTTCTCCTCGACGGCGACGGAAGGCGTGCCGCAGCCCGCGAGCGTGAAGAGGAGCGGCAGAGCGCAGGCAAGAAGGCGCGGAGCGGGAAGGGACATGGGCGTATTTTTCTTGAAAAGGATTGTTGGAAACAGTATAGAGGCGCAGTCCCCGGCAAAGATTGTTCGATTCTCTCGATCTCGGAGCGTTTCTTGCGGGATTCCGCCTCCCCTTTCGCATCACTTCGTCACGATATTTTTGACCCGGCGGATTCTTCCGCATCCCCGAAACCGCGCGGCATTCACTATGATTTGTGCACGTTTTGTACAAAGGAAAAAATAAACATCCATGCTTACCCTTCACGCCGACGTGAATGATCTCCCCGACGCACTGCGTCGACTCTGGACCGCCCGCGATTTGGGCGGGGCCTGGCGCCTCGCGCTCGAACTCCCCGACGAAGAGCAGACCGCGGCGACGCGCAGCCTTCTCGTCGCCGCCGCTTGTGACGGCGACGCCGAACAGACCGATTTCCGGCGGATCGCGGACGTTCTGGAGCGGACCCAACCCGCGGATCCGACACTTCGCGACCGCTTTCAACTTGCGCTCGCACTGGCGCGATGCAACGCCTATCGCCGAGCCCTGGCGCTCTTTGAAGAGATTCCGCTTGACGAACTCGAGACCGACGAGGCGATCGTCGCGCGCGAGGAGATGCTGCGCCTTCGCATCGCGCTCTTTTCGCCGAAGTGTTCCGACGAAGAGTTTCTGCCCCTCTTCGAGCCCCTCATGCGGCCCGAAGCGAAGCTGCAGCGCCTCGCCGTTTTGCGTCAGCTTTACGCCGACATGGAGGTCGCCGCGCCGACGAGAAGCGAAGCCGTCAAGGAAGGCATCCGCCGTCTTCTCACGCTCACGGACGACCTCACGCCCGAAGAGCGTTGCCGGGTCCTTCGCATGCGCATCCGCATTCTCGACCGGATGGTGAGCTACATGCCCCCCGTCCTGGACGATTGTTTCCGGCTCCTTCGCGAATTTCCCGAAAGCGACGAGGCGGCCGTCACGGCTTTTGAACTCGTGCAGTGCCTCCTTTTGCCCGACAACGCCGTCAAACCCATCGGCTCGAGCTACGCCTGGGCGGGGGTGGAAACGGGTCTCTGCCCCGACTGGGCGAACGAAGACACGAAGCTCTTTTACCGCGTCGCGACGGACGTGATCGAAGGGGCTTTGAAGCGCGCACACGACACGATCGCCGCGTCCGAAAACGACTCGGGCTTTTTCCTTTTTCTTCGCGGTTGGTGCGCAATCTACCTCTTCATGGATTCGCGCGACCCCGAAGTCGGAGCCGAAGCCTACCGTTGCCTCGACTGGGAGAAGAACGCTGCACTCCGTCCCTTCCACGTCCTCCTCAAGTTCTGGCTCGTGTGTCTCACGGGCATGTGGCCCAACGACCTGGACTTTCCCGAAGAGGTGAACCTCACGGTTCCGCCCCTGACGCCCTGTGAAGCGAAGATGTCGAAGGACGTCATGAAGTTCATGAACGATCACGTGCAGCGACATTTCCGTCAGCGTCTCGAGACACAGACGCACCGTCAGCTCACCGAATGGCTCAAAAAGAACGCGGACGTTGCGCCCGAAGACGAGGAAAAACACTGGAACGAAAGCGGCCTGCTCCTGGTGAGCTGCCCGGGCACGCAGCACCTCCCCGCTTGGTGGGAGTGCGCCCTGCAGTTTCCGGGGTCGCTTCTCTCGCCCGCGAACACCGAGGGACTCTGGCTCGCCTTCCGTTCGGCCCTTCGCAAGAGTCCGCGCCGGCGCACCTTCCGGCCCATGAAGACGTACGAACCGGCCTTCGAAGATCCCCGCGTGCACGTCTGGGGCGGCACGGCCGTCCTTCTTCCCCCGCTTTTCCGCCCCTTGTGGATGCGCTTTCACGAGCCCGCGGGCGTGACGTCCGAGTGGGCCTGGGTGCCGGAATACGACGGCCCGATCGGACTGCTTCGCAACTGGCCCGACAAGCGTCTTCGCATCACCACGGTGCTCGGCGCCGTGTCGCGGAACTTCTCGGAAGACGGTTTCGAATTGAGCCTCACGGTGGAGGACGCGCCGACCGAGTCGCTCGACCTGCGTTTCCAGAAGGTGCTTTTCGAGACGCTCGCCGCCGTGCGCGCTGACCCGAAGATTCTCGAGAAACTCGGCAGCGGCGGACTGCTTCCGGGCGACCCCTTCGCCCTCGACACGAAGGACGCGGTGCCCTCTCTCGCGGACGCGGGCTTTGTGAAGCTTCTCTTCATCGACGCCCGTGAAGCGCATACGGCCGTGTTCCTTCCGCCCCTGCACGGCTGCAATCTTCTTCGCTACGAGCTCGTGCCGCTGCGGGCGGGCGAAGCGAAGCTTCTCGAGACGCTCGGAATCGAAGGCTTTTTGAAGCTCTTCCCCTTTGAAAAGCTCGAACCCTTCTCGTTTGCGCGCGCCGACGTCGCGCTCACGACGAATCCGAGCGGCATGCGGGCTTCCTGACGCAGAAGCCTTTTTGACACGAACGGACCGCATCTCGACGACGAGTGCGGTTCGTTTTGCTTTCTCGCGGCATTTTTGGGCAAGGATTCGAAACTTTCGAAAAAGCCGGGGGCGGCGACTCGCATTACGATGAAATCACGCATAAACCTTCTTCATTCATGAGAAATTCGCCATGCAACGCCGCACACTTGCCGCCCTGATTCCCGGTGCCGCTCTGACGGCCGCCGGCGTTTCCGTCGCAAAGGAAACCAAAATGACCGCTCCCGATCTTTCCGTAACCGATCCCGATCTCGTCGCCATCCGCGAACGCTTCCTAAAAAAGGACGTTCCCGCGCACACGTCCGCCCTCACGGAACGCGAACGCTTCCTCGTGCAGATCACGACGCTCACGACCTTGTCCGAACCGCTTTCGTTGAAGCGCGTCGTCAAGGAAGCCCTCGCCGCGGGCGTGAAGCCCCTCGAAATCCGCGAGGCCGTCTATCAGCCCTTCGCCTACATCGGCTTTGCGAAGGTCGAAACGGGCGTGCTCGCCATGAACGAAGCCTTCGTCGAAGCGGGCGTGAAGCTTCCGCTCGAATCGGCCACGACCGTCACCGACGCGGACCGCTTTGAAAAGGGTCTCACGCAGCAAAAGACGATCTTCGGACCGGCCATCGACACGATGCACAAGAACGCCACCGACGACATCCGCTTCCTGCAGGTGGATGCGCTGACGGGCTGGTGCTTCGGCGACACGTACACGCGCAAGGGCCTCACCCTCGCCGAACGCGAACACCTCACCTTCGTCACCATCGCGACGCTCGGCGGGTGCGAACCGCAGCTGCGCGCCCACACGGGCGGCAACCGCGCAATGGGCGCCACGAAGCAGAAACTCATCGACACGATCGCCGCCATGGCGGGCTACATCGGCTTCCCGCGCACCTTGAACGCTCTGGCGATCGTTCAGGAGATCTACAAAGCCTGACGGCCGGAAAGTGGAGACAGCAACAATCTCTCCTTAGGAAAGGTCGGCCGCCCCGTTCCAGAATTCCTTTCAAATCTACCAGGGCGGTCCAACCCGGAATTCGTGGTAATTATTCGCTCTCACATCAAGTGAGTCTGGCCCCGGACGGTATAACTTCTCAAGGGCGCTTTACGAAGCGTCGTCTCGCAAGCTGAGCAATCACCTGGCCGGCCTTTCGGAAATTAAGACGACTCGCGTCTTCGGCGGATGATCGGTTCACTTGTCGCTCTGACGGCGTTCTGACCTTTTAGGAGAATTCTATTCGCTCACTTTGCTCTTCCTTTGTATCGTGTGGTTTCGCTTGTTGATCAAGGTTTTTGTCCGCAGGCTCATGCTTTTTTCGTCGCCTCATTCGGCGTTGACCGCTTTTTCCTTTGTCGCGGTTCGTACTTGTGCGGCGTCGTGCCTCTTCGGGCGCACTCCATCCCGTGCTCGTCCAATTCCAGAGCCAACACCCTTTCCTTCGACATTCTCGAACGGAAACGCGGATCGTGCGCTCGGCAGAGGAGATTCAGACAAGCCACTCTGTCCGCATGCCCCTTGGCCCCACAGTGCACGCATTCGAAACGGTCTCCCTTGCGGGATTCCCGACAGACGCAGCCGCAATACGGACAGCGCTGCGAGCTGTAGGCGGCGGGCACTTTGACCAGCTTCACGCCTTGAAGAGCTGTTTTGAAACTCAGTCGCTCTGCGATGATGCCTCGAACCCAACTCGAGAGAAGGCGGTTTGTCTGCTTGGAAAAGCCCTTCAGGTAAAACCGATGACTCAAATCCTCCACGACGTAGACCTGAGCGGGGTATTGCTTCAGTATCTCATTGAGAGAGCGGTTCACGATGTTGCAAACGCGGCTCCTGTGTTTGGCGACTTTTCTGTCGAACGTATCGGACCCGAGGTTGTAGCGCAGAATGTTTCGGCGTTTCTTCGGATCCTTCGTATTTTCCGCCTGCGCCGTGAGGCGGTTGCGTTCCCTGACCTTCAGGTCCACGGTTTCGGCTTGCGCGCCAATGGCCTCGCCGAGCTTTCGCCCGAATTGCGCGCCGTCGTGCATCGTAAAAACCTCGGAGAAGCCCATATCCATGGCTGCGCAGGTGAGTTTCCCTTCGGAGGACTTCTCCTTGGTCTTGGGCGTCGAGAGCGTATGCAGCTGCCAACCCCGCGGCGTTTTCACGAGTTTGACCGTGCCTTTGATCGCCTTCTTTCCGCGAAGCTTGATCTTCACGCGCTTGCCCGGCGTCAGCGACATCAGCGAGACGACCTGGATTGTCTCCTTCCCCTCCGTTACGATCTGCACGCTGTAGCATTCGCAGTCAAACCAGATCGAGCGGCACGCCCTGCGTCGGATCTGTTTTGACTTCACCTTTTGGATGGCCCGGCGTACGAGTGCGCAGAGCGATCCGGGGTTCTTCACCTTCTTGAGCTGCTCACGGTCCCGATGCCAACCGAATGTCGCCGTACGACCGCGCATCATCAGGAAAAAGTCGTCGCCCATCGTACTGAGAAGAAGATTGACGTAGTGCCGCTCGTTGCCGTCGAGGTTGGCGTACCACCGAGTGCGCTCAATTTTTTCCTTGGCGCGTTGCTGTGCGAGGGCCCAGTCGTTTTCCACGACGGAACTCGCCTGCTGCAGAGCCATTTTCCACTGCCGCGCCTGAAGCCCGAAGATCGGAAAGGGGGCTTCCGGTTTCATCTCCGGCTTTTTCCCCTCTTCCGGTTTCTTCTCAGGTTTCTTCTCCTCCGGTTTTTTCTCAGGTTTCTTCCCCTCTTCCTCTTTCTTCGCCACGGCTTCAACAAGTCGGTCGCGAAGATACCGATACCGGCTGCCCGAACAGTAGGGCCGCCAGGCACGGGAATGGAAGCGGTGGATGAAATACGAAACCTGTCGCCCGTACGCCTCAAGAAGCGCTTCCAACTGTTCCTCGGTGGCCGCGTCGGGTGCGACAATCTCGCGCACCGTCGTCACGTACCCGGGCGCTTCGTTGCGAACGCCGAGGCACTCCACCCGCTCCGCTTCGAGGAAGCAGAGCTCCAAGACGTCTTGATCGGGCTGAAGCAACACGGTCCTCTCCTTATATTTCATATGGTCGAAATCCATTGTGCCGGAATAATTGTCGGATTGTGTGCCCTGTCTTGAAAAAGTCCGATTTTTGTTGCGCGATGTTCACTTGGTGATGCGAAAAAAGTCAGTGGAATGACGCTGAAATACTGCTGGGATTGCCGCCGAGCGAGAAGATTTCTTTTGCCCGGAGCACGGCTGTTGACTCGGCGGGCATTCGAGTAAGAAGCTACGGATCAAATACGTTTTGTTTTCAGACGTAAACTGCATGGACTTCAAGAAATCATGCTGAAAACGACGATGTTCCGTCGGTCGGAACATCGCGTCCCGTCGCTTCGTGCCGGTCCGCCATCTTCGTGGTACACGCGGGAACCTTCACGCTCTGCTTGTTGCGGTGGCTGCGCCTGCCGTAAAGGCGGGCGCAAATGACCGTCATCAGCGTGATGACGTCGCGGGCGAGTTCCTCTTCGAAAGTTTTCTCCGCGCGATTTTCGAGAACGTCGACTTCAGTGCGCATTCGACGGCAGATCTGCCGAATCAGGCCGACGCCAAACCGCAAAAGCCGATCCTCATGTACGACGGAAAGCTTCTTCACGCGTCCGTCGAGCAGTTGTCTCCACAAAGAACGAAGACCGGGCTTGCTGCAGTTGAGCCCGGAGCCGATATCCTCTATCACTTCCTCGCATCCGGCCTCGCGCAAACGCGCGGACTGTCGGGCCAAATCCTCCTTTTGATCGTGGGACGACACGCGAGCGTAGCCGATATGCTTTCTCGTTGAAGCTTGTTCAGAAGACACTTCGTCCGGCACATCAAAGCGGCGATGACCGCCGAACGTTCTGCCGGCGATCCGGATGTAGCCGAGTTTCACCCAACGTCGAATGGTACTGGGCGAAACTCCGTAGTGTTTGGCAATGAAACCGATTGAGCAAAGCATAAAAGCCCCCCATGGCAAATTTGGAAGACTTTCTCTCTGCTAGTTTAACCCCTTGGGGCGCCGACCTCTTTTTTCGCCGCAAAAACGGAAGAATAGAGTTCCCGAAAATAAGCGGGATCAGACGAAAATCAACGGCCGGCGTACTGTTCGTCCGTCACGGCTTCCTGCCAGACGACCACGACGCCCGGATCCTTTTCTTCGCAGATCGAGATGTGCGTCATGGCCGAGTTTTCGCTCGCGCCGTGCCAGTGCTTGACGCCCGCGGGGCAACGGACGATGTCGCCCGCGCGGATTTCGACGCGGGGCTTGCCCCATTCCTGGGTATAGCCGACGCCGTCGGTGACGATCAGGACCTGTCCGACGGGATGATAGTGCCAGAAGGAGCGGGCGCCGGGCTGGAAGGTGACGGAACCGCCCGAGCTCTTCATGTCGCCGTAGGTGCCGTAGAGTCCCGTCACGGTGACCTTGCCCGTGAAGGTGGCGGCGGGGCCTTCGATCGTCTTCAGATCGGCCGCACGCGTCACGACCTGTTCGGTGAGGGTGTCGGCGGCCTGGGCGCCGGCGGCGAAACCGAGGGTGGCCATCATGATGCCGAGCATCGTCCATTTTGCATTGCGCGTCATTTGAAACTCCTTTTGAAATGGGAATCACGTTGATTTCCTTGACTTCCATTTTCTCGGAATCGGCAGGACGACTCTTCATCAAAAATTTCAAGTTCCTGCCGCATTCTATCGGGGGTACGCAAGGGGCTGAACCGCCCCGCTTCGCTCTCGAAATCCGCCTGAAGCATCGCACTCCGATAAGGTTTTTCGGCATTCCGGCAGCCGATTCGGACGGCAATGCAATCCGAACGCCGGGCAACAAAAAAGGGAGCCGAAGCTCCCTCTTTTGTTTCCGACGGGACGAAATTAGAGCGTCGTCGTCTTGATGAGCATTTCCTCTTCGGAAACGCCGTTTTCGAGCGCCTGCTTGAACCACTTCGGACGGCGGCCGGAACCCGACCAGGAGCCTTCGCCGAAGGGATTGGCATACTTCGCGGGCTTGACGTCGCCGCGACGCTTGTTCTGATGCTGACCCAGGTCAGCAAGCGTAATGCCGTATTCCTTCATCGCGACGAGAATTTCGTCGACGAGCTGGGCGCGAACGGATTTGGCTTCGTTCTGGAGACGTTCCATTTCTTCGTTGATTTCCTGCAGGCGGACGGCATTTTCAAAAGCCATGTGGTGAACCTCAATTAAAAAATGCATGAAAGAGGGAGCTTTTCCCTCTTGTGAACTGTGTGAATTCTAGCAGATTTTGTACGAAACGACGAAATGTATTTTTTTGACAAACATTACCGTTCGGTCGTTCTTGAATCGCGCAATAAAAAACGAAGCGCTTTCAGGAGGAAAACGCTTCGTTTCGGCTCATCGGAATTCGATCCCGGAGGATCGAATTTCCGATTGCCCCGCCGTTACTTGGCGAGACGACGCCAGGTGTCGACCACCGTGTCCGGATTGAGCGAGATCGATTCGATGCCCTGCTCCATCAGCCAGGCGGCGAAGTCGGCGTGGTCGGACGGGCCCTGACCGCAGATGCCGACGTACTTGCCCTTGGCGCGGCAGGCCTTGATGGCCATCGCGAGGAGCGCCTTGACGGCCGGATCGCGTTCGTCGAAGGAGGCGGCGACGAGACCCGAGTCGCGGTCGAGACCGAGCGCGAGCTGCGTCATGTCGTTCGAGCCGATCGAGAAGCCGTCGAAGTATTCGAGGAACTGGTCGGCGAGGACGGCGTTGGACGGGATTTCGCACATCATGTTGAGGCGCAGGCCGTTGACGCCGCGCTTCAGACCGTGGCTTTCCATGATTTCCGTGCAGCGGCGGGCTTCGTCGAGCGTACGGACGAACGGAATCATCAGTTCGACGTTGGTGAGGCCCATTTCGTCGCGCACGAACTTCATCGCGCGGCATTCCATGGCGAAGCATTCGGCGAACTGGTTGGAGATGTAACGCGAAGCGCCGCGGAAGCCGAGCATCGGGTTTTCTTCGTCCGGTTCATAGAGCGCGCCGCCGATCAACTTGCGGTATTCGTTGCTCTTGAAGTCGGACATGCGCACGATGACCTTCTTGGGCCAGAAGGCGGCCGCGATCGTGGCGACGCCTTCGGCGATCTTGCGCTCGAAGAAGTCCTTGGGCGAAGCGTAGCCGGCCGAGAGGCGTTCGACGGCGTCGCGAAGTTCCGAGGGAACGCGCGGATAGTCGAGGATCACCTTCGGGTGGATGCCGATGTTGTTGTTGATGATGAATTCGAGACGGGCCAGACCCACGCCCTTGTTCGGGATCGACTGGAATTCGAAGGCGAGCTGCGGGTTGCCGACGTTCATCATGATCTTAACGGGGATTTCCGGAAGAGCGCCGCGGCGGACTTCTTCGACGGCCACTTCAAGGAGGCCTTCGTAGATGTTGCCCGTGTCGCCTTCGGCGCAGGAGACCGTCACCTTGTCGCCTTCGACGAGGCGTTCGGTGGCGTCGCCGCAGCCGACGACGGCGGGAATGCCGAGTTCACGCGCGATGATGGCGGCGTGGCAGGTGCGGCCGCCGCGGTTCGTGACGATGGCCGAGGCCTTCTTCATCACCGGTTCCCAGTTCGGGTCGGTCATGTCCGTGACGAGGACGTCGCCCGCCTGGACGCGGTCCATTTCGGCGGCGGATTCGATGATGCGCACCGTACCCTGACCGACCTTCTGACCGATGGCGCGGCCCTGAACGAGGAGGCGGCCCTTGCTCTTCAACGAGTAGCGCAGCTGCACGTCGGCGCCCTTCTGCTGGGACTTCACGGTTTCGGGACGGGCCTGCAGGATGTAGATCTTGCCGTCGATGCCGTCCTTGCCCCATTCGATGTCCATCGGACGACCGTAGTGCTTTTCAATGATGCGGGCGAACTTGGCGAGTTCGATCACGTCTTCGTCGGTGATCGAGAAGCTGCGGCGGGCGTCGGCGTCGACTTCGACTTCGCGCACAGAACGGCCCGAAGCGCCCGTCGTGTCGAATTCCATCTTGAGGAGCTTGCTGCCGAGCGTCTTGCGGATGATCGGATACTTGCCCGCTTCAAGCATGGGCTTGTGCACGTAGAATTCGTCGGGGTTGACGGCGCCCTGCACGACCATTTCGCCGAGGCCGTAGGAAGCCGTGATGAAGACCACCTGATCGAAGCCCGATTCGGTGTCGAGCGTGAACATCACGCCCGCGGCCCCCTTATCGGAGCGGCACATGCGCTGAACGCCCGCGGAAAGGGCGACTTCGGCGTGCGTGAAGCCCTTGTGGACGCGGTAGGAAATGGCACGGTCGTTGTAGAGCGACGCGAAGACTTCCTTCATGCGGGCGAGCACCTGATCGATGCCGACCACGTTGAGGAAGGTTTCCTGCTGGCCGGCGAACGAAGCGTCGGGCAGGTCTTCCGCGGTGGCCGAAGAGCGAACGGCCACGGAAATTTCTTCCTGGCCGTCCTTGAGCCATTCGTAGAATTCACGGATTTCGCGTTCGAGCTCGGCGGGGAACGGAGCGGCTTCGATCCAACCGCGGATTTCGGCGCCGGCTTCGGCCAGGGCCTTCACGTCGTCGACGTCGAGCGTTTCCAGACGGGCGTGGATTCGTTCTTCAAGTCCGCTTTCCTTGAGGAAGATGCGGAAAGCTTCGGCAGTCGTGGCAAAACCGTCGGGAACGCGGATGCCGGCTTCGGTGAGCTGGCTCAGAAGTTCGCCAAGCGATGCATTCTTACCGCCAACGCGGTCCACATCGGTCATGCGAAGTTGACTAAAGGGAAAAACGTAACGACCCTGTACCATTTGTGTCCTCTTTGCCCGCACCACTCGGCTGACGGCAATACGGGCGTAGATTAAAAATACGATGAAAGCGCAGGAGGCACCCAGTCCCCCGTTGCGCTTTCAGTTTCCGAGCGGATTGTATCACAGCGCTTTCTCCGTACCCAAGGCACAAAAGCGCCTCAAAGGGTGAGAAAACACAAGAAAGTCGACATTTTTTCGTCTCGGGCGTCTCAAACGTCCGCAAAAACGCGTAAAAATCCGCAATGTGACGAACCTGCAACAAATTTGACGACGTTAAACGTCGCTTCTTCTCGTTTTCCCTTAATCCGTTCCGTGGAGACCGCGGATTTCGGCGTCGTTTGACGCGAGCGGCGCGGGTCGGCGCCCTACAATGAAACGGTTCCCTTATTTCCTCACCGCGCCGAGGTACCGCATGGTTACGCAGCAGGTCGAACAACTCGCCCGTCAATCCTATTTCGATGCGCTCGCCGAGCTCTTCGTCGCGCCCGATCACGCCGACACCTACGATCGTCTGCGCGACGCCCTGCACGCCGTCGCCGGTCTCGCCGCCGAGGTTGGGGTCGACTGCCGCGAGCTTGAAGCCGCGCTCGAAGACCCCCTGCCCTCGCCCGAAGAGGTCGCGGCCGAGTACGGCGCGCTCTTTTCCACGGGCGAAATCCCGCTTCCGCTCTTCGAGTCCGCCTGGACAGAGGACGCCGCGACGCCCGAAGCCTGCCGCGCCGCCTACGAAAAGGCGGGGCTCGGTCTCACCGGGGACTTCGGGATGCCTTACGACCACATCACGCTCGAATTCGCCTTCCTCTCCGTCCTCGTCTTGAAGGGCGCGGAGGGCGAAGCCGAAGCCTTCTTCGCGGCCCATCCCGCCAAGTGGCTTTCCGCCCTCTCGAAGGCGCTCGTCCATCACCCCGACGCGAAGTTCTTCCGCACGGTGGGGCTGGCGCTCGCGGCGATCGTCTCGATCGAACACTGGCGGCGCGAAGACCGCAAATAACGAAAAAGGCGGCCGGAAATCCGAACCGCCTCCCGAAGAATCGACTTGGGGCTCTTTCCTTTCGAAGGAAGGAGCCCTTTCGTTTCTCAACCGAAGTACGTGAGGACCGCGAGCGTCACGAAGACCGCCGCCGCGATGCGGCGCATCCACACCATCGAAATCTTCTCGGCGATCTTTTCGCCGAGGTAGACGGCGGGCACGTTCGCGATCATCATCCCGAGCGTCGTCCCCATGATCACCCAGACGGCCTCGGACGCGTAGCGCGCCGACATGGCGATCGTGGCGATCTGGGTCTTGTCCCCCATTTCCGCGAGGAAGAAGAGCACGATGGTCGTCCAGAAGACGCCGTAGCGCTGCGCCCTCTTCTTGTATTCGTCGTCTTCGATCTTGTCGGGAATCAGAATCCACACGGCCATCGCGAGGAAGGAGACGATGAGGATCCAGCGCAGGAGTTCTTCCGAAATGAAGGTGGAGAGCGACGCGCCGAGAAGGCCCGCGAGCGCGTGGTTGAAGAGCGTCGCAAGGAGAATGCCCCAGATGATGGGCTTCGGAGCGCGAAAACGCGCGGCGAGAAAGATGGAAAGGAGCTGCGTCTTGTCGCCGATTTCGGCCGCCGCGACGACGGCGGTGGAAAGTCCCAGGGTCTCTAACATTTTTTATTGGATGGAGAGCGTCGAGCGGCTTGGGGGTCAAAACCGTAACGGCGCACGCGCTCCGGCCGCTCTTTCGCTCTTCGAAAGATCGGAGACGTCCGCCGCAGGTCTTGCCGATGGAGGATTTCCATTGTCCGCGCCATGAAGACGGGGGTCTTTGTCTTCAAGCATGTTGACGCGGACGCCGCCGAGGGGCCGGCGGCAGGCTACTCCCCTGAGGAAGGGTGCACGGATTGTAGCGGACTTTTCGGGATCCTTGCGCCGATACGTCCTCTTTTTTCGCTTTCCCGAAAGAAGGTGTGCGAAGTCGTCCCTGTCAAACGGAAGACCTCCCGCTTCGGGGAGGTCTTCCGGACCGGGCGACGGAGGGTCCCGGGCTTATTCGACGTCGATCGGGTCGCCGATCAGATAAAAGCGCCCGCCCGCAACGTAGTGGAGCGTGCGCAGATCCTCGGGCGCCGTCTCGAACTTCCAGTGGCCGTCCTCGAAGACGCGGGGATCGGCCCAGGCGGCGACGGCTTCGCCCACGAAGAGGTCGTAGGCCTTTTCAATGTGGGCTTCCGGAATCACCTTGTAGATGACGTAGGCGGCGCAACCTTCGACAAACGGAATGTCCCAGCCGTCCATCGTGAAGAACTTCGCTCCGCTCTTTTCGAGCTTCTCGGGTTCGTCGTTCTTGCTCACCGAACCGAGGTAGAGGGTTTCACGGGCGATCGCCTTCGTGGGGAGGGCCAGCGCGAAGTAGCCGCTCTTCTCGATGAGCGGGCGCGTGTAGTGCGTGCTGTCGACGCAGGCCGTGACGCGCGAGGGTTCGATGTTGAGCGGGCACACCCAGGTGGCCGGCATCACGTCGGTCTTGCCTTCGTGGGCGGCCGAGACGAGGGCCGTGCCCCCGACGTTGAAGATGCGGTAGGCCTTGTCGAGGGCCACGGGCTTCAATTCCACCATTCTTTGACTCCTTGTTTCTTTACGTCGGGAGGGACGCCTCCCGACCGGGCACAAAGATTGTAGCCGCACAAAAGCCTTCGCAAATGCTCCAAAATCGCCCGGCATTGCCCGATTCTTCCGTTTGTTACGTGCGGGGCCTTCTTTTCTTTACCAAAAAGCGCCGTAAAGCCCCGTCGTTCAGGGCGGGGATAAAAGGCGCCCCTTCGAATTCATTTCGACGGTGTGTTCTGTTGCCGGATGTATTGCTTGATCTTTTCCAAAGGAGCTCCCCCGCAACTGGCGGCAAAGTAGGACGGCGACCATAGTTGTCCCTTGTGGTACGCCTTCTCCAATTCGGGGAATCGCTTTCTGAGCATTCGGCTCGTGACGCCCTTGAGGCTGTTCACAAGCGACGAGACCGACACCTTCGGCGGATAGCTCACCAGAAGATGAACGTGATCGCGTTCGCCGTCCAATTCCCGAAGCTCCGCGCCGAAGTCCCGGCAGACTTTTCCCGCCGTCTTCCTCATCAGTTCCAGATGCGGCGCCGTAAAGATCGACTTTCGGTACTTCGTCACAAAGACCAAATGTACATTAAGTTCGAAAACGCAATGTCTTCCAGTACGAATGCTTTCCATAATTCTGTAAGACCAAGTGGTATAATAACCACATGATCCTACGAAAAGCCTTTCAATTCAAGCTCAAGCCCGACGGAGCGACACACCGCAAACTTTCCCGGTTCTGCGGCTGTGCCCGTTTCGTGTACAACAAGGGGTTGGCTTGGAACAACGAACGGCGTTCGTCGGATCCGAACTTCAAAATCTCATACGAGAAACTTTGCGAACTTCTTCCGGAATGGAAGGCTGCCGAGGAAACGAAGTGGCTCGCCGAGTGCCACAGTCAGGTCCTTCAACAAAGCCTCAAGGACCTGATGCGCGCTTTCTCGAACTTCTTCGCGGGGCGTGCCGACTTTCCGAAGTTTCACAAGAAGTTTCACAACGAAGATTCCATCCGCTATCCGCAGGGTTTCAAAGTGGACGAGGCCCGCAGACAGATCTTCCTGCCGTGCGTCGGCTGGGTGAAGTACCGCCGCAGCCGTTTCATCGAAGGAAAGCCCAAGAACGTCACCGTCAGCCGCAAGGTTGACGGATGGTACGTCTCCGTTCAGACGGAGCGCGAAGTGCCGGATCCGGTTCACCCGAAGGCGGGCGACGAAGCCGGCATCGACATGGGCGTCGTGCGTCTCTACACCTGCTCGGACGGCACGTTCGAACAGGGAGTCCGTTGTCTTCGCGACATGTCGGAGAAGCTTGCCAAGGAACAGCGTCGCCTCAAGCGGATGGTCAAGTTTTCCAAGAATTGGATCAAGCAGCAGCAGCGCATTGCCCGTCTCCACAAGACCGTGGCCGACAGCCGTCGCGATCTGCTTCAGAAAGCCTCGAACAGACTCTGCCAAAACCACGCAGTGCTCTATCGCGAAGATCTGAAGATCAAAAACATGACCGCTTCGGCCAAAGGTACCGTTGAGGAGCCCGGCAAAAACGTGAAACAGAAGAGCGGGCTCAACCGTGCGATTCTGGATCAGGGGTGGGGAATGTTCTTTTCTTTCCTCAACGCCAAAATGACCGAACTCGGCGGTCTGGTGTTTGCGGTTCCTCCGCAGAACACCAGTCGGACCTGTCCCGTCTGCGGGGGCGTGTCAAAGGACAACCGCAAGACGCAGGCGAAGTTTCGATGCACGTCCTGCGGGTACGAAGACAATGCCGATGCCGTTGCTGCGGTGAACATTCTCGGGCGCGGGCAGCGCCTCAGAGCCTGTGGGGAGCTCGTTCCCGTGAACGTAGCTCAAGTGAGTCGATCTTCCCGCAAGAGAAGCGTCGTCCAGCAACAGGAACCCGTCGAAGTGACCGTTGACGGCCCCGCCGTCAACGGCTCAGTAGGGAATCACCGTCCTTCAGGGCGGTGAGGATGTCAAGCCCGAAGTCCGCGAGTCGAGTACAATGCTCTATTCTCTCTTCCGCGTTGATTTACCCATCATGACCGAACTCGTTGAAGAACAAACCGAACATCCCATCCGCCAGGTCTTCATCGTCAGCGACGGCACGGCCATCACCGCCGAAACGCTCGCGCACGCCATCACGACGCAGTTCCCCGACCTCGAATACCAACAGACGCGCATGCCGTTTGTGAACACCGTCGAGAAGGCTCAGGCGGCGGCCGACGCCATCAACCGCATCGGCGTCGAATCGGGCACGCGTCCGATCATCTTCACGACCTTCGTCGAACCCGACATCATGCGCACGTTCAACGAACACGTGCAGGGGCACATCATCGACCTCTTCCGCAAGTTCGTGGGACCGCTTGAAACCGAGCTCGGCATGAAGTGCGCCCACTCCGTGGGGCAGAGCCACCGCATCCGCGACGACGAACGCTACAACAAGCGAATCGCCGCCATCGACTACACCCTGCAGCACGACGACGGTCAGACGAACCGCGGCCTCGACGAGGCGGACGTCATTCTCGTGGGCGTCTCCCGCTCAGGCAAGACCCCGACCTCGCTTTTCCTCGCCATGCAGTACGGCATCAAGGTCGCGAACTATCCGCTCATCCCGGAAGACTTCGAGCGCGGTTCGCTTCCCGATGCGCTCCTGCCGCTTCGCCACAAGCTCTTCGGTCTTTCGATCCGACCCGAGCGTCTGAGCGAAATCCGCAACGAACGCCGTCCGGGGAGCCGCTACGCCTCGATCGAAAACTGCCGCGAGGAAATCTTCGACGCGGAAAACCTCATGCGCCGTGAAGGCATCCGCTGGCTCAACTCGACGACGAAGTCGATCGAAGAAATTTCCGCGACGATCATGAGCGACCTCGGTCTTGACAAGCGCAAGGCCTGATCGGCGCTCATAGCTTTGTGAACGGGGCGCCCTCCTTTCGGATCGGCGCCCTTTTTTCCTCCTTCACCCCTCTGACAAGTCATGCAGACGACGGAATGGAACTTTTGGGCGAATCTCTTCATGCTCGCCCAGTTCATGATGATCCTCCTCGTGGGGATGCGCGTGATGCTCACGCGCCACCCGCCGGGATCGTCCTTTGCGTGGCTTCTCATCACCGCGGCGCTTCCGGTCGCGGGGTTTCTCCTTTATCTCTTCATCGGCGAGCGGCCCCTCGCGCGCTTTCGACTGCTGCGCGTAAAGCGTCTCCTTGAGCATTACTATCCCTGGGCCAAGGACCGTCTGCTGCCCTACGGGCCGATGCCGCTTCCCCTCAACGAGTACGAACCGCTCCTCAGGCTCTCGACGAATCTCGCTCGCCTGCCGCTCACGGTCGGGAACCGCTTGACGCTTCTTCCCACCTCGCTCGAAGCCTTCGAGCGGATTCTCGAAGACATCCGCAAGGCGGAGCGCCAGATCGAGCTCGCCTACTACATCTGGGAGTCGGGCGCGATCGTCGACGACATCGAAGAGGCGCTCGCCGACGCCGCCCGCCGGGGCGTTTCCGTTCGGATTCTCTGCGACGACTTCGGGTCCGCCGCCTTTTTGCGAAGCCCCCGCCGCGAGGCGCTCGAGCGCGCGGGCGTGAGAATCTGGCGCGTGCTGCCGATCCGCTTCGGCAACTTCCGGATGAGCGACCGCATCGATCTTCGCTACCACCGAAAGCTCGTCATCATCGACGAGAAGGTCGCCTATACGGGAAGCCTCAACATGATCGCCCCGAAGTCCGCCGCTTCGGGCGCGGCGCCGCAGGACCGCTGGATCGACGCGATGATCCGCATCGAAGGTCCCGGAACGGTCGTTCTCTCGGCCCTCTGGGAAGGGGACTGCGGGCTGCTTTCGAACTGCGACGAAAACCGCGACGTCAACGCCTACATGGAACTCTTCACGAACGGGCGCCACGAACAACCGGGCGACGTTCCCATGGTCTGCGTGCATTCGGGCCCCTACGGCAACGAAGACGCGAGCTTGCATCTGATTCTTCGCGTCATCTCGAGCGCGCGGCGCTCCCTCACGATCGTGACGCCCTACTTCGTTCCGACCGAAACGATCGTCTCGGCGCTCCTCAACGCCGCGAGCACGAACGTTCGCGTGCGCATCATCGTCCCGCGGCTTTGCGACAGCCGCATCGTCACCTGGGGCGGACGGCGTTTCTTCGAGGAGCTTCTCGACGCGGGAATTGAAATCTACTTCTTTGAGGACGGGATGCTGCACACGAAGGCGATCACGGTCGACGACGAGGTGTCCGTCTTCGGGACGGTCAACATCGACACGAGAAGCCTGCACCTCAATTTCGAGCACTCGATGCTCATCATCAACCGCGCCTTCACGGCGCAGTTGAACGGCCTCTTTGCCGGGTACTTCGCGGGCTCCTTCCGGCTCGATCCCGCCCTCTGGAAAAAACGCGGACTTCTCGCCCGCCTGCGCGAGGGGTTCAGCTATCTCGCCTCACCCCTCTTCTAAACCAAAGGCGTTTGCCGCGTCACTCGCCGCAGCAGTTCTGGAACTGCGCGGCCTTCAGCTGCTCGACGAGGCGCTCGATCGCGCCGTCCTTCGGAGGATCCATCCCGCAGGTGGGCTCTTCGCCGCGGTTTTCCATGTAAGCCTTCCCCCAGGCGTACATCGCCTCGAGAATGGGGCGAAGCGACTGTCCCACGGGCGTGAGGGAATATTCGACGCGCGGCGGCACTTCCGCAAAAATCGTGCGCTTCACGAGGCCGCTCGTTTCAAGTTCGCGCAGCTGCATCGTGAGCATCTTGGCCGTCACGCCCGGCATGGCGCGGCTCAGTTCCGAAAAACGAAGCGTACGGCCGCAGAGGTGCCAGATCACGAGACTCTTCCATTTGCCGCCCACGAGTCCGAGCGTCACTTCCACCGGACACTTGGTCGCCGCATCGGCTTCTCTCTTCAAAGTTCTCTGCATGGGGTCCCCCGCCGCAACCCGATTCCATTCCTTTCCAAAAAGACGTTTCAAAAGGGGACGAAAGTTCGGGCAAAGACCCCGATAAAGCGCTTTCCTTTTTGAAACTTATTTCCGTAAAAGGCGGTAGTTGCGAAAAAGAAATCAATGTCTATAATGCCCAAGTATAGACAATTCGAACCGTTGGGGGTAGATGGAATCCCCTCCCTCGGTCCCGACGGACACGGCCTCTCTCGGAGCCCGTTACACAGGAATCCACATGGAAAAGATCACACTCAACGTCACGGACATGACCTGCGCCGCCTGCGTGGGACGGGTGGAGCGCGCCGCCCACAAGGTCCCCGGCTGCGAAGGCGCCGTCGTCAATCTCCTGACCGAAGAACTCAAGGTCGAGGTGCCCGACGGCAAGGCGGGGGAAGCCGCCGACGGCCTCGTCAAGGCGATCGCCGAGGCGGGCTACGGCGCCCGCGTCAAGAGCGCTCCGGGGCGCTCAGCCTCCGGGAAGACCGCCGAGGCAAACGTGCGTCCCAAGGCGCTCGCGCTCGAAGCCTACGCGAACTACCGCAACCGCTTCCTGCGCTCTCTCGTCTTTGCGCTTCCGCTTCTGATCCTCAGCATGGGTCCGATGATGGGGCTGAGCCTCCCCTTCGGGCTCGGCACCGACGAAGCGGCGCTCGTCACGGCGCTTTTGCAGCTCCTTTTGACGCTCCCCGTCGTCTTTCTTCATACCGAGACCTTCAAGAAGGGATTCGTCACGCTTCTTCACCGCAACCCCGGCATGGAAACGCTCCTTGCGACGGGGAGCGGCGCCGCGCTCGTCTACAGCCTCGCCATGCTTTTCACGATGGCGAACGATCCCTCGCAGGCGGCCCACGGACTCCATCACCTCTACTTCGAGTCGGCGGCCGTGATCCTCACGCTTTCGTCCCTGGGTAAAACGCTCGAGAGCCGCGCGAAGGCGGGCACCACTTCGGCCGTCGAGGCGCTTCTCGACCTCACGCCCCCGCGCGCCATGCGCCGGGAAGGAGGCGTCGAAGTCGAAGTTCCCGTCGACGCTCTGCGCGTGGGCGACGACGTGGTCGTGCGCACGGGAGAGCGCATTCCGGCCGACGGCGTCGTCGTCATCGGTGCGGGCAGCGTCGACGAATCGGGGATGACGGGCGAATCGCTCCCCGTCGACAAGACGAAGGACGACCGCGTTCACGCGGGAACGCTCCTTGTTTCGGGGCACATCACCTTCAGCGTGACGCATACCGGAGCCGACACGGCGTTGGGCCGGATCATTTCGCTCGTCGAGGACGCCGTCGCCACCAAGGCGCCGATCGCGCGCAAGGCCGACACGATCGCGCTCTGGTTCGTGCCGATCGTCCTCGGGATTGCGCTTCTCACCTTCATTGTCTGGTACGCCTCGGGCTCCCCCCTTGAAGACGCGCTCACCTACGCGATTTCGGTTCTCGTCATTTCCTGTCCCTGCGCCCTGGGACTGGCCACGCCGACCGCCGTCATGGCGGGCACGGGCCGGGGCGCGTCGCTCGGGATTCTCTGGAAGAACGCCGAGTCGCTGGAAAACCTCGGACGCGCGAAGACTCTCTTCTTGGACAAGACCGGCACCATCACCGAAGGCCGCCCGCAGGTGGCGCGCTGGATCTTCTCGGAGCGCTCCGACACGCCGGCCGTCCTCTCGGCCCTCGGCGCCCTTGAGTCGAAGTCCGAACACCCGCTCGCGCGCGCCGTCACGGAAAGCCTCGAAGACCTCGGACATTGGGACGCTTCGCACCCCGAGGCCGACGAATTCGAACAGGTCGCGGGAACGGGCCTTACGGGCCGCGTCGGCGAATACCGTCTTCGCGTCGGCAACCGCCGCACGCTCGAAGCGAGCGCCGCGGAACTCCCCGACGCCTGGCGGGAAGCCTGGTCCGAAATGGAAAAGGAAGGCCTTACGGTCCTCGTGACGCTCGTTCAGCGCGGCGTCCATTGGGAGCCCGCGGCGCTCGCGGGCCTCTCCGACCGGGTGCGCGACGATTCGCGTGAAGCACTCGCGGCGCTTCGCAAGGAAGGCGTGCGCGTCACGATGCTCACGGGCGACGGCCGGGCCGCCGCCGAGGCGGTGGGTCGCGCAGCGGGGTTCGACAAGGACGACATCCGCGCCGAACTTCTTCCCGCCGACAAGGCGCGCTTCGTTCGCGAAGCGACGGCCGCCTCCCCGCACCCCGTCCTCATGGCCGGGGACGGCGTCAACGACGCGCCGGCCCTTGCGAGCGCGACGGTCGGGATCGCGATCGGTTCGGGCACCGAAGCCGCGCTCTCCTCGGCCGACGTGGTTTTGTCCAAGAGCCGCCTCTCGCAGATTGCGGACGCGCTCTTTCTCTCCCGCGCGGTGCTTCGCAACATCTATGAAAACCTTTTCTGGGCGCTCGGCTACAACACCGTGATGATTCCGATCGCGGCGGGCCTCTTTGCGTCCCAGGGCCTTCGCATGAGCCCGATGCTCGCGGCCCTTGCGATGAGCTTGTCGTCCGTGAGCGTCGTCACGAACGCCCTGCGGCTCACCCGCTGGCGCCCGCCCGTCAACTTCACGGAAAGCGCGTCGGACGAAAACCGTGCAATGGCCGAAGTCCGTACGCTCCCCTTACCCGTTTCTTCTCAAACCACTTCTTCGGAGGAATCCGTCATGGAAAAAATCGTTCACATTGAAGGCATGTCCTGTCAGCACTGCGTGCGCGCCGTCGACAAGGTTCTGCGCGCCCTGCCCGGCGTCGCGGACGTCCGCGTGAGCCTGGAAGAAAAGCGCGCCGTCGTGGTGTCGCCGCTTCCCGTCGACGACGAAGCGATCCGCAAGGCCATCACGGAAGAAGGCTTCACGGTCACCGGCATCGAATAACATTTCGTCCGGCGAAAACCTGATTCGCCCTTGAGTGCCAAAGGAGCCGCTTTTCCCGAAAGATCCTCTTTCGGCAGGAGCGACTCCTTCGCATTGTCACGCTATACTGTTTCTCCTCTTTGAGACCTTGCCAACAACACCAAAAGGAAACGGCATGACAAACCCTTCCGAAGACAAGACGGCGGACGCACCGCAGAGACCGCAGCGCGTCGACCGCATGGCCCGCCTCGAGACCATTCCGAGGCTCAATGAAGAGAAGCGCACGCTCGAAGCGATGGTGGCGAGCTTTTGCCACGCGCATCACGGCACGAAAAAAGGGGAGCTCTGCGACAACTGCCGCGAGTTTCTCGCCTACGCCCTGAAGCGCCTCGCCTGCTGCCCCTACGGGGCGGACAAGCCCGCCTGCGCGCGGTGCAAGATCCACTGTTACCGCCCGGCCGAAAAGGCCCGCGCCCGCGACATCATGCGCTGGGCGGGTCCGCGCCTCATCTTTTCGCATCCCGTGCTCACCATCAAGCACATGTGGTACCAGTTCACGAAGGAAGCGCCCGAAAAGCCCCGCAACCGTTCTCAAAAATAACGGGGACGATCGAATCGTCCCTCACGACCAAACCCTTACCAACCATGCTTTGGCTCATTCTTCCCGCGCTCGCGCACGTTTTGTTCGCGGCGCATCTTCTCTTTCACGGCGCCGCCCTGTGGGTCGTCGCGCTTCCCGTCGCCGCGCTCGTGCTCGCGTTCGTGCCGGTGCGCTACATGAACCGTCTGCAGCAGCTCTGCCTTCTCGGCTACGCCTGCGAATGGGCGTATTCGACCTATGAACTCGTCGCAAGGCGAATCCTCGAGGGGCGCAGCTACCACCCGGCCCTGGAAATCATGGCGGGCGTGACGCTCTTCACGCTCCTCACGGCCCTCGTCTTCTACCGTCCGAAGCTTCTCGCCTACTACCGCTGCCCTGGACAGAGCTGAAGGCACCGTTCCGAAGACGCGAAGGCCCGGGTTCGTCGCCCGGGCCTTGTCGTTTACGCGTCGGCGGCAGTCAGACCGGCATCATTCGAGCCAGGTCTTCGCGAGCGCCGCGTGTTCGCCGCGAAGTTCCGTGATGTCCCAGAGATAGCGCATCACGCGAAGATACTCGGCGTCGTCCGCGGGCATCCAGAAACCCATCACGCTCTTGGGTGTGAGCGGATTTTCGATGAAGGCGGCGTGAAGCTTTCCCGCGTACTTCTTTGCGTAGAGCTTCGCCTCCATGGTTTCCGTAATCATGACGTCGCCCTTGCCTTCGGCGATGAGGCCCGGGATTTCGGCGTTGTTCGGGTGGGTCGAGACCTGGGCCTTCGTCAGGTGTTCGAGCACGTACTTTTCATTCGTGCCGCCCGGATTCTTGATGACGCGCACGTCGGGCTGATTGAGGCTCTCGGGCGTCGTGAAGCGGTCCTTCTTGGCGGCCGGAACGAGCGCCGCCTTCCCGAAGGGCGCGTAGCCAGGGAGGAAGTCGCCCACCTTCAGGCGCGCCACCGTCTGCGTGATGCCGCCCACGGCCACGTCAAACTTGTCGCCCTGCAGATCCTTCGTGAGGTTCGGCCAGGAGGTGGGAACGATCTCCACCTTCCAACCCGCCGCCGCGGCAAGGGCCTTGACGAGGTCGATGTCGTAGCCCGAATAGCCGTTCGCCTCCTTCATGGAGAAGGGGCGATAGTCGCCCGGAGTGCCCACGCGCAGAACCTTCGTTTCCTCGATGCGGTCGAGACGTTCGCCCGCCTGGGCGGGAAGAGCCGTCGTCAGAGCGCCGAGCACGGCAGCAATCAGTGTGATCTTCGTGAGTTTCGTCATTTTTCTGTCCTTTACTTGAGCCACTTGTCATAGAGGGCGGCGGTCTCGCCGCGCAGTTCCGTGATGTCCCAGAGGTACTGCATCACGCGCAGGTATTCGGGGTCGTCCGCCTGCACGAAGAAGGCCTTTTGAGCCTTGGGCGTGAGCGTGTCCTCCGCAAAGAGAACGGCGAGCTTGCCCGGATGCGCCTTGGCGTAGAGCTTCGCCTCCATCGTGTCCGTGATCATCACGTCGCCCTTCCCTTCGGCGATGAGACCGGGAATTTCGGCGTTCTTCTGATGGGTCGTCACCTGCGCCTTCGTGAGGTGCTGATTGACGTAGAGCTCGTTCGTGCCGCCCGGATTCTTGATGACGCGCACGTCGGGCCGGTTGAGGCTCTCGTGCGTCGTGAACTGCTTCGCCTTCGAAGCGTTCACGAGCGCCACCTTTCCGAAGGTGACGTAACCCGGCAAAAAGGCGCCGAGCTTCAATCGCGCCACCGTGGGCGTGATGCCGCCCATCGCGACGTCGAACTTGTCGGCCTTGAAGTCGGCCGAAAGCTTGGGCCAGGACGTGTCGACGTACTCGACCTTCCAGCCCGCCGCCCGCGCCATGGCTTCGAGGAGCTCCACGTCGTGGCCGACGTAGCGTCCGTTTTCCTTCATGGCAAAGGGTCTGTAGTCACCCGGCGTTCCGACGCGCAGGGTTTTCGTGTCTTCAATTCGATCAAGTCGTTCGCCCGCCGTTGCGCCGACACAAAGGGCCGTGCCGAGCGCCGCGGCGACGAGAACATTGCGTATCCGCATGATTCTCTCCGCAAAGGTGAGTTGATCCGATCCTCAGAACCGATTTTCTTTCGGCGGCCCCGATTTTCTCAAGGGGGAGACCGAACGATCTTGAGGTTCTTTTGCGGGAGGCAAAAAGCCTCGGGCGAATGTCTTGGGAGAGACCTCCTAGAGGTTTTCGAGAGGAACGGGAATTCCCGCACGCCCCGAAAAAGCAACCTCCCGAACCTTGCGGTGCGGGAGGCTGGATCGGGCGTCAGAGGGCAATCACTTCTTCTTTCCCTTTTCCTTTTCCTTCTCCTTACCCTTCTTTTCGTCGTAATAGTCGCCCTGCGGGCTCGAGTAGGTGCCGTACTCGCAGACCGTGCTCGCGCGCGCGACGATCAGGGGATCGATTTCGCCCACGGCCTTGAGGTCGCGGTCTTCGTATTCGACGGTGTGCAAAAGGACGCGGATCGCGTTCAGGCGGGCGCGCAGCTTGTCGTCGCTTTTGATGATGATCCACGGCGCGTCCGCCGTGTCGGTGCGGTTGAACATCTGCTGCGAAGCGCGGGTGTAGTCGTCCCAACGGTCGATCGAGGCGCGGTCGATGGGCGAGAGCTTCCAGTGCTTCAGAGGATGGACCTCGCGTTCGCGGAAGCGCTTCAGCTGCTCTTCGCGGGAAACGGCGAACCAGAACTTGATGAGCGTGATGCCGCTTCGGATGAGGCTTCGTTCAAAGTCGGGGACTTCGCGCATGAAGTTTTCGTACTCTTCCTTCGTGCAGAAGCCCATGACGGGTTCAACCCCGGCGCGGTTGTACCAGGAGCGGTCGAAGAAGACGAGTTCGCCCTTCGTCGGGAGGTGCGCCACATAGCGCTGGAAGTACCACTGTCCGGCTTCGACGTCCGAGGGTTTGGGCAGAGCCACCACGCGCGCGCCTCGGGGATTCAGGTGCTCCATGAAGCGGCGGATCGTGCCGCCCTTCCCGGCCGCGTCGCGGCCTTCAAAGAGGATCACGATCTTGCGGCCCGTTTCCTTCACCCAGCGCTGGAGCTTCAGGAGTTCCACCTGCAGGTGATACTTCTCCTTTTCGTAGAGCGGATAGCTCATGCGGTTGACGTAGGGATATTCGCCCTCGCGCCAGTGCTGCGAGAGCTTGTTCATGTCGTCGGGAACGCGTTCCTTGACGCCGCGGCGCTTCACTTCCTTGTTGAGAAGCGCGCGGAGCATGAGGTCGCGGCCGCTGTCGTCGAGGTGTTCCATGATCGTGTCGACGGCTTCGTGCATCGACGAATAGTCGCGCGTCAGAAGCATGGTCTTCACGAAGGCGCCCGCGTCGTGCTCGTCCGTGAAGCTCAGCTTCACGTCGGGGGCGTCCTTCAACTCGTCGAACATCGGCAGTGCCTTCTTGTTGTCGTTCTCTTGGGTCTGATCCATAACGGTTACTCTGAGGGTTCTTGTTCTTCGTGTCGTTTCCTGCGGCAGGAAAAAACCGCAGTACTCCCTTCATTGTAGGACCGCCCGGCGCTTTCCAACAAGGCGCAAAAACGCGGAAACGGGCGCCGCCCGCATCCCCGAAGATGCGGCCGAAGCCCGTTCAGAGTCATGAACTGCGTTCGAACGTCGCTCAACGGTGCTTTCTCACCCAGGCGAGGAGTTCTTCGCGCGAGGAGCCGACGTCGCCGCCCGGCACCCAGAAACCCTCTTCGATCTTCGCCTTCGGAGCGAGCTTTCGGAGGTCCGCCCAGGCGCCGTCGGGCGAGGAACTGCCCGACGTGCAGAAGGGCAGCACGCGTTTGCCTTCGAGCGGATGATCCTTGAGGAAGGTGAGCATCGGCACCGAATAGCCGCCCCACCAATAAGGCGACCCGAGCCAGATCGTGTCGTAGGCGGAAAGGTCCGGAATCGTCGTCTTGATCTCGCGGCGCTTGCCCGACGCGCGTTCTTCGCGCGCGATGTTCGTCATCGCGCCGTAGGATTCGGCGTAGGGTTCGACGAGTTCAAGCTTCAAATAGTCGCTCTTCGTTTCTTCGGCGATCCAGCGCGCGAGCTGTTCGGTCGAGCCCGTGCGGCTGTAGATGATCACGATCGACTTCGATTGGGCGGCGCGAAGCGTCGGCACGGAAAGGGCCGCACAACCCGCGGCGGCGAGACGGAAAAGATTACGGCGTTGCATGATGAGTCCTCCCTGAAGAATTCGGAATGCCTTTTGACATTCACTCTATGCGGGCGCTCCCGCGCGCGCCAGTAAACAACCCTCGACTAAAGTCGAAGGCTTTGCAACTATTGCCGAGACAACGTC
>UQTE01000015.1 GCA_900543805.1 uncultured Sutterella sp.
CAGGAAGATTGACCCCGGTCAGCTCATTTATGAATCAGCTAACCGGGAGTTTGGGTTCGACCGACGACGAATGACAGGATTCGCCGTCGGTCTTTCTCTTTGCGGGGGCGAAAAAGCCTCCGTCCTCCTTTCCCTGTCTCCGCTGAGCGAAATCGGACGCTTCGTCGTCGCGCCACATCGTCGTCTTCCTCATCGCACCCCGGACAGGCATCTTCGCGCCTTCCCGCGAAAAAGAAGCCCCTCAGCGCCGATCCTTCGCGCTTGCGTCCCTCTTCCCCGCACCTTGGTGCCTCGCCTTCGCCCCGTCGGTGGACTTCCGGCGCCCGAATTTTCGCTTCGGGGGACCGCCGCGGGGCCGTTCGCCCCCGTTCGGACGTCCGGAAGCGGGTGCGCACGTTTGCGTCAAATCAAAGAGAAGCAAAATTTTACTAAGGGAAAACGTTCAGATCGGGAGCCGTTCGTCACGGGTCGGGGTCGGAGAAAAAGCGTGAAAAACATACGCATAACTGCGTAAATTTGGAAAAGTCTCCAGAACTGGAAAAAGGTCCTGGCGGGGGCGTCGCACGTTCTCGGGGCGCGGCGTCGGGACGAGGGGAGAAAGGTTTCGGAAAGCGGAAAAGAGGGGGAAAGCTTTTCAGAAAGGTGGTCACCGCGGGGTAGGGAAAAACGTTCGGGCGAGGTTCCGCCCCCTTGTCGCGGGAGAAAGTTTGCTATAGTGAACTTTCGCGAAACCTCCATAAGTGGTGGTTATTTTTCGTGCAAACACAAGATGTAGTGTTTAAAGGACGTCATATCAGGCGTTTGCCCGTTGTGTCGATCAAGGTTTAGTGTTTGGGAAGATCATGGAACTGCCAAAGCGTATTCAAAAGCGGGACGGAAGCGTCGTCGACTTTCGTTCTCAGAAAATCATCGATGCCGTCACGCGCGCCGGAAAGGCCACGGGGGAATTTGAGGCGCCCCGTGCCGAAGAAATCGTGCGCGAGCACGTTCTGCCTTCCCTCGAAGTCGACGACAAGGGCGTCTGCCACATCGAAGCCGTGCAGGACGCCGTCGAACAGGCCCTCTTCAAGGTCGGCTGCTTCACGACGCTTCGCGCCTACATCGTCTACCGCGAATCGCGCGCCAAGGTGCGCGACGCCAAGAAGAGCTGGGTGAACGTCGAAAGCTCCATCAACGAATACCTCGATCAGCTCGACTGGCGCGTCAACGCCAACGCCAACCAGGGCTATTCCCTGGGCGGCCTCATCCTGAACGTCTCGGGGAAGGTGGTCGCCAACTACTGGCTCAACCACGTGTATCCGCCGGAAGTGGGCCGCGCCCACCGCGACGGCGACGTGCACATTCACGACCTCGACATGCTCTCGGGCTATTGCGCGGGCTGGTCGCTTCGCACGCTCCTCACGGAAGGTTTGAACGGCGTCGCCGGCAAGGTCGAGGCGAATCCCCCGAAGCACCTTTCCTCCGCGACGGGCCAGATCGTCAACTTCCTCGGCACGATGCAGAACGAATGGGCGGGGGCGCAGGCCTTCTCGTCCTTCGACACCTATCTCGCGCCCTTCATCCGCAAGGACAATCTCCCCTACGAGGAAGTCCTGCAGTCCATGCAGGAACTCATCTACAACCTCAACGTGCCCTCGCGCTGGGGGACGCAGACGCCCTTTACGAACCTCACCTTCGACTGGACCTGCCCGGAAGACCTCCGTCCCCAGCACCCGGTGATCGGCGGCGAGGAAATGCCCTTTACGTACGGCGATCTCCAGAAGGAAATGGACATGATCAACCGCGCGTACATCGAAGTGATGATGAAGGGCGACGCGAAGGGGCGCGTCTTCACCTTCCCGATTCCGACGTACAACATCACGCCCGACTTCGACTGGGAGAGTGAAAACGCGGAACGCCTCTTCGACATGACGGCGCGCTACGGGCTCCCGTACTTCCAGAATTTCATCAATTCGGAACTGAAGCCCAACATGATCCGCTCGATGTGCTGCCGCCTGCAGCTCGACCTGCGCGAACTTTTGAAGCGCGGGAACGGCCTTTTCGGTTCGGCCGAACAGACGGGGTCGCTCGGCGTCGTGACGGTGAACTGCGCGCGTCTCGGCTACCTCTACAAGGGCGACAAGGAAGCGCTCTACAAGCGCCTTGACTACCTCCTTGACCTCGCCAAGACGAGTCTCGAAATCAAGCGCAAGGTCATTCAGCGCCACATCGACCAGGGGCTCTTCCCCTACACCAAGCGCTATCTCGGAACGCTGCGCAATCACTTCTCGACGATCGGCGTCAACGGCCTCAACGAGATGATCCGCAACTTCACGAACGACAAGGACGACATCACGACGTCCTGGGGGCACGCCTTCGCGCTCGAATTCCTCGATCATGTGCGCGCGCGTCTCGTTTCCTTCCAGGAGGAGACGGACCACATGTACAACCTCGAGGCGACGCCCGCGGAAGGCACGACCTACCGCTTCGCCCGCGAGGACCGCAAGCGCTTCCCCGACATCCTGCAGGCCGGGACCGCGTCGAACCCCTACTACACGAACTCTTCGCAGCTCCCCGTGAACTTCACGGACGACCCCTTCGAAGCGCTCGAAATGCAGGACGATCTGCAGCGCAAGTACACGGGCGGGACGGTGCTTCACCTCTACATGAACGAAGCCGTCAGCTCGGCCGCAGCCTGCCGCGACCTCGTGCGCCGCACGCTCACGAACTTCCGTCTGCCGTACATCACCGTGACGCCCACGTTCTCGATCTGCCCCAAGCACGGCTATCTCTCGGGACGCCACGATTTCTGCCCGAAGTGCGACGCGGAACTCCTCGCGAAAAAACGCCGCGCCGCGGCCAACGCTTCCTGAAGAGTCTGATAGACTGTCGGAAAGTTCGAGTTTTTGCCAATAGTTTCAATTTATCGGAGGGATTGTCATGACCCAAGCCAAATGCGATGAAGTCGTCCTGAAGGACGAAGAACGCCAGCCCTGCGAAGTCTGGACCCGCGTGATGGGCTACCACCGTCCGGTGCAGAGCTTCAACACCGGCAAGAAGGGCGAGTTCAACGAACGCGTCTGCTTCACGGAAGATAGCGCCAAGCACCACAAGTTCGAACGCAAGTAAGCTCTTCGAGCGACGAATCGGGGCGTTGGCCGCGGCATGCGCTGCGGAAGACGCCCCTTCTTTTTTCCTCTTGCCTTGCGAGGTGAACGAATGCGCGAACACCAGCCCTCCGATCTGCGCGTCGCGGGGATCACGCCCTTCACGACGATCGACTTTCCGGGAAAGCTCTCGGCCGTCGTCTTCATTCAGGGTTGTCCCTGGCGCTGTCCCTATTGCCACAATCCGTGGATGCAGCCGCGGGAATTCGATCCCTCGCTCGAGCACGGGTCCTGGGAGGAGGTGGCTTCGCTTCTTTCGCGCCGCAAGGGGCTTTTGGACGGCGTGATCTTCTCGGGGGGAGAACCCTGCGTCGATCCGGCGCTTCCCGCCGCGATCCGGGCCGTGAAAGACATGGGCTACGCCGCGGGACTCCACACGGGCGGGGCGTATCCCCGCGTTCTCGAAACGATTCTTCCGATGCTCGACTGGGTCGGGATGGACGTGAAGGCGGATCCGCGGGACGCGGCACATTTCGACCGCACCGCGGGCGCGAAGGGGGCGGCGGAGCATTTTCTTCTCTCGCACCGGCTTCTTAAAGAGAGCGGCGTCGCGCACGAACTTCGCACGACGGCGCACCCCGACTGGCTTCCCGACGAGCGGCTTCTCTCGCTTGCCGACTGGCTAAAAAGCGAGGCGGTCGACACCTTTGCGCTGCAGATCTATCGTCGTCCGCCCGGAGGTCTTCTGACGGGACTCTTTCCCGCCGTCGGGATCGACTATCCCGCGCCCGAGACCATGACCGCCCTGAAGGGCGCCGTCACGCACTTCGTCGAGCGGCGAAACGACCGCTGAAGCGCTCAGCGGCTTCGCCGCGGGAGAATCGCTTCGACGAGCGACGCCGCGTCGGGGGCTTCGCGCATGAGGCGGCGGACCTCTTCGAAGTCCCGTCGCTTCAGAAGCGGCGTGAGCGTTCGCAAAAGAGCGCCCGCGTTTTTGTCGCCGAGGCGTTTGGCGGTGCGCAGAAGCGCACAGCCGTAGACGCGGTTCACGGGAACGCTCGAGCCCGAGAGAAAGAGGTTCGCGAGCATTTCCATCGCCCCGAAGTGGCCGCCCTCGGCCGCGCGGGCGATCCAACGCACGGCTTCTCGCTGATTGACGGGGACGCGCTGCCCCGCCCAGTGAAGAATTCCGAGCCGGTACTGCGCGTCCGTGTCGCCCGAGAGGGCGCTTTCCTTGAGCCAGAAGAGCGACGCGTCGCGGTCTTCTAGGGGCCCCCGCCTTGCATAGAGACGAAAGAGGAGAAAGGCCGCGTCCCGGTCGTGGTCGCGCGCGGCGCGCTCGAGCATGTCGCGGGCCACCTTGAGTTCTTCTTCCCCTCTCGCCGCGGCGAGCAGCTTTTCCCCCGTCTTTCTCTGCGCCGAGACGACGCCGTGGGCGGCCGCGAGACGCCACCAGTAGAGGGACTTCTTTTCGTCAGGAAAGACGGATTCGTAGAGCCTCGCCGCATCGAGCATCGCTTCGACGCGTCCGAGATAGGCGGCGCGCTCGACAAGCCGCAGGGCCTTTTCTTCATCGGGCGGCTCGCCCTCGCCCCGAAGCGCCATGAGCCCGGCGAGGTGCAGGGCTTCGGGCATTTCCTTTTGGATGGGTGAAGAGAGAAGATGCCGCGCGCGGGCGAAGCGGCGCGGCTCGTCGGGATTTTTGAGAAGGTGTCGAACGAAGGCGAGGGCGGCGCGGTCGTCTCCGGCCTTGGCGTCGGCTTCGAGCCGTTCGAGTTCGCGAAGGCGCTCTTCCCCCGAGCGTTCGGGCGCGACGACGCGCCTCATCCAGGCCCAGTGCGCGAAGTCTTCTTCGCGCTCATAGGGAAAGGCTTCGCGAAAACGCCCCTTCTTCGGCATCGCTCAGGGCTTTTCCTTGGGAGGGAGGGGCTTCACGACGGGTTCGGTCGCCCCTTCGGGAATCGAAATGACGACGCCCGTCGATTCTTCCTGCGCATCGGCGGGCAGCGGGCTCTTGTCGAACCCGAAGACGTAGAGGCCCATCGCCATGGTGATGTTGATCATCAGATAGAGAAGCCAGCCGAGGCCGCCCAAGAGCAGGGGACGCCCCATGGGAAGCTTCGGATAGTCGGGCGGTACGCGGTCGCGGAAGTAGCCGAGCTGCGTCCAGGCGCCCGTGACGACCCAGCTTCCCCAGAGAACGAGGAGGAAGTAGGGGCCGAGATACTTGATGATGGGCTCGTCGCGGAACATGATCTGCATGACGAGGTAGAGCGCGATGAGCCAGAGGCTCGTGCGCACCCAGAAGCGCGAACCCCGCGCCTTGTCGTGCTCGCCGAGCGCCTCCCAGTTGTGCGCCTGCAGCAGTCCCCCGAAGACGGGCGTGAAGAGAAGACTGCCGAAGAGCACCCAGACGGGGTTGTAGAGGGGCGGCGTGACGGGCGTTTTGCGGGCCATGATCGATTCGGAAGAAAAAAAAGGAAAAAATCGGGATGGGTATTGTAGCGGTTGGCGCCCGAACCCGCCCCTTCCCGCGAAGGACTTTTGCAAGAGGCGGTAAGTTTTTCGACCCCTCCGAAGCCGTGCCGATGCAAGCCTCGGGGCGCTCCGCCGTATAATCAAAAGAGTCGCTTTTTCCTGCGGAGTTCTTCTGCCGATGCGCGCGCGTACCCACATTCTGCTGTTCACGTCGCTTGTCTTCCTTGCGTCGGGCTGCACCACGACCGAGGAGACGTCCGAGGCCGCGGCTGGGGCGAAAAGCCCTGCCGAGACGCCCGTGGGCGTGTGCCTGGCGGTCGATCCCGCGCTCGAGCATTCGCCCCTTTCGGTGACGCTTCATCGGCTCGTCGAAAGGAAGGGACTCAACGTCGTGGCGGGCAACGCTCCCGTGAGCGCCTGCCGCGTCGAAGTTCGCCTCAAGGGGCGCTGGAACGAATCCTTCACGGAACTCCTCGACGCGTCGCTCTCCTACCGGGATCTGCTTACGGGCGAAACCCGCCAGGTCGATCAGCCGCAATCCCTGCGCGAGAATCAAGAGAACGCCTTTTTCGCCAACAGCGCCGCCGCGCCCGAGGACGTGCTCCGGAGTCTGGTGGACCGCCTCTTCCCCGACCGCTACAGCCCGAAATTCGTGCGGACGGAGGAATGAGTCCGCTCTTTCTGTCGATTACGTATTTTTACGCAAGAAAATCTCGAGTATTTCTTCTTGCGTCGTGTAAAGCCCGCGGGGAACGCTTGATTTCCATCACTGACTAAGCAAATCACCTAGAGTCGTCAGTATTTCCCCTATTGTTTTCAAGGACTGGCTCCCTATAATTCTTCTTGTCGATCGATTTGGAAGAGTCGATCACCATCGAAGGGGAGACCCGGAGATGAAGTTCGGATGAAAGAACTTGATTTACTCATGGGGATGCGTAAGCAAGGGTTTCGTACGAACAACGAATGTCGGCGGTCCGATGGAGCGTTTCATGAGGGTTTTGGAGACTCCATCCACAGTAACGACTGCCGAACGTTCTCCAACCTTTCAGGGAGCTTGATCAACGCTCCCTTTTTTTTGTCCGCAGAAAACGCGGTCGAGTCTCTTTTTCGCCGGTCCGATCGGTTCCGGGAAGCCTCCTTCGCTACAATTTCCGCTTGTACGAACGTTTTCCCACAGTGAGGACTTCCCATGCGATACGTCATCGTGGGCGGCGTCGCCGCCGGCGTCACCGCCGCCACGCGGCTTCGCCGTCTGGACGAAACGGCCGACATCGTTCTTCTGGAACGCGGCGAGAAGATTTCCTTTGCGAACTGTGCGCTTCCCTACTATGCGGGCGGCATCGTCCGCTTTGAGCGCCTCTACGCCGCGGACGCAGCGACGATCTCCGAACAGTACGCCGTCGACATCCGCGAGCGCCACGAAGCGCTCTCGATCGACCGCGAACGAAAGACGCTCGCAGTGCGAAACCTCGCGACGAACGAAACCTACGAACTCTCCTACGACAAGCTCATTCTCGCGACCGGGGCGGAACCCGTCTTCCCAGAGGTCGAGGGGCTCGCCGAAAACGCGCGGGCGCTCTGGCGGGTGGAAGATGCGCTCGCTTTGGAGAAGGCGCTCTCCGAAAAGGCCGGCCTCACGGCGCTCGTTTTGGGAGGCGGCTCCGTCGGCCTGGAAGCCGCCGAAAACATCGTTCGGCGCGGCGGCACCGCGCACCTTGTGACGCGCGGGGCCACGCTTCTCGGGAAGAACGATCCCGCGCTCTCGCGGCTTTTCGTGCGTTTCGCTCAAGGGAAGGAAAAGCGCCTTCTCTGGCATTTCGGCACCACGGCCGCCAAGGTGGAGCACCTCGCGGACGGGAGGCTTCGCGTCGCGCTCACGAACGGCGAGACGCTCGAAGTCGACTATCTCCTCAGCGCGGCGGGCGTGCGTCCCCGCTCCGAACTGGCCGTGCAGGCGGGACTCGAACTCGGACCTCGGGACACCATCCGTACGGACCTTCTCACCCTCACGAGCGACCCCGACATTCTGGCGGCGGGCGACGTCGCCGCGTCGCTCGATCCCGAAACGCTCGAGCCGCGCCCCCTGATGCTCGCGGGCTCGGCCGTCCGCTCGGGCCGAAAGGCGGCCGACACGGCTTCGGGGCGCGTTCCCGAGAGCAAACTGCAGCCGCCCTTTGCGACGCACGTCGTGTCGCTCTTCGGCACGGTCTGGGCGTCGACGGGGAAAAACGTCGGAGAACTCCTCGCCTGCGGACAGCGTCCCCGTCGGGATTTCGACGCGGTGACGGTCATCGCGCGCAATCACGTGGGCTGGTATCCGGGAAGCACTCCGGTCATTCTCAAAATCGTCTTCGACAAGGCCGGGAAACTCCTCGGCGCCCAGGCGATCGGCCGCGAGGGCGCCGACAAGCGCATCGACGTCCTGAGCACCGCCATGCTCTTCGGGGCGAACGTGCGCGACCTGACGAAGCTCGATCTCTGCTATTCGCCCCAGACGGGGTCCGCCAAGGATCCGATCCACGCGGCGGCCTTCGTGGCGGAAAACGTCCTGAACGGTCTCGTGCGCTTCATCGAGCCCGGGGAAGTCGCCGACCTCTTTGCCGGACGTGAACCCGATTTGGGCGACGACGTGCCCAACACCCCCGATCGGGCGTGCATTCTCGACGTGCGCTCGTCGGAAGAAATCGCAGACGACGCCCTGCCGCTTCCCTATGAGTCGATTCCTCTCGAAGAACTGCGCGACCGTCTCGACGAAGTGCCGGCCGACGGCCGCACGATCGTGGTCGTCTGCCGCGCGGGCGTCCGGGCCTATGCAGCCGCCCGCATTCTCGAGCAAAAGGGTTTCAAGAACGTCTTCGTGATGACGGGCGGCAAGCAGTACTGGAACTGGACGATGCCGAAGATCGCGTGAAAAGCGTCCGCGCGTCGAAAAATGCACGACGGCCGACCGAGTCTCGTCGGCCGGCCGTCTGCGCAGACCGCCGCAAATTGCGAAAATTATCCCTTTCCCGCTGAAAGACCGCATCCATGTCTCTTCGTTCTTCCATAGAACATTACCGCACGCTCCGGCAGGCGCCGATCTGGAAACTCCTTGCTTCCGACAACGGCCCCCAAGCCATCGCCATTTTGCAGACGCTCCTCTACGACAACGAGCGCGTGCTGCCCGCCTCGGTGTTTTTCGAACGGCTGAGAAACGCCTATGCCGAAGGACTCGAGGAAACGCTCTCGCGCGACGAAGCCCGCACGCTCGCGCTTCGCTGGGTGTCGGACGGCTATCTCATTTGTCGTCTTCCTGCCGGCGCGCAGGAAGAGACGTTCGAACTCACGGCGGCCGGGGCCGACGCCATCCGCCTGCTCTCGCGTTTCGATTCGAAGCGTCTGGGGCCCACCGAAAGCCGTCTCGAGATGCTCACGCACGCCCTTGCGCGCCTCGCCACGGAAAGCGACCCCAATCAGCAAAACCGCATCGAGTTGCTCGAAGCCGAAAAGATGCGCATCGATCAGGAGATCGACGCGATTCGGACGGGTCGCAAACAGGCGATTACGCCCGAAGCGGCCCTGCAGCGCATCGCGGAAATTCTGGAACTCTATGCGGAACTGCAGGGCGACTTTCGTCGGGTTCGCGAAGAGTTCGAGCGGCTCAACCGGTCGCTGCGCGCCGAAATCATGCAGAGCGAAGACACGCGCGGCGTCGTGCTCGACCGTTTCTTCGAAGGCTACGACGTGATCGGCGAGAGCGCCGCCGGACAGGCCTTCGAGGCTTTCTACCGCATGCTCACGGACAACTCCGCTCACGGGGAGCTCGAAGATTCGCTCGAGCGCATCGCTTCGCGCGCCTTCTACCGAAAGCTTGCGCTCGCCGACCGCAAAAAGCTCACGGGGCTGCAGGAGGAACTTCTTGTCCGCGCCAACGAAACGCACGCCGTCATGCGGCTTTTGGCGGTGTCCCTCAAAGAGTTCGTGCGCTCGCAGGATTTCGTCAAGGAAAGGCATCTTGCCGAACTCATCCGCGAGACGCGCAAACTCGCTCATGAAGTGTCCAAGAGGGCGGGCGTCAACGACGTCGTGTGGGAGTGGGATCTGACGAGCTGCGATATCGATTCGCTTTCGCGCCTCGAACTCGACGATCCCGAAGAAACGCGCATGGAGGCGGACTTCGGCGCGGGCGAACGCCCGAGCGTTGACGCGCTCGAACTCATGGAGCGCATCTGGCAGGCCGACATCGACTATCCCATGCTCATCCGCGCCGTGGAGACGGCTCTGACCGATGCGCAGACGGCCTCCGTGGGCGAAGTCTTCCGTCACCTTGAAAGGCGCCAGGGACTCGGATCCGTGATCGGGCTTTTGTCGCTTGCCGTCCGATACGGACATGCCGGCACGCCCGGGTGGGAGGCGGCGCAGACCGAAAGTCTGCGGCTCGCCTCGGACGCCGAGGAGGAGGGCTACGCGATCGTGACGCTCCCGGAAACGCTTGAAGAAACGCTCGAGTGGGAGGACCGCCGCGGAACGCCTCGACGGGGCTCCGTTCCGCTCTACTATTTCGATGACGAGAGTCTCAAGAAAATCCGCCGCTCCCGCCGTTGGGGCTGAGTTAGACAAAATCACCGAACATGACAGAGAACACTTCTTTGAATCTGCATTCTGAAGACTTTTGGGTGAAGGCTGAAACGCAGGATCCTCCCCAAGAGGCGCCCCTCGACGAGTCCGATGAGGACAAAGTGCTTTTTGAGGGCGACACGGGTGAACTCCCCGAAATCGTCCGCAACGTGCTCGTGCATCTTCTGCGCGGTCCTTATTTCGAACGTTCTTCGAGCCGTCGTCTTTGGCACGCCCTGGTGACGAACGAAGCGGTCATCCGCTCGCGTTTGTCGGAACTCTATCTCGACCTCTTTCTCGACGAAGAGGCGGGGATCGCGTTTTGCCGCCGCCCGAACCTCGGCGAGCTCGATGTGCCGACCCTTTTGCCTCGGGTTCGGCTTCGCTTTCTCGACTCGACCCTGATCGTGGAGTTGCGCGAACGTCTGATGCGCGCGCAGGAAACGGGCGAGAGGGTGCATGTCACGCGGCAGGATCTGCGCGAAATTCTGCGCCTTTACGACGCCGCGGCTCTCTCGAACGAGGCGCTCCTCGAGCGTCATCTCTCGGGGATCGTCGACCGTTTGGAGAAGCGCCGCATTCTTCTCACGCTCAAGTCCGGAGACGACGCCTTCGAAATCAGCCCGGTGCTTCCGCTTCTCTTTACGACGAGCGACATTGCAGCGCTTCGGGCGGGCTACGCCGACAAGGCCGTGCGCGACGCCGACCGCCTCGGCGGCCGCGGTGAAGCGCAATCCGGGGAGGGTGAAGAATGACGGACGCCGCGCTTTTTCAGAACCAGTACCGCATCACGCGCCTGCAGGTCTTCAACTGGGGGACCTTCTCGAACATTCACGACATTCCGATTTCCGAATCGGGTTTTCTCTTTGTCGGCGCATCGGGGGCGGGAAAGTCGACGCTCCTTGACGCCATGGTGACGCTTCTCTTTCCGAATCCCAACTACAACGCGGCCGCCCGCGAAGGGGAACAGCGCCGCGGGGACCGCTCGATTCTGACGTATGTCCGCGGCGCCTGGTCGACGAAGACGGAGTCGGAAGGCCTCGGCAGTCAGCGCGTCAAGACGCAGTATCTGCGACAGGGCGCCACCTTCTCGGCTATTGCGCTCACCTTCTCCGACCGGACGGGCGACCAAAAGCAGCTGATGCTCGTCGCCGCCATCAAGAAGAGCGCGAACGAAGAGACGGGCGTCAACCGCCGCTACTACGTGCTCGACGGCGAATACCGGTTTCAGGCGAAGGACTTCGAAGGCTTTGCGCACTCGGGTTTTGACTGGCGCTGGCTCAAGGGACGCCTCCCTGCGGGGCGCGTCTTCGAGCGTTTTGCGGCCTACAGCGACGCCTTTTGCGAACTCTTCAGCATCCGCGACAAGACGGCCCTGAAGCTCCTTGCCAAGGCGCAGTCGGCGAAGAATCTGGGCGACCTCAATTCCTTCCTTCGCAACTTCATGCTCGAGGCTCCGCAGACCTTTTCGATGGCCGAAAAACTCGTGGAGGAATTCAACGACCTGAATGATGCCCATCAGTCCGTCGTGACGGCGCGCGAACAGACCGAAATTCTGCGCCGCGCCCGCGACGCCTGGACGAAACGCGAGGAAGCCCTCTCGTGCATGGCGTCGCTCGAACTCGAAAAACGCTCCGTACCGCGCTGGCGCCTCGAGACGAAGCTCGGGCTTCTCACGGCGGATCTTCCCGCCTTCGTGCGCAGGAAGGACGAAACCGAGAAGCTCCTTCTTGCCGCCCGCAGAAAGGAAGACGACGCGCAGGAAACGTTCGAAGGCCTGAAGCGCCGTCACTGGCTCTCCGGGGGCGAGCAGATCAGTCTTCTCAAGAAAGAACGCGTGCGCGCAGAGGAGCGCCTCGAAGAGTGCCTCTCGCGGCGCAACAAGGCGGCCATCCATTTGGAAAAACTCGGGACGCCCATGCCCACGAGCAACAAGGGATGGATCGCGCTCGTCGCCGACCTCAAAACCTTCGTGAACGAAGCTCAGGAGCGCTCCGAGCGTCGCCGCGCCGAGCGCGACGACCGGATCGCCCGCAAGCGCGATCTCTCGAAGGACTTTGAAGAGACGGCCGCGGAAATCCGCGCCATGCGCGAGCGTCCTTCGAACATTCCCTCGAAATTCCTTGCGCTCAGAAGCCGTCTCGCCGAGGCCCTCGAGCTTCCGGAAGACGCGCTTCCCTTCGTGGGCGAACTCCTGCAGGTGAAAAAGGAGGAGGCCCGTTGGCAGGGCGCGATCGAGCGCGTGCTTCACAACTTTGCGCTCTCGATTCTCGTCTCGGATGAACATTACGAAGCGTTCTCGAACCACGTGGACGAGGCGACGCTCGGAGAGCGTCTCGTTTACTTCCGCGTGAAAACGCCCGTCAAGGATCTCCCCGACACCTTCCGTCCGGGGACGATTCCGACGAAGCTCGAACTCGCTTCGGGCCCCTGGCGCGCGTGGCTCGAAAAGGAACTCGACGAGCGCTTCTCTTACTTCTGCGCCGAAACCATGGAGGACTTCCGCCGCTTCAAGACGGCCGTGACGCTTCGCGGTCAGGTGAAGCACTCGGAAGTGCGGCACGAAAAGGACGACCGGCACGCCGTCAACGACCGCCGCCGCTGGGTGACGGGCTTTTCGAACGCCGACAAGCTCGCGCTCTTTGAAGAACACGCGCGAGCGGTCGCGGGCGAGATCGAAAAGATCGACGCGGAGGTGCGGCGCCTTGAAAAGGATGCGCAGGAAGAGGCCGTCAAGGAGGCGGCCGCTCAGACGGTCCTCAACTGCGAGTGGCACGAAATCGATGCGGAGGACGCGAAGGCGAAGCTTCGCACGATCGAGACGAACCTCAACGCGCTTCTCGAGCAAAACGAAGACCTCAAGGCGCTCGAAGAGGAAATCGTGAAGGCCGAGACCGAGTGCAAACGCCGCCGCGAGATTACGGTGAAGCAGAACACGGCCTTCGAGACGGCGCGGGCGACGCTCGCCGAACGGCAAAAGGCGATCGAGACCTGCCGCGAAGAACTCCGGGGCGTCGTCGCGGATCCTTCGGTCCTTGACGAGGCGTCGCTCGCGAAGGTGGCCGCCCGTGCCGAGCGCTACGAGGGAGGCGTGTCGCTTTCGACGCTCGAGAGCTGCGTGAAGTCGATCGAAATGCAGATTCTGAACGCCAACGCTCTCGCCGAAAAAACGGCGGCGCTCTCACTTTCCGATGCGCTCGGTGAGTTTGCGGATTTTCTCAACAAATGGCCCGCGCACCAGGCGACCCTTAACACGACGCCGGAGTCGGCGGGCGAATTCTTCGAGAAGCTCGACGAACTCGAGCGAGACGGTCTGCCGCGCCACGAAAAGCGCTTCCGCGAAGTGCTCGAGAAGCAGTCTCTCGAGCACTTCGTGGACCTCAATCTCGAGATTCAACGCGCCCGCAAGGAAATCCTTTCGCGCATGGCGGTCGTGAACGCGTCGCTCGAATTGGCGCCTTTCAGCCGTCTTGCAGAAGGCGAATCGCACCTAAAGATCGAAGTGAAGAACGTTCAGAGCCAGGACATCACGGACTTCCGCAACGAGCTCTCCGGACTTCTGCAGGGCGCCTGGGACGACCTTTCTTCTATAGAGGCGGAAGCTCGCTTTTCTCAGATCAAAAAACTCGTCGAACGCCTTGACCCGACGAATTCAAATCCCGAAGTTCAGAGGTGGAGAAAGCTCGTGCTTGACGTACGTCAGCACGTCGAATTCACGGCCTACGAATTGGACGAGGCCGGAAACGTCATCGAAACCTATCTCTCGGGTTCCGGAAAGTCGGGCGGTCAGCGCCAGAAACTCACGACGACTTGTCTTGCGGCGGCTCTTCGCTATCAGCTCGGAAACTCCGAAGAGGGACTTCCTGTCTTCGCGCCCGTCATTCTCGACGAAGCCTTCGACAAGGCCGACAGCGACTTCACGGACTTGTCCATGAACATCTTCCGCCGTTTCGGTTTCCAGATGATCGTGGCGACGCCCGAGAAGTCGATCGTGACGCTCGAGCCCTACATCGGCGGCGCCTTCTACGTCGTGATGAAGGACCGCATGCATTCGAGCGGTCTTTCGGTGCGCTACGACGAGGAGGCCCAAAAGCTCGACTTCGAGCACATGAATGACCTCGTCGAAGAACCCGAACCCGTTCAAGAGCCGAAACCCGAGCGATCGCCCAAGGAAAAGCGTCCGAAGACCGAGGAAGCTCCGGCCCCCGGTCTTTTCGACGAGCTCTCGCTCTTTGAGTGAGCGGAGGTAGGGGAATGGCTTTGAAAACCCTTCGGGAGGCGGAAACCCTCCTGGTGCGGCGCTTTGACCGAAGTCTGGTGGAGCGCCTCCTCGGAGAAGCCTTCGGGCTTCCCTTCGAGCCGGCGTTCCATCTTCCGCTCGGACGGGTGACCGAAGCCGAGGCCCTGCGGAATCTATCCGGTCTCAAGGCGAATGTCACGGAGTGGCGGGAGGCTCTCCCGCAACGACCTGGTTGGTGCGCAGTCGTTGTCGAACAGCGTTTCCGCACCGTGGGGCTTACCGTTCGGCTTCCCCGAGAGCTTGCGGTCGACTCGACCGAGAGTCTTCTCAAAGCCCTGCGTCCGAACGGCATCACGCCCGCCGTCTGGCGCACGGCACTCGCGCGGCTTCTACGCTTTTGCGAAACCTTCGCGCTGACGTCGGAGGAGTCGCGAAAGAGCGCCGCGGCGGCGCTGCGCTCGCTCAAACTTCTTTTCCCGAGCGACACGTCCGACCGGGAGTTCGAGGCGGTACTCAGGACTCTGTCGTGGCTTCTGCGGCATCCTAACGCCGGTCTCTTTCCCCGGGCGCTTCCCGTCGAGGGCGTGGACTCCAAGTGGTTGGAGCGCCGACGCGCGGCGCTCGCACGCCTCTGGAACACGGTGACGGGCGAAAACGTCTCCGCGGCCGATTTCCTGGAGCATGCGGGACTTCTTCGCCTGCCGCAGTTCGTGAGCGTCAAGAACGCCGCGGCTTGGGTGGGAGAGGGGGCGGCCGAAGAAGTCGTGAAGCTTCCCGTCGAGACGCTTGCCAAAAAGGCGCCCGAGTCGCCGGTCATTCTCATCATCGAAAACGAACAGACGGCGCTTTCGCTCGATTTCCCGGATGTGCCGATCTTTCTTGCGCTCGGCTACGGCGTGACGTTGCTTGCAGGTCTGCCGTGGATGAAGGAGAAGGGGATTCTCTATTTCGGCGATCTCGACACGCACGGCCTCGCCATTCTCGCCGAGTGCAGGCGTCTTTTCCCGCAGACGCAAAGCGTCCTCATGGATCTTCCCACGTTCGAACGCTGGCGCGATTTCGCCGTGACGGAACCCAAAGGGACGTCGCTTTCCCCGGAACACCTCACGCCCGAAGAAAAGGTGCTTGCGGACGTGCTCTCGGAAGGTCATCTTCGTCTCGAGCAGGAACGCATTCCGTTGGATACGGTCCGCGGCGCGCTGCTTGCGGCGCTTGCCGGTTCGGTCGGGAAAAAAACGATCGACTGAAAAGGACGCTATTTCCAACGTCTTACGAACGGGTCGGAGAAAAAACGCTACAGGTGGCGTGAAGGCCAACTGTAGCAACTTCTCAAGAGAAAAGGCCAGACAAAGGTCTTCCTTCGCAGAGTTTCGTGCTTGGTAGACTCAACTCGATCGGTCGGATTGTTCGAATTTACCTAGCCATTGAGACGGTCCTTAAAGAAGCTTTCCATGCACGCTTTAGTGATTTCGCTTCCAATGGGCGTGTTCTTCCACGAGGCTTCTTCGTGTGTCATGTTGCGCAGTTTCCAAGCGGAAAACTGACCGTACACTTCGTACACCTCATCCATCAAGGCCGAGTCTTCAGCGCAGAATTTGCTGAAATCCACATATTCGGGGGCAGGGATGCCAAGGGTCCTCGGCATGGGCGCCGATGACGAAGCCGAAAAGGAGGAGGAAAAGGAGAAACGCGCGGCGCATGTCGGTCGGAAAAGGGGTGCGTCGCAAAATTGTATAAGAAAACGGGCGCGCGCCCCTCCTCCCGAGAGAGGAGGGAACGCCGCCCGCTTCAGGCCCGAAGGCTTCGAAAATCAGTCCTTGAGCGAATGAATCGGCGTGAAGGTGCCGTCGGGGTTCGGACGGAAGACGTAGTGTTCCTTCAGATAGATGATGTCCTTGCGGTCGACGCTTTCGAGCTCGGCAAGGATTGCCGCGCGCGCGACGACCTTGGCGCCCGCTTCGACGGCGAGATTTTCAATGGCCTGCAGCGACTCGCCCGTGGCAATCACGTCGTCGATGATGGCGACGCGCTTGCCGCGGATCTTGTCGGCTTCGACGCCGTCCAAGTAGAGCGTCTGTTCCTTCTGGGTCGTGATCGAGCGAAGCGTGTGCGAGACGACGTTCTGCATGTAGGGCTTGCAGCTCTTTCGCGCGACGACGAACTCCTTCATGCCCATGATGCGGCTCATTTCATAGGTGAGACAAATGCCCTTGGCTTCGGCCGTCATCAGGACGTCCACTTCGGGAAGGCGCTTGACGAGTTCGGGGGCGACGCGCTGTACGAGTTCTGTGTCGGAGAGACAGACGAAGCTCGCGAGGGCCAGATTGTCTGCCACCTTCACGTAGGGGAGTTTGCGCTTCAAGCCGAGAATTTCAAAGTCGAAGTATTTCACGGGAGTGTCCTGATGATGCGGAGACGGTCGTTGCGGCCGTCGGGGAGGAGGGAAAGGCGACAGTCTAGCGGATGCGGATGTTCATCGGGGGTGCTTTCTGAGGGCAGGGTGCCCAGATTTTGACTTGGATCGAAAATCCGTCAAATTCTTTTGGGGGCGGTTCGCGCGCTCCGAGAAGTTGCACTGGCAGGATCGCTACAATTGAAGAGCATTTCTCCTACAACCCCCTGATGATCTTTGACTCGTCCACCGTTTGTGGCCGGGTCTTTTTTGGCTCAAAGGATAAACAGATCGTGGAAAACGACAACGCCAAACCCTGGAAATTGACGCTCGTCATCCTGACGGCGAGCTCGCTTCTGATGTCGGCGAGCTATACGATGCTCGTTCCCTTCCTGCCGATGTACCTCATTCAGGAACTCAACGTCGCGCAGGACGAAGTGAATCTTTGGAGCGGGATCATCTTCGCGATCTCCTTTGCGATTTCCGGGATCATGGCGCCGATCTGGGGGGCGATGGCCGACAAAAAGAGCCGCAAACTCATGGCCGTACGCGCGGCGATCTGTCTTTCGATCACCTACGTTCTGGGCGGTCTCGTGCAGGACGTCTGGCAGCTCTTCGGCGTGCGCGTACTGCAGGGCTTTGCGTCGGGGCTCTGGCCGGCGTGCCTTGCGATCATGACGGTGAACGCGCCGAGAACGAAGTTGGGGCTCTGTCTCGGCACGATGCAGGGCGCCATGACGGCGGGCGGCGTGCTCGGTCCCCTCATGGGCGGTCTTCTCGCAGAAGCCTTCGGCATGCGTGCCGCCTTCTTCCTCGGGGGCGTCGGACTCTTCGTCATCACGCTTCTCATCATCTTCTACATCAAGGAGCCGCCGAGAAAGAAGGTCGAAAGGGTCGAATCGAGCCGTCCGAAGACAAACCTTCTCAAGGTACCCGTCGTGCAGCGCATGCTGCTTTGCGCGGGCGTGGTGCAGCTCACGATTCTTCTGCAGCAGCCGATCATGCCGCTTTACGTCGGAGAACTGCAGGGGAGCATGGACCGCATCGTGCTCGTCACGGGGATGCTCTTTTCGATCGTCGGGATTTCGGGCGTAATCGCTTCGCCCGTCTGGGGGATCGTCGGGCAAAAGTGGGGCTTCCGTCCGGCGCTCTATCTCGCGCTGCTCGGCTCGGGCATTTTCGGGATGATTCAAGCGATCCCGACGACACTGGTTCCCTTCGGCGTGTGGCGCTTCATCGGCGGCCTCGCCTTCGCCGGGATCTTTCCGGCCATCAACGCGGTGCTTTCGCAGTCCTCCGCCCCGGAAGACCGCGGCCGCATCTTCGGGCTTTCCTACGCCGCACAGCAGGTCGGCAGCGTGATCGGCCCGATCGCGGGCGGCGCCATGGCGATGTATCTGCCGCTCAAGTTCGTGATCTTCACGAGCGGGTTCGTGCTCATTCCGCTCGTGATCTTCCTCTACCTCATGCGCCCGAAGGTCGAGCCAAACACCAAGGGCGATCCGGCCAATCTGGGCTGACGAGAGAATGGAAACGACGATCGGCGGGCGAAAGTCCGCCGATTCGTTTTGGAAGTGCCGCCGACCGATCAGTCCCGCCGTTCAAGATTCCAGTCATGGAGAATGCCGGTGCGCCGGTCGGCTTCAAATTCCGCCTTGAAGCCGTCGTGTCGAAGAACGCCTTCCCAGCGATCGCCCTCCCTGCGAAGCCGCACGTCTCCCGGACGCGCGCCGGGAACGCGCCGGGCAGCCTCCCGCTTCACGCTTTCTTCCGCATTCGGCAAGGCCTTTTGACGGCGCACCCATTCCTCGCGGATTTCGCAGTCGGCGTCGACGACCGTTCCGGTACGGCGCGACACGGCGACGTCGAAATCTCCGACGGCGGTTTCAAATTCCGTCTTCCAGACCCGGACGCCGCTTTCTTCCCCGCGTTCGATCTTGAGAATCCTCACGTCGCGCCGAGCGACGCCGACGTGTCCGAGCGCAATGCGGAGCGCTTCCTCCCGATCGACCTCTGCGGGGGCGGCGAAAGAGACGGGCGCTCGTCCCAAAAAAGGAAGAATTGCGAACAGTTTGACTACGTTTCGACGGTCGATCATGACGCGCTCCAAATATGACAAAACGATGACAAAAATATGACAGAAATATGACAAAAGGGCGACGGTTCCTGAAAAAACAATAAAAACCTCGGATCTATGCCGTCAAGTGCCTCGTTGTATAGCTAAAAGATCGCAATTTGCGTCAAAAAACACGTTTTTGGCGGGGTGGGATGTCAAAAAACTTTCATAATCCGGGGAACTTTCGGATACAATTTGCGGCAACTATAACGACCCGCAAATCCGACGCGTCGCTACGGTGTGAAGCACCGCGTCGGGCGCTCCAGCATGGATACATTTATTCTCCTCGCCCTCGTCCTTTTAGGCATTCTTGCCGTTTGCGACCTTTTCGTCGGCGTCTCGAACGACGCCGTGAACTTCCTCAATTCCGCCGTCGGCTCCAAGGCCGCTCCCTTCTGGGTGATTCTCGCGGTGGCCTGCGCAGGCGTCCTTCTCGGCGCCACCTTCTCCTCGGGCATGATGGAGGTCGCCAAAACCGGCGTCCTGATCCCCGAAAACTTCACCTTCAAGGAAGTCATCATCGTATTCGCGGCCGTCATGGTGACGGACGTTCTTCTCCTCAACACCTTCAACTCCCTCGGTCTTCCCACCTCCACCACCGTCTCCATCATCTTTGAACTCCTGGGCGGCGCCATCGCGATGGCCTGCCTCAAAGTGTGGCAGTCGGGCGCTCCCTTCACCGATCTCGGCACTTACCTCAATTCGGGCAAAGCCCTCGCGATGATCCTCGCGATCCTCACCTCCGTCCTCGTCGCCTTCATTTCGGGCGTCGTCGTGCAGTGGGTTCTTCGCCTCGTCTTCACCTTCCGCTACGAGCGCATCTACAGGTGGCTGGGCGGCGTCTTCGCGGGCGTCGCGTTTACGGCGATCTTCTACTTCCTCGTCATGAAGGGCGCCAAGGGCGCTTCCTTCATGCGTCCCGAATGGATCGAGTGGATCGACGCCAACACCGAGGCGATCCTCATCGTTTCCTTCGTCGGATGCTCGCTCTTCTTCCAGGCGCTCATTCTCTTCTTCCGCCTCAACGTCTTCCCCTACGTCATTCTCGCGGGCACCTTCGCGCTTGCCTTCGCCTTCGCCGGCAACGACCTCGTGAACTTCATCGGCGTTCCGATGGCGGCGCTTGACAGCTGGACCATCTTCTCCGCGGTCGAAGGGGCTAATCCCGACACCTTCCTCATGGGCGGGCTGCGTGACGTGACGCATACGCCCACCTACATCCTCCTCGCCGCGGGCCTCGTGATGGTGCTCACGCTCTGCTTCTCGAAGAAGGCGCACACGGTGATCCGCACGTCGATCAACCTTTCGAGTTCTTCGCGCGGCGGCAAGGAACAGTTCGGTTCGTCGCTTCCCGCCCGCATGCTCGTGCGCGGTGCGCTGCACGCCAACGACATCATTCACCAGATCATCCCGAAGAGCATCTTCCGCGTTCTCGACAAGCGTTTCGAGCAGCCCAAGCATTCGGCGCGCGACATCGCCTTCGACGAAGTGCGCGCGAGCGTGAACCTCGTTCTTGCCGCGGCGCTCATCGCTTCGGCCACGAGCCTCAAGCTTCCGCTCTCGACCACCTACGTCACCTTCATGGTCGCCATGGGTTCGAGTCTCGCCGACGGCGCCTGGGACCGCGAATCGGCCGTCTACCGCATTTCGGGCGTTCTCACCGTCATTTCGGGCTGGTTCATCACGGCCTTCACGGCGGCGACCGCCTGCGGCATCGTGACCTTCCTCTTCGTGTGGCTCGGCGAAGCCGCCATCATCCTCGGCATGGTGATTTCGCTCGTTCTCATCATCAAGTCGAACTTCTTCTCGAAGGAAGATGACGACGACGTCCGCCTCGAAGTGACGCACGTCGAAAAGGGCGACCGCGAATCGATCCGCGCGCTCCTTTCGGTGAACATCCAGTCGAACCTCGACCGGACGCTCGACCTCTTCGCCTCGGGTCTCGAAGCCTTCCTCGCGCAGGACCACAAGACGCTCGCGCGTCTCAAGGGCGAAGGCGCCATGTTCTTCGACCTCGTCATGATGCGCCGCGGTGAGTACTACCGCATGGCCTTGACGGGCGGCGGCACGAAGGCCGACCGCGACGCGCGCAACTTCTACTACCGCGCCTATTCGAGCATGAAGGAAGTGAGCCATGCGCTTCGCGACCAGCTCGGGATTTCCGAAAACTATGTCGCCAATTCGCACTCTCCCTTCACGGGCAAGATGCGCGACAACATCGAAAAGCTCGCCAAGGACATGCGCGCCGTCGGAGACAACTTCGTTCCCGCCAACTGCGCCCGCATCCTCGGTCTCATCGAAGAGGCCCAGCGCGAATTCATGGAACAGATCGCCGAAGAGCAGATTTCGCTTCGCAAGAGCGAGCTCTATCTCGGCTACCTCCTCTTTGCGCGCGAAGTGCTCAACCGCTACCTCATGGTGAAGCTCCTGCAGTCGGAGCTTGAAAACGGTACCGGCACGGGCACGCAGCCCGCGCCCGACGCCCCCAAGGCGGCCTAAGGCGCATCGCTGAAAACCACAGGGCGACTCCTCCGGAAACGGGCGGGTCGCCTTTGTTTTTGCGCCGTCCATCCTTCTGTAAGTCACACGTCTTTTCACTAGAATGTCCTTTCAGTCGGCGTCGCACACGACTTCCCGCCGACCCTTTGCCTTTCGCCGGGAGATTTTTTCCGATGCCGACCATTCTTTTCGCTTCCCCCGTTTTCGGGCCCGTGCACTCGCGCCGTCTCGGCCTCTCGCTCGGCGTCAATCTGCTCCCCGCGGACGGAAAGCTCTGTACCTTCGACTGTCTTTACTGCGAGTGCGGGCTCAATGAGGAGCACCGCCCCAAGACCGACATGCCCTCGCGCGCGCTCGTTGCGCAAAAGCTCGAAGAGCGCATCCGGTCGCTCGCTCTCGAGGGACGCCCCGTCGACGCGATCACCTTCGCAGGGAACGGCGAGCCCACCATGCATCCCGACTTTGCGGCGATCGTGGAGGATACGGTCGCGATCCGCGACCGTCTGGCGCCTTCGGCCAAGCTCTGCGTCCTCACGAATTCGACGAATCTTCTGAAGCCCGGGGTGGCGGAAGCGCTGAGGCGGTTCGATCTCCCTATGTTCAAGCTCGACGCGCTCGACGCCGACTGGGTGAAGCGCGTAAACCGCCCGCAGTGTCCCTATCGTCAGGAGGCCCTGATCGAAGCGCTCAAGGGCTGGGAAGGGGAGTGCATCATCCAGACGATGTTCCTTCGCGGGACGGTTGACGGGGTGTCGGTCGACAACACGACGGACGACTTCGTCGAGCCCTGGCTGAAAGTCGTCGCCGACATTCGCCCGAAGTGCGTTTCGATTTATTCGCTTGACCGCGACGCCTCCTGCACTACGCTTCTCAAGGCCGATCCCGAACGGCTTCTTGCGATCGGGGAGCGCGTGAAGGCCTTGGACATCCCCGTGCAGGTTTCGGTGAAGCCTTCCGAAGTGCGCCGCGAGAAGGAGTGCGATTGAGAACGGAGAAATTCCCATGCACAGCAATGCTCCCTTCATTCGCCGCGTGGCGGCCGTTCACGACCTTTCGGGCTTCGGGCGCGTGTCGCTTACGACCGTCATTCCGGTCCTCTCCACCATGGGCTTCGAAGTCTGTCCCTTGCCGACGGCGATTCTCTCGAACCACACGCAGTATCCGCACTTCAGCTTTCTCGATCTGACGGACGAACTCCCGAAGATCATCGCCGAGTGGCGGCGCCTCGCGCTCGAATTCAGCGCCATTTACACGGGCTACCTCGGCTCTCCGCGGCAGATCCGCATCATCGCGGACTTCATCGAGGAATTCCGCCGCGAGGAGACGCTCGTCGTGGTCGATCCGGTCCTCGGGGACAACGGGCGGCTCTACAACAAGATCACGGACGAAATGGTGTCGGAAATGCGCGTGCTCGCCCGCAGGGCGGACGTTCTGACGCCGAACCTCACGGAAGTCTTCGCGCTTTTGGGGCGCGAATATCAATCCGACTGCACGGACGAAATGCTCAAGGACATGATCGCCGAATTGTCCGAAAAGGGACCCGACACGGTCATCATCACGGGCGTGCCCGTCAAGAACGAATCCGGACTCACGGCCGTGCTCGCGAGAAGCCGCAGCGACGGGCGCACCTGGAAGGTGACCTGCCCCTATCTGCCCGCCCATTATCCGGGCACGGGCGACACCTTTACGAGCGTCGTGACGGGAAGCCTTCTGCAGGGCGACAGCCTTCCGATCGCGCTCGACCGCGCGGTGCAGTTCATTTTGCAGGGGATTCGCGCGACCTTTGGCTATCAGCACGACAACCGCGAGGGGATTCTGCTCGAGCGCGTGCTCCCGAACCTTCGCATGCCGATCCAGATTTCGAGCTACGAGCTCGCCTGAGGAAGGCTTCTCAGAGCGCCGTGACGCAGGGAACGTCCCCTTCGTCAAAATGAAGCGTGCGGATGCGCACCGGGATGGAAAAGAGCCGCGAGAGGTTTTCTTCCGTCATCAAGTCCTTCGTGTCGCCGAAGACGGGCGGCTCTCCCTTCGGGACGAGCAGGGTCTTCGTCGCAAGCGCCAGGGCGTGCGCGGGGAAGTGCGTGTTGAGAATGCAGCCGAGCCCCCGGTCGGCAAGTTGTTGGATAACGTCGAGCACCACGCGCTGATTGCGAAAGTCAAGGTTGCTCTCGGGCTCGTCGAGAACCAGCAGGGCGGGTTCGGTCGCCAAGGCCCGCGCAATGAGGGCGAGCTGCAGTTGTCCGCCCGAGACTTCGCTCGTGAGCCGGTGCGCGAGGTCGGGCACGCCCACTTCCTCGAGCACCCGGTCGACGATCTCCCAGTCCTTCGGGCCCGGTCGCCCGAAGGGACCGAGATGGGGACTGCGCCCGAGCGCCACCATGTCGCGGATCGTCATCGGCGCAAAGGCCGGGCTTTTGGCCTGCGGGACGTAGCCGACGATCCGCCAGAAGTCGCGGGGCGCCCAGTCGCGCACGTCGCGGCCGTCCAGAAGACTCCGTCCCTTCGTCCAGGGGAGAAGCCCCAGGACCGAACGAAGAAGCGTCGTCTTTCCGGCGCCGTTGGGGCCGAGGATCGCAAGGACGCCTTTCGCTTCAAAGGAGAAGTGCACGTCCGAAAGAATCGGCGTCGGGGCCTTGCCGCGCGCGGCGGGCCACGTGTAAAAGGCGTGTTCCGCGGAGAGCGTATGGGTCATCGGACGCCTCCTTGCGTGCGGCGCAAAAGCAAAATGAAGAAGGGCGCGCCGATCACGGCCGTGAGGATCGAAACGGGAATTTCCGCTTCGCTCACGGTTCTTGCGAGCGTGTCGACGACGAGCATGAAGAGCGCGCCGAGAACCATCGAGGCGGGGAGAACGTAGCGGTTGTCGGACCCGAAGAGAAGCCGCGCGGCGTGGGGAACGAGCAGTCCCACCCAGCCGATGAGGCCGCAGAGCGACACGACCGAGGCGGTGAGAAGGGTCGCCGCCGTAATGACGCCTGCGCGAAGGCGTGCAAGCGGAATCCCGAGGCTCTTCGCTTCGTCGGGCGTGAGCGTCGTCACGTTGAGGCGCCAGGCGAAAAGTTCAAGTGCGACGAGCGCCAGAAGAATGAGGGGCGCGCCCGCGAGAACGCGGTCGACGGTCGCGCCCGAAAGGGCGCCCATGAGCCAGAAGGTGATCTGCGGAAGAACGTCCTGGGGGTCGGCCACGTACTTGACGAGCGAAATGAGGGCCGTGAAGAGCGCCGCCACGACCATGCCCGCGAGAATCATCATGAGAAGTCCCGACTCGCCGCGCACGCGCGCGATCGCGAGCACGAGAAAGACGGAGAGAAGGCCGCTCGCCAGGGCGCAGAATTGGATGCCCAGGCCCGTCGCGCCGAAGAGAATGCCGAGCACCGCGCCGAAGGACGCGCCCGTCGCGACGCCGAGCGTGTCGGGGCTTGCGAGGGGATTCGCAAAGAGCGCCTGAAAGGCCGCGCCCGCGGCCGAGAGGCCGGCGCCAGCGAGAATCGCAAGCGCAATGCGGGGAAGCCGCACCTGAAAAAGGAGGTTTTCAACGACGCGGCGCTTTCCTTCGAGTTCCGCATCGAACCCGAGGGGTTCCAGGAGGAGCGTCACGGTGTCGTGGGGCGAGATGCCGTAGCGCCCGAGACCGAGGGCGCCCACGACGAGGACGAGAAGGAGCGCGGTGAGCGCTCCCATCCAAAGACGAAAGCGCCGCGTTTCGCGGCGCACGGCGGAGAGACTCGTTTCCATGGAATCTTCGCGGGATCAGCGGGCGCGCGCGGCGCCGACGCCCGCGGCCTTCGAAGGTCGATAGATGCGTTCGACCTGAGCATCGGTCAGGTCCGCGCCGAATACGGTCTTGTAAAAGCGCTTCGTCTCGGCCGCGAGGTCCACGTCGGCAAAGCGCTCGGGGTGGAGGGTCTTCGCCATCCAGAGAAGCGTCAGAGGACTGTCGATCGAGGGCGTGAAGCTTCGGTAGAGCCCGAGCGGCATCTTGTGGACGGCCTTCTTTTCCACCGCCCGCAGTCCCTGCCAGTCTCGGCCCTCCGTGCGGTTTTCAAGAAGGTCTTCGGGTTGCGCCGTCGTGAAGTTCGTGAGAAGAATGACATCTGGATCGAGCGCGTGGACGTCCTCCATCGTGATCACGGCGTTGGCGTTCTGCAGCGTAATGTGTTCCGCGGCGTTTCGGCCGCCCGCGGCATTGGCCCAGTATTGGCCGAAGAAGTGCTTCCCCGAGGTCACGATTTCCGTGGGGGAGAGACGCACGAGAAAGAGCACCGAGGGACGGTCCTTCTCTTCGAGGTTCGTGAGACGGTCGGAGACGAGCGTCGCAAGGCGCTCGGATTCGGCGGCGACGATTTCGGGCTTCACGGGAGCGTCGGGGAAGAGTTCTCCGAGGATGCGCATCCAGGAGGCGCGCGTCTTTTCGACGTCGTAGTCCCACTTCGTCGCCGAGACGGCGACGGCGGGAAGGCCGGCGTTGCGCACTGCTTCGAGCGTACGCTTGTCGGGGGCGTTCACGAGCACGACGTCGGGGTCGAGCGAGAGAAGGGCCTCGACGTTGAGGACGTTCCCCGTCATGAAGCCCGTGTCGGCCCTGAGGACTTCGGGCCAGAGTTCGCCCAAGAGCCCGTTCTTCGCGGCGGCGTAGCTTGCCGGATGCATGCCGATCACGGTTTCGCCCGACTGCGTGTAGGCCGTGACGGCCGCGGCGAGCGGGAAGATGTTCGTGACGGCGACGCGCTCCACCTTGTCGGGGACCTCGACCGAGGCTCCGTTGTCGTCCGTCACCGTGCGGGCGCCGGCCGAAAGGGTGAGAAGCGAAAGGGCGGCAAAGCCCGTGAGCGGGAGCGCAAGGCGGCGAAGAAGGGCGTGCATGATGATTTCTCCGATTCTTAGAGAATGTGGCGCCCGCGGGCGTCCTTCTTCATGATGCGTTCCTGTTCGCGCTTCCAGGCCTTCTTGCTTTCGTCGGCGCGCTTTTCGAATTCGCGCTTGCCGCGGGCGAGCGCGAGCGTGCACTTGACGCGGCCGCGCGTGAAGTGAAGGTCAAGCGGCACGAGTGTGTAGCCCGAGCGCTCCACGCGGCCGATCAACTTCATGATTTCGCGGCGGTGCATGAGGAACTTGCGCGTGCGGTTCGTTTCGAGCGTTTCGTGCGTGCAGACCTGGTCGGCCGGATTCATGTGGGCGTTGCAGAGAAAGAGTTCGCCGTCGCGGATGTAGATGTGCGCGAGATTGATCTGGGCGCGCCCGGCGCGCACGGACTTCACTTCCCAGCCGCGCAGCACGAGCCCGGCCTCGAATTTGTCTTCGATCGTATAGTCGAAGCGGGCGCGTTTGTTGACGATCTGTGCCATAACTTTGTCTTTCTTGTTGTGGTTTCAAACGTTTGAGCCCCACATTTTAGTAAGATTTCCCTTTTCGCGCATTTTTCCCGAGGAATACGACACCATGGACCGCATTGCGATCGTGACGATTGATGAAAAGGGGGCGACGACCCGTACGCTCGAAGTGCCCGCGGGGACACTCCTCGGGGAGGTCCTTGAACTCGCTTCGATCACGCTCCCCGAAGGTTGGGGCGTGAGTCTCTGGGGTGAAAAGCGCGATCTGCGCACGCTCCTCTCGGACGGCGACCGAATTGAAGTCGCCGCGCCCATCCTGATCGATCCCAAGGAACGCCGTCGCCGCCGCGCGGAACTGCAGGGGGACGTCCGTCAGGTCACCTGCGGGCGCCACGGCGGCAAGCACCGTCTCGCCTGAAAATCAGCAAGGGGCGCGCCCGAGGGCGGGCGTCCTTTTCGGAGAACCCGGAGCCGGACGAAAAGTCAAAGTCGCCGTACTCGGAAGGACGCTTCGGTTCGCAAGCTTGCGTCGAACGCATCACGCCGCCGGGTGGCGAGAAAGCTCGTTTCGGCCGTCGTGCCGCCCGCAAGTTTCGCGGATACGGCCGCACGGGCGCAGAGCGAGAGAGGAGGCAAGTCGCAGGGCGTCCCGTCCGCATCGAAGCTCGGTGCCATTCCTTCGGTTCTTCGGCTGTCCGATCGACGCCAAAATCCGTAGTCCGCCCGGGCGAGGGGATCCGCGGTGAGCAGGCAGCGCCGGTTCTTGCCGCTACCAAAGTGGAAGCCGCCGAGGACCTGGTCGGGAGACGGCCGGTGTCGTCCTGGTCGCGCGCAGACGTGGCAAGACGGGAAGTCGTCTCTGCGGCCCGACGAGAAAACCGAACCGTTTTTTCCAACAACTGCGTTTTGGACGGTAAAATCCCCTGATCCCCAATACAAAAGCAAAACGCTCGGTCTCGGACGTTCCGGGACCGTTTTCGTTTTCTCCAAACCCTCAACTTCGGAGTCCCGCCGTGGATTGGCTCAATCAACTCATCACCGTCGTCAACGACTTCCTGTGGACCAACATCGTGATCGTGATGTTGGTCGGCATTGGTCTGTGGTTCACCCTTCGCACGGGGTTCGTGCAGATCCGCCGTCTTCCCGAAATGCTCGCGCTCCTCACGGAAGGCGCGGGTGCGGCTCCCCGCAAGGGCCACATTTCGACCTTCCAGGCCTTCTGCGTTTCGACCGCCTCGCGCGTGGGCGTGGGCAACATCGCCGGGATCGCCATTGCCGTCGTGATGGGGGGCCCGGGCGCCGTCTTCTGGATGTGGGTGATCGCGACGATCGGTTCGGCCACGGGCTTCGTTGAATCGACCCTCGCGCAGATCTACAAGGCCCCGAAAAAGGGCGGCGGCTTCGTGGGCGGCCCGGCCTACTACATCGGCAACGCCCTCGGGAGCCACTTCTTCGCTTCCTTCTTTGCCGTGATCCTCGCCGTCACCTACGGGCTCATCTTCAATTCGGTGCAGGCCAACACGATCGCGCTTTCGCTTATGACCTCCTACGGCGACTATCTCTCGACCGAATGGATCGGCGTCGCGGTGGCTGCGCTTACGGCACTTGTCATCTGCGGGGGCGTCACGCGCATCGCCAAGGTCGTGGCGGTCATGGTTCCCTTCATGGCGGGCGCCTACCTCCTGGTGGCCTTCGCCATCACGGTCCTCAACATCACGATGGTCCCCGAAGTGCTCGTGACGATCGTTCGCTGCGCCTTCGACTTTGACGCGGTGCTCGGCGCGGGCTTTGCGGCCGCCCTCATGACGGGCGTCAAGCGCGGGCTCTTCTCGAACGAGGCCGGCATGGGCTCGGTCCCGAACGCCGCGGCCACGGCCGACGCTTCGCACCCCGTGAAGCAGGGCCTCGTGCAGTCGCTCGGCGTCTACGTCGACACGATGCTCGTGTGCACTTCCTCGGCCATGATCGTGCTTCTCACCCCAGGGGGGGAAACGAGCGGCCTCACCGGGATCGAACTCGCGCAGCACGCGCTCACGACCCAGCTCGGCACGTGGACGAACACCTTCATGTCGGTCCTCGTTCTCTTCTTCGCCTTCTCGAGCGTGATCGGCAACTACTTCTACGCCGAAGTCAACATGGACTTCATTTCGCGCCGCCCCTGGGCGATCTGGGTCTACCGCCTCATGGTGGTCGGGATGGTCTACTTCGGCTCGGTCGCAAGCCTCGGACTTGTCTGGAACCTCGCCGACCTCTTCATGGCGCTCATGGCGCTCACGAACCTCGTGGCGATCTTCCTTTTGGGACGCTTCGCCTTTGCGGCGCTCAAGGACTACTTTGACCAGAAGGCCCGCGGCATCCGTGCACCCGAATTCGATCCGAAGGTGCTTCCTTCGCAGAAGGGCATCCTCGCCTGGCCCCGCCGCAAGGAGGAGGAAATCGCGCAGGATTGATGCGCTCCGCTTTCCGATAAAGCCGGTCGGCGCGTCCCCGCCCGCGGGGACCTTGCGTCGATCGGTTTTTTCTATTTTTTGGAAAGGGAAAAACAATTCTCAAAGGCCGCTTCCGGGGAAAAGAAGGATCTTTTTGCTGCGGGAGGCGCAGAGAGGACCAGGGGTTCGGGTTTTCTCTTAATCGAACCTTAAAGAAATCGTTTTGGAAGAGGCGGGGTTTTACCATAGAATCTAATCGTTCGGCAAGCCGTCACGCGATCGGCTCCGACAACCTATTACAAGGGAGACCCCAACCATGTTCCGACATTCCCCTCTGCCGCTCATGCTCGCGGCCATCGGCCTCGGCTTCGCAATGTCCGCTTCGGCCGCCGACCTCACAAAGTGCACTTCCTGCCACGGCACGATCGCCAAGGATCACGCCGGTGCGGCGCACAAGGACGTCGCCTGCTCGACCTGCCACACGGGTCTGGATCAGCACCTCGCCAACATGAAGACGCGCCCGACGGTCAACTTTGACCCGGCCGCCTGCGGCGCCTGCCATACCGATCAGTACAAATCCCTCTTTGCGACGAGCGACCGTCCGGCCCGTCAGTCGAAGAAGGACGCCGCGGGTCCCGCGCCCGATCCCTTCTTTGACCGCGCCATGGGTACGCACGGCTTCACTAAGGAACACGACCTTCCGCGCGCCCACACCTTCATGGCGATCGACCAGTTCATCGTCGACCGAGCCTTCGGCGGCCGTTTCGAACCGAAGGAAGGCTGGCTCTACACGACGCTCGAAGGCGGCAAGTCCTACAAGGTTTGGGACGTCCTCAAGGACAACCATCCCGAATCCAACGAACACAAGCCCTTTAAGCCGGGTACCGCCGCCGCGGGCAACGCCGTGTGCTGGACCTGCAAGTCGACCGACCTGATGCTCGACTGGGCCTACATGGGCGACAAGGTCGACGGCGCCAAGTTCCACCGCGGCTCGAACGCCGTCGACGTGGTCCGCTCCGTCAACCACGGCATCAACTGCAACTTCTGCCACGATCCGCACACCGCTCAGCCGCGCGTGATGCGCGACGCGCTCATCGACGCGATGGAACGCAAGGACGGTCCGAACGTCTATCGTGATCACGCCGCCAATCCCGCCAAGCTCACGGTCAAGGACGCCGGCGTTCGCGGCTTCACCCGCAAAATCGCCACGATGGACCGCGCCGACAGCCGTCTGATGTGCGCGCAGTGTCACGTCGAATACGTCTGCAACCCGGGTCAGGAAGCCGGCACGGGCAAGGCCATCGGCATGGGGAGCCGTCTGACGAACCACTTCCCGTGGGTCAACGCCGACGACATCGAAGCCTACTACGACAAGATCGGCTACCGCGACTTCAAGCATCCGCTCACCGGCGCTCAGCTCGTGAAGCTGCAGCACCCGGACGCCGAAACCTTCTTCGGTTCGAAGCATGACAAGGCCGGCGCCACCTGCGCTTCCTGCCACATGCCCAAGGTGAAGAAGGCCGACGGTACGACCTACACGAACCACTGGGCCACGTCTCCGCGTCACTACATCAAGGAAACCTGCCTGACCTGCCACACCGACAAGACGGAAAAGCAGATGGAAGCCTCGATCGACGCGATGCACGGTTACTACACGGGTAAGCTCCGTGAAGCCGAATCCCGCATGAACGACATGTTCAATGCGTTCGAACTCGCCATCGCCATGAACGTGCCGGAAGAAAAGCTTGCCGAAGCCCGCAAGCTCCACGCCACGGCCCACATCAATTGGGAATACTGGACGGCCGTCAACGGCGCCTGGTTCCACAATCCCGACATGGCGGTCCGTTCGCTCTCGAAGTGCGCCGACGCCGCTCTGAAGGCCACGAACCTTCTGCGCGCCGCCACGAAGGAAGTGAACCAGAAGAAGTAACCGCCTTCCGCTGAAGCGTCCGTTGAGGACGCTTCGGAAAGCGAAGCCCCCGTCCCGTGCGAAGCGATTCCCACGGGACGTTCTTTTCTGCGGGTTCGTATCCCGACTCTGCTAAGATGAGCGGTCTGCCGGCATTTCATAAAAATCCAAACACATGACAGATACCGTTTTGCTTTATGTCGTTTTCGGCGTCATGCTCGCGGCGGCGATCGCGGCGATATTGCCGACTTTCCTTCGGGGCGTGCACTCGGGCGATGAGCAGGAAGACGAACACGCGGCCTTTCTGCGCAACTCCCTTCGGGAAGAGGCCGAGCGCCTGGAAGCCGAATTCGCCCAGGGACTCCATACGGAGGAGACCTACCGCTCGCTTCGCGAAGATCTCGAGCGCCGCGCCGTCGAGGAAATGAGGGAAACCGAGACGACGAAGAGCCGCGTTGCGCCCGTATCGCTGCGAAACGCGGTGATTGGCGTCGTCGCGCTGATGGTGTGCGTCCCCGTCATGTGCTATCAGCTGCTCGGCGCTCCGGAAGTGATGCTCCTCGTCAAGGATCAACAGGTCTTTCAGGGCGAAGCCCGGGATGTGGAACAGATCCGCGAATACCTGAAGGTGAACGAAAAGGATGCCCGCGCCTGGGTGCTGCTTGCGCGCCGCAGCGTCGAGCAGGAGGACTACCGCACGGCGCTCGACGCCTACCGCAAGGGTCGATCCCTGAACGAAAAGGTTGCGGCCGATCCCGAAGTCATGCTCGAACTCACCGCGACGATTCTGACCCTGAACGAGCGCTCCGCCTTTCCGGAAGCGAAGGAGCTCGTGAGGAAGGCCCTGGGCGTCGATCCCGAAAGCCCGCGCACCCTAGAAATGGCGGCGATCGTGATGCTTACGGCCGAAGACTGGAAGGGGGCGGTTCCCTATCTCGAATCGATGCTCGCCAAGTCGAGTCCTGACACGCCGCAGTATCTGCGCCTTGCGGAACTCCTTCGCGAGACGAAGGAAAAGGCGGCCGGGCAACCGTAAACCGGTCCCGGCTGAAGAGAGTCTTTTCGGAGCCGGGGCGCCGATTGATGCACTCGGGGATGCCAGAAGGTCGGAAAATCGACCTTCCTCACTCGTACGCGACGGCTCGGCGGACTGCGAGGACGTTTTCTCGCGGACGCGCGCGTTGCCCGCCTTCCCGGGAAAGGGCGCGGTGGGTCGGCGGCTTCGCTGAGGAAAAACGAAGAACAAACGAAAAGGGAGCGTCTCTTGGTACGCTCCCTTTCTTGTATTCGACCGGAGCGCCCGGGGACGGGGCGCTCCGAGGAGAAGGCGTTTAGGCTTCGCCTTCGACGTAGGGTTCGCTTCCGAGGTCGCCCTCAAGACGCGTGACGATGACGGCCGAAGCCACGTCGCCGACCACGTTGATGGACGTACGGATCATGTCGAGAATACGGTCGACGCCGGCAATGAGCGCCACCGCTTCGAGCGGAATGCCGACCTGCGTGAAGACCACCGTCGTCATGATGAGGCCCGCACCGGGGACGCCGGCCGTGCCGACGGCGGCGAGAACGCCCATCAGAACGATCGTGAGCTGGTCGGCCATCGTCAGGTCAAGCCCGTAGACTTCCGCGGCGAAGATCGAGCAGACGCCCATGTAAATGGCCGTGCCGTTCATGTTGATCGTGTTGCCGAGCGGAATCGAGAAGGAAGCCACGGCCTTCGTGGAGCCGAGACGGCGGGCGGCGTTGAGGTTCGCCGGCAGAGCCGCGGCCGAAGAGCAGGTCGTGAAGGCGACGAGCCACGGTTCGAAGACGCCCTTGTAGAAGGTCATCATCGGGATGCCCGTGACGACGCGCACGAGCGGCACGAGGAGCACGATGACGAAGAAGGCCGTCGCGAGGAAGGACGAGAGGATGAGCTGGAAGAGCGGCAGGAGGACGCCGAGACCGTGACGGCTCACCGTGTAGGCGATCAAGCCGAACACGCCGATCGGGGCGTAGAGCATCACGATGTGCGTGACGCGGATCATCGTGTCGCCGACGAGTTCGAAGAAGTTGAGCACGGGCTTGCCGCGTTCGCCGAGGGCGGAGAGACCGAAGCCGAAGATCACCGCAAAGAAGATGATCTGCAGCATCTGGCCTTCGGACATGGCCTGCATCGGGTTGATCGGGACGATGTTCAGGAGCGTCTGCGTGAGCGGCGGCGCTTCGACGGCCTTGGCGGCGAGACCTTCGGTCGAGAGGTCAAGGCCGACGCCCGGCTGGATGAAGCTCGCAAAGATAAGGCCCATCGCAACGGCGACGGCCGTCGTGAGGGCGTAGCAGATCAGCGTCTTGGTGGCGACGCGGCCGAGCTTCGAGGTGTCCGAAATGCCGGCGGCGCCGGCAATGATGGTGGCGAGCACCAACGGCACCACGACCATGCGGATCAGGCGAATGAAGAGGTCGCCCAACGGCTGAAGGAAAGTTTTCGCGGTTTCCTGTTCCACGAGCGCGCCGACCACGACGCCGAGCGCTAGACCGATCATCATCTGCCAAGCCAGACTGATCTTGGGTTTCTTGGATGACATAAAGCCTCCCGTTGTGTTTTGTTTTTTCCGGCTTGGCGTAAAGGCACCTATTGCATTTGCTTTTGCTCCAAGACCTCAATGTGTAGTTTACATTTCGTAAACTCATTTCGCAAAAGGCTCTCCATAGGGATTTTTCTTACGTTGACAACGCAGAAAAATGAAAAATCATTCCGGAAACATTTTCCCGTATGAGAGAAAATCGTTACTGTTCACTTCAACACGTTGACATCAATGCTCTTTTCGTGTTGTTGCGCGCATGATCGGGGAACGACGGTTCCGTAAAAGGGTCTTATGTAAGACTTTTGTCTTACCCATGAACATTCCCGCTGCGGGAGATTTGTTCGGGCCCCGGAAGGGCGGGAAAGAGCGGTTTTGGGGACATCCGACCCGCTCCGGGCGTGGCGCGCAAAGACAAGACGCAAAAAAGCCGCCCGAAGGCGGCTTGGAGGGGCGCGGGCGACTTCTTATCCGTGCAGACGGCGCAGGGCCTCGAGGAGGTCCCGCACGCCGTAGAGCGTCATGAAGCCCGCGCTCACGGGGATGGCGGCGTACATGTAGCGCACCTCCATCCAGGGGATCGACTGCATGGTGGCGTTCGAGCGCATCACCCAGATCCAGCCGTACCAACAGATGACGGCGTAGGTGGCGAGTTCGATCGCGCAGACGATGACGCGAAGAATCCGTCCCGAGAGACGGTCGCGCAGGCGGTCCGTGAAGAGGTCCACGACGAAGTGGTTGCGCGTGCGCACGAGTTCCTGGGCACCCAAGAAGATCATCCAGACGAGCGCGAACTGAATCCAGTCGTCCGTCTGCGTGAAGTTGTAGATCGGCACGAACCGCACGAAGACGTTCAGGATGAACATGATGAAGATCGACGCCATGGCGACGACGCAGATCGCGCGCACGACGCGGCTGAGAAGTTCGTCGCCGGCGCGCAGGAGAGAAAGCAAAGAGGACATGTTCGATACTCCGTCAGGACACGAGGCGCGAGAAGGCGAGCGAGAGGTCGGGAATGAGCGCGACCGCCACGGCCATGAGAATCATGATGGCGACGTAGCCCAAGGCGTCCTTGGCGATGTTCATCACCTTTTCTCCCGTGATCGAGGACATCACGTAGAGATTGAGCCCGACGGGCGGCGTCAAGACGCCCACGGCGAGCGCGATGCACATGACGATCCCGAGCTGCACGATGTCGAAGCCGAAGCTCTTCATGAGGGGCACGAAGATCGGCACCGTGATGAGGAGGATCGCCGTCCCTTCGAGGAAGCACCCCATGATGACGAGGATCGCGATGATGAGCATGAGAACGGGCAACGCCGACGAGAAGGTGGTCGTCATGAAGGCGATCGTCTGTTGCGGAATGCGCGTGTAGAGGAGCACGTACTGGAAGAACCCGGCCGTGGCGATGATGAACATCACCTTGGCGGTCTGCTCGACCGTGTCCCAGAGGATCTTGGGAAGATCCTTGAGGGAGAGGGTCTTGAAGACGAAGAACCCGAGGATCGCCACGTAGAGCGACGCGACCGCGGCCGCTTCCGTCGCGGTGAAGAGACCCGCGAACATGCCGCCGATCACGATCACTGGGGTGAGAAGCGAGAAGAAGGCCTCGCGGAAGGCGTCCCAGCGTTCGCGCCAGCCCGCGCGGGCCGTCACGGCGTAGCCGCGGCGGTGCGAAACGTAGGAGGACCAGAACATGAAGAGGATCCCGAGGAGAACGCCCGGAACCGCGCCCGCCGCAAAGAGGGCGTTCACGCTCGTCTGCGTGAGGCCCGCGTAGAGAATGAGCGTGATGCTCGGCGGAATGATCGGACCGAGGGCGCCGCCCGCGGCGATCGTCGCGCAGCTGAACGACCGCTCGTAGCCGGACTTCGTCATTTCGGCGATGGCGATCATGCCGATCCCGGCCGCGCAGGCCGCGGCCGAACCCGACATGGCGGCCATGACGATGCAGGCGACGATGGCGGCGTTGGCAAGCCCGCCCGAGCGGTGGCCGATGCAGACGCGCCCGAAGCCGAAGAGGCTCTTGCTGACGCCGCCCACCGTCATGAGGTTCCCCATGAGGAGGAAGAAGGGAATCGACATGAGCGTGATCCCCGAGACCTGCGCGTACATGCGCTGGGCCACGAGGAAGAGCCGTGCCGGGTCGCCGCCCGCCCAGAGATAGGTGGCGATCGAAACGCCGCCCATCGTGACGGCCGTCGTGACGCCGATCAGCATCAAGACGAGCACGGCGGTGAAGATCACAAACATGACCATGATGGAAATCCGCTGTAGGAAGGTCAAAAAAGAAGGATGCCTTCGTCCTCGGCGGGCGAAAGCATCCGTTGCGTCAGAGGGCGCGGAGCGTCACTTCGCGGTGCGTGCGGCGTCGATGGCCTTGAGGAGCTTCGTCATTTCTTCCTTGCCGGCGAGCTCGCCCACCTTGTCGTAGGCGGGCTGCATGAGGCGAACGAACGATTCGCGGTCGGGCACGGTCACGTTCATGCCCTTTTTCTTGAGTTCCTCCACGACGGCGGCTTCGCCGTGGGAGATGCGCTCGCGCGTGAGGTTCTGCGCCTTGACGGCCTCTTCCTTCAGGATGGCCTGAAGTTCGGGCGAGAGCCCGTCGAAGAACATCTTGTTGGCGAGCAGAATCTGGCAGTCGAAATAGTGATTCGTGAGCGCGAGCTGATTCTGGGTTTCAAAGAGCGAGTCGGCGAGAATCGTGAAGACCGGGTTTTCCTCGGCCGCGACGACACCCTGCTTCAGGGACGTGTAGAGCTCGGAGTAGGCGATGCGCTGCGTGTTGGCGCCGATCGCGTCGAAGGCGGCGAGAAGCCCCGTGGAGGGCGGCACGCGGATCTTGACGCCCTTGAGGTCTTCGGCCTTGTTGACGACGATGTCCTGCGTCGTCGTCTGGCGGAAGCCGTAGTCGAACATCGACAGACCCACGCAGTCGTGTTCGGCGAGGCCCTGGTTCATCCAGTCCATGACGAAGCCGTCGATCACGCGGTGGGCGTGGTCGTAGTCTTCAAAGAGGAAGGGCGCCGTCATGGCGTTCAGCTTCTTCGAGTACATCGCCATGTTGCCGAGCGAGACGACGGCCATGTCAAGCGCGCCAAGCGTCACCTGTTCCGCAAGCGACGGCTGGTCGCCCAGTTCGCCCGCGGGATAGACCTCGACCTTCACTTTGTTGCCCGTGCGTTCGGCGACGTTCTTCGCAAAGAGCTGCGCCGCCTCGTGGTGGGCGTGAGAAACCGCGGCCGTGTGGGCCAGGCGGATCGTAAGGTTGTCAAAGTCGGCGGCGTCGGCCTGCGGGGCGACCGCAAGAAAGACGGCGGAAAGTGTGGCGCAGAGAAGAGACTTCACGGCTGACCTCGGGAAAGGAGTGGGATGGAAATTCCAAAAATTGTAGCATGCGCGGGCGAAAATCCCGAGAAAAGATTGCCGAACCGCGCTTTTTTCAGGCCGTTCAGGGCAAAAGACGGGCGATTTTGCGCTCGAGCGAATTGAGGCTGCGAAGAAGCGCCGTCGCGCGGGCGTGCGAGAATTCCGTTTCGCCGAGCAGGGCCTTCACTTCGCGCTCGAAGGGCGTCACGGCGTCGATCCCCGCGGGGTCGTAGCGTCCGGCGTCGTCGGACGTGTAGGAAACCGCGATGAGACGCCGCAGGAAGGCATCCGCCTCGTCGTCGGTAAGGCCCTGCAGACGCATTTCCGTCTCGATGAGAAGATCGATGTATGTGCCCCAGACGTCCGCGCGGCAGTAGAGCATGCCTTCGTTAGTCGCGCTGAGCTTCTTCATCGCGTCATGGACGGCCTTGAGCGTGCGGCTCGAAAAGTCCCGCCATTCCGCGGCGGCCGAGAGCGCTTCGGGGCCTCGTTCGAGGGCTTCCGTCACCGCGCGAAGACCCGCGAGGGCGTCGCGCAGGAGAAACGCCCGGTCGATGCCTTCTTCGGTGTCGTCGTCCGAGTGCCAACGGTCCCCGTAGCCGCCCGCAAGGCCCGCCACGGCGAGCTTCGGATCGGGCGGCACGAGCGAAACGTTCGAGAAGACGCTCGGAATCCCGAGCGCAAGGAAGGACTGGTCGCAGGAACGGTTGAAGCGCGTGAAGCGAACGGTCTCGCCTTCGGGGAGGGCGAGCGCGCGGCGCGCAAGGCCTTCGGTCGAAGGCATCGCCGGGGCGAAGCCGTAGAGCGTCGAGCCCGCCATGCCGAGGCAGTCGAGATTCACGTGCAGGAAGGCGCTTCGGGCGAGTTCGGAAGCGTGCCGGTCGCACCAGGCGGTGCTTCCCGCATAGCGTCCGTGGCTGTGCCCCGACCAGACGACCACCTTGAGGCCGTACGGGTGAGGCGTTTCGGCAAGGGTGTCGAGAATCGCCGTCGAGGCGGCGAGACCCGAAGCGTTGTCGATCGCACCGGCGCCCCAGCTGTCGATGTGGCCCGTAAGAAACGCGTATCGGTCCGATTCCGTCCCGGGAAGCGTGGCGGTGAGCACGGGGCTCGCGATCCAGCGGCTTTCCGTTTCGATTTCGAGCGTCACGGGACCGTCGCCGAGGCGCTCGGCCGTCGCATTGTCGATCGAAGCGTTCGGAATCGAGACGTAGCGGTCTTCGACGCCCGGAACGGGACTGCCCCAGACGTCGGAGACTATCATGCGGTGGATGCGCTCGCCCGTGACGAAGAGAACGCCCGCAAAGCCGAGGCGCTCCGCGCGGCGCAGAATTCCGAGGTTCGCGAGGCCCGTCACGACCGCGACCGCGGGTTCTTCGGGAGCCTTGATGTCGTCCGTCCAGGGAACGGGCTTTCCCGTCACGCGGAAACGCCGGGATCCGCCCGCGCCCGTCGTGACGGGGGCCGTCATGGCGTTCCCTTGAGCGCGCAACGTCTCGCCGTTCACTTCGAGGTGCGCGTGCGGAACGGTTGAGACGAAAAGCGGCACGGTTTCCCTTTTCACCTCGGCGCCCGTTGCGCGAAAGCGCTCTTCGAGAAGATCGAACGCTTTCGTTTCGTTGCCGTTCGAGAGGCGCTCGCCCGTGCGGACGAGGTCGCGGAGCGTCGCTTCGAGGATTTCAGTGAAACGGGCGCTGTCGGCAGGGAAAGTCATAAGAGTTCTCCGGAAAGGAAATCGGGACAAAACGCAAATTTTACCTTTCGTTCGGACGGTCGAGCGGGATTTTGCGGAAGGCGTCGGCGAATTCGCAGAAGTAGTCGACGATCGCGGGCATCATCGCTTCGCCCCATTCGGCCGTGGCCTTTTCGCTCGCGATGCCGCCGTAGCCGCCCTCGGGAATCCCGAGTCGGATGTCGCGCACGAGCTTCACGTTGGCGCCGCGGAATTTGAGGCTCGAGAGGTGCGTGAAGACGAGCTCGTCCGAGAGGTTGTTCGCGCGGGTTTCGGGGCAGTCCTTGAGGTCGACGAATTCGGGGTGAATGTAGGCCATCGCGGAGACTTCCTGCGCGTCGCCGTGCCCGGTCGTCCACTCGGGATTGAGCTGCGGGGCGATGCTCCACCAGTTGAGAAGCGCGACGAGCGCGCCCGTCTTGCGCGCGATTTCAAGTCCCGCGCGTTCGATGGCGGGGTCGTTGCCGCCGTGGCCGTTCACGACGAGGAAGCGCCGCGCGCCGTGGCGAGTGAGACTTTCAAAGATGCCGCGGAAGATCCCCGTCATCGTGTCGAGACCCATGTCGATCGTGCCCGGAAACGACGTGTGGTGCGTCGCGACGCCGAAGGGAACGACGGGCGTGACGAGGATGTCGCAGCGCTTTTCCATTTCCTTCGTGATCCACTCCGGAATGAGCCAGTCGGTGCCGAGCGGGCCCACGGGGCCGTGCTGTTCGGTGCTGCCCACGGGGATGACGACGAGCGTGTCGGGGTTCTTCAGAATCGGTTCGGCCTTGTGCCAGGAGAGATGAGCAAGCTGCATGATGCGCCTCAAAGAGGGAAAGCCGCGCGGGGCGGCTTTCCAAAGGATTGAAAGGGAAACGTCAGTCGGCGTGGCGGTCGAGGTCGTCGAAGTGACGGCGGATCGTCGCTTCCGACACGGGCTTCGTCACGAGACTCACGAGGATCATCACGACCATCGCGAAGGCCCAGGCGACGATCAGCGGATTGAAGCCGAAGGACCAGCTCGGGAATTCGAGCGTGATGAGGACGTAGAGGATTTCCGCGGCGATGACGCCCACGTAGACGCTCGTCGTCGTGGCGCGGCGCCAGTACATGCCGAGCAGAATCGGAGCCGCCCAGATGCCGAGGCCGCCGAAGGCGAAGAGGACGATCTGGAAGATGGAGCCGGGCTTCGAGATGCCGATGCCGATCGCGATGATGCCGAGGACGACCGTGATCACCTTCGAGAGGCGCCAGGTTTCTTCGTCGGTGGCGTCACGCTTGAGGATCTTCTGATAGAGGTCGCGCGACGCGGCGGACGTGGCCGTAAGAAGCAACGACGAAATTGTCGACATGCCCGCCGAGAAGATGCCCGCCACCATGAGGGACGAGAGAACCGGCGAGAGGCCGCCCTGCAGAATCAGCGGCACGACGAAGTCGGAGTTCTTCCCTTCGAGGCCCGGGAAGGCGATGATGCCCGTGACGCCGCACCATTCGATGAAGGAGGCGGAGAACCACATGCCGAGCGTGCCGAGAATCACGGCCTTGAACATCGTCTTGTGGTCCTTCATCGTGAAGAACTTCGTGAAGAGATGGGGCTGACCGATCGCGAAGAAGGACCACATCACGATCATCGAGACGTAGTTCTGCCAGGGATAGCTGTTGTTGTGACCGGGGAAGCTCACGTAGTTCGTGTCCATGGCCGCGAGCTTGGCGTTGATGACGTCGAGACCGCCGCCCAATTCAAGCGACACGAAGAAGGTGACCACCGCCGTCACGACCATGAGGACGCCCTGGATCAGGTCGGTGAGCATGATCGAGCGGATGCCGCCCGCCATGCAGTAGAGAATCACGGTGACGCCCATGACGGTGATCCCGACCCATTCGGGCGCGCCCGTGTAGGTCGTGAAGATCACGCCGCCGCCGATCGTCTGCGCGCCCATCATCGAGACGAGGAAGACGAGCATGAGGACGGCGAGCAGTCCGCGGATGCCGGTCGATTCATAGCGGTCCGCGAGGTAGTCGGCCATCGTGAGCATCTTGTAGCGGTGGCCGAGCGTGATGAGCCGGCGACCGACGAGAAGCGCGGGGATGAGCATCGAGAAGGCGATGCCCGGCACCGAGACGGACATCCCGGCGTAGCCCACGTGGTAGATCGACCCGGGAACGCCCATGAAGGTCGACATGGAGTACTGCGTCGAGAAGTAGGCGACGCCCGTAAGAATGGCCCCGGCCTTCCCCGACATCGTGAAGAAGTCGGAAAGCGAACGGTTCTTCTGAGAACCGTACCAGCCGAGCCCCGTCAGAATGAGACAGTAGAGAATGATGACGGTAAGGAACGGCCCCGTCATGCTGACCGTGTCGATGGTGTGCTGCATCAGGCTTCCTCGTCGTCAAATTCGTGGTATTCGGGACGCTTGAGGCAGGAGTGCGCCCAAACGCCGATCATGCAAATCGTGAAGATTCCGTAGACGAGCCACCCGTAAATGAAGAGGGGAACGCCGAAGAAGCTCGGGTTGTATTCCGTGTCGTAGAAGATGGGCAGAGGCAGCATGATGAACGCCCAGATCACCATGAACACCCAGAACCACTTTCTCTCGAAAGCGTTGGCGAATGCATGCATGCGGGAGACTCCTTTTTTTGAAAATTGAGAATGAAGCGGCGCAAAAGAGGATTCTCCGCGGCGCTCCGTTCGAGGGTTTCTTGCTCAATTCTGCCACGCGGGTCCGAGGAAGTCTCGAAAAGTTTTTCCCGGGCATCCAAAGTCATGCGGGTTATCGAGAATTGTTCTTGACAAAAGGTTAGATGTCTAGAGGTAAATAATTATTTCCGCCCGACACGAAAGCCGGCGGGCGGTCTAAACTGACTCCCCCTCCGGACATGTTTTTATTTTTCAGGAGCCGTTTGATCATGGGTAAGAAATCCGACAAGAAAAAAATCCGCACGATTGAGATCCAGATCCACAAGGGGGATTTCAAGAACTTGCGCGACATCGCCGAAATGATCGGCTACGACTCGGTCGAAGAGTACATTGAAGACGCCATCGTGCGCGTCGCCACGGCCGACTACAACATGATCACGATGCTCGCCGAGGATCATCTCACCCGTATGCACGACAAGGTTTGTTCGCTTTTCTCCGACATGCAGGAGGAAGAGTCCGAAGAAGCCGAAGACGAAGAGGCTGAAGAGAACGAAGAAGACGACGAAGACGAGGAAGAGGCCGGCGAAAAGGAAGCCGAATCCGAAGAAAAGGAAGTCGTCGAAGCCGAAGCCTCCGAGGAAGCTGCGCCGGTGAAGGAAGTTCCTCACAAGACGACGCGCCGCGCCAAGAAGGAAGAAAAGGTTGAGGAAGCCGCCGCCGAAGCGCCGGCTGAAAAGACCGAAGCCTGATTCTTCTTTTCCCGATCATGAGAAAACCCGCAGCCTCTCGCGAAGCTGCGGGTTTTTGTCATAAGCGACGCCGAGAATCGTCAGGCAAGCGCTTCAAGGCGTTCGAGCGCGACGCCGGCGAAGAGAGTCGAGGCCATGGCGAGGACTTCGTCGTTGAAGTCGAAGCGGTTGTTGTGGATCGAGAAGGTGTGCGCTTCGTCGCGCACGCCCACGCGGATGATCGAGCCCGGGACCTTGAACTGGTATTCGGCGAAGTCGTCGCCGCCCATCGAGATCGGGAAGTTTTCGTCCGCGGCGTCGTCGCCGAAGTGCTTGCGCACGTAGTCGCTCAAAACCTTGGTCGTCAAGGGATGGTTGATGACGGCCGGGGTCTGCTTTTCGTAGGTCACTTCGGCCTTGCAGCCGCAGGCTTCGGCAACGCCCTCGGCGATGCGGGGAAGTTCCGTCGAAATGAGCTTGCGGACGTCTTCGTTGAAGGTGCGCACCGTGCCGCTCATCGTGGCGACGGCGGGAATGACGTTCGGAGCGTTGTAGTTGCCGGCGTTCACGGAGCAGACGGAGACCACGGCCTTTTCGATCGGGTCGACGCGGCGGGAAACGAGCGTCTGCAGGGCGGAGATGATTTCCGCGGCGACGGGGACCGGATCGTGGCCGAGGTGCGGACGGGCGCCGTGCGTGCCCTGGCCGGTCACGGTGATGTAGAAGAAGTCGACCGAAGCCATGGCGGGACCGACGCGGAAGCCGAAGACGCCCTTGTCGCGCGTCCCTTCGTCGTGGCCGCCGTAGATTTCGCAGATGCCGTACTTCTCGAAGATGCCGGAGTTCGCGACGGCCGCGGCGCCGCCGCCCGATTCTTCGGCGGGCTGGAAGATGCCGACCACCTGGCCCGGGAAGTCGCGGCGGCGGGTGAGAACGTAGAGGGCGCCGAGCGTCCAGGTCGTGTGGCCGTCATGGCCGCAGGCGTGGCAACGGCCCGCCTCGCAGCTCTTCCAGGGATTGTCGGAGTTGTCCGGCATCGGCAGCGCGTCAATGTCGCCGCGCAGGGCCACGGTCTTGCCCGGACGGTTCCCCTTGACGACGGCGATCACGGCGCCCGGAACGGTCGTGGTGTCGATTTCGTCGACGCCCCAGGCGCGAAGCTTTTCGGCGATCTTTTCGCAGGTGCGCGCCGTTTCAAAGGCGAGTTCGGGGTGCTGATGCAGGTCGTGGCGGAATTCGACGAGTTCGTCGAAGACTTCAAGGGTTTCCGGGAAGCAGACTTCCGGACGGAAGGGGCGGATCATAGATTTCTCCTCATGAAGTTGGCGCGCGGGGCGCAAACGGAATTTTTCTAGTTTACGTCCGCACCGTCTCGAAGGGCTTAGGGCCTCCTGCCGAAAGGCTTTGCGTTTTCGCAAAGGTCTGGGAGGGCGCGCAAAAAAGGCCGCCCCGAAAGGAGCGGCCCCGCGGAAACCGACGTCCGGGCGGTTCTCAGAGACGCCAGGCTTCGGGAAGAAGGCGGCGTTCCGCCTCGGCCTTGTCCGTTTCGCCGAAGGCTTCGAGCGTGAAGACGAGCGAACGGCGCACAAGCAGGAGCGCGACGTGGGGCGCGATCGCTTCGAGCGCGGGCGAGACGGGCGTCGGCTTCTTGGGCGCGCCCTTGGCGTAGAGCGCGAGTTCCGCGTCGTCGGGCGAAGCCGTGCCGTCGGCGCGGAGCGCCAGAAGCGCGAGGGCCTCGCGAAGCTTCGCTTCCGCGACGGGGAGGTTGCCGAGCCCCGCCGCCGTCAGACCGCGGTACTGCGCCACGACGGCCGAGGAGAGAAAGTCTTCGTCGCGGCCGAGTAGGGCCGCGGCGGCCGCGTAGTCGCCGAGTGAAATCGAAAGCGCGACGTCGGAGAGAAGCGCGCGGGGAAGTTTGTTTGTCACTTTGAGTCCTTTTCCAGAATGAAGAGTGTATGGCTGATGCCGAGGTTGGGCGTCTCGGAAACGATGCGAAGGCCGCTCTCCGCAAAAAGGCGCCGCAGTTCGTCGCCGTGGAAGAAGCGGGAATTGCCGTTGGCCATCACCGTGAAGTAGAGGCTCGTGGCGGCAAGCGAGAGCGCCGCCGCTTCGTGGCGCTGTTCGTCGACGAGAGGCTCGAGAACGGCGAGTTTCGCGCCCTCCTTCATGGCGCGGGCGGTGCGGAGGAGAATCGAGCGGGCTTCGTCGAGACTGAAGCAGTCGAGAAACTGACTCATCCAGTAGAGGTCCGCCTCTTCGGTGCCCGTGAGCGGGGCGTCGGTGAGCCAGTCGATTGCGACGGTGTCGATTCGCTCGCGCACGCATTCGAGTTCGGCGTGGCGTGCGAGGTTTTCAATCTGCGCCGGAAGGTCCACGAAGGTCGCCCGGGCGTTCGGGTGGGTTTCGAGAAAGAGCTTCGTGAAGCGACCCGTGTTGCCGCCGATGTCGACGAGATGCGAAAAGCCCTTGAGCTTGTCGAGGCACTCGATCGCCGCGCGGTAGGCGCGGTCGGAGTGAAAGTGGTCGAACGCGAACCACGCCTTCTGCGCGTCTTCGGGAAGGTCGGGCAGATGCGGGTAGATCGTCTTCCAGTCGCCGTTGAAGGCGGAAAGCCCCGCCGGACGCCCTTCGAGGAGCGCGTCGAGCGTCTTTTCAAGCCCCGCGTAGTTCGTGCGGTCCGTAAAGAAAAAGTTCACGCGCGTCATCTCGTCGAGGACGAGGAGGTCTCCCACGCGGGTGGATTCGAGCGTCCCGTCCTCTCGGCGCGCGAGCACGCGCGCACTCACGAGGATGTCGGCCATCACGTCGACCGCATAAGGGGTGAGTCCGAGCGTTTCGGCCCATTCGTGCGGGGTCTTCGGAGACTTCTGGTGAACGATCCCCGGCAGGAACTCCGTCTGGAGGGCGGCCGAGACGGCCTTGAAGAGAAAGGGCGCGAAGGCGATTTTCTGCGCTTCGTAGAGCGTTTCCAAAAAGTGCGGCATGTTCGGGTTCCGAAGGCGATTCAGAGCGGCCACTCGACCGTCGTTTCGTTCAAACGCTCCCATTCGGGGGCGGTCGGGTCGTGCGCGACGCCGAGGGAGACGGCCTTCTTCGCGCGCTCCCAGGCGCGCGGACAGTGCTTCTCGAAGTACCGGAGCAGATCCTTCATCCGGACTTCGCCGTGCACCATCGGCGCAACCGTCACGACCGTGAGGATCGTGGGGTTTTCTTCCGGGGGATTCTCGGCGTCGGGATCTTCGAAGCCCTGGCAAAGCCCGCCCCAGTGCCCGTTTCCGGTCACGTAGAAGCGCGGATAGAGAATTTCGTTCGTGCGCGTCTCCCTCAACACCGGCATGGTGGTGTCGAAGGGCGCGTCGGTGAGCGACAGTCGGAAGTCCCCGTAGGGGGCGTTGAGCTTGATCGTCGCCTCGCGCATGCCCCAGAGGGCGTAGAAGGGAAGGACTTCGGGAAAGTCGTTCTCGCCTTCGAGCTGCTCGAGCGTGTAGGCGGCCACATCGGGCGGGAAGGCGTAATCGCAGATCGCCTCGGGGTCGCGCAGTTTTCGGCAGAATTCGGCGTCGATCCCGACCGGCTGCGGCGACATGGCCGCGGCGGCGTAGAGCTTCGTGTGGGCGATCGAGACGTATTCGAGGTTCTTCCCGGGGTTTTTGGCGCGCGGACCGTAGGGCGGGTGCTCGTAAAGCCCCACGCCCGAGCGGTGCGAGAGAAGCGCAAGTAGCATGCGCGCCCACAGGCTTTGGCTTCTGCGGTGGGCGTCGCGGATGCTCAGGATTCGAAGTTTCGCGTCGGCGGGCAGGAGCGCCACCGCCATGTTTTCGTCCGAGGGGTCCGGATTTTCAATTCGAACGCAAAGAACGATGCCGTTTCGCTCGAGCGAAAGCGGCAGGTCGTCGGGTTCGATCGGTTCGACGGGCGTGAGTTCAAGGCCCGGTATGTCGAAGAGATGCGTCACGGTTTCTCGGGGCAGTGGAAAAAGAGAGGACTCATTGTAGCAAGGCGAACCCGCGGGCAAACTTAAAAAGATGGGCGCCGCGGCTCGTTGGCCGGGCGCCCGGAAGGCGTTTCCCCCGTCGATCAGTCGTCGAGGACGCGCTCGAGGAACTTCCCGAGAAGACGGTAGTGCGTCTTCGTTTCGGGCGCTTTCGGATTGAGGTAGTACTGCGCGTGCGAGAGCGCTTCGTAGACGATGAGTTCGGCGTGGCGATCGGCAAGGAGCAGCTTTTCGTGCATGCGCACGGTGTTGCTCAAAAAGAGGTCGCGCGTGCCCGAGAGAAGGAGCGTGGGCGGGAACTTCGCTATCGCCGAATCTTCCGCGTAGACGGGGGAGAGGAGCGGATCCTTCATGTCGGCGCCGCCAGCGTAAAGTTCCGCCGCCGTGCGGATGAGCTTGTCGTAGGTGCCGAGAATGTTGTCGACGCCGTCGTTCGTCACGTAGGTGTCGCCCGTTTTTGTGAGGTCCGCCCAGGGCGTCCCCGCGATGAGGGCTCCGGGCATCGGAGTCCCCGCACGCGCCGCCTGGACGCCGAGGATGAGCGTCATGGCGCCGCCCGTCGACGTTCCGAAGACGGCGACGTTTTCGGCGGGCGTCGTTTTGAGAAGCGCCTGGTAGGCGCGGAAGGCGTCGTCGATCGCGGCCGGGTAGGGATGCTCGGGCGCCATGCGGTAGTCGACGCAGACGACCTTGTAGCCTTCGAGTCCCGCCATCAGCACGCCTTCGCCGATTCCCGAGATCCCGTGCCCGAGGATGTAGCCGCCTCCGTGGATGTAGAAGATCACCTTGTCGGCCTTCTCTTTCGCCAGGGTTTTCGGCGTGAGCGTATAGACGCGCACGCCCCCGAGCGTTCCCTCTTCGACGCGCACGCCGTACTCTTGGGCGAGCGCGAGGGCGGCCGGACCGGCTCCCGCCGCATAGTCCTTCGCGATGGCGCTCACGGCCTCGGGCGACTTCTCGCCGGTGAGCCAGAGGTCGGGCGCGGGTGCGGCGACGCTCTTTGCCATTTCGGCGCTTACCGTCGCGGGAGCGGGGAAGGGAGCGTCCGCGCGGGCCGCAGCCGAAGCGGGGAGGGCCGCCGCAAAAGAAAGCGCGAGAGAGAGCGTGAGCGAAAGAAGGGATTTCTTCATGATGCGAAACGGAGAACGAAAGCGAAAAAAGAATGCGCCGCGCGCACACGGGAGAAGTTTGCGCGCGGCGCGGGCCGTCGTCAATCGACTTGGGCGTCGGGCTTCATCACGATCTTCAGGACCGGATCGGTGCGGGACGTGAGGCGCCCGAAGGCCTTCTGCATGCCTTCTACGGGAACGATGTCGGTCACGTAGCGTTCGGGCTTGATCATGCCGCTCGCGATGAGGTCGATCGTTTCCTCAAACTCCTTGCGGGTGCTGGAGACGCTTCCGACCAGGCGGATTTCGTGCAGGACGAGGCGGTTGATGTCGAACGGAATCGTCGGATCGATGGTGTTGCCGACCGTGACGATCGTGCCGCCCGCTTTCACTGCGTCCATGGCGGCGGCAAGCGCCGATTCGCTCCCCACCGCTTCGAAGACCACGTCAAAGCCTCCCTTCGAGACTTCTTCGTAGACGGCGCGGCGGTTCGGGTCCTTGCCGTCGAGGTAGCAGTCGAACTTGCCCATTTCGCGGGCCTTGGCGAGCTTGCGGTCGTTCGTCTTCGACATCGCGACAAGCGACGCGCCGGCGGTCTTCGCAAGGTCGCCCATGAGCTGCGCGATGATGCCGAGCCCACGACGAGCACCTTGTCGTGAAGCTTCATGTTCGAGAGATGCACGGCGTGATAGGCCACCATCAGGGGATCGATCAGCGCGGCGTCGACGTCCGACACCGTGTCGGGGAGCTTGTAGGCGAGGCGGGCGGACCCCACGAACTTTTCGGCGTAGGCGCCGTTGCACACGAACCCGGTGTAGTTCGTGCCGTTCACTTCGCGGTAGAGGTGTTCCTGACCGGCGCGGCACATGTCGCATTTGCCGCAGTAGAGGTTCGCCCAGAAGACGACGCGGTCGCCCACTTCAAAGTCACTCGTGCCCGGGTCTTCGACGACGCCGCAGAATTCGTGGGCCATCCAGAAATCGCCCTTGTGGTTCGGATTCCAGCCTTTGCCCGTCTTCCACATGTGGATGTCGGATCCGCATACGCCCGTGGCGGACACGCGGATGCGGATGTCGCCCGCCTTCATTTCGGGAACGGGTTCGAGCTTCGTTTCGATCTTTTCGGGGCCGACGAGAACGGTCGCCTTCATCATTTCAGTCATTACGATGTGCCTTCCTGTAAGGGTTGGAGAACGTCTTCGGATGACTGCATCGTAGGGAAAAGAAGGCGGTTTCGGAAGTTCAAGTTTTTACACGGACGTGAACTTTTAGTTCGTACTGCCTCGATGTGGCGCTTCAGGAAAAACGTTTTCTACTCGGGATACAAGCAAAAAGGCCGCCCGGCATCAATCCGGACGACCTTTTGCTCACTCGAAATTTCCGAAGAATCAGCGCAGCGCAAAGTTGATCGCAAAGGCGATCGAAACGATGTACATGACGGGATGCACTTCGCGGGCGCGGCCCGTGAGCACGGCGATGATCGTGTAGGAGACGAAGCCGAAACCGAAGCCCGTCGCGATGTTGTAGGTGAGGGGCATCCCGACGATCGTGAGGAAGGCCGGGATCGCAATTTCGAGACGGTCAAAGCGGATGTGCACGCACTCCTGCATCATGAAGGCGCCCACGAGGATGAGGATCGGGGCCGTGGCGTAGTTCGGAACGATCGCGATGAGCGGAATGAAGAAGAGCGCGAGAGCGAAGAAGGCCGCGGCGAAGAGGCTCGAGAGTCCCGTGCGCGCACCCGCGACGGCGCCCGCGGCGCTTTCGAGGTAGCTCGTGGCGGTCGTGGTCCCGAAGACCGACGAGAGCATCGTGCCGACCGAGTCGGAAATGAAGGCGCGGTCAAGATTGCGGATGGAGCCGTCGTCCTTCATGAGGCCCGCCTTGCGGGCGACGCCGATCAAAACGCCCATGTTGTCGAAGAGGTCCACCATCGTGAGGGTAAAAATGATGGTGAAGAGCCCGTGGCTGAGCGCCCCCGTGAGGTCGAGCTGGAAGAAAGTCTTCGAGATGTCGGGGAATCCGGTCGAGAACCAGGAGCCTTCGGGGAGCGACGCGTGACCCGTGACGATTCCGAGCGCCGTCGTCGCGAGAATGCCGATGATCATGGCGGCGCGGATGCCGAGAACGTTGAGAATGGCGGTGAGGAAGAAACCGAAGAGCGCGAGGAGCACCTTGGGGTCCGTCAAGTCGCCGAGCGCGACCGAGGTCGCTTCGTTCGAAACGACGATGCCGCAGTTTTTGAAGCCGATGAAGGCGATGAAGGTGCCGATCCCCACGACGATCGCGTACTTGAGGTCCTTGGGCACCGAGTCGACGATCCACTGCCGGATGCGCGTGACGGTGAGAAGGAAGAAGACGACGCCCGAAATGAGGACGGCGCCGAGACCGGCCTGCCAGGTGAAGCCCGCGGGTCCGCAGACGTAGTAGGCGAAGAAGGCCGTGATGCCGAGCCCCGGGGCCACGACCACTGGATAGTTGGCCCAGAGGCCCATGATGAGCGTCACGACGATCGTCGTGAGAACGACGGCGCCCGTGACGGCGGTGCGGTCCATGCCGGCGTCGGCGAGCATGGTCGGGATGACGAAGATGAGGTAGCAGCACGCCATGAAGGACGTGAGGCCGCCGAAGAATTCCTGGCGAACGGAAGTTCCGTGTTCCTTCAGGCGGAAAAGCCGCTCGAGAAGACCGGAGGATCGCGCGTTGCTGGGGTTGGACATTTCGGGTTTTCGAGGAGAAAGGACGAAAGGAAACATTGTAGCGGGAATGGGTATCTTTGCCGAAAGATTGCCGGCAAAGAGTGAAAAAGAGAAAATATCTCCAGGAAAGCAGGATCGGATAAGAAAACTTGTCTTTTCTTTTGGATAATGAGATAGGTAGAGAAGAAGGGAGAGAAGACCGGGCTCTTCCAACGGCTCTTTCTCTGAAGACCAACAAAACGATTCGCGGAGAGAAGAAATGGGATATATGACGCAAGAAACGACTGCTGAACGCGCCGCACGGGTGAAGAAGCTCAACGACGCGCTCATCGAACGGGTGATGAAGATCGGGCAGGGACGGGCCGGTCAGTTTTCGACCGCCGTTCCCGGACTCGACATCTCGATTCGCGACGAACGAAACGCCTCGGAACGCTGCGTTTACCGCCGTTCGCTCGGCGTGATGCTCTCGGGGCGCAAACGCTCCATCGTGGGGAACCGCGTTTATGAATACGGTGCGGGCGACATGCTCTACACCCTCGTGGACATGCCCGCGATGTGGCAGGTGGTGGGGGCGACGAAGGAACATCCCTTCATCGCGGTTTCGATCGCGCTCGACGAAGAGGTGATGCGCGAACTCATTCCCCGCGTGCGTCTGGGCTCGCGCTGCACGAACCTGCAGGCGATCGGACTTGAGCGCTCCGACCCGGACCTCCTCGAAGTCTTCCTACGACTTTTGCAGCTCCTAGACCGTCCGAACGAAATCGAAGTGATGGCGCCGATGCTGCTTCGCGAAATCCACTTCCGCGCGCTCCTCGGTCCGCAGGGCCCGGCCTTGGCCGCCGCCTTCACGCAGGATTCGCAGAGCAACCGCATCGGACAGGCGATCGACTGGATCAAGGCGAACGTCACGGCGAGCATGTCGATCGAGGAGATGGCCGACCGAGCCCACATGGCGCCTTCGACCTTCCATCGGCACTTCAAGGCGGTGACGAGCCTCTCGCCCCTGCAGTACCACAAGCGCCTGAAGCTCCATGAGGCGCAGCGCCTCATGCTCGTGAAGAATTTCGACGCCTCGCAGGCGGCCTATGCGGTGGGCTACGCGAGCGCGACGCAGTTCTCGCGCGACTACAAGAAGCTCTTCGGTACGCCTCCGAAAAAGAGCGTGCGGGTCATGAAGAACCACGTGACGCCCGAAGGCGTTCCCATGAGCTGACGAAAACCGAAACGATCAGGACCGCGCCTCCCGACGGGAAGCGCGGCCCTTTTCGATTGCGTCTTTCTCTTACGCGACGGCCTTGGCGTAGTCTTCGTCCGAGACCGCTTCAAGCCACGTGCAGCGGTTGTTCGGGACGTTGGGTTCGATCGAGATGTGGGTCATCCAGGTCTTGGCGCCCGCACCGTGCCAGTGCTTCACTTCGGGCGGGATGCGCACGACGTCGCCCTTGCGGATCACGCGCGGGGCTTCGCCTTCGAACTGCACGAAGCCTTCGCCCGCGAGAACGAGCAGGATCTGACCGCCCGAGTGGACGTGCCAGTGCGTTCTCGTGCCCGGTTCGAAGGTGACGTTTCCGATCGGGGCGTGGAAGACGTCGTCGTTTTCGCTCAGCATCGTGAGGTAGGACGTGCCGGTGAAGAACTTCCCGTAGGGATTGACGGGACCCTGTTCAAAAATCGTGTCGTGCGGGGCCTTGTGGATTTCGGACATGTTTGTCTCCTTGTGATCGACGTGTTTTTTGGGGGCGTCTTCAAGAACGCTCCTTTTCGCCCATCATTGTGGCGCGGCGCGCACCGGGCGTTTCGTCCGATCGGACGCGATTGTTGCCTGAAACGCTCTGCCGCGGGGAAAGAGAAAACGACAAAAAGGACGGCCGGGAATTCGTTGGCCTTCAAGATCCTTGCCAAGAGCGTTCGGATTCGGTAGTTTTTCGGTAGACACCTTTTGAGGACAGTTTCCATGCCCCGTTTTGCCGCCGTACTGCCGGAAGGCCGACTTCTTCTGAAAAACCTCGAGACCGGAGAGACGCTCACGATCCGCGCCGAAGACGGTCCCGTCTCGATCGGGACGCTCACCTGGACGTGGGGAGAGGAATCCTCTCCCGCGGGTGCGCCCGAGGGGAAACGATCCGAGACGGTCGTCGAGGATGCGGGTCCCCGTCCGATGAAGCCCGAGGAGTACGACGCGCTCGAATGGAATCCGAACGATCCGGCGCTGCTCACGGCCGAGGCGGAAATGCGCGCCATTCTCGCGTCCGCTCAGGAGATGCGCGGGCGCGACGTCATGCCCGCCGCAAAACGCGTTCTCTCCGCTCCCTTGTCGGCCCTCACTGAGAAGGACTTTGAAGAAACCTACATGGCGCTCGGCAAGCAGAGCGACGAAATCGAGCGCGAAGTCGCCTATCTCGAAGAGATCGAGGCCGACCCCGAGGACATCAAGGAGATGCGCGACCGGCTTGAAGCGATCGACCGCGATCTCGGACTCGTCACCGAGCGCATGAAGCAGTTCGAAGCGGTCCACAAGGAAGAAGACTGACTCAACAAATCTCAAAACTCGCTTCGTGGCCGAAGCGACTGGGCCTCAGCCGGAAGAACTCTATGAGGCGGGGAACTTTGCAAGGCGGCAACTATTAAAGAATTTTTAATAGTTGCCCGGAATTCCCAGGAGACGAACTTCTCGGTCGGGCTCCGAATAAGCCGTAGCCTGTCGATTGGGTTTGGTTGGGTGATACGACACAAGATGCGGTATGTGCAAAAAATGCACATACTGCCTTCGAGAACCAGCCTGTCCGAGCGGAGGCGTTCCAAGCCCGAAAAAGCAGAGGCCCTTCGATGCGAGTCGAAGGGCCTCGGTTTTAGCAGGTAGCTAAATATCAGAAGCGGAAGTCACGCTCACCGGCCTCGATGCGGATCAAGCGCTTTTCCGCGGCGGCGCGGATCTTTTCGTGCGGGATCTTCGGGAGTTCCGCCTTGAGCACCTCTTCGCCCGCCTTGCGCGTCGCGGCCGAAGCGTAGTCGCAGAGGTATTCCTTGATCGTCATCACGGCGTTGGCCTGGCAGTAGGTGGCGATTTCGCCCGTCTTCGCGAACTGCATGAAGCGGTCGCCCGTGCGGCCGGCGCGGTAGCAGGCCGTGCAGAAGGAGGGCAGGTACTTGTTTTCGAGGAGCCACTTGACGATCTGGTCGAGACTGCGGCGGTCGGACGTTTCGAACTGCGCCGTGTTTTCGCCTTCGTCTTCGGGTTCGAGCGTGTAGCCGCCCACCGAAGTGCGGGAGCCCCCCGAAATCTGCGAGATGCCGAGACGGAGCGCTTCCGTGCGGATGCGGGCGCTTTCGCGCGTCGACATGATCATGCCGGTGTAGGGAACGGCGAGGCGGATGAGCGCCACGATCTTGAGGAAGAGGTCGTCCGGAACCGCGTTGCTGAAGGTGTTCGGGTCGATGTCGTCAGCCGGGCAGATGCGCGGCACCGAAATCGTGTGCGGACCCACGCCCCAAACGGCTTCGAGGTGTTCGGCGTGCATGAGGAGGCCCACGAAGTCGTACTGGCAGTGTTCAAGGCCGAAGAGAACGCCGAGGCCCACGTCGTCGATGCCGCCTTCCATGGCGCGATCGTGCGCTTCGGTGTGGTAGGCGTAGTCGGACTTCGGTCCCTTCGGATGAAGAAGCTTGTAGCTTTCCTTGTGATAGGTTTCCTGGAAGAGCTGATAGGTACCGATCTGCGCTTCGTGGAGCTTGCGGTAGTTTTCGACCGTCGTCGCGGCGATGTTGACGTTCAGACGGCGAATGGCGCCGTTCTTGTGCTTGATCGAATAGATCGTCTTGATGGATTCGAGGATGTATTCGATCGGGTTGTACTTCTGATGTTCGCCCGCTTCGAGAAGAAGACGCTTGTGGCCGAGGTCCTGCAGAGCGATGACTTCGCGTTCGATTTCTTCCTGCGTGAGCTTCTTGCGCTGGATGTGCTTGTTCTTCGCGTGGTACGGGCAGTACGTGCAGGTGTTGACGCAGTAGTTCGAGAGATAGAGCGGCGCAAAGAGAACGATGCGGGTGCCGTAGATGTGTTCCTTCACGCGCACGGCCGTGTCGAGGATCTTCTGGTTGACGTCTTCCAGGTCGCAGGCGAGGAGCACGGCCGCTTCACGGTGCGTGAGGCCGCGGAAGGCAGCCGCTTTTTCCAGAAGCGAATCGATCAGGGGACGGTCGTGCTTGTGTTCTTCGGCGTAGGCGAGCGTGTCGAGAATTTCTTCGTGACAGATGAACTCTTCGGCCACGCGGGATTTCGGATCGTACATGGAAGATGTCTCCGGGCGGGATAACATTTGTGCGTACAAAATGTTGAAGGTCCTGTTTTCCTTCTAATGTGCGTACAAATAGGGTCAAAAGAAAAGTGCTTCGCCGGAGGGCGGAAGACACGGATTCACGAATGTTACTCCCGCATCGTCATTTTCGCGAGAGGAAATTTTGACGAAAATCTAAAATTGCGGGAAAAAGACAAGTTATCCGCTGTTTTTCTCCCGCAATCCTTATCGGAACAATGATTCGGGAATGGCGCTCACTCGTGGCGCTTGCCCGTCATGCATTCGATGTGAAGGCGCCAGAGACCGGCGTAGGGACTTCCTTCGCGGAAGTAGCCTTCGCACTTTTCGGGGGCGACCGTCGAGCAGTACTTCTCGAGCACCGCGAAGAATCCCGTGCGTCGTTCATCTTCGCTCGAGACGAGTTCGACCGTGCCCGAGAGCACGACGGATTCGAAGGCGGTCGTGAATTCTTCCGGATCGGCCTTGACGTCGGTCGCGACGACGAAGGTCGCGGCGCGGGGCTTCTGCAGGGTTTCCCATTTGGTCCCCGCCTTGCCGCCGTGAAAATAGAGATTGTCGCCCGCGACGGCGTAGGAGATCGGAATCGAATGAAGCGTTCCTTCGTCGTCCGCGTAGGAGAGGGTCCCCCACTGGCAGCGGGCGAGCACCTTGCGTGTGTCTTCTTCGGAGAGCGCGCGGTCGGCGCGGCGCAGCGTTTTGCTGAGCATTTTTCCTTTCCTTTAGAGATTGCCGGAGACGGTAGGCTTCGGCGTTACGTCGGGGAGCTCCTCCTGTGCGACGCGGATCCAGGAGAGCGTCTTCCAGGGGCCTGAGAGAAGGGATTCGAGGAAGATGTAGGAGCGGCGTACCGCCTGCAGGGCCGCCGATTCGCTCGTTTCGAGCGCGACGAAGGCGTCGCGCACGAGAAGGCTTTCGGCCACGTCCGTCCAACTGCGAAAGCGCACGATGAGTTCACCCGCGGGGCGCGCGAAAAGGATTTCCGCCCGGGCGGGCGAGGTCATGCCGAGAAGCTGCGAGGCGACGATGAGGGCGCAGGTCGCGGCGAGGTCCGCCGTGCGCAGAAGAGGCCACTCGATCGTCTGCCGGTAGTAGTCGGTGAAGATGCGAAGGCGGCGAAGACGCGCTTCGTCCTCCTTGTCGACGACGGCGGAAAAGCCGCCCCAGCCGAGTCCCACCTCGTGACGGACGAGTTCCGACACGGCCGCGGCTTCGCGGATCGTGCGAAAGCGCGTCGGCGTCTGGTTGTTCCCCGCGAGGTATTCGAGCCGGTCGTCAAGGTCCGCCCCGCTCATGACGTTGAAATGGTTTTCCACCCAGTGGTAGAGGTCCCCGAGCATGGCGTCGTCCGGATCTTCAATGCGGATCGAGAGGCCGTTGCGCCCGAAGTACCAGCGGGCGAGTTCCGTTCCCGTCTGCGTAAAGGCGATCTCGTCCCAGGGAAGCGACAGGGCGTTCGCGTGCGGAAGCGCCGCAAGGCGCTCGAAGCTCTCGCGGATCGCGTCGAAGACGGGCATCATCTCCGCGGTGGGGGAGAGGATCTCGACGGATTCTTCATCGTCAAAAAACTGCATGATCCCTCCTGACTCAGCGGCCGCGGTTCTTCTTGGCGCCGAAGGGCTTGCCCGCCGATTCCCTGCGCGGACCGCGGGCGGCGTCGCCTCGGCGCGGGGTTGAACGTTTCTCAAACGACCGCCTTTCGGCCGAACGTTCCGAACCGCGGCGCTCGAAGGAGCGCTTCTCCGAGCGGTTGGCGGCGGGTTTCGCCGCGGGACCGCGCTCCGTCTTCCGGGCGCTAAAGTCCGTCTCGGCCGGACGGCGGGTCGGAAGCCCCGAGGGCGACGTGATCGTCATGAAGCAGGGCTTTTCTTCGCAGTGGAATTCCGCGCGGAAGACTTCGCCCGCGGAATTCTTGAGAAGGAGCGGCTCGGGCCGGAAGAGCTTTCGGTCCGTCGTCTTGAGGCGTTCCGGGAAGAATTTGAGCGACTTCGGGCACAGGTCAAGCTGCGCGCGCACGCAGTGGCGGCAGGTCATGAGGTCCGCCTTGGGGACGGGCAGGATCTCGAAGGCGGGCGCCGTCACGGTCGCGCCGTGCCGTTCGTAGAAGGCCTTGGCGAGGCGGTTCGCGACGTTCGCGCGGAAGTCGACGGTCTTCTCCGGATAGGGCGCGGTCGGATCGCCGGGATCGCGGTGCGTCGGCTCCCAATGCGCCTTCCGGTCGGCGTCGAGTTCCGCCGTCGCGTGACGGCGCAACTGATTCGCGATGCTCGCGGGAACGAAGACGTCGAGATCTTCGGGGATGAAGAGTTCGGCGATCCGATAGTCGGTGTCGCCCATCTTGCCGAGGTTCTGCGCGAGGCGCGCGCGGTTTTCCTCGGCGTCCGAGGGCGCTTCGAGGTCCATGGCGACTTCGGCGAAACCCGTCGAAGTGCCGTCCGTAAGCAAAAGCGTAAGGGCGTCCTCTTCGACCGTGAAGGTCGCGGTGACGGGAATGCGCCGTTCGGCGGTCTTTCCCGAGAGAATCTTTTCAAAGGCCTGATCGCGGTTGCGCGAGAGGATGCTTCCCGTGCGAAGGCCGTCCAACTGCGACGTGCGTTCGCGCGGATAGAGCGCCCAATGATTTCCTTCGCGTTCGGCGCGGTTGACGGAAAGACCGTGGATTTCCTCGTCGGCCGCCTCGTAGGTGAGGCCGTCGCCGTTCGCAAGCGACACGCCCGGAAGCGCGTCGACCAAAAGACGCTTCGGATCGATGCGAAGCACGCGCGCGACGGGGTCGCCCGTGTTCTTGGGACTTTCCGTCTGCGCGAGGTCGTAGGGCTTTGAGAAGTCGCGCCCGTGCACGAAATAGTCGGTGGCGCCGCGGCGGAAGGTCTTGGCGGCGTCGGGCGTGAAGCGGAAGGTCGTCTCGCCCGCGGAGGAACGGCGCAGTTCCGGACGGCGCGCGAGAATCGCGTCGATTTCCTTTCGGTAGAGCGCCGTGATGTTCTTGACGTACTGAACGTCCTTCAAGCGCCCCTCGATCTTGAAGGAGGAGACGCCCGCGTCAATCAAGGCTTCGAGATTCGATCGCTGATCGTTGTCCTTGAGGCTGAGAATATGGCTTCGCTGCGCGAGCACCGTGCCGTCTTCGGTCGAGACGTCGTAGGGGAGGCGGCAGAGCTGCGCGCAGGCGCCGCGGTTGGCGCTGCGCCCCAACATGGCTTCCGACATGTAGCACTGGCCCGAGTAACTTACGCAAAGCGCCCCGTGCACGAAGAATTCAATGCGGGCCTTCGTCAAAGCCGAGCGCACGGCGCGGATCGCGTCGAGGTCGAGTTCGCGCGCGAGGACGAGCTGCGAGAAGCCCACCTTCTCGAGGAAAGCCGCTTTTTCGGGCGTCCGGATGTCGCACTGGGTCGAGGCGTGGATCTCGATGTCGGGCAGGGGGCCCATGAGAAGGCCCATGTCCTGCAGGATCAGGACGTCCACGCCCGCCTTCTTGGCGTCGAAGGCGAGCGACCTCGCCGCCTCGATTTCGTCGTCGCGAAAGAGGGTGTTGAGGGCCATGAAGACGCGGGCGTTCCATCGGTGCGCGTAGTCGCAGAGCCGCGCGATGTCGTCGAGCGAATTGCCCGCCGCCTGACGGGCGCCGAAGGAGGGGCCGCCGATGTAAACGGCGTCCGCGCCGTGCTCGATCGCGGCGATGCCCGTGTCGGCGTCGCGCGCCGGGGCGAGAAGTTCCAGGGCGTGAAGGGGAAGCATGCTGAAAATGATCCTGTATGTGTCCCGAAAGTGTAGCAAAGCGGGACGTTCCTCATCGCGGCGAGGAAGCAAGGAATCGTAAGGGCGGCGGGGCTTCCGCCCGAAATGGCGGGCGCTTTCTTCCTTTTCGGACGCCGCATCCGAAAAGAAGGATTTCCCTTCAGATTCGCAGGGATTTCGCGTTTTAGACTTCTGAAACCGCGGCCCGATTCGACCGCGGTCCCGTTCACAACGTCAAGGAGCCCTCATTGCCGAATTCCGCCGCATCCCCGTTTCGTCCGCCCAAAGAGAACAGCCGCCTCTTTCTTCTCCTTTTTCTCGCCGTGCTCGCGGCCTTCGGGCCCTTCGTGACGGACCTCTATCTGCCGACGCTCCCTGAGCAGGCGCGCGAGTACGCGGCCGCCCCGGCCACGGTGCAGCTCGGACTTTCCATGACGATGTGGGGGCTGGCGATCGGACAACTGTTCGTGGGACCGCTCTCCGACGTTAGAGGGCGCCGCGGGCCGCTTCTCGCGAGTCTTCTCGTCTTTACGGGCGCCACCTTCGGTGCGGCGGTCGCTCCCACGGTCGAACTCTTCCTTCTCTGGCGCTTTCTCGAAGGACTCGGCGCCTCGGGCGCGATCGTCATGTCGCGCGCCGTCGCGGCCGACCGCTATACGGGACGAGCTCTGGGCCAATTCATGGCCGTGATGGGCGCCATTCAGGGCGTTGCGCCCATCACAGCTCCTCTTTTGGGGTCGCTCGTCGCGGAATTCGTGGGTTGGCGAGGGATTTTCAGGCTCCTCTTCGCGATGGGCGTCGCGCTTCTCGTCGTGACGGCTTTCCGCCTTGCGGAGACGCGGCGCGTTGCTCGAGGAAAGTCGTGCGAGGGAGCGCCCTCGGCGAAGCCCGAAGGCGTTCGCGCGAGTCTGCGGGCGCTTTTCGGCGATCCCGCCTTCGTCGCGATCGTTTTGCAACAGGTCTTCGCGTCGGCCGTGCTCTTCGGTCACATCGCATCGTCCCCCTTCATCTTTCAAGAATATTTCGGCCTCTCGAGCTTCGCCTACGGACTCTTCTTCGGCGCGATGGCGCTCGGCATCACCGTGGGCGCAGCGTTTTCCAGCCGCATGTCTTCGCCCGAGGCGGCCATGCTCGCGGGCGCTGTCGGTCTTCTGGGAGCGTCCGTCCTTCTTGCCTTCGCTTATGCCGTCGGAGCGTCGCTTTTCTGGGTGACGCCCGTCTACTTCGTGCTTCTCGTCATGCTCGGGCTCACCTTACCGGCGGCCATGACGGCGGCGCTTTCGCGGCATCGGGCGCGCTCGGGGCTCGCCGCCGCGGTGTTGGGCGCCGTGGGTTTCGGAGGCGGCGGTCTGGTGGCTCCGCTCACGACCCTTGGTACCCTCACCGTCACCACGGCCTGGCTCTTCGTCGTCTCCGCGGTCGTGCTCGTCGTGATCGGCGTCGTGCTTCGTCGACTCACGCGTGACTGAGGAAAACGAAGATCGGGTGTTCTTTTGTTCATCATGCCGAACGTTTTGTTAGGATTTTGTTCAGTTAGCTGAACAAAACGGTCCCTTCGGGCCGGAGGCAGCCTGTTCGACAAGGAAACGCTTCGAAAAATCCTTTTGGAAAATCGCAGGCTCGTGGAGGGCAAACGGCCTTTCCCGCGGGAGATTTCATTGCCGTCCGCGGGAGGTTGTCTACTTACGGGCGTGCGCGGCGCAGGCAAGTCGCACTGCCTCCATGCGGAGATGCAGCGTCGGCTCAAGGAGGGCGGAACGTGGAGCGACATGCTCTACCTCAATTTTGAGGACGAGCGGCTTCTGGGGTTTGACGCCTCGGATTTTGAGCGGATGTTGGCGGTGCAGGCGGAACTTTCCGAAAATTCAACCATTCCGTCCCTTTTCCTCGACGAAGTCCGGGCGGTGGACGGTTGGGAGACCTTTGCGCGCTGGATGGCCGACGCCGGGGCCGACATCATTGTCGCCGTGTCTGGTTCGATCGCAGACGCAGTGCCCGACGAACGCTTTGCCCGTACTCGGATTTTCCCGTTGAGTTTCCGGGAAATACTGCGGACTTCGTGTGTGGCGTCGGACGAGGATGCGCTTTCGTCCACCGTCGGACGGGCGGCGATTTTCCGCGCGTTTGCGCGATACCTCAAAACCGGCGGTTTTCCGGAATGCGTGCCGCTCGAAAACCCGCGGGATACTCTCCACGAGCTCTATCGGACGGTATGGGTAAACAACCCTCGACTAAAGTCGAAGGCTTTGCAACTATTGCCGAGACAACGTC
>UQTE01000016.1 GCA_900543805.1 uncultured Sutterella sp.
CCTCAGAGCCTTTCAAGCAGCGAAAGTGTGATTTTTGCCGAAAGTCGGGAAAAAACGGGTGAGCCGCAAGCGACCCACCCGATCCAAGGAGACCCGGAAGCGGTCGGACCTCTTTGTCCGCCGCGCCGCTACAACCCGACCCCTCAGGTTCCATCCTTGCGGCGCACCGTTTCCATGTCTCGTATCTTATCGCAAATGCGAATCGTTTGCAACGACGAGAATGAAAATTTTTCTCGTGTTCTTTGCCGAATCGACGACCCGTACCCGGATTTTCTGCAAAAATCCCCTTTTCTGCAAATCGACGCCTTACCTCCTCCCTTTGCTTGCCCAACCCCGAAAACCTGTCGCAAACCTAAGTCAAAGCGCCTATTTTCAAGCTTTTTTCGTCCGTTTCCTTGACGGAAGGGTTGGAAATCCGTAGAGTTCTCTTCTGTGCAATAGCGGTTCTTCTGCAAAAGAGAGCCGAAACGAAAACTCAGGGTGCCGCGAGGCACTTTCTCTACGGAGTCACCATGACACAAGATCCCGATCACATTGTAATTTTCGACACCACCCTTCGAGACGGCGAACAGGCGCTTCAGCAAAGCCTTTCCCTGCGGCAGAAGCTGCAGATCGCCGAGGCGCTCGAAGAGCTCGGTGTCGACGTGATCGAGGCGGGATTCCCCATCTCTTCGGACGGCGACTTCCAGAGCGTCAAGGCGATCGCCGCGTCGCTCACCCGCTCCGTCCCCTGCGGTCTCGCGCGGGCCGTCGAAAAGGACGTCGACGCCTGCGGCGAAGCGCTCAAGGTCGCCCCGCGCCGCCGCATCCACACCTTCATCGCCACCTCCGAAATCCACGTTCGCGACAAGCTTCGCAAGGACTACAACCAGATCCGCGACATGGCGGTCGCCGCCGTCAAGCGCGCGACGAAGTACACGGACGACGTGGAATTCTCCTGCGAAGACGCCGGCCGCACGCCGCTTCCCGAACTCTGCCGCATGGTCGAGGCCGCGATCGACGCGGGCGCCACGACGATCAACATCCCCGACACGGTGGGCTACACCCTCCCCGACGAATTCGGCGGCATCATCCGTCATCTGAAGAACACGGTCCCGAACATCGACAAGGCGGTCCTGTCGGTCCACTGCCACAACGACCTCGGCATGGCGACGGCCAACTCGCTCACCGCGATTCAGAACGGGGCCCGTCAGATCGAATGCTGCATGAACGGGCTCGGCGAGCGCGCCGGGAACTGCTCGCTCGAAGAAGTGGCCGCCGCCATTCATCTTCGCCGCGAATATCTGAAGGGCCTCCGGACGGGGATTCATCTCGAGAAGATCGCCCGCACGGCCAACATCGTCTCGAAGATCACGAACGAGCCCATCCCCGCGCACAAGGCGATCGTGGGTTCGAACGCCTTCTCGCACAGCTCCGGCATTCACCAGGACGGCGTCCTCAAGAACCGCGAGACCTACGAGATCCTCACGCCCGAATCCGTGGGCTTCTCGGGGAACGTCATGCACATGACGGCGCGTTCGGGCCGCCACATGATCAAGTCCTGCCTCGATCAGATGGGCTATCCCCCCGATTCCTACAACCTCTCCGAACTCTACAAGCGCTTCCTCGCGCTCGCCGACCGCAAGGGCCAGGTCTACGACTACGACCTTGAAGCCCTGCTCTTCTCGATGCGTCAGGAAGAGGACGACGAAGCCTTCGTGCTCGATCAGTTCAACGTCGTCTCGGGCTCGGGCGGCGTCATTCCGGTCGCGAGCGTCCGTCTCTTCGCCGGCCGCCGCACCCGTACGGAATCCGCCTACGGGAACGGCCCGGTCGACGCGATCCTCAACACGATCGTGCGCCTCACGGGCATCAAGACGAAGCTTCTCACCTACAAGATCGAAGCGAACGGCGAAGGCCGCGACGCGCTCGGGCGCGTCAACGTCACGGTTGAATACGACAACCGCATCTTCCACGGCATGGGCCTTTCGACCGACATTCTCGAAGCCTCGGCGCTCGCCTACATCAACGCCGTGAACGCCGTCGTGCGTCACCTGCGCGTGCAGGCCGCCCGCAAGGGAAAGACCTTCAAGCTCCCCGCGATCGGGACGCTTCTCTGACCCGGACGACCACCGACCCGACACCCCGTCGGAGGGACTCTCCCCTCCGACGCTCCCCTCACACACTCTGATTCGAAGGACATTGCAAATGACCCGTACCCATCGCATCGCCGTACTCGCCGGTGACGGCATCGGCCCCGAAGTCATGACGGAGGCGCTCAAGGTTCTCGAGCGCGCCGGAGAGCTCTACGGCTTCACGCTCGAAACCGAAGAGGCGCTCGTCGGAGGCGCCGCGATCGACGCCTGCGGCACGCCCCTTCCCGAAGCGACGCTCGCCGCCTGCGACAAGGCCGAAGCCATTCTGTTCGGAAGCGTGGGCGGCCCCAAGTGGGACCATCTCCCGCACAAGGACCGTCCGGAAGCGGGCGCCCTCTTGCCGCTTCGCAAACGCTACAAGCTCTACGCGAACCTGCGCCCGGGGCGCTTCTATCCGGGGCTCGAGGCGATGTCGCCCCTTCGCGCCGACATCGCGGCGCGGGGCTTCGACATGGTGATCGTGCGTGAATTGACTGGCGGGATCTACTTCGGCGAACCCAAGGGCCGCGTCACCGAAGACGGCGTCGTGCGCGCCTTCGACACGGAAACCTACACGGTCCCCGAAATCGAGCGCATCGCCAAAATCGCCTTCACGGCGGCGCAGGGCCGCCGCAGGAAGGTGACGTCGGTCGACAAGGCCAACGTCCTCGCCACCTCCGTTCTCTGGCGCGAAACGGTGGAGCACATCGCGAAGGACTATCCCGACGTGACGCTCGAACACATGTACGTCGACAACGCGACGATGCAGCTCATCAAGAACCCCGATCAGTTCGACGTGATGCTCACCTCCAACATGTTCGGGGACATCCTCTCGGACGAATGCGCCATGATCACGGGCTCGATGGGGATGCTCCCGTCGGCGAGCCTCGGCGTGGGCGGCTTCGGCCTCTACGAACCTTCGGGCGGCTCCGCCCCCGACATCGCCGGAAAGGGCGTCGCCAACCCGATCGCCCAGATCCTCTCGGCCGCGATGATGCTTCGCTACTCGCTCGGCGAAACGGAAGCGGCCGACGCGATCGAAGCGGCCGTCACGAAGACCCTCGCCGAGGGCGTCCGCACGGGCGACATCGCCCTGGGCGGCCCCGCGGTCGGCACGAAGGAAATGGGCGACGCGATCGCCGCGAACGTGACGAAGGCCTGATAAGGAGAACACCAAATGGGCAAGACACTCTACGAAAAGGTCTACGAGGCGCACGTCGTGCGCCGGGTCGAGGGAGAACTTCCGCTTCTCTACATCGACCGTCATCTCGTCCATGAAGTGACGTCGCCTCAGGCCTTCGCGGGCCTCCGAGCCGCAGGCCGTCCGATGCGACGGCCCGACCTCACGCTCGCGACGATGGACCACGACATTTCGACGCAGAAGCAGACGCTCGAAGCCTGCTCGCCCCAAGCCTACGCGCAGGTGACGACCCTCATGAAGAACTGCGCCGACTTCGGGGTGACGCTCTACGGGCTCGGTCATCCGCACCAGGGGATCGTGCACATCATCGGGCCCGAAACGGGCTTCACCCTCCCCGGAACGACGCTCGTCTGCGGGGACTCCCATACGGCGACCCACGGCGCCTTCGGGGCGCTCGCCTTCGGGATCGGGACGTCCGAAGTCGAACACGTTCTCGCGACGCAGACCCTGAAGCAGGGAAAGCTGAAGACCATGAACGTGAAGACGGTCGGCAAACTCCCCAAGGGCCTCACCGCCAAGGACCTGATCCTCGCGATCGCCGGAAAGCTCACGACCGCGGGCGGCACGGGCTACGCGATGGAATTCACGGGCGAAGCCGTGCGCGATCTTTCGATGGAAGGCCGCATGACGCTCTCCAACATGGCGATTGAAGTGGGCGCGAAGGCGGGCATGATCGCCCCCGACGAAACCACCTTCGCCTACCTCAAGGGCCGCACGTTCTCGCCCAAGGGGAAGGACTGGGACGAAGCCGTCGAATACTGGAAGACCCTCCGCACGGACGAGGACGCCGTCTACGACAAGACGGTCGAAATCGACGTCTCGAACCTCGCCCCGCAGGTGACCTGGGGGACGAACCCAGGCCAGGTGATGGGCGTCGACGAACGCGTCCCCGTCCCCGCCGACATGACGGATCCCGTCGAGCGCGCGGGCGCCGAAGCGGCGCTTCGCTACACGGAATTGAAGGCGGGCGAGCCGATTCTCGGCACCCCCATCGACACGGTCTTCATCGGCTCCTGCACGAACGGGCGCATCGAAGACTTCCGCGCGGCGGCCGAAATCGTTCGGGGCCGCAAGGTCGCACCGGGCGTGCGGGCGCTTGCCGTCCCCGGGAGCGGCGAAGTGAAGCGCCTCGCCGAAGAGGAGGGCTTGGACAAGGTCTTCAGGGAAGCGGGCTTTGAGTGGCGGCTTCCTGGTTGCTCCATGTGCCTCGCGATGAACGACGACAAGGCGGAACCGGGTTCCCGCGTCGCGTCGACTTCGAACCGCAACTTCGTGGGCCGTCAGGGTCGCGCGAGCCGCACGCACCTCATGAGCCCCGCCATGGCGGCCGCGGCCGCCGTCACGGGCGCGATCGCCGACGTCCGCACCTTCTTGGGAGAAAACTGATGGAAGCGCTCAAGACCCACACCGGCATTGCGGCCCCCTTCGACGCCGCGAACGTCGACACGGACCAGATCATTCCGAAGCAGTTCCTCCTTGCGGTCGACCGCAAGGGCTTCGGCAAGCACCTCTTTCACGAACGCCGCTACCTCGACGCCGCGGAAACGACGGAGAATCCCGATTTCGTGCTCAATCGGGAACCCTATCGCAAGAGCTCGATCCTCGTTGCGCGAAGCAACTTCGGAAACGGCTCGAGCCGCGAACACGCTCCCTGGGCGCTCCTCGACTGGGGCGTGCGGGTCGTGATCTGCGAGAGCTTCGGGGACATCTTTAAGAACAATGCGCTTGGCAACGGCCTCCTCACGGTGGAATTGCCCGAGGCGCAGATCTCGGAAATCTTCGACGCGCTCTACGCGAATCCGGGCATGACGGTCACGGTGTCGCTCGAAACCATGACGGTCGAGGCGGCCGGAAAGACCTATCCCTTCACGCTCGACCCCTTCCGCCGCCGCTGCATCATGGAGGGACTCGACGCGATTTCGCTCACCCTCGAGCACGAGGACGAAATCGCCGCCTTCGAAGCGAAGCGCCCCGTCTGGGCCAACCGCAACGAGTAAAGCCGAAAACGGGAGGGCCCCCGAGAAAGAGCGCTCCCGCAACATTCGACAAAACGAACCCCGAGAGGATTGGATTCCTGCTCGGGGTCTTTATTGCCCGTCCTCAATCAAACGAGATAGGTACGGTAGAACTTTTCGATTTCGTCGAACGGAATCACGTCCTTCTTGTCGTAGAGATCCGTGTGCACGGCGCCCGGGATGAGAAGGAGACGCTTGTTGTCACCCTTGAGTTTGGGGAAGACGTCCTTCGAGAAGTAGCAGGAATGGGCCTTTTCGCCGTGAACGAGCATCACGGCGCTTCGGATTTCGTCGGGACGGCCGAGGAGATTTTCCATCGCAAACGAAATCGAAGACGTCACGTTCCAGCCGGCGTTCGAATTGAGCGAGCGCGGATGATAGCCGCGTTCCGTCTTGTAGTAGTCGAAATAGTCCTTCACGAACCAGGGCGCGTCGTCGGGAAGCTTGTCGGGAACGCCGCCCGCGCGCGCGGGCTTGCCCGCCTTGGCGTCGGCGGTGCGCTGGGCGTTCAACTTCACCATCATTTCGTGGCGCGCGTTCGCGTCCATCGAGTCGAAGTAGCCCTGTCCGGTCACGCGGCACATGTCGTACATGGTCGAGGCGACCGTAGCCTTGATGCGCGTGTCGAGCATCGCGGCGCGAAGCGAGAGGCCGCCCCAGCCGCAGATCCCGCAGATGCCGATTTTCTCGGGATCGACGTCGTCGCGAAGCGAAAGATAGTCGACGGCCGCGGAGAAGTCTTCCGCGTTGATGTCGGGCGACGCGACGTTGCGCGCGACGCCGCCGCTCTCGCCCGTAAACGAGGGGTCAAAGGCGACGGTGACGAACCCGCGGATCGCGAGTTCCTGGGCGTAGAGACCCGAAGCCTGTTCCTTCACGGCGCCGAACGGCCCCGAGACGGCGATCGCCGGAAGTTTTCCCGTGAGGTTCTTCGGACGATAGAGGTCGGCGGCGAGTTCAATGCCGAAGCGGTTCGTAAAGCGGACCTTCTCGTGCGCGACGCGGTCGTCGAGCGCAAAGGTCTTGTCCCATTCGGTGTTGGCGGCCTGGACGGCCGGAGCGGAAACGGTCATGAGCGTAGCTCCCAAAACGGTGGTTCCCAAAAACGTTCTTCTCTGCATGTCGGTCTCCCTGACAACGGAGCGGATGCAAGACGGCATCCCGTCAAATTGCATGTTACGACGCAAGGGGACAACGTCGCGAATGGCATTTCTTGCTAACATGATATTCCCGTAAGGAATGGCATTTCTCTCCTCATCCATCATCCCTCATTGGAGCCCAAAGACATGCAAGGCATGGACCTCACGACGCTTCGCTACTTCGTGGAAATCGCCCGCGAAGAGAACATGACGCGGGCGGCCAACCGCCTGCACGTCTCGCAGTCCGCCCTCTCAAAGCGCCTCGCCGCTCTAGAGGAACGGCTTGACACGAAGCTCTTTCGCCGCCGGAGCTTCTCGATCGAACTTACGGACGAAGGACGCCGCCTCGAGGAGCGCGCGCAGGAACTCCTGCAGCTCCACGACAAGATCGAGTCGGAATTCCGCGATCTGCACGAACCTATGGGCGGCACGCTCGCCTTCGGGATGGCCGAGGCGCGCTCCGTGCAGCTCGTCGCGAAAGCCGTGCGGCTCCTCAAGGAAACGGCCCCCAAGCTTCTCTGCCGCATCGAGAGCGGGGACACGGCGCTCGTCACGATGCTCCTCGAAAAGGGCATCCTCGACTTCGGGCTCGTCGTGGAGGAGCCTGACCGAGGGAAGTTCGAGGCGATCGAACTCCCCGTCTCGGACCGCTGGGTGCTGATTCTCCCCAAGGACCATCCCCTCACGAAGAAGACCGCCCTCACCTTCGAAGACCTCAAGGGGCTTCCCCTCTTTTGCTCGGTGCAGGGCTGGCGAGGCGACATCGAACGGTGGTCGGGCGGACGAACGTCCGAACTGTCGCTTGAGAGCCACGTGACGCTCCCAACGAACGGCGCGCTCTTCGTGCGCGAAGGCCTCGGCTTTCTGCTCTCCTTCGAGGGGCTCGTCGACACCGGGGAGACAAGCCCCCTCACCTGCCGACCTCTCGACCCGCCGCTGACGGCGCGCTCCTATCTGATCCGGCGCAAGAACGCGACGGTGACGCCGATTGCCGAGCGCTTTCTCGCGGTCTTGCGCGAACTCGTCTCCCCAAGAGAAAGTCGAAGGTGACCGAGAACGGAAAACGAAGATTTGAATTCACGTACGGGAATGTAAAGCGCTACCCATGAGAAACGGGCGAAGGCCCGCCGGCATTGCGCCGTGAACCTTCGCCCGTCCTGTCAGCCTTCGGTACGTTGAGATCAGTGCTTTTCGGCGTAAGCCCTCGCCGCGGCGCCCGCGATGGCGCCCGAACTCAGAGCCGTCGCGTTGTGAGCGCCGAGACCGGTGTTGGTGATGCAGTTGCCGATGGCGCCGCCCGCCCCGAAGAGACCTTCGACGCGCGGACCGTTCGGACCCATGAGGATCGTGGTGTCGTCGTCCGCGTAAGCCGTGGTGTTCGCGATCGTGTTGACCGCGGCGATCCGGACCGCGTAGAACGGGGCCTTCAGAACCGGACGCATTTCGTTCTTGGGAACGGCAAAGAGCGTGTCGCCGCCCTTTTCGAAGTCGGCGTTGTACTGCGCGATCGTTTCCTCAAACGCCTTGACGTCGCGGATGCCCGCGGCCTCGGCCAGACCTTCGAGCGTGTCGGCGCGCTTCGCAAGGCCCGAACCCGCGAGGTGTTCGTAATGCTTCACGGCTTCGTGGGTCGAATCGAAGATCATCCAGGCGCGCTTTTCGGGCTGCTTCATGAGGGCCGCCACGGAGCGTCCCGTCGCCGGCACGTTTTCGATTTCGGGCATGTCGGCGCCCGCCTTGAGACCCCAGCTCGGACCGTGGCCGCCTTCAGACATGAAGCGCTTCCCGTCGAGGTTCACCCAGGGCATAAAGAGCTTCTGATAGATCTCGCTCTCGGCCCCGTCGATCCCGAGGACGGAATCGTAGCCGAGCATCGTGGACGAACCTGGATTCATCGCGACCTTGCCGCCCTCCTTCAGGACCCACTTGGGCGCAAAGGACGTGACGCCCGCACCGCCCGTGCGGATGACGCCTTCAAGGTTCGGATAAAAGAGCTTCACGGATTCGGCGTCGAGACCCGAATAGCCCGTCGCGAGCACGACGGCCTTCGCGCGGATGCGATAGGTCGAGCGGCCGTCCGCCACGGATACCGTTTCGATGCCGTTTGCGCCGCGCACAAGGTCCGTGGCGCTCGTCATGAGACGCACGTCGACGCCCGCCTTCTTAACGAGGTCGGAGAGGCCTTCGGCCATCCAGGGCGAACCCGACGTCGTGTCGTAGCCCTTGTCCTGACTGCGGTAGCCGTCGCGCATGTCGCTCGTACGGGCGACCGTGTAGTGGAGGATGCCGTCCTGGAAGTACGGCGAATTCGTGGCGCCGCGCGTGGCGTCCTCGGGCACGATGCGGAAACCCTGAGCGACGAGGCTGTTGAGAAGCGGCCCCACTTCGTCCACGGCGCGCACGGCGAGCTCGTCGTTCACCATCGCGGCGACTTCCGGAGTCTTCGCTGCCTTGGTCGCGGCGACGACTTCCTTCCCGGTCATGGTGAGGCCCGTGCGTTCGTTCAGAGGCGTGCCCGAATAGGCGGCGACGTAGCCGCCGCAGATCGCGAGGTCGCCCCCGAGATAGCCCTTCGTTTCGAGGAGCACGACCTTGAGCCCGTTGGGTTTGCCGGCTTCGAGCCGATCGGTGGTCTTCGCGGCGAGGGCCGCGGCCATGCCGGCCGCACCGCCGCCGATCACGACGACGTCGGCCGTTTCTTTCTCGCGGCTCACCTTCACAGGCGCCGATTGCTTGACGAGCAGCGACGCGGTGTCGACGCCCGCCTGACGAAGCGCGTCGGAGACGGCGCCGACGAGTCCGCGGCTCGAAAGCGTCGCACCCGTCAGAGCGTCGACGGCGAGCGTCTGGCCGTCTTCGATGTTCTTTTCCACGAACGCGAAGGCCGAGTCGCTCACGTAGGGTGTGTCGCCCGAAGTGATCTTTTCGATCGTGAAGCGGCCCTTTTCGTCCACCTTCACGGTGGCGTGCACGCGGCTCTTTGCGCCCTGGGCGGACCCGACGTAGGTGCCGCCCTTGACGGGCGACTTCGCGGCCGCGGCGACGAGCCCCGCCTTCGCAAAGGCGGCCTGCGCGGCGGCCCTCACCGCGGCGCTCGTGATCGAAGCGCCCGAAACGCCGTCGACGTCGGCGGACTGCGCTTCGAGAATGCGCTTTTCCATGGTCGCGCCGATGTCGCGCCCGTAGCCCGGAGTTTCGTTCGCGACGTTCACCTGCACGGCCGAGACGCGTCCGTTCGCAACGGTGATCCCGACCGAAACCGGGCCCATGCCCTGGGCTTCGCCCGTAAAACTGCCGTCCGCGGCCGCAGCGTTTCCCGCGGCAAGCGTCATCGCCGCGCCGAGCACGGCGAGACCGAGCGTCTTCCTCACATAGATGCCCTTTTGTTGGCGAGTCTCCGTAACCTTCGACATAACGTTTTCCTTTCGATTGCTTTTCATGTTCTTGTATCGGACGATCCGTCGGACGCCGCATGCCGCAAAACCGCGACCTGAACAACGCCCGAAGCATCCTTTCGAAAAGAAGCGTATTCCCGCGCCGTGAAAATTGCCAATGACGAATATCTATGCGGATTCATGCAATTTGTACATGTCTCGCAAGAATTCGAAAGAACGCCGCCGCAAAAAAAACGCCCCGAAGCGGAAGGCTGCGGAGCGTTGGAAAATCAACGGGGACGCGGAACGTCCCCGAAGCATCGAAAATCAGTCGAGACTGCGGCCGAAGGCGTCGGCCTTGAGGATCGCGGCGCGGAAACTTTCGGGCGTCACCGTCACGCCTTCGGGGACGCAGGTCCATTCGCGAAGCGTTTGGGCGCGCTCGATGACGGGGTCGAGATCGGCTTCGGTCATGTCGAGGTCGGCGAGCTTCACGGGAAGACCCAGAGACTTGTTGAAGCGGGCGAGGCGTTCAAGCCCTTCGTCATTGCCGTCAAAGGCCATCAGCACCAGGCAGCCGAAACTCACGGTTTCGCCGTGCAGATGCCTGTGCCCCGCGGGAAGCACCATGGTCGAATTGTAGAAGCAGTGCGCAAGAGACGAATTGAAGTAGTGCGCGTGTTCCGTTGTGAGAAGGTTCGATGCGATCCCGGTCGAAATGATGATGTCGAGCACCGTTTCCGAGAAAGCTTCCGTGACGCGTCCCGCGCGAAAATCGTCGAGCGCCGCCTTGCCGTAACGAAGAAGCGGCCCTTCGCAGATCGCGGCGACCTGAACGCCCAGCATCGGGGTATGTGCGAGCGCCTTGCCGCGCGAGGAGAAAGCGGATTCGCACTCCTTTGAAAGGGCATCGCCGATCCCCGCCCAGAAGAGCTCTTCCGGACTGTCGAGAACGACCGTCGTGTCGATGAAGCAGTGGTTCGGACAGCGCTTCGTGAAGTGATAGCCGTCAAGCGCCCCGTCCTCCTTGTAGAGAACCGCGATTGCCGAGACCGGAGCGCAGTTGGATGCGAGCGTCGGACAGGTGAAGAAGGGCTTGTCCATCAGGTCCGCCGCCGTCTTCACGGTGTCGACGGCGCGACCGCCGCCCACGCCGAAAATCATGTCGGCCTGCGCCACCGCGGGGTTCGTGCGGATTTTCTCCACGTTTGCGCGCGTCGCGTCCTTCCCGTAGACCTCTACGCAGGTGACGGCGAGTCCCGCCTTTTCGAGCGCGGGCAAAAGACGGGGCGAGGCCTTCTTCAGGGCCGTTTCGCCGCCCACGACGGCAACAGTCTTGCCGTAGAACTTCGTGACGAACCCGATTTCCTCATAGGCGTCGGGACCGACGCTGTAGGAAGGGAGAAATGTAGTGGACATGACGGTCTCCTCCTTATGCAAAAGACGAAATACCATTCTACGCAGACCGTTTCGATCGGGCTTCGCTGAGCGGAAAATATCCGCTCGCCCTTTGCCGTATTCCGAACCCGCTACGCTGAAAGCCCTATGCTTTCCCGTCGAAGAGTCTTCCCCAAAACGGAAAACGCCCCGAACGTCGTGTCCGAGGCGTTGCCGCCCGCCCCTTTCGGCGGGCGGGCGTTCGGGAAGCAATCAGATCCAGCCCTTCTTGCGGAAGTCCTTCAGAACCTTGACGAAGGCCTTCATTTCGCCGGGCGTCCCGAGCGTGAGGCGGTTCCAGTCGTCGTAGGGCGGGAAGGCGCGGCCCACCATGATGTGGGCTTCGGCCATCTTGGCCTTGTAGTCGACGCCCTTCTTCGTCTTATGGAAGATGAAGTTCGCCTGACTCGGGAGGTATTCGATGCCGAGTTCGTCGAGAGCGTCGGTGACGATCTTCTTCGAGAGCTTCGTCGCTTCGAGCGAGAGCGCGAGATAGGTCTTGTCGGCGAGTGTTGCGCTCGCGGCGGCGGCCCCCATGGCGTTCGTGTTGTCGATCGAAGCGAAGGCGTCGACCGCCTTGGCGGTCACGGCCGTGCCGATGCCGTAGCCGATGCGAAGACCCGCAAGAGCGTAGAGCTTCGAGAAGGTGCGCGAGACGATGAGGTTGTCGAGGCCCTTCTTGACGAGCTCGATGCCGGAGACGAACTTCGGATCGTCCACGTACTCGCCGTAGGCTTCGTCGACGAGGAAGAAGACGTTCGCCTTCTTGGCGGCCGCTTCTTCGACCCAGGCGTTGAATTCGGTCGCGGGCGAAACGACGCCCGTCGGATTGTTCGGGTTGCAGAAGTAGACGACCGTGAGACCGTCGAAGGCTTCGGCCTTGGCCTTGAGCGCGGCAACGTCGGCCTGAAGGGTCTTTTCCTTGAGCGGAACCGGCACGTAGGCTACGCCCGCAGCTTCTGTGTAGGCCTGTGCGACGCCGAAGGTGGGATCGGGCGCGATCACCTGCACCTTTTGCCCCGCCTTGGCGGCCTTGTGGAACTGCGCTTCGAGCGCCGCCTGGATCGTCTCGGAAGAACCGTTGCCGAGCGTGACGTTTTCGGACTTGAGCCCGTAATGCGCCCCGATGTCGGCGATCAGCTTCGAGCGCACGGCGTCGGGATAACGGAAGGCCGTCGCCATCTGCTCTTGAATGGCGTTCTGCGCGGACTTCGCGAGCCCCAAGCTGTTTTCATTGAAGTTGAGGAGGATCGGCTCTTCGGCCGTGGGCGTCACTTCCTTCGTGGCGGACGCCGGAACGGCGGCAAAGACGGAGGGCGAGAGCGTGAGGCCCGCGAGGGCGCCGGAACCGGCGAGGAAGAAAGCGCGGCGATTGAGCATGGTGAATTCCTTGGTTCGAGTCATCAGTGGGGTGACGCGGTCCTTTTTCGCCGCGCCCGATGACTTCAACATATCGGAAGACGAGCCCCCTCGCCTAAGGCGTTTTCTCTATCCGATTCCCATTCTCTCAGAAGGAAGAAAGAAAATTTCGAATGGTAGAAAGTAAGGCTTTCATTGGTCGACGAAAGGTCGATCAATGAGGAAGATTTGGTTCCCGTTCGGGCGTGCGCGTCGCCCAAACGAACTTCACGAAGGGAAGCTTTCGACGCAGTTTCGCAGCGGTTTTTCGGTCGGTTCCGAGAAGCGCCACGGAGAGCACTTCGCCCCCGACCCGCAGGACGGGAAGATGGGGACGGTCAAAGGCGGGCACGCCCTCTTCGGCCCAGAGATCCTTCAGAATCCGTCCAGGACCGTCGGCCGTTCGGTGCAACCGATCTCCGCCACGGCGCGGTCCGACGGTAACGCCCGATGCGACGAGGTCGGCGAGCGACACGGCGTCCGGATCGTTTTCCTTCGTTTCCTCGAGCACCAGGGAAAGATGGTTGTCGGGGCTGGTCCAAACGACGCCCAAGGAAAGTTCGAGAGACGTTTCTTCGAGTTCGGTCCGGTGCGCGGAGCGCACGAAGAGTCTTCCCCTGTGAAGATGCACCGCGCGGCCATCAAAGACACGCAGACGCTCGACCGTCTTTTGCTCGGCGATCAGCGTCTCCCATTCGTCCGTCAGGAGGCTCGAGGCCGTCACGCCGAAGGTGACGGAGAGCCACCGCCGCAGGGCGTTCTTTCGTCTTGCCGGCGTGAGGTCCGTCAAGTCGAGCGAACCGTCTTCGCAACGGGCGAAGGCGATGTCTTCATCCGCCCTTTCCGCGAGGATTTCGGCCGCTTCCCCGCACCAGCGGACGCTGCGCGCGGCCGGCGCCTCGGCATGGGGAAAGGCTTCCTTCAGAACGGGCAGGACGCGGTTTCGCATGCGGTTGCGGTAATAGCGGTCGTCGGCGTTGCTCTCGTCCTCCACCCACGGGAGGTTCGACTCGGTGACAAAGCGCGTAACGTCCTCTCGGGAAAGAGAAAGGAAGGGACGTCCGAGAAGCAGATCGGGCGCGCCCCAGCGCTCCAACGTGGAGAGCGTCGGCATGGCGGCGAGCCCGTCGACGCCCGCGCCGCGCACCCACTGCAGAAGGAAGGTCTCGAGCAGATCGTCCCGATGGTGCGCCGTAAGGAGTATCTGCGCCCCGCTGCGCCGCATCGCCTCGATCAAGGCTTCGTAACGCGCCCGGCGAGCGGCCGCCTCAATCCCCTCTCTTTTTGCGTCGACCGTGACGCGAAGAATTTCCACGGGAACGTCGAAGCGCTCGCCGAGACGAAGAGCGAAGTCGCTCCACTCGGTCGCATGGGGACTCAGCCCGTGATGCACATGCAGACCCAGGACGCGGACCTCGCGTTCGGCATGCGAGCGCACCCAGCCTGCGAGCGCCGCGAATAACGCCACGGAGTCCCGTCCGCCCGACAGTCCCACGGCCACGACGGGGGCGGCGGAAAGGCGCGGGTTGGAAAAGAAGGCGTCGAGTGCGTCGATGGGGTTCGTCATGAGGTGGCGGAAGAAAGAACGATGGTGCAGGTACGATAGCACGTCAGCGAGACAAGCTTTTCTCCGTTTTCACTTTCGTCATTGGAGTAAATAGATTTGTGCTGGGGCGGCAGGAATCCATACCATAAAGACGCTATAGAGGTTAGACCTACGTACTGTTCGCAAAACTTGAACATTTTGGGATTACGTTCCCAAAAAAGCTGAACAATTTGGGATTAGAGTAACAAACTGTTAGTGATTTGATTTCTCGCAATCTCCAGGATTTCCAGAGAAAAGAATTTACCAGGGAAAAGTTAACCGCCTTTTAGATCCCGTAAAGGAATTATTTTTCACTTCAAAAAAAGGATGTGAAGACTTCTGAATAAATCTTTGGCGGAAACTTCATCGCATGTAAGAAAATTTCACGGAAGCCGCCAACACAGAAACGACCGTCATCTCTTGCAATACAACGTATAACGGAGATCAACATACCAGCCCCCCATAGTTACCGCCCCTCAGAAAAGAGACATCACACCGGCAAGGTGAAAAGCGAGCTTTACAAAAAAAGCCGACACCATAACGCAAATGCGCTATGCCTTTTTTGGTCCTTCTTTGCGTAAAATTGTCTGCACCACGAAGGTTAGCAGTGGGCAAGTCGTTGCCGAAAGCTTCGCCGAAACTCCTTAAGAGTTCTTTTACCAGGCAGTTCCCCGGTGGAAGAAAAGGCCCCGACGCAGCAATGCCGAGGGTGTAAAAACGACAAAGCCCAGTGCTCCAACACCGGGCTTGTCATTAGTTTGAGGAGTTAAGGATGGTTCCGCATCTGTCTAACTCTTCGTGAGAGATTATACCAGGCTCAATTACGATATGTACGGGCGACGTCCATGTTGACGGCGCACTTCTTGCCGTACTTGTGTTGGCTTGGATCATGATCCGCACGAAGTAATTTGGTGGCCGCCTCCGGGCGGCCTTTGGCGTTATAGAGGAGGCAACGTCCCGAGACTTCCTCAGCTTCGTTCTTCCCGCCGAGAGTTTTCCTCACGAGCTTCCCGCCAGAAGGCCGTCGCCCTTCCGATCCAGCCTTCCGCAGCGGTCCCCGTGCCGAGCCCGAATCCGTGGGGCAATCCGTTGATACGTTCGTAGCGGACTTTGACGCCCGCACGCTCGAGCGCCCTCATCCTGCGGTCCGTCACAGAAATGGGCGCGATGCCATCGCGCGTCCCCTGGATCATGTAGGTCGCGGGATCGGTCTCCTGCCATTCCGAAAGGCCCGTGTAGGCCATGATGACGGCGGCCGGCCGCGGTGCGGCGCGGCGACCGAAGGCCTCCGTACCGTAAGAGCCGAGCCAGGCCGCCATGCGGGCTCCCGCGGAACTCCCCGCCAGGCCGCCTACAGCAGTCAGCAATGCCCGAAATGCGGGCACACACACCGCAGCAACCGCCCTGACCAGGCGCACTTTGCTAGCACGAACCCCGACTGCCGATTCAATGAAGATCATCAACTCACTGCGGACCAGGTTGCGGCGATGAACATCGCCTCGCGGGCTGTGAAGCAGATTTTTGATGACCAACAGAAGTCCAAAGAGCGAAAGCGCCTCTTGCGCATGCGCAGGAAAGGCGAATCGAGCGAAGGACAAGGTAGGGGTGGGACGCCCCGATCCATGCGCGCCGACGATGTCGGAGCTGCGAAGCAGGTGGAGCCTAAGCCGGACACGGGAAATCTTCCTGTGTCCACCTAGGCTGTGAAACCGGAAGCCCCAGCCAAAAGCGTAGCGTTGGCTGGGGAGAGTTCACGATGGTCGCCCTGAGCGGCTGCGCGATGACGCTCAACCCCGCCGCCCGCGCGGCCGAAACCAAGGTCCCGGAAAACACCCGCCGCATCGCCGTCGTCTATTTCTCGAAGACGGGCAACAGCCGCAAGGTAGCCGAAGCGATCCGCTCGCTCACTGGCGCCGACCTCTACGAGGTGACGACGAAGGAGCCCTATCCCGAGGAATACACGCCCACCACCGAAATCGTGAAGGAAGAAATCGAAAAGGGAATCGAACGTGAGATCGTCGCGCCCAAGATCGACCTCTCTAAGTACGACGTCGTGATTCTCGGCACGCCCACCTGGTGGCACCACGTGGCGCAGGCGCTCCAGACTTGGATCAAGTCGGTCGACCTCAAGGGGAAGACCGTCGCGCACTACAACACTCACGGTGGCGGCGGCCGCATGCACACGGAGGAAGACTTCCTGAAGCTCCTCCCCGAAAACAAGCATCTCGGTCACCTCACCGTCCGCGGCTCGGCCTGGGGCCTCACGGGCGACGTGGAAGACTGGCTCAAGGAAATCGGTCTTCTTTGACCGAATCATGAATAACCCTAGCGAAACGGGCGCGACAACCGTCGCGCCCGCTTTACATTTGAATTCCCGAACGGGTCAGAAAAAGAGCCCGTCCCGATCCCACCACGGGTCGATCGTGTAGCCCACTTCGGTGACGACGCCCTTCATGTCGAACTGCACCCAGCAGGCCATGTGGAAGAACCCTTCGTCGAGGAAGCGGTACATCCACGCGTCCTGATTGACGAGCGCGAAGTGACTTTCCTCGGCGCACTTTCCGAAGAGATTCCAGACGGTTTCCTTCGTGTCGACGCCCGGGCGGATGAGCGCGAAGTGCTCGCGGTCGAGCACGTTTTGCCGCGAGACCACCTCGCCCTTTTCATTGAAGTCGATCCACCAGACCTGTTCGCTCATGGGCTGAAGCGAATAGACGAAACGCGTGCCGCCCGTCTTGAGCGCCACCTTGGCGTCCGGAGCGCCGAGCTCCGTTTCCACCGCCGTAAGACTCATCCCCGGCTCCATGAGCTGAGGATGCGCGCAACCCGCAAGAAGCGCCGCGCAGGCGACCGTCAGAGCCAAACAACGGACTTTTTGGATTTCAAACATTTGATCCTCCCTTTGTGATCGGGATTTTCGATCCTTTCGGCGGCTTCGTCAACGCCTCCCTTCCGGGGGAAGCGCCTCGGCGGGGGCCGTCTTTTCTTCGTAGTCGCACTCGAGCGCGTCGATCATCTCGTGGAGCTTCGCCTTCCACTCGGCCTTGGCGACGCCGAGGAGCACGGCGTCCTCAAAGAAGTCCTGCAGAGCCGTTTCGGTTTCGTCCCAGGTTTCGGTCAAAACCTTCACGCTCTCGGTGCAGGAGACGACCGTGCCATCCTTTCTGAGCCAGCGGTCGGGCGCCGTCATCGGGTCTCCTCCCCGTCGCGCGAGGGCTGCTTGCCGTAGGTGCGGAATTTTTCGATCACCACCGCCATCTCTTCGTCGGAAAGGAGATGTGGAGTGCCGAGACCGCGCACGATCACGTATTGGCGAGCGAGGTTTTCAACTTCCGCCACAAGGTCGAGCGCCTTTTCGGGCGTGGGCCCGAGCGCCACGACCCCGTGGTGTTCAAGAAGACAGGCGTTCTTTACGCGAAGGGCCTCGGCCGTGCGCTGGCCCAAGAGTTCCGTCCCGAAGGTCGCATAGGGAACGACGTCGATCGAGGATCCCCCCGCAACCGCCACCATGTAGTGAAAGGCGGGAATCCCCTCGTTTTGGCAGGCGAGCGCCGTGGCGTAGGCCGAGTGCGTGTGGACGACCGCCCCCGCGTCGGGGCGCGCCGCGTACACCGCACGGTGAAGAGACCACTCGGAAGACGGCAAAAGCCGCCCTTCGCGGTCCTCGACCGAAGCCGCCGTGAGCGGCATCCAGACGAGATCCCCGGGCGTGAGCGACGCATAGGGAACGCCCGTCGGCGTCACGAGAAAGCCGTCGCGTCCGCCACGCTCGACGCGCACCGAGACGTTCCCGGACTTGTTCACGTTGATGCCGCGCTCGTTCATGCCGCGCGCCGCGGCGATGAGGCGCTCGGAAAGACTCGATTCCCGCATCGCCGCCCCTTTATTGGTACGCGCTCAGTTGATCGGCGAAGCCCGTATAGAGGTCTTCGGGCTTGTAGACGCCGCGCTCGGTAAAGAAGGCCGTCACGAGCCGCGAAGGCGTCACGTCGAAGGCGGGATTCGCCACGGGCGTTCCTTCGGGAGCGAGCCGAACCGTGGCGGGCTTGCCGTTCTTGTCCATCCCGTGAACGCCGAGCACTTCGTCGGCGCCGCGGTTTTCGATTTCGATTTCCTGGCGGCCCGAAAGAAGTCGCCAGTCGACCGTCGACGAAGGCGCCGCCACGTAGAAGGGAACGCCGTTGTCGAAGGCAGCGAGCGCCTTGAGGTAGGTGCCGATCTTGTTGGCGACGTCGCCCCGGCGCGTGATGCGGTCGGCCCCGACGATCACGGCGTCGACGTCCCCGTGCTGCATGAGGTGTCCGCCCGCGTTGTCGACGATGAGGGTGTGGGCGACGCCGTGCTCGCGAAGCTCCCACTCGGTGAGAAGCCCCTGATTGCGCGGACGCGTCTCTTCGACCCAGACGTGAAGCGGAATCCCCGCGTCATGCGCCTGATAGATGGGCGAGAGGGCCGTACCGTAGTCGACCGTCGCGAGCCACCCCGCGTTGCAGTGCGTGAGGACGTTGAGCGGCCGGCGCTTTTCCTGATAGAGGTCGCGAAGGACGCCGAGCCCCGCCTCGCCGATTTTGCGGCAGCGCTCGACGTCCTCCTGCGTCATCTCTTCGGCAAGGCGCACGGCCGTGAAGAAGCGGTCCTTGGGTTCGCGCGGCAGAAGGGCGCCCAACATGCGCGTCACCGCCCACGAGAGATTCACCGCCGTGGGACGGGCGTTGCGGATGACTTCGGCCGCCTTCAGAAGCGACTCGTTGTCGTGACAGGTCTTGAGCGCGAGCACCACGCCCCAGGCTCCGGTGATGCCGATGAGGGGCGCCCCGCGCACCCGCATGTTGCGGATGGCCTCGACCGCGTCCTCCCAAGTCGTGAGAACGCGACGCTCAAAGCGGAAGGGAAGCAGCGTCTGATCGATGATTTCCACCGATTCGCCGCCTTCCAGAGAACGGATGCTGCGGGTGGGAAGGCCGTGAACTTTCATAAGCGCAAAAAAGCAAGAAATCTTGGGAAAAAGGGGCGCCCGAAGTGCGGACGCCCCTCCATAAAGTAACGATAGCAGGTTGAGAAAAGAAAAGGAGCCGTCTGACGCGTCACTTCTTCCTTTCGCCCTCGTCGATCTCGACTTTCGCGTCGCGCTCGGCCTTTCGGCGGGCGCGCTCTTCGCGTTTGAGGTCGACGACCTTCACCTTGCAGGCGACGGGGGAAATCTTCTTCGCGCCGATCGGACGACCGCGCCGAATGCCGTCGCCCGTTTCTTCCCCGGGAAGATCGGGAAGCCCCTTTTCAAACTCGGCCTCCCAGACGACTTCGCCGCGCTCGACCGTGGTTTCGCGCAGATCCTCCTCCGTGAAGCTCGCACCGGTGCCGGTGAGCGCCAGGCCCATGCCGAAGGTGTCGAGCACCTGCAGAACCTTCGCGAACTGCGCCGTGGGCTTGCCCGACTCCAGGTCGAGGAGAAAACGCCGGCCCACGCCGCAGCAGATGGCGGCGTCGCCCAGGGTCATCCCGAGCCGCGCGCGACGCGTGCGGATGAGGGCGCCGAGCTCTTCGGCGTCCCCGAAGCGGATGTAGCGCGTACGCATGACGGAGCGCTGGGGCGCGCGACGTCTTTTGGGCGCGGACGTCTCCGAAGCCCGCTTTTCCTTCTTCTCAAAGCGCAGCGTCATGTCGTACCAGACGGCGCCCCCGTGAACGCTTTCCGAAACGCCCCGCTTTTCAAAGCCGAAGCGCTCGTAAAAGGGAATGAGACGCTCCTTGCAGGTGAGCATTACGCCGCGCCGCCCCTCCCTTCGGGCCTTTTCGATGAAGGCGGCGAGCAGATCGCTCGCAATCCCCCGACGACGCCAGTCGGGATGAACGGCCAGGCCGAAGACGCTCTGCCAGGCCCCCTGCGGATCATGCAGACGGGCGTCATCGTAAAGACGGTCTTCAATCGTTTCGCAGTTCGTCACCATCCCGTCGATGAGTCCCACGGGCGTACCGTCGGCTTCGGCAATCAAAAAACCTTCCGGAAAGGCCTTCAGGCGAGCCTCAAAACTCTCGCGGCTCGCTCCTTCGGCGGGCGGAAAGCTCGCCGCCTCGATCGCAGTCAGCGCGTCGAGGTCGTGAAGCGTAGCAACGCGCAATGAAATCATAAGAAGAACCCCACAACCGTCCCTTCGGGCGCACGGACCCAATCCGGCGCGAAGCGAAGAGAAAACCCTAAGTCTGAAAAATGGAACGCGGCGCCCGCTTCTTCTCGCTCGGCAGGGCCGGGAGAGTTTTTCAAAAAGGCGAACGCCGTCGATACACGTTAACCCGTAGTCTACCCGAGTTTGAGAAAAGGATTGCGTTGCAGGATTAGGAAATTGTCTGAACCAAAAAGAAAAACGAAAAACTACGCGGTTTCACCTAGCTTTTCCGACGATTCCCTTTCGCCTCCTCCGAGAAATCCCGAACGTCCCGGGCACGTCCCAGGAAGTCATTATGCACTTTTGCTTATGGCGGCGCATTTCCCCGTCCGTCGTGCTTTTTATTTCCCGATCGGGAACCTTCCGGCAACCCCCGAAGAAACCCGAAAACGTGTCCGAGCACACGGACGCGCAGGCTGCACTCCCCTACTCTTTGCGCATGGGCTCCCGGTGAGCCTTGACCAAAGGAGAAAGTCTTATGAAAATCACCCGTCGTCAGTTGATCGGTTCGGCCGCCGCCGGTGCGGCCCTCTCGGGCGTCGTGCCCGCCGCGCTCGCCGCCGTCGTGGAAAAGAAGGTCGACCTCGTCATCATCGGCGGGGGCTTGGGCGGCCTCGCCGCCGCGAACGCGGCCGTGAACAAGGGCGCCAAGCCCCTCGTTCTTGAAAAGCTCGCCTTCTTGGGCGGCGCCGGCCTCTTCCCGGAAGGCTCCCTCGGCGTCAATACGCGCTATCAGAAGGAACACGGCATCAAGACGACCGTGCAGCAGGTTTTGGACGCCGCGCTGCAGTTCCATCACTTCCGCGCCGATCCGTCCGTTCTTCGCGTGCTGATCGAAGAATCGCAGAAGACGATCGACGAGATCCAGGACATGGGCATTGAATTCCGCGGTATCCGCACCATGTACGACAAGCACGAATCGCTCATGACGTGGCACCTCTTCAAGGGCGGCGCCGCCGAAGTCATCAAGCGCTTCATCGACAACATCAAGGCCCGCGGCGGTGAAATCCTCACGAAGACGCGCGCTCAGAAGCTCATCACCGAAAACGGCGCCGTCGTCGGCGTGGAAGCCGTGAACGAAAAGGGCGACAAGATCATCGTGCGCGCCCGCAAGGTGATCATCGCCACGGGCGGGTTCGCCGCCAACAAGGAAATGCTCGCCCAGTACGTCTTCGACTCCTCCGCCCTCGGCATGGTCGAACCGATTTGGCTGCGCGGCCCGGTGGTCGACGGCCGCACGGGCGACGGCATCAACATGGCCCGTCTCGTCGGCGCCCACGTGGCCGGCATGCACGCCGTGGCCGGCAACGCTCCGTACCTTCCGGACGTTCCTCCGATCAATCAGTTCTCGGGTCCGGACGAACTCAAGCAGGGCCGTTGCGCCCTCGCCCAGCCCTGGCTCTGGGTGGACCACACCGGCCGCCGCTTCTTCAACGAATCCCGCGGCTCCGTCTTCGTCGACGTCTACAACGCCATGACCACGGCGGGCGGCGTCTCCTACACGATCTTCGACCAGGAAAAGATGGACCGCATGATCCAGAAGGGTGCGGTGCTTCCCTTCAACGCCATCGTCCTCGCCGAGACCCCGCTCAAGGCGCTCCCGAAGACCTGGGAAATCGGCCAGCAGCGCGGCTGGGCCTTCAAGGCCGACACGATCGAAGAACTCGCCATGCAGATCGGCGTTCCGCCGAAGAACCTGCGCGAAACGATGCAGAAGGTGAACTCCTACGCCGAAACGGGCGTCGACCCCGAATTCGGCCGCAAGAAGGAACACCTCGTGAAGTTCAACCTTGAAAAGGGCCCGTACTACGCTCTCAAGGCGATCCGCGCCTTCTTCCTCACCTTGGGCGGCGTCACCGTCACGCCCAACTTCGAAGCGAAGAACCCGCAGGGCGACGTGATCCGCAACCTCTACGTCATCGGTCAGGACATCGGCGGTCTCTACGACTCGTCCTATGACCTCCGCTGCGAAGGTTCGGCCTCGTCCTTCGCCATGACTTCGGGCCGCGTGGCCGCGCTCCACGCCCTCAAGGCCATCGAAGCCGGCGAATAATCGACGCTTCCTTTCGGGGGCCGAACCCGCTTTCGGCCCTCGAGCGGACATCCGATCGATCTTCGACCTTCCCGCCCTACGGTGCGGCGGAGGTCGTTTTCTTATCCGCCCACCGCGTTTCTCCGCCGCTCCGTAGAAGTTCTCATCGTTGCCGAAGCGGCCGGCCGATACAATGAGCCTGCACACTTTCCCGACGAAACATGACGAACGCACCGAAGCTCTCCATCTATTCCGACCGAGCCTGGCTTTTCGACGCCGCGCCGGAAGCGATCGAACCGCTCTTTGCCGACGCGCCCCGCAGGGTGATTCCCGCCTGCACGCGGCTCCCCTTCGGCTCCACGCACGTCGTCGCCCGCATTGAAGAAGGACTCTTTGCCACCTACGCTGGTTTTCAAGGGGAATTTCGACTCCTCACGGGGCTTTTCGGCCCGGGCTCGATTTTGGGCGGCGTCAAGGCCCTGACGCACGCGGGGCGTCGAATGCCACTCTCTCTCAGAGCTCTCTCCGACACAACCGTGCGGGTGATCGACGCCGTTCGGTTTCGCGAAGCCCTGGAAGCCGACAAGGCGCTAGAAAAGGACGTTCTTTCCTATTTCCTCGTGATGCACGAACGGCAGATCGACGGCCTCCTCGTCATGGAGTACCTGCCGCTTGCCGACCGCCTCGCCATGCTGATCGAGACGCTCTACTTCGCCATGGGAGAGGAACCGTCGGAGACGCCCGTCGAACTCCCGCTTTCCCTCAACGCAAGCGACCTTGCCGACATGCTGCGCGCCGAGCGCGCATCGGTGAGCCGCGTTCTTTCTCGCTGGGGCCGCGCCGGCATCTTCCGCCGTGAAGGCCGCGCGCTCTACTTCGCAAGCGCCCGTCTTCGCGAACAGAACGCAAGCGGAGTCGCATTCCCGTGAGCCGGATTCTCCTTCTCGTCCTCTCGACGGCGCTCGTCATGCGCGCGCCGATCAACGCGCTCGGCCCCGTCGCAGAAGACGTGATCGAAACGCTCGGCTTCGGCTACGCGGTCTACGGCTTCGTCGCGGCGCTCCCGATCTTTCTATTCGGTCTCATGAGTCCCGTCGTAAGTCGTCTGCTGCGGCGCTTCTCGGGAGAACGGCTCTTCCTCGCGGGGCTTCTCCTTCTCATCTTCGGGTGTTGGGCCCGCGGCGCAGACGACCCCCTTCTGTTTATCGCGGGGACGCTCGTCATGGGCTTCGGGATCACGCAGTTGAACGTCCTCATGCCCGCCGTCATCAAGACGGGATTCAAAGAGAAGTGGCCCGTCATGATGAGCGCCTATGCGGCCTTGATCGGCTTGAGCGGCACGGCGGGCGTGGCGCTATCGACGCAGCTTTTCGCCGCGACCGCCGACTTTTCGGCGTCGCTTCGCGTCTGGGCCCCGGCCGCTCTACCGGCGCTTCTTCTGCTTCTCTCGCTGAGAAAGGGATTCGTTCCGAAGGAAACGGCCGCTCCCGAAACGTCGGGCCGAATCACCTCTGCCCGGCTCCTTTTCACGCTCGTCGCCATCACGGGACTCCAGGCGGCCATCAATTCGACCCTCAGCCTGTGGCTTCCCTCCGCGCTGACGGCCGACGGCTTCACGTCCGCGCAGGCCGGAGCCTTCGTCACGACGCTCCTCATCGCCTCGATCGCGGGAAGCTTCGCGCAGCCCGCGCTCTCGCGGCTTTGTCCGGACTTCACGGTCCGCGTCGCGCTTTCGGTTGCCGCCTTTGTTCTTCCCGTTCACTTCCTCGACAGTCTGCCGCTCGTCCTCACGGCGCTCGCCGCGGGCTTTGCGCAGGGAATCTTCGTTGCGGAATCCTTCGCGATGCCCGCGAAGAAAACCGACGGTTTCGAGCGGCTCGTGGCGCTCACTGGGCGCGTGCAGTGCGGAGGCTACGTCCTCGCGGGCGTCGGTCCCTTTCTGACGGGCGGCGTCGTGGAGCTTCTCTCGGTCTCGACCGTTCCGACGCTTCTGACGGTTTTCGCCCTCCTCTGGGGGCTCTTTGCGGTGCTCGCCGAACGAGCGGAGTGAACCATTCGCGAAAACCCGCAGAAAACGGCGGAGCGCGGACTTTCGCCGTGCTATAGTTCCTCTCCCGCCGCAGGATCCGCGGCTTTGTCCATACGGAAACTCCCATTCAGCCATGACCGTACGCATGCCCGAACCCAAAGGTACGCTTCTCGGTAAAGAGACGACCTACGAAAACCGATACGATCCGTCTCTGCTCACGCCGATCCCGCGCAGTCTCGGCCGCGACGCAATCGGCCGTCACGACTTCCGCGGGGTCGACGTCTGGCGTCTCTACGAAATCACCTGGCTCGACCTCGAAGGCCGTCCGCACTACGCCGCGGGGGAACTGCTCGTTCCCGCGACGTCGCCCAACATCGTCGAGTCGAAGTCCCTCAAGCTCTACATCGGGAGCTTCACGCAGACGCGCGTGGGCGACCTCGCGACCCTTTGCGAAACGGTCGAGCGCGATCTCTCGGCGATTCTCGGCGCCCCCGTGAAGACCCACTTTGCCGAACTCGCCGACTGGAACTGCCCCGTCGAAAAGACGCCGGGCGTTCTTCTCGAGCGCGAAACCGCCCCGAAGGGCGAACTCACGTTCGAGCCCGAACCCGCGCTTCTCGCGTTCACGGACGACGAAAAGACCGTCGAGGAAACGCTCTCCACCGATCAGCTGCGCTCTCTTTGTCCAGTCACGGGGCAGCCCGACCACGCGACGGTCGTGATCCGCTACCGCGGACGGGCCTGGGACCATGAGGCGCTCTACCGCTATCTCCTTTCCTATCGCCTCCACCGCGGTTTTCACGAACAGTGCTGCGAGCAGATCTTCCACGACCTCATGACGAAGCTGTCGCCCGAGACGCTCGAAGTGCGCTGCCTCTTCACGCGCCGCGGCGGGATCGACATCAGCCCCTTCCGTTCGACCGATCGGGACGAACCCGAACGCATCTGGCGCGCCATGCGGCAATGAGCTCGGAGAACGGGCATTCGGTCGTATAATGGTCTTTTCGATCGAAAACATCCTCTCGGATTCTCCGCATGCTCAAAGAAGCTCCACCGCGTCCCGGCGAAGCGCTCGCCAAGACCATTTCGGGTCACCGCCTCACGCACGTGGCCGACTGCCTCGGCGTGAACGTTTCGACCCTGCAGCGCGTGATCCGCGGCGACTTCCGCGTGACGCCCGCCATGGCCTACCGTCTCTCGATCGCGCTTGAAACGCCGATGGAGTATTGGCTTCGCATCCAGACCGAACGCGACGTCTGGGACATGCAGCACGACAAAAACCGTCCGACGAACGTGAAGTCGATCTACGAACCCGAAGCCTCGGACATTCCCGAGCAGGAAACGCTCCCCTTCGACTGGGGCGAAGAATAATGTCCCCCGCACCGATACCCCGAGATCCCGCCCGCCGAGGCGGGATTTCTTTTGCCCAGACGTCGAGCAAACGAGGGCGTCGGGCGACCCTCCCCGTCCCCTCTCTTCATCCCGTCCTCTCTTTGCACGGGAGCGTGCGCAGTACGAACAACCACGTAACGATTCTTATTCTCTTTTCTAAGAGAGGGTATTTAGGGATATCACCCTGAGCAATAACCCTGAAACAAATTGTAAGCAAATATACACAATTGTCTTTTCCTTTGGCAGAATGCTCCTCTCTTTCAACCACTGCGCTCCCTTTCAAATGTTTCGGAGCGCTTCGTGAGGATAGTATGGAGTTCGTAGAACTGCTTTTGCTCTGCGTCGCCGTTCAGCTTCTCATCTTCAAGCCCGAGCAGGAAAAACTCGCCTGGTGGCTGACGGTGGGCGGCTGGTTCGTCGTCGTGTTCATGTATGTCGGCCACGTGTCGACGGCCATTCTCGGTTCGCTCAATCTCTAAGGAGGCTTTTCGATGACTGACTATTCGCAGCCCGTCAACGAGGGCGACATCAAGAAGGCGAAAACCTTTTACGACATCATTTGCTGGGGCGGTCTTCTGATCGTTCTGCTCCCCGTCGGCATCGCCAATCTCATTCTCGGCTACCTTCTCGGCGACTCCCCCTGCACGCTCTGCTGGGGCCAGCGTCAGCAGATGGCCTACATCGGCGTCGTGGCGCTCTTCATGGTCCGCTACGGCTTCAAGCCCAAGTACCTCGCCACGATGCTCGTCATGGCGGCCGTGGGCCTCTACTCGTCCTTCCGTCACCTCGGCAACCACGCCGCCCGTGACGTCGGCCAGGGCTTCGGCCTCGACATCTTCGGCATTCACACCCAGATGTGGGCGGAAATCGTCTTCTGGTGCGTCGTGATGCTCTTCGGTCTCGCCACCTTCCTCGCTCCGCGCTTCGACGCGCTGATCGCGGAAATGCGCGGCCGTCCGTGGCGTCCGCTCACGACCTTCTACAAGATCGCCTTCGGCATCGTCGCCTTCATCATCGCCTCGAACTCCTTCCAGGCCGCCTGGTCGACGGGTCTTCCCCCGAACTGGGGTCAGGGCGATCCCTGGCGCTTCTCCTGGGACCGCAAGTACATCACGTACTCCGCCGATTCCTGGGAAGGCATGTGGGCCGGCATCAACTTCCTCGGCCGCCGCGACGTGAAGGATCCGGACCTTGCCTACAAGCCCAACGCCAAGAAGCTCGGCATCACGTGGAACCACAACGCGGCCGAAGCCCCGATCGCTCTGAACGGCAGCCTCACGGTCTCGAACACGCGTGAAATCAAGGGAATCGACGCCAAGCTCAACACGCTCCAGAAGATCCGCGGCGAGTACGTCGTGACCTCGAAGTACGACTTCTGGTTCCTCAACGACGACCTCACCCCGTCGATCCACGCCGCCATGGACCCCTGGTTCTCGGCGAACGTCCTCGACCTCGTCGGCGTCACGCCCTACGGTGAAGACGCCTACGTCCTCATGGGCATGAACAAGTCGATCCTGCGCGTGCGCAAGAACCCCGAAGCCGACGACGTTCAGGGCTGGGCCAACTTCACGGCCGGCCGCGATCAGGTCGAAGCCGTGGGCGGCAAAGGCCGCGCCCGCATCGACACGACCCGCGCCAAGATGTTCTACGTCCACTCGAGCGCGACGGACGGCAAGTACATCTTTACGGCCACCGTGCCCGACAACAAGGACAAGAAGACCTTCGTGATCTCGAAGGCCCTCATGGCCGACTGGACGCTCTCGGGCGAATTCAAGCCCGCCGCCGCCCTCAAGGACGGCCGCTCGCTCGGCGAACTCTACGTCACGGGCATGGTCTACGAAGACGGCAAGCTCTACGCCGTGTCGAAGAACTTCAACGTCCTCGTCGTGATCGACCTCGCGACGGAAGCCGTGACGGAAGCCTGGGGTCTCCCCGCCGACTTCACGGACATCCGCGGTCTCGTGAAGACGGGCGACACCTTCGAAGTCCTCGACGGCAACCGCATCGTGACGCTCACGAAGTAATTCGAAGCATCGCGACCGCATGAATCCGGGCCGTTCTCCTTCGGGAGGACGGTCCGATTTTTTTGTTCGCCCCCTCCTCTTCCTACCGCGCCGCGAAAGACGGAGACCGTAACCGTTTGCAAATGCCATCCGGGCGCGATTTGCGGACGAATCCCGTCCGTATAATGGACCGACATGTCACTCAACAGGGAGACCCTCATGTCCGCGCGTCTCAAACATCTCGCGCCCCTACTGGGCGCCCTTCTTCTTTCGGGATGCCAGACCTTCACCGAAGGCGGCGCTCCGGGCGACGCCGCGTCCGCTCCGGTCTCCGCGGAGAAGCCTGCCAAGGCCGCGGCGTCCCGCTTTCCCTGTCTCGACGCCCCGCGCTTCGATCTGATGTTCGACATCGGCCCCTCGATCGCGGTGGGCGACGAAGAAAAGCTCGACCTCGCCCGCAACGCGGCTGAACGACTCCTTGAAGACCTCGCCGAGTACGACCACCCCGTGGCGATCTTCACGGCGAGCCCCTACGCAATTCCCGGCGGCGACGAAACGCCCCGCCCCGCTGCGCTCGCGCGCGTGATCGACGGTCTCAAGGCGCTGCCGAGAAACAATCCCAAGCTCGAGCGCGCGATCTCGGCCTACGCCGCCACCTACGGCTGCGCCCCGAAGACGCGCGGCGCCCTCGTTCTCTTTACGGACGGCGCGTGGCTCGACGACCAGAAGGTCCTGCGCGCCGCGGAGCGCTTGACGCGTCTCGCCCCGTCCGCGGGCCTCTTCGTGATCGGTCTTCGTCCCAACGAAGCGGACAAGGAAAACCTGCTACGGCTCGTCACGCTCGTTCGCGAAGCGAGAGGTGAAGCGGGCGGCGCCTACATCGAGGTCGACCGCCTCGAATACGATCCGGACGCCTTCCTTCTCTTTTCCGACAAACTCCACCGCTGGCTTGCCGACGACACGGAAGCCCCCGCGCCCGAAGACGAGGAAACGGCGGTCTGAGGCTTTCAGCCCCGCCAAACACGCGAAGGGCCGGGAAAATTCCCGGCCCTTCGGCGTATCGAGCGGATTCGTCGTCGATCAGGCGATCGCCTTTTCAAAGAGCGCCTTGATCGAAGCGATGTCCTTGGGTTCCACGAGCGTGTCGACGAGTTCGCCCTTCTTGTAGAGCACGAAGGTCGGTATGTGACGGATGTCGAGCTTTTCACGAAGCCCCGCGTCGGCGTCGAAGTCGGAGTTCCCGAAGGCGACGCGGTCGCCGTAGGTCTCGAGAAGCTTGCGAACGAAGGGTTCCGCACGGCGGCAGTCCGGGCACCAGGAGGCGCCCATGACGTAGATGAAAGGCTTTTCGGACTGCAGAACCGTTTCGTTGAAGTTGGCTTCGGTGACGTGGATCATCATGGCGATCTCCTCAAAAAAGATTGGGTTTCCTTATCCTACGATAGGGAAACCCATTTCTTGAGTGAATCGCTCGGTTTTTACGGGCGCTTACGTTTACGCAAAAACCTTTTCATGGCGCCGCACGGCAAAAAGGCTCGCCGTGAGGAGGCAGACGATCCCGAGGAAGGCGCCCTCCAGCGACACCGCGGACGAGACCGCACCGATGAGGGCCGGGCCCGCGAGAAGACCGCCGTAGCCCACGGTCGTGACGGCCGTGATCGCCTTGACGCTTTCCATCTTCTTGTCGCGCGAAGCGGCGGAGATGAGGATCGGCGCGAGGTTCGCAATCCCGAGGCCCATCACGAAGAGGCTTGCGAAGACCGCAACGGGGACCGGGATGAAGACCATGACGCAGAGCGACGCGATGATCATGGCGACGCCCGCGAGAAGAACGACGTTCGGGCCCACCTTTTCCGTCACGCGGTCGCCCAAGAGGCGCGAAACGGCCATGGCAATCACGAAGAGCGTGTAACCGAAGGCGCTCGCTTCCTGCGGAACGCCCGCGGAGTCGCGAAGATAAATGGCGCTCCAGTCGAGCATGGCGCCTTCCGTGAGGAAGATCACCGCGCAAAGGGAGGCAAGGATCAGGACCGAACCCGAAATGCGGCGCGCGCCCGTCGTGCCCGAGGTCGTGCGGCCCTCCTTCTTTTCGCTCTTGATTTTCTCGTTCGTGATGCGCGAGAGAATCGCGACCAACACGAAGGCGAGCACCGTCATCAGCGTGGTGATCGTCATAAGGGGCGTGAGACCCGAAACGAAGCAGAGCGTGATGAGGCCCGCCGAGACCACTTCGCCGATCGAATACGCGGCGTGCAGACCCGACATGATGCGGCCTTCCGACTTCTTTTCAAGGTGCGTGCCGTAGATGTTGACGCTCACCTCGAGACAGCCGAGCGTGATCCCGTAGAGGAAAAGCGCCGCGCATTCGAAGGCGTAGCTCGGCATGAGCGTGAGGCAGACAAGGAGAAGGCAGGAGAGAAGCCCCGAGAGGCCGATCGCGTTGCGGCAGCCGATTCGCTGCGAGAGCGTGCCCGCAAGCGGCATTCCGACGAAGCTTCCGACGCCCAAGCCCAGAAGGAGCGTACCCAAGAGCATGGGCGAAAGCTCCAGCCCCGACTGCACGAAGGGGATGAGGGGCGCCCAGGAGGCCACCGTGAAGCCCCCCGTAAAAAAGCCGATGCGCGCGGACCAGAGCTCCGCCTTGGTGGCGGCCCCCACCTTGGGGCTCGCGTCGGTTTTGTCACGGGAAAGAGAGAGGGAGGAAACGGATTCGCGAAGCTTCGACGCCGCGGCGGACGTGCCGGCGAAGGACTTCGGAGAGATGTTTTTCGTTAATTCGCAGGACATACAGGACGATGATCGTGGATGACGCTAGAATTTTATCAACAACAATCCGATACTTCAAAATGGATTCCATCAGAAAACTGATGGATAAAACCACACGATGAGCATCAAGATCGACGAAATCCGCTCCTTCGCAGCGGTTGCCGAGACGGGTTCCTTTTCCGAAGCGGCGAGACGCCTGCGCCGTGCGCAGTCCGTTCTCTCCATGCACGTGGCGGGGCTTGAAGCCGACCTCGGCTACGCCCTCTTCCACCGCACGCCCAAACCCGAACTCACGGCCCGCGGCCGCGAACTCCTTCCCATGGCCCTGCGTCTCCTCGCCGAAGCGCAGCGACTCGAAACCCGCGCGGCGGCCTTGGCCGACACCGCTTTGCCCGCGCTCTACCTCGGGATCGACCCGATGCTCGAGGCTCCGGTCATGATCGAGATCCTGCAGCAGTTCTCCAAGGCCTTTCCGAGCGTACGTCTTCAGATCGAAAACATCACGGGGTCGGAAGCGCAGTGGTTCTTTAAGAAGTCGGGGATGAACGCGGCGCTCGTCTTTTCGTCGGAACCCGCGATCGAAACGCGTGAGCGCGTTCTCGGGCGCTCCCCCGTCTCGGTCGTGGTGTCGAAGAACCACCCGCTCGCCTCCCTTCCGACGCTTACGACCGAAGCCCTTCGGCAGCACCGGCAGATCATCGTGCACGCACGCGACAGCGAGTCGGCGCCGCCGAACATCATCAATCCCGACCATTGGGAAGTGGACAGCGGCCCCTGGGCCTTGGGACTCGTGGCCCGAGGCGTCGGCTGGGCGCTCCTTCCGAAGTCCCTTCTGACGGGCCGTTCCGCCGCGAATTCGGGCGTGACCGCGCTCGAACCTCCGTTTGCGATCGAGCCCGCTCGTTTGACGCTTCGGAGCAAGCCGGGCGAAGTCACCGAAGAGATTCTCCTTTGGTGGGAGAAGACCGTCGGAAAGCACAAGGTGCGGCTCGGGCTTGCCGCCGCGCCGAAGACGGCGTCGGCGCCCAAGCCGGAGTCGTAAAGGTATTTCATCCTCCAATAAGGCGCCGCTGACACAATACGTTGACCCCGTCGCCTCTGCGCGACCCTGACGAAAGGATTGTTTCATGATCAAGCGTACCCTCTCCCTCGCCCTTCTCCTTCTCGGCGCCCAGACCGCCATGGCCGCCGCCGAAATCAATCTCGGCGAACTCGTCACCGCCACGCACGACGAAGAGTGGCAGCCCGTTCAGCTTGAAGAAGACGGCGTCGCCTCGATGAAGCCGCTTCTGCGCGCCTTCACGCCGAAGTCCGAAGCGAGCTTCGAACTCCTCTGGAAGAAGGAGCCCAAGGACGGTCTCGAACCCTATGAAGCGATGGTCGAAAACTGCGGCGACCCGATCGCCGACGCTTCCGGCAAGCAGGCCTTCATCCAGAAGATCGGCGCCGACTTCGAACTCAAGGACTACAAGACTGAAAAGTGCGCCTTCGGTCCCCTTCCCTGCGTGAAGCTCTCGACCACCTATCAGATGAAGCAGACGAAGACCGACATTCAGTTCATTGAATACACGGTCTTCAACAAGGAAACCGGAAGCGTCTATCTCATGCGCACGGCCGGCAACGCCGCCAAGGCCGAGGGCGTCTTCAAGGGCGCCGACATCCTCGTGCAGCTCGTCATGAAGCGCGACAAATAAGAGAAAAAGAGAGCCGCCGCAAAGCCCCTTGGCAACGGCTCAAAAAGACTTTTCGCTCCCCGTCGGACGGCCCGTTCGGCGGGGAGATTCTTTTTTCGGTTACTTCGCGTAGCCGTCGAGGTTCTTTTTCTTGAGCCAGGCTTCGAGCGCCCCGGCCACTTCGACGTTGTTCTTTTCGGCAAACGGGAAGTGAGAGTTCCCGCGGATGCCGAGGTCGGGGAGATGCACGACCTACGCGTCGCCGGCATGGCGCCGACGACCTTTCACCGGCACTTCAAGGCCTTCACCTCGCTCTCGCCCCTGCAGTATCAGAAGCGTCTTCGCCTGTATGAAGCGCAGCAGTTTCTGCTGAGGGGCGACGGAGACGTCAATTCCGCGGCCTACGCCGTGGGCTACCAGAGCCCGCAACAGTTCAACCGCGACTACAAGTCGCTCTTCGGCACGACGCCCGGACGCAGCACCCGTGCGCAGCGAAGCGCGATCTACGCCGCCCGCAACTGACCGCATCCAATTTCTTTCCAAGCTCCTCCGAAGCCTCCCAAGTTCCATAGCCCGGGAGTTTTTTCATTTCCGCAACGCCTCGTCTTGCCTACCCTCCCCGATCATCCCGGTCAACCAATCTTCTCTTTGTGACGAATCTGCAACAAATTTGGTCGACCAATATGTCTTTCTAACTAGTGGTTTCCGCCTAACACCCCCGCTTTTCATCAAAAGTTCATGAATTCGCCGAGCTTTGTGACCGATTTGTCAAAAAAGGCCGATAGGATGAAACCCACGCCAGGGGAAAAACCCTCGCTATATACAACTCACCCCTCACAGGAAGGAATCCAATCATGAAGAAGTCTCTCATCGCGCTCGCCGTTCTCGGCGCTGCCGCTTCCGCCCAGGCTGCCGACGTCTCCGTCTACGGCGTCGTCGACACGGGTCTTGCCTACACCTACAACGACGAATGGACTGTTGACGAACACGTCACTGACGGTGAAAGCAATCTCGAAATGGCCTCGGGCATCAACGCTTCCTCGCGCGTCGGCATCACCGGTTCGGAAGACCTCGGCAACGGCATGAAGGTCGGCTTCAAGCTCGAAAGCGGCATCAACTCCGACGACGGCGCTCTCAACCAGGGTGGCCGCCTCTTCGGCCGTGAAGCCTCCCTCACGCTCTCGGGCGACTTCGGCAAGATCTCGGCCGGCCGCATGGGCGGCGTCGGCTCCTCCGCCGGTACCTACGACTACGTCTACGCCATCGGCGAATCCTTCGACGGCGGCGACTTCAACATCTGGGGCATGACCGCTTCGAGCCGCTACGACAACATGATCACCTACGAAACGCCCGAATTCGCCGGCGTCAAGGTGACGGCTCAGTACTCGTTTGACGGCGACACCGGAGCCGACAACAACGACTACGAAAAAGATAGCCAGCACGGCGACGAAGGCAAGACCAACGTTGACCGCTACGCCTCCCTCGCCGTGACGGGCGGCTATGGCAACCTCCAGTTCGTGGGCGCCTACGAATACTTCAACCACGCCTCCACCTCCGTCGTGAAGGACGACGGCCACCTCGTTCACTTGGGCGGCAACTACGACTTCGGCGTGACGAAGGTCTTCGCCCTCGCCCAGTACTACCAGGGGATCCGCAACGCTGCGGGTTGGGACATGTCTGGCGACTTCCTTGACTCCGAAGAGGATCTCGACCCCCTGTTCGGTACGGACGGCTTCAAGGGCTACGGCCTCCACATCGGCTCCATCACCCCGATCGGCGGCGGTGACCTGACGCTCGCCGCCTACTTCCAGGACGGCAAGCTCGAAAACGTTGTTAGCGAATGGGCCGACAAGGATGACATTGACGCGCAGTATGTTGGCGTTACGGCCCGCTACGCCTATCACCTGAGCAAGCGCACCGACGCCTACCTCGGCGCCGGCTACGCCAAGGCCACGCTTGACACAGCCTCCCTCGCTGCCGACCTTCACGACATGGAAAAGGAACTCATCCAGGCCTATGTCGGTCTCACGCACCGCTTCTAATCGACGTTCCTGATACGTTGATCTGAATCGAGCCCCGGTTTCCGCAAGGAGCCGGGGCTTTCCGCATCTGCACGGAACAATCCTCTTCCTGAACGCGTTCCTCTACGTGCGAGTACATTCTCCCCTTTCTACTGCGAACCCCGGGAACACCCTCTCTCCCAAGCCGTCCTCGTCGCAACGGCCGCTCATCTTCTTCCGTGCAAGAACCTTTACAGGCATCATCAACCTTTTCGCGTAGTCCGCGTCACCGTCCTCCAGCGCACCGTATACACAGCTTCCCGGACTCACGCCTCATCATCCCCTTCCGATCCTCGGCGTGCAGCAAAGCCTGCTTACATCGCGAGCCCCTCGAGACGAATCGTTTGCCTCCCTGCAGGTGCCCCGTACCGATCTGTGGTCCGGAAACGCTCCCATTGCCATCCTTCGACACCCTCCCGCATCTAGTCCCCTCATACGACCTCTCTGCGGCCCTGCCAGATTGATCCAAGCCCCTGCCCTCGTTTTGCCGCCTCCGAAAGTGCAACGGCCCGCCGAATCGTTCGACGGGCCGTTGCAATGGTCTTGGATGCTCAGGAGCGGATGCTCGTCAAGCATTCTCCTTGGCGATGCGTTCCGCACGCTTGCAGGCGGCGTAGGTGAAGAGGACGTCGGTCGAGGAGTTGAGCCCCGTTTCGCAGGAGTCCTGCAGAACGCCGATCACGAAGCCCACGGCCACGACCTGCATGGCGGTGTGCTGATCAATGCCGAAGAGACCGCAGGCCAGCGGAATCAGCATGATGGAACCGCCCGGGACGCCGGAGGTGCCCGCCGCGCAGATGGTGGCGACGACGCAGAGGAAGAGCGCCGTGGGGATGTCGACGGTGATGCCGAGCGAATACGCGGCCGAGAGCGTGAGGACCGTGATCGTGATCGCGGCGCCGCCCATGTTGACGGTGGCCCCGACCGGGATCGAAACGGCATAGGTGGCTTCGGGAAGATTCATACGTCGGCAGAGTTCCAGGTTCACCGGAATGTTCGCGGCCGAAGAGCGCGTGAAGAAGGCGGAGATCCCCGACTCGCGAAGCGTCAGGAAGGTCGCCGGATAGGGATTGTCGTGCGTGCAGAGCCACACGATGAAGGGATTCACGACAAGCGCGACGAAGGCCATCGAGCCGATCAGGACGGCGAGAAGGTGCGCGTAGTCGACCATCGCGCCGAGACCTTCGGTCGCGAGCAGTTCGGAGACAAGACCGAAGATACCGAAGGGCGCGAAGCGGATGACGAGCGAAACGATGAATTCCACGGCGCGGGAGGCGTCCTGCAGAACCTTGCGGGTTTCGTCCGTACCCTTGCGAAGGACGAGGCCCATGGCGATGGCCCAGGCGAGGATGCCGATGTAGTTGGCCGAGGCGAGCGCGTGGAAGGGATTGTCGACGAGATTGAGAACGAGCGAACGAAGCACGTCGCCGATGCCGCCCGGGGCGTTCACGTCCGCACCCTGCGCAACGAGCTGGATCGAGGACGGAAGCATGAAGCTCGCCGCCACGGCGACGAGCGCCGCGGAGAAGTTCGCGACGAGGTAGATGAAGATGATGGGCTTGATGTGAACGGATTCGCTCAGGTCGCTCCGGCCCGCGATGGAGCTCATGACGAGGACGAAGACGAGGACCGGGGCGACGCCCTTCAGGGCCGTGACGAAGATCGTGCCGAGAAAGCCCGCGGACTTGGCGAGTTCGGGAGAAGAGAGGCCGAGAATGCAGCCAAGAACGAAACCTACGAGAATCTGCTTGATGAGGGATGCCTGCAGAAAAGGCATGGCAAAGCGGAAGACTTTGCGTAGCGATGTGCGCATGAGGGGGATCCTTTTGTTTTGAAGAGGGTTTACCTTGGCCGAAGGCTCTTATGGCGGCCTTGTGACCAAAGACTTACTGATTGTAGCGCCATCGGACAAGGCAAAAGAAAACTCCCGCCGTCCGAAGACTCGGGAGTTTCGAGAGGTTTCTGCGGGAAAACGCAAGGAAGCGTTGCGTTTTCAGTGCGCCTTCTTCGTGAGGAGGTCGATCCCGCACATGACGAGCGCCGAAAGCACGAAGGTCAGGTGGATGATCACGTACCAGAAGAGCTTGTCGTTTTCGGTGGTCGGGATGTTCATGAAGACGCGAAGAAGATGGATCGACGAGATCGCAACGATCGAGGCGGCCACCTTGTTCTTCAAGGACCCGGCGTCCATCTTGCCGAGCCATTCGAGCTTGTCCTTCGACTCGTGAATGTCGAGCGAGGAAACGAAGTTTTCATAGCCCGAGAACATCACCATCACGATGAGACCGCCCACGAGGCCCATGTCGATCATCGAGAGGATGCCGAGAATGAGATCGGCCTCCTTCATCTCGAGAACGTGCGGGATGATGTGGAAGGCTTCCTGGAAGAATTTGATGCCCAGACAAAGGAGCGCGAGCGTGAGACCGAGATAGATCGGCGCGAGCAGCCAGCGGCCCGCATACATGGCGCGTTCGAAAAAGGATTCCATCGCTAGAAAAAGTGAACGGTGAAAAGGAAAGGCGATTGTATCAGAAGATCCGGAAAAAACGCTCCGGGAGAGCCTTTCGACTTTCCCGGAGCGTCCGCTTTTCCCGCTCCCTGCGGCATCAGGCCGGCACGGGAAGGAGAATTTCGTCGCGACGGCTCGTGAGATAGTCGCGGAAGATGTGTTCGGCGGGCGGCTGATACCAGGTCCCGTCGGGGAGCTTCACGCTCGTTTCCTTGAGGCGCCAAGCAGAAGCCCCGCAGGTCCAGAGCTTGTAGTTGCGCATCTGAACGCACAAGCAGGTTTTCCCGGCGACGGCGGGCTGCTTCACCTCGGGATGTTCGGCGACGGCCTCTCGGAAAGCCTTCAAATACTGACATTCGCCGTGGTCGAGCATGTACCCGTAGGCCTCGCACTGCGGCTTCGTGTTGGCGTTGATGGCGGGAGAACACGAGAGCATGCGCATGGGATAGCCCGTCGGAGAAATTCCGTTCACGACGATTTCATCCTTTTCGGCGTTGAAGTAGCGCTGCTTCACGTCGTCGGGAATGCCCGACTCACGGGCGATCGTAAAGCGCGTCGCCACCTGCACGGCGTCGGCCCCCTCCTCCATGAGCCGCACGCCGTCGGTCCCGGTGAAGACGCCGCCCCCGGCGATGAGGGGAATCGAAAGTCCCTTCTCCGCGAGGTATTGCTTCACGTCGCGGACGATGTCGGAGAGCTTGAAGTTCGCCCAGTCAAAACCGAATCCCAGGTGGCCGCCGGCAAGCGGCCCCTCCACCACGACGAAGTCCGGGAGACGCTCGGTTTTGGCGGTGCGCCGCAGGAAGATGTTGAGCGCGCGAACGGACGAGACCACGATCCCGAGCTTCGCGTCGCGGAAACGCGGATTTTCAGCCATGAGGCCGAAACTCGAGGTGTGAAGACCCGCGGAGAGGCTGATCCCGTCGATCCCGGCGTCGAGGGCCGCGTTCAGGCGGGCCTTGAGGGACCCGAGCGGATCGTTCATCGTGAGCTTTTCCATGACGTTGATGAATACGAGTCCGTCCCCCTTCTTCGCACTCATGACGTCTTCCACGTAGCCCTTGGTGGCGCAGCGGATGCTTTCGAGATCAAAGTGCATGTCGGGCTTCGGGGCGAGCCCGGCAAAGGCTTTGCAGAGCTTGGCCTTGGCAGCCGTGAAATGGGTCCCGAGAAGACGGTCCGAGACGTCGGGCATCATGGCGTCGGAGATGTGGCCGATGCCGCCGCAGCGGGCGACCTCGAGCGCGAGCTCCTTCGTGGAGATGTTGACCCCCATGCCGCCGAGGACGATGGGCAGCAGCTCCTTTTTGCCGAGAAAGAGACGGTAGTCGTTGAGACACTTGTCGAGAATGGATTCGTTCATGGCAGTCGTGTGGTGGGCCGCAACAGAGCGGCGAAAAAACGTGGGGGAAAGTCTGCGGGAGGGAGGACTGCTTTCGAACGCCCTTTTTATGCGGGTAAACACGGAGGACAAAAGTTCGCTAGAATGCATTTCCTCGGAAAGAACGCCGCCGCACAAGGCGTTTGGGCGACGTAAACAAACGTTTCGCATCCGTTCGGATGAACGGGTTCACGGTAGGCCTTCACGCCTCGGCACGAAGGATCGCCTAAGCAAAACCACCCGTCGTCGGCGCGAATGCTTCCCCGAAGCGAGGCGGGTCATCGGGATCGATGTTCCGAAGCGGGTTCGGGGCGTCCCTTTTCACCGGAGAAACTTCCCGCAGGGAACCGTAGGAAGCCGGAGAAAAGGTCACGAGTGCTTTCTTCGCCGAGTTCGATTTTTGCCCGATTCTCTTAAGACGGGAATCAGCTCGGGTCGGAAGAATTCGCCTTCCATGGTTCGTGAACCGTCTCTTTTCCCGTCCGTTCGGGAACTTTGCCGAGACGAAGTTCCTCAAGAGCGGCAAGAGCTTCTGGCGGGGAACGAAGAGGGAGGACGAGGCGAAGACGAAATGTAGACCGACGGACTCGCGAAAAACGCACGACAGAGATGTTGAACAGGTTTAATACCCCGCTCGGTGTCTTTATAAAAGAATGCGGCGAATTCTTTTGTCGTTTCGCTCGGCGCACCGAGGATCGGCAAGGAGTGACAGCAAAGGCATCCGGCGTCGTCGATGGAACCTACAGAAATGTAGCCTACCCGAAAGACGATAGAGAGAAGTTTCGAAAGGGCAGAGCACGAATAATCCGATCGGGAACTATACGCAAAATCAAAACACAAGGTTTTCCAACTTGTCAAACGAGTGAATGAGGAGACCGGTGCGGAATCCAACAGGATAGACAACCGCACGGACAAAAGGAGAGCGATTCAAACGGATGAAGACGACAATTAGGATGCAAAGCATATTGTTCGCAGTTAAACGGATCTGATTTAAAAAAGATGATAATCGATGCTGATTTTTAGCATCGATGCGTAGTCTTCCTCATATTTAGCTCGCAGAATACGATGTTTTATCCTGTTTAATCACTGTATCCTAGGTTTTGTAGTGTTTTATAAATCTTTCGGAGATCCTTTCTAATCCGCATTGAACCGCCCGTTTTTCGTCATCTGCTCGTTTTTCTGACAGACGCCTCTCAAAACCGTATAATTCCTCTCATAGACCGTTTTAACACTCCTAACTAACAGGATTCTACGTTTATGAGACCATCATTCGCGACAGCGGAAGCCGTGGAGGCCCTCGGCAGAAGGATCCGCTTCCTTCGCATTCAGAGAAAGCTTCAGCAGAAAATTGTCGCAGAGCGTGCGGGCATTTCCGTCAACACCCTCTCGAAAATGGAACTCGGAGACTGCGGCGTTTCGATCGGGAACATCGTTTCCGTCCTCCACGCGATCGGCGTAGACGACCCCTTCTCTTCTCTGGGGACCGACGAGCTTGACGACGGCTTTTTGACGGACCGCCCTCTTCCTCAGCGTGTGCGTCGCCGCCGGGTGAAGGAGGAATAACAAAAATGTTGCGCTCGGACCACCGCATCTGGCAGCTCTCTTATCCACTCACCAACGAACCCGATTCGGAGAAAAGAATTTCCGTCGGTCGTCTTCATGTTCGAGACGACAACACAACGACGCTACGCCCTTCCGCATTAGAGTCCCGATCGGGATCTTTATCGGATAACGGGGAAAATTCCGACTCGAAGACTTCTCGAAAGGTCAAACGGCGTACCGTTCTCGCGCCTCAACCTTCCCTTTGGTTCGAATACGATGAAGCGTGGTTGTCCGAAGGCTTCGCCCTCTCTCACGATCTCCCTTTGAAGGATGGTCCGATCCTGCCGAAAAAGGGAAAGCGACTCTTTGCCTTTCTGGAAGACGTCCGGCTCGATCCCGAGGTGCGTTTCCTCATGGAGGATGCGCAGGAAAAAGGCGTTTCACTCGACTGGACCCTCGGCGTAAAACCGGAAGAGGTCGCATTCACGTCCCTTCTCGAGGAAAATTCCTCGCTTGGCGCTCTCTCGGCGGAGCTTGAGGGCGACGTCAAACCTCTCCCTCCCGCCCTCCTTGCGAAGATTCTCTCGCATCGTCCATCTATTCCCGTCTTTCAGTCCCAGGGCGACGAACTCCTCTACGCCCACCATGCGGCGGAACGAAACCGTGCCGGAAAGGCCGAGCTCGAACTCCTCCTTTCCGCCCGTACGCTTCCCGGACGTTCGCCCGTCTATTCGGTTCTCGTCGACAAGCGCCCTGCCGTCGCGACCTTCGGACAGTCGTCCGAACCCGTTCACGCCGCGCTCTGGCAGGGGTTCTCTTTGGAAACGGCCCGCTCCGTCGGGATCCGCACCGTCACGCCCACACTCAGGATGCTGATGGGAGAACCCGTGCTTCTTCGCAGCCGCGCCGACCGCGACGATGCGAACCGTCCCTATGCGGCATTGTCCGCCAAGGCCCTCATTGCTCCCAAGGGTTCGGGCTTGAGAAAGACGATCACTTACTCCGACATCGTCGACTTCCTCACGCGCGAAGGCGCCGCCCCCAAGGAGGACCTTCCCGAAGTCTGGCGCCGCATGGCCTTTACCCTTCTTACGGGCCCCACGGGCGACCATCCGGAGCGCTGGCTCTTCGTCCGACCCGTCGGTACCCATTCCGACGGTTGGCGTCTCGCCCCGGCGCACAGCCTCACCTTCACGTCGCCTTCGCTCTTTCCTAGGGGCGGCATGAAGCTTCGCGCAGGATCGTCCCGCTTTACGACGGACGAAGCCGTCACATACGCCCCCTACTTTGATCTTACGATTCAGGAGGCGAAGCGCTTCGTTCTGACGGTGCGCCGACGTCTTCTCGACTGGGACGCCGACGCGCGCGAGTACGGCATTCCCCCTCGGGAAATCGAAGCCATGGCGGACGCCTTCGAAGACTGATCTTCGTGGCACAATGCACCAAAACACCATTGAAGGAGACGGCATGTCGAAAACCTATGCCCTCATCACCGGCGCTTCGAGCGGGATCGGTCTCGAAATCGCTCGGCAGCTCGCCGCGCGCCGCATGCATCTGACGCTCGTCGCCCGCTCGGGCGATGTTCTCGAAGAAGTGGCCCGCGAACTCACGGAACGCTTCGGCGTCGACGTCCGCACTGCGGCGCTCGATCTCTCCGAGTCGGACGGTTGCGCCGCGCTCGAGAGTCTCATCGAAGAGGACGAGCGCGAACTCACGCTCCTCGTCAACAACGCGGGCGTGGGCGCCTTCGGTTCGGCTCTGGACGTTTCCGAAGAGCGCGTTCGCACGATGCTTCGCCTCAACATGGAGGCGGTGACGCGCCTCACGCTCTTTTGTGCGAAGCGCTTCCGGGAGCGCGGACACGGCCGCATCCTCAACATCGCCTCCACGGGCGCCTTCCAACCCTGCCCCTGGCTTGCGGTCTACGGCGCCACGAAGGCCTACGTGCTCTCCTTCAGCGAAGCCCTTTCCGAGGAACTGAAGGGGACGGGCGTCACCGTAACTGCCTTCTGCCCGGGTCCCACGCGCACGAACTTCGGCACCGCGGCGGGGCTCGAAGAGGACTCTCCCTTTGACGAATACGCCCAGGACGTGCGGCCCGTCGCCCGGGCGGCGTTGGACGCCGCCTTCCGCGGCGCTCCCGTGGAAATCGAAGGCTGGCTCAACCGCTTGGTCGCGGTCGTCGCGCAGATCGCACCGCGCACCCTTGTACGGCAAATCGCCGCGAAACTTCTGCGCAAGATGCGCTGATTTGCCGTCCCCGAAGCCGCCGCAGGCTATACTTCGGGGGCCGCGGAACTTCTCCGCCAAGCTTTTTGAAAGGAAACACCATGCGTAAGCACATGCGCCGCGTCACGTTCAAGGTCGAATACGGCATGACCTGGGGCTGGTACTGCCATTTCCGTGAACTCTTCCGCCGCTTCAAGAAGGGCGACGATTCGGTTCTCGACGAACTCGGCAAGTACCTCAACCTCGACGAAAAAGAGGCCGAAGCCAAGGACGAATAAGTCCCGCCTTTACATGAAACCCCGTTGCGGCAGAACCGAACGGGGTTTTCTTTCATTCCTCTTCGGGAATCTTATTGGAACCAGTCGCGGGCGAGCTTCATCGGACAGAAGCCCGGTCCGCACATGCTGCAAAAGTGCGCCTGTCGTCCGCCGTTGCCGCCGATCGTCTTGTCGTGAAAAGCTGCCGCGCGCTCCGGATCAAAGGTGAGCGCGAACTGATCGTCCCAACGAAAATCAAAGCGGGCCGCACTCATCATGAAGTCCCGAAGCGCGGCCCCGCGGATTCCCTTGGCGATGTCCGCCGCATGGGCGGCGATCCGGAAGGCCGCCATCCCTTCGCGTACGTCTTGAGCCTCGGGAAGTCCCAGGTGCTCCTTCGGCGTCACGTAGCAGAGCATCGCCGTGCCGAGCGACGCCAAGGCCGTCCCGCCGATCGCGGCCGTGATGTGGTCGTAGCCCGCGCCCACGTCCGTGGGCAGGGGCCCGAGCGTATAGAGAGGCGCATTGTCGCACCACTCCCGCACGCCCTTCTGATTGCGGGCGATTCCGCCGTAGGGCACGTGTCCGGGACCCTCGATCATCACCTGCACGCCCTTTTCCCTCGCACGGCAGCCGAGTTCTCCGAGCGTCCTCATCTCCGCGAACTGCGCTTCGTCGTTGCCGTCATAAATCGATCCCGGACGAAGGCCGTCTCCGAGCGAAAGCGTCACGTCGTACCTGCGCGCCACGTCGAGGATCTCGTCGAATCTTTCGTAGAGGAAGTTTTCCTTCCCTGTCGCATGCATCCAGGCGGCGAGAATGCCGCCTCCCCGCGAGACGATCCCCGTGAGGCGCTTACGGGTGAGTTCCACGTGACTGTGCAGAACGCCCGCGTGAATCGTCATGTAGTCGACACCCTCTTCCGCCTGTTGGCAGAGCGTTTCGTAGAAGGCGTCCCACGTGAGGGCCTCGGGCTTTTTCACCTTCTCGAGCGCCTCGTAGATCGGCACGGTTCCGAGCGGCACGGGACTGTGGCGCAGCATCGCGCGGCGGATGCGCCCCGAATCCTCTCCGACCGACAAGTCCATCACCGTGTCAGCGCCGCACAGCAAAGCTTCGCGAAGCTTTTCGAGTTCCGCATCCAGATTGGAAATCTTCCCGGTCGTCCCGAGATTCGCGTTCACCTTGGTGCGGAATTTCTCTCCGATCACCGTGGGCTCGGCCTCGCGATGACGGACGTTCGCGGGAATCACGGCTTGGCCCGAGGCGACGAGTGCCCGCACGTCCTCGCCCGTCCAGGGTTTGACGTCGAAGAAGGGAGCCAGTTTTTCGGAGAGCGCCTCGTCTTCGAGTTTGTCGAGCATGGCCTTCGTGGCCCGGAGTCCCGAGTTTTCACGGCCCGCTACAAAGCTCATCTCGGGCGTGACGACGCCCTTCTTCGCGGCCGTTAGCTGCGTGTCGCTCCCTACCGCGCGCTCGCGCCGAAGTTTCGGATGAAAATCGGTGACGGGTGCATTTTCATCGATCCAGTTCTCGCCGAAAGGTCCCGTCACGTCGGGAAGATAAATCGAAGGATAGTCGCGTCCCCCGAAGTTCGGGGGAGCGCAGGAAAAGTCGATGCGGCGAAAAGGAATCTCTTCCCCCGCTTCGCTGATGAGATAGTCGCGCTCGCCCGCAAGGCGCTTCACCTTGCCGGGCGTATCGTCGTGAATCCAAGAAATGGGTTTCATCGTGTGTCGTCTCCGTGCGCCGAGTCGGACGACGGACGGTGACGAACGGCCGGACCTCTCCCGTTTTCTCGAGAAAGACCCGACGCGAACGTCCTGCAGTCCCGCCGCCGGTATTAACCGGATCCGGTGCCAAGGGTGCTTCTCAACCGGGCTGAGCCCAGTGCCCCCCGCAGGCGCGTTGTGTGTGGGAAAGCGTCCATTCTACGGAAATTCCCGTCGACGGAATCCCGAGACTGACAAAATCTCACGATTGTTCGTCGGTCCCGAGGTCGCTCCGACATGCTTTCCTCAGCGGTCTCAGGCCGCGAGTTCGATCGTTTCGCCCTGCGCGGGAACGGCGAGCTTCTCGAGTCCCTTTTCTTTTGCGAACGCACGGAGCGATTCGCTCGTGACCGTGGCGTGCGAAACGCCGTCGAGGTGCGTCGCGATCACCTTCAATTCCGGGTGACGGCGCATGAGCGTGAGTACGTCGTACTCGTTCATGATGAGGGGATGGCCCTTCGGGAACTGCGCGCCCGCGGCGTTCACCGCAACCACGGCCGGCGCAAACTTCGCGATCGCCTCCTCCACGTATTCGCAGAAGACCGTGTCGCCCGCGAGGTAGAAGCGGAAGTTTTCGGGCTTGCGCGCCGATTCGGTTGCCTCGAACACCACGCCGCAGGCCTTCCCCGAAAATCCCATGAAGTCATAGGCGTCGCTCGTCACCGGATCGCCCTCGCCGTGTTCGCATCGGGTCTTATAGAGACGAACACCCTCGAATTCGACGCCTTCTTCGAGAAGCACGCGCACGTCCGCAAAACCCCAGCCGCGAAGCTGCGTGGCCTCTTCTTCCGACTGCGCGAAGAGAACGAGGCTCTTGGGGAGAACTTCACGCGCCGTGTCGTCGAAGTGATCGAGGTGAAGATGCGTCACGATCACGGCGTCGACGTCAAAGAGACTCTCAAGCGAAACGGGGAGGTCCGTCGTAGGATTCCCCTCGCCCGTCACACAGGTGTACGGGAAGACCGGATAGGTGTTCTTCGGCGCAAGCATCGGGTCGATCATGAAGCGCACGCCCGCGAATTCGACGATGGAAAGGGCGCTGCGGATCTGTTGGAATTTCATGGCTGCTCCTTGTGTGCGAACCCTTTCTGGTCCGCAAAATAAGGTTGAAACACGGGTCCGAAGGCGCCGACAAGCGGGCTTGCGGACTTGGCTTGCGGAGCAAGATAATACCTATAGTTACTGTAGCTTCAAGTATGAATTCAAACTTTTTGGGGTGACGATGAAAATAGGTGAATTGGCCGCCCGATCCGGAGCGGCGGTGGGAACGATCCGCTTTTACGAAGCGCGCGGGATTCTCAACAAGCCCCGGCGCGGTCCCGGCGGACAGCGGGAATACGGTGCGTCCGACCTCGAGCGGCTTAGCTTCATCATGCGTTGCCGCAACGCGGGCATGAAGCTCGAGTGCGTGGAGCGGTTTCTCGCCTACGAAGACGATCCTTCGCTTGGAACTCCGTGGCTCCTCGAGCGAATCGACGAATACATCGACGGCATCCAAAAGCTTCGGACCGACCTCGATCGAACGGAAGCCTACCTGCGGGGCGTGCGAAACCGAATGGCCGCGGGCGAGACCGCATGCCTCAAGTGCGCGTCCGAAGGCGCCGCCATCGAGAGCGCGGCCGTAGAGCATTCTTCCGGCGGACAGAAGAAAGCCTGAAATTCCGGACGGAAACTGTAACCGCACCGCCGAAAACTAAAAACGGGGACCGGCCCAAACCGATCCCCGTTTCGTCGTCGTTTGTCCGACGTCCCGGGAGGACGTCGGAGCAATTACGATCAGTCGAAGTCGATGCGGAGCGTCGCTTCGATCTGATGGTTCTGACGACCGCCGTCGCCCGCAGAAAGACCGTAGCTCATGCCGAGATTGAGGTCCTTGAAGGTCGACATGTAGCCGATGCGAAGGTCTCCGATCACGTCGCCCGTCACGTCGTACTTCACGCTGTCGGAGGTCGACGAACCCTCGACCGTAAAGGTCGAATCCGTGTCGCCGAAACGTCCGCGCACCGTGAGGTCGACGTAGGGCTGCACGTTCCAACGGGCGTATTCGAAGGACGAGGCGAACGTCACGCCCACGGGCACTTCGAAGATCCAAAGCTTTTCTTCGCTCACCTTGAAGAGTTCGTCCGAACCCATTTCGACCGTGTAGTCGTCGACGTCGATCATCGAGGCGCGCACGCCGGCATGCGGAATCATGCGCACCGTACCCCACTTGAACTCCTTGTCGGCGCGGGCGCCGATCGCGATTTCGGTGGCGCCGAGGTCGCTCGTCACTTCCTGTCCGAGAACGTTCATCTTGGCGTCGCCGCTCGTCTTCGAATACGAGAACATACCCATCAGGCGGAAGGCGTCGAGCTCGCGGGCGTGCCAGAGATGGAACCCGTAGTTCGTGACGTCGGTCGAAACGGGGAGCGCACTGCCTTCGGAATCGGCGTCGCCCGACTGGTAGGAAGCCGCCACGCCGATCGTGTCGCCGTTGCGAAGCTTCCTGTCGAAGCCCCCCATGATCCCGAAGGTGTCGATCGAGTAGCCGCTCTTCATGCCGCCGACCGCAAGGTCGTCGGACTTGAGCTTGCCCGCGATCGGCTGCACCCACCAGCCTTCGGCCTGACGCGGCATCGTCACGGCGTGGTGTTCGACCTGATCAGCCACGTAATTGCCGAAATCGACCGCCATGGCCGTAAGACCCGCTACGGCACCGAGTCCGGTGACGGAGTTGATCGTATTGGAGATCTCTTCGAGACTCGAGGCGTTCGACAAAACGGCGTCGACGAACCGTTTGTCGAGTGCGCTGCCTCGGTCGCCTCCGAAGACGCTGTTCATGAGGTTCACGGCGCCGATGTCTTCGAGACCCGATCCTTCGATGGTCTTGTTGCCCACGACGATCTGATTCCGGTTTTCCTCATCAGGCTTGACCGTAGCTCCCTCCCAAAGATCGCTCGCAGAAGAGCCCTTAGTACAAATGGTGATGTCCTTGAGAGCAGAAGTGTCGAGCGTGTCTTCGTCAAAGAGCTTGTAGACGCCCCACGAGAGGTTGATGGCCTTAACGTTGAGCGTTGTATCGGTACCGTTAGCGACGACCAAACCCTTCCCGCCGTCGCTCCTCGTCTGACTGAAAAGCGCTTCGGAGCCGAAATTTCGGCCGTCAAACACGACGTCGGTGGTCCCTGCGATGCCGATCGCATAGTCGACTTCCGTCCCATCCGTCGTATTCGTTAAGGTAGCTCCGCCGACGGTAAGCTTGCCGTTCTCCCCGATCGCGACGGGAGAACCCAGCTCCAGCGTAGCGCCGGCGGGGGCGGTATCGGGATCCGCCTTCGTTTCAGCCTCGTCCTTCTTGTCCTCAAGGTCCGCAATGTTCTTCGTTACGTTGAGCCCGAGATAACCGCTCTTCAACGTCAGGCTGCCGTTGAGCGTCTTGACATTGCTCACCATCATCTTCGAGTTGTCGAGCGTAATCTCGCCCGTCTGCAGATCGAGCGTACCGACGTCCAGATTGCTGTCGCTCACCGCGAGCTTCAGGTTGACGACGTCGTAGGTTTCCGAACCGGTGATCGTTACGGGTTTCGACTCGGCCTCGCCCTCGTCCCCTTCATCGCCGCTCTCGTCACCCTCGGCCTGACCTTCCGTACCTTCGGTTCCGGCACCTGAGGCCGAACCATCTCCGGAAGCGAAGGGATTCTCAATTTTCACGGTGGCGTCGTCATCGATCTCGTTGCGCGCGATCGTGAGCGTGCCGATGGAGAGGTCGCTCCCGGAAACCGTCGATTCAATGTCCAAAGGCGTGTTGAGGACACCCGCCAACTTGTTTTCAAATTCGCTGCGTTTCCCTTCCAGAGCCTCTTGGAGTCCGGAGTACTTCCCGCCTTCGAGCATCGATTCAATCTGCTCGAGAAGATTGTCTTCGGTCCATTCGATCGTTTCGGTGCTCTCGCCCTTGACCTCGTCCCAAGCGGCTTGAACCGCCTTTTTGATCGCTTCGGCTTGTTCCTCGACGTCCACGTCGTAGGCGATCTTCATCGAAGTGCCGCCCAACGTGAGGGATTCCATATGGAGAGAGGGAGTGTAGCCGTGGCCGTCGTAAGGATCGGTACCATCCTTTTCTTTCGGACGAGCCCTGGTGATTTCGAGCTTCGTGTTGACGACGGTGACGTCGCCGAACTTCTTGTACGTCCAAGAACCGTTCGTATCTTCGTCTGCCGTTTTCTCCTGGTCTTCACCCTCGGTCGTATCCGCCGGAGTAAATGTCGCGGCATAGCCCGTGATCTTCAGGGGCCCGACGGCAGGCCCTGTTGAATTTTTCCAGTCCAACCCGGCGCCGTCCGAATCCTGTGTAAGGGAATCCGTGGCGACGTGCGAGCCCGCGGAAATGTCGATGCCGTCGGCAAAAAACTGAGCGTCGGTCTCACCGTCAAGCTTAAACGAGCCCTGCTCGTCAAACGAATCAATGACCAGCGCCTCGGTCACGCGGAAGTCGGCGCCATCCTTGACAGTGACGTAGTTCGAGACGGACTTTTCTTCATTCACGGCCGAGATACGCAACGTTTCCCAAACCGATTCTCCGTCGATTTGAGCCGTGTTTTCTGCTTGAAGAACAAGCGTCTCCCCTTCAGAGAGAGCACCAGAAGCGTTCACGAACTTGCCGTCTTCAGCTACCGTAACCGTCCCGAAGTGAACGAGCGTCTGATCTTCACCCGGTTCGGCGCCTTCGCCCCTGCTCTCGCCATCGGCTTCCTTCGTGACCTGATAGCCCTTGTCCTTGTTGGTAAGCATAGCACCCGAGCCGATCGTAACATCACCCACATTGAGCGCAAGCTTTTCATCGGAGGAAGTGAAGGGAGTACTCCCCGAGCCGACTTCCATGGACGAGCTCTGGAGGTAGATCTCGCCCGTATTCTCGAAATTCGCAACTGAATCGGCACTTTCCACCGAAACCTTAAAAGAACCGCCAGTGAACTTCAGATGAGACGAGTTCTTGAAGGTACCACCATCTTTGACGGAGAGATTCACGCTATCGAACGTCACAACCTTAGCGGCCTCTTCGTCGGGCGCTTCCTGCGTCGGAAGATCAATCGTTAGCGAACCTTTATCCGTCACCGTAATGATCTTGGAGCCTTCCTCGCCCTTGACCGTGAGGCCGCCGAAGCTCTCGTTTGCACCGAGAACGCCTTTCTGTTCCAACCACTCATTGTCCCAGGTGACGCTCGTTTCGTCGTTTTTGATCTCCGATGCAATACCCAAGACACCACCAGAACCGACCGTTACTTCGATATTATTAGGCTGGGGGTCTGACGGAGTTTCGGTCCCGTCGGCACGGGCCGTCGCGGCCATCAGCGAAAGCGCGCCAAGGGCGGCGAGCACCACGGTCTTCTTGGCAAAAGTTGTCTGTTCCATGGGAAGTTACTCTTGTTTTGAGAAAAAATGTTGGGCTCGACCCGCTTGCGTTCCCCAATGCGGGATCCAGCCGTGAATGATTTCAAATGAGCTCAAGTGTAGCTGAAAACACGCTTTCCACCCTCCCTCTTTTTCACCCTTTTCTCCGCCTTTTGCCTAAGGATTAACCACTACCAAACGTAAAAACTCCAGCCGCAATGCGTGCCGGGGTTCGTATTGGAAAAGCTCAGATCGATCAGTTTCGCTCGAAGACGCAACAGCCTTCGGGCGGGTTCTCGACGGGATTGCCCGAGTCGTCGAGAAGCTCCATCCTGCCGGGTTCCGTCGTTCGGAAGTAGAAGGTGCGGCCTTCGCCCGAGGTTTTGAGTTCCATGACGTCGCCCTTCAGGGAATAAAAGCCCGTGAGGAGTTCACCCTGCTTCTTGGGAAAATAGACGAAGCACTGATACTGATCGAGCGTGATTTCCACGGGCTGACCTTCCCCGCTCATCGTGAGGCCCGTTCCGTTGTAATGGCCCGCCCACTTGAGGGTCGTTTCCTTGTCGGCAACGGTCGAGCAGCCGGAAAGCATGAGTGCGCCGAGCGCGGCGGCGACGGTGGCCGCAAGCGTCTTCTTCACGATGAATCTCCTTACAGGGGTCGAATGGAACAGCGATATTCTTCGCCCCGAAGCTGAATGCGTCCTTAAACCGAACGGGCGCCGCAAAAGAAAAAGAGGGTCGTCCTCCTTGCGGAAAACGACCCAAAGTCTTTGCTTTTTGGTATGTGCCGGTGCGTTGGGAGAACCGCACCGGCACGGTTGGTTGTCGGACCGATTACTTGACGTAAGCGGCAGCCGACTGGCCGGCGATGCGGCCGAACGTGACGATGTCGGCCTGAGCGTTGCCGCCCAAGCGGTTGCCACCGTGCACGCCGCCCGTGACTTCACCCGCGGCGAAGAGACCCGGAATGGCCTTGCCTTCCTTGTTGAGGACCTGCGCCTTGGTGTTGATCTTCAGACCGCCCATGGTGTGGTGAACGGCGGGCTGAACCTTGACGGCCCAGTAAGGAGCCTTGTCGAGAGCCGACGGCATGTCGGGACGGCCGAACTGCGAATCCTTGCCGGCCTTCTGGTCGGCGGCGTACTGCTTGAGCGTAGCTTCAAGCGCGTCGGCCGGAAGATTCGTGGCGGCGGCGAGTTCCTTGACGTCCTTGCCCGTGACGGCGAGGCCCATCTTGATGTAGCCCTGGATGAGCTTGGCCTTGGCGCGGATGCCGTCGTCCCAGATGATCCAGGCGAACTTGCCGGGCTGCTTCAATTCGTTGGCCGAAACGACGTCGCGCGTCAGGAGTTCGTTCGTGAAGCGCTTGCCTTCGGCGTTGACGAGAATGGCGCCGTCGCCGCGGACGCTTTCGGAAATCAGAACGCCTTCAGGCGTGGCCGTCGGGTGAGCCTGGATCTGGTCCATGTCGACCGTGGCCGCACCGATCTTCTCGGCCATGACGATGCCGTCGCCCGTGGCGCCCGGATGGTTCGTCGTGGCATAGCCCTTGAGCATGGGCTTGTACTTGACGAGCATTTCCTGGTTGGCGCCGAAGCCGCCGGCGGCGACCACGACGGCCTTGGAGTCGATCGTGTAGGTCTTGCCGTCCTTGGAGGTGAACTTGACGCCCGAAACGGCGCCGTCCTTGCCCGTCACGATGTCGGTGACGCGGGCGTTCGTGCGGACGTCGATCTTGCGGTCCTTCGTGGCGGTCCAGAGGGTACGGATCACTTCGGGACCGACGGCCGAGCCGTCGTGCGGACGGTGGGCGCGGTTGTACTTGGCGCCGCCGGCGCGGCCCACCATGTCGAAGTCGCCGCCGAGGGACACGAGCCAGGCGAGCGCGTCCTTGGCGTTCGTGCAGAGCGTGCGGACGAGTTCGGGATCGTTGATGTTGTGGCCGCCCTTCATCGTGTCGGCGATGAACTGATCGATCGTGTCGGGAATGCCGTCGCGCTTCTGCTGGGCCGTTTCAGCGGCGTTGAAGCCGCCTTCGGCGCGAAGCGTGTTGCCGCCCACCATCGCCATCTTTTCGAGGACGATCACCTTCTTGCCCGCGTCATGGAGCGTCACGGCCGCGGAAAGGCCGGCACCGCCCGAACCGATCACGACGACGTCGGTCGTGTAGTCGGCAGCCCAAACGCCGCCCATGGCGGTCGCAAGCGCGGAAACAATCAAAAGCTTCTTCATTTCACTCTCCTTATAACTGAGGTCTTCCTTCAAGACCGCGGAGAATTCTATTCGACATGAAGGAGTGGACCGTTAAGCGAAAGTCAACGCAACGTCAAGCAAAAGTTCATCCTTCGCTCTTCGACGCGAAGGCCGCGAAGCACCGCTCGACAAAGCGCTCCGCGATTTTGAGGGGCGGCCGCTCGGCGGGAAGCACGAAGGCCAGGGGCCGTACGGCCCAGCCGTCCAAAAGATTTACGGTCTCGACCCCGGCGTCGGGACGCACGGCCGACTTCGGAACAACGGCGACCCCGGCCCCGCCCGCGACGAGTCGGATGACGAGATCGAAAGACTTCACCTCCACCGCGGGACGAAGCCGCACTCCGACGGCGCGCGCCCGCTCATGGAGCGCCCGCATCATGGGCGCCCCCTTCTGAAGACAAACGTAGGGATGTCCGAGCGTGTCGATGAATCGGATCGACTCGTTCCGGGCGAGTTCGTGTCCAGGCGGCGTAATGAGCACGTGACGGTCGCGCAAAAAGGGAAGGATCTTGACGGGAAGCCCGCTGTTTTTCGCCGTCGTCTCCAGGCCGAAGCCGAGGTCCGCCTCCCCGAAGGCGACGAGCCGGCAGCTTTCGTCGCTTCGCCGGTCGAGAAGCGAACACCGAACCCCCGACTCGGCGAGAAAGGGTCCGAGGATCGGAACGATGAAGCTTTGAATGCCGGCGTTGTTCGAGGCGATGCGTAGCATCGGGACGTGATGCGGCCGGTAGTTTTCCATGTCCGCCTCGGTTGCGGTTGCAAGCGCGAGGAGTTCCCTCGCATGGCGCTCAAAGGCGTGCCCGGCTGGCGACAGGGAGAGACCGCGGGATTCGCGGTAAAAAAGCGTCGTGTCGAGCTCCCGCTCGAGGCGCTTCAGACGCAGGCTCACGGCCGAGGGCGTCACGCGGAGTTCCTCCGCGGCGTGCGTGACGTTGAGCGTACGCGAGAGCGTCAAAAAGGCTTCCAGATCGGTAAAGTCAAAATGCATGGTCGGGCGGCGCGCCTTGTTCGGTTCTTGGAATCGTCGTCCGAAATCCTAACAATTTTTCCTTCCGTTCCGAAACGGGATTTTCACGGTCCGAAGGAAAAAGGCGTTCGACGGACCTAAAAAAAAGCACGCCGCCTTTTACGGCGGACATGAAAAAGCCGGACGCCTTACGGGGACATCCGGCTCTGAGGGCGCACCGCCCGCAAGCGGAGCGGAACCTCACCTACCTGCTGTTCTTGCGTTCATCCTAGCGCAACCGTCCGGAAAAGGGAAGACTTCGTCAGCCGCCGCCCGGAAGAACCGTTTCGACGCCGACGTCGCAGACCGCTCCCACGCACCAACCGAAGCCCTTGAGGAACACGACGAGGGCGATCAAAAAGAGTATGAAGAGCACAACCGACAGAACCTGAGAGCCCTTTCCTTCTTTGCGCGTCGTCATGAAAACCTCCCTTTTCAAAAGGAGCCAGAACGAATATTCTCGCTTCACCCATATTTTCTCACGCCTGTTACGGCTTGTCACCTTCTTTTTCACCGCCTTAACCTGGATGTTTCCCTTCTCTAGACTGAACGCATGTTCACATGACTTCCAGGACATTTGAGACATCTTCACCCGTCATTCCCTCCCTCGTCTTTGTTCAAGACTTTTGGGCCTTTTCAATCTTTTGCCGTTCCAAACCGCGATGCTTTGCCGCTGCACTTTCACTCAAAGTTCGGCGTCTTGACAAATCCTGTCGTCCGCTGTCGGAGAAAGGTTCGCGAAGAGAGAACCCGCACCCGCGCGACTTTTGTTAAGATTCCTGCGATTCAGACCCCTCGTTCGGCGCCGCGCCCTCGTGCGCAGGCCTTCGGGGCGCATCCTCATAAAAAATCCGAACGGATCCGACCGTGAATCCCGTAACCAAAGCCTTCATCCAACTCCACCTCTCGATCCTTCTTGCGGGGTGGACGGGCGTCTTCGGCAAGCTCATCTCCTTGTCGCCCGGCCTCATCGTCTTCTGGCGCATCGTCATCGCGGGCGGACTCATCTGGCTCTGGGCCGCTGCGACGAAGAAGCTCGACGCCGTCAAAAAGCTCGACCGCATCGGCATCATGGGCGTGGGCGCGCTCCTCATGCTGCAGTGGACGCTCTTTTACGCCTCTATCAAGGCGAGCAACGTCTCGATCGGCGTCGTGGCCTTCTCGTCGATCGGCTTTTTCACGGCGATCCTCGAACCGCTCTTTCACCGGCGCCGTCCGAGCCTCAAAGAGCTCGGCATTTCGCTTCTCACGATCCTCGGGATCTACCTGATCTTTCACTTCGACACGCAGTACCGCCTCGGGATCGTCTTCGGGCTGTTGTCCGCCTTCGGCGCGGCACTTCTCGCGATCTTCTTCAAGCACTACCGCGCGAAGTATTCGACCAACACCTGCATGGCCTGGCAGCTCGCGGGCGGCTTCGTCGCGATCGTTCTGCTGATGCCCGTCTACCGCCACTTCATGCCGCCCGAACCCTTCTTCCCCGAAGGACTCGACATTCTCTACCTTCTCATCTTCGCGACCTTCTGCACGCTCGGCATGTACATCCTGCAGATTCAGTCGCTCGAGCGCATTTCGGCCTTCACGGTGAACCTCTCCTACAACCTCGAACCCGTATACTCGATTCTGTTGGCGATGGTGATCTTTCATGAGGCGCGCGACCTGGGGCTTTCCTTCTATGCCGGGGTCGGCCTCATCATTCTGTCGGTCATGCTGCAGACCCTTTCCGTCACGAAGCTCTCGCGGCGCCACCGCAATCTCGTAAAGCGACAAAACGCCAAGGAGGAATCCCGTTGAAACCGGACTCGAAACGATCGTTCTCGATCCCCTTCGATCCCGTCGGACGCCCGACCGAGAAAAAGCCCCGATCGATCTCGATCGCTATGGGCCCGCGCGCCCGCCGCGAGGCGGTCTCGGTGCCGAGCACTTCGCGCGTGAGAAGGCCCCTCTACGACTGGCATCTCGGACGAGAACGCTTCCTGAAGCGCGAGGAAGAGGCATTCAGAGCGGCCCCCGAGCATCTCGACGCGATCCCCAAGATCTTTCGCCATCCCTATTGGCGCATGCGTCTCGGGCATGCGCTCGAGCACGCCTTCGCGGCGGAAAACACCGCACTTTCGGATCCGGGCTACGTCGAGCAGGCAAGCGGCTTCCTTCTCACGGACCTGCGCCGCGGCGCGGGCCGCACGGCTACGAACCCCGACGCCGTTCCCGAATACTTCAGCTTCGACCCCGATCTCGGCGAGACCGGCGAAGAGGAATACGAATCTGACGACTTCTTCGACGAAACTTCAGAAGACGAGGAACTCCTCCCCGAGGCGCCCGAACCCGAGGATGACGACGTCTTTGACGACGAGTCCGACGACGGGGAGACGCTCTTTTTCCTCGCCCCCGTCGGTCCCGACGATCCCGTCGCAAAGGCTTTTCGCGAATACTGGGAGACGACCGAAGCGCAGCCCGAATACCGCCGCCAGCTCGAGGTGATCGAGAAGGCCTGCGACAAGGAGTTCTTCGACTGGTTCTCGCTCAACATGGACGACATCCGCCGAAGCTGCTTTCTGGCGGGGAATACTTCCGGCTACTTCACGATGCCGCGCCCGGCGCTTCTCGTGCGGGTGTTGCGCGAAGCCGCCAAGGACGAATTTCCCGACGAAGACTGGTCGCCCGAAGTCGCCCGCGACGCAAGGTTCCTGCGCGCCCTCTGGCGACTCCCCAGAGTCAACTACGCCCTTCTCGCCGTTTCGGGCGTCACGGGCGCCGTGTTGGGTTCGATCGTCGCGTGGTACCCGACCTTCATTCCGGTGATTTCGAGCCGGGTTCCGAACTGGGAGGCCCTCACGCTCGCGGTGCGAAAGCGCCTCTGGGAAACGGAGGAAGGCCGACGCGCCCTCGCGGAAGTCGAACGCCTCTCCGCCGAGGACGAACGCCTGCAGGCGCGCGCCGAAGCTGCCAACGCAAAGGACCGTAGAGCCCGCAAGGTGAACGGCGACGACTTCACGCCCTTCATTCAGCATGTTTGGGTAAACCCCCGTTTGCGCACGCTCCCCGTCGATCAATCGCTCGTATACGCTTTCCTGAACGTCGTAACCAAGGCCAAGCGCGCGTCCTTCTACATCGGGAAGATCCACGGCGAATGCAAGGAATTCACCGTTGCGGGGGACGTCCGCACCGTTTCGGACGGCGAAACGCCGGAGCTGCGCCGCATCGACATCATCGACTACGGCAACGAACCGAAGCTGCAGTATTTCCTCGCCGATCAGAAGATCGGGGACGAAGAGGCCTTCTTCGCCGAAGCCGACGGTCCCCTCGGGGACGTGCTGCGCACGCTCGAAACGGAAATTCTCTTTGCCGACATGACGGGCGAAGATCTGTCGGAAGACAGCCGCTTTGCCTGGATGGAGGACTTCATCGACGACGAACTGATGTTCCGCATCGAAGGTCCCGACGAAGAGGAACCCGAAGAAGACTACGACGAACTCGAACGGGCCGCGGCGAAACTGCCCGACGAGCCCGAAGAAGACGATTGATTTTTCACACTGCCAACGTCAATAACCCCTGTCTAAAGACAGAGGCTTGATAGCCCTTGTGGCTTTCGAGCCTTGATTGACTAGCCTCAGGCCGCCGAAAGGCGGACTACGTTGGTTGGGAATGTATAGGCACCGCGGAATGTAGATCCTAGTCCCGCGCCCTGCGGCCGGCGGTTAAAAGCTCTGAGAGGTAGGAGCGGTGCCGTCGGTGAAAACCCCTTCCAACATTGGCGAAGGATCATTACCGGTCAATAGACCGCGAGGAAACTAACTTGAGAGTATATGTTTTGAACAAA